>JBOFFC010000045.1:0-28986 GCA_051648405.1 Lacipirellulaceae bacterium
CCGCGGACGAACGAAGCACTGACATCAAACCGCAAGGCCAACTGCGGGCTCTTCCCCTCGCCACGGTCGTACGCCGCAACGATCCGCTCTCGCAGGTCCATCGAAATCGCTTGCATCACCGTCCTCCTTGGTTGGACAACGGTCTACCCAAACTCCACTCCTGGCGCTATACCAAGTTCGAAAGTGCTGTATCTACCTCGACGATCTCTTGTAGCACCTTCGCCAACACCGCTAGCTTTGTGCTCTGCCAATTCAATCTCATCGCAAGCGACTCAACCTCTCCTCGGGTGACAACGCAGATCAGACACCTGATCAACGATCCGCTGAGGCCAAACTGCGTATCGATCGACACGCCCGTCTTGTCGCCTCGTATGAGATGTACAAGTACGCAGGTGTCGAGCAGAAAGTCCGAGCCGGCCGCCACTACTCGATCTCCGCGAGTGCTTCGGCGATCTGCTTGTCCGACTCATCCCCCGGCCAACGCCCCATCATCGCCGCAATGCCGCAGTGCTCGACTTGGGCGGCACGCAGTCGCTTCGCGTCGAGCGACCCTCTCGACTCTGGTATTGACCCGAAGAATCGATCGGCTTCCGTCGCGGCCCTCATGGACTCGGCGTCGATTCGGAGAACAGCGCCTGACGGACGGTAGACAGCCTTCCCGTAGACAGCCACGTCCAGATTCCAAAGCCCTGAGATCGTCGGAAAGAGACTGTCGTCGAACGACCCTGCAACCCTCTGACCGGATTCCAGCAAAATTCGGAAGCGTTGTGTGCTCGCTTCGATCACATCAAGCCTCCCGAAAACGCGCACCGACCTCGGTGAAGGAACTTGGTTGCACAGCGACTCCGCGCACAGTATCGCGTTGTCATCGATTGCAATCCTTCGCCCAGCGCCTTCACGCGAGCCAATCGTCGCGCTCACGAACGGCCCTTTCGATGCTGCCCCAACAGCTTTTCGGAATCGCGCGAGGTCGCGGAGGAGTGGGCGATCGAATCGTTCGCTATCGGACTGCCTGTCGACAACGTCTCCGATCACGTATCCGAGCAAGTCGAGGGCCGTCTCGTCTGGGCGCGGTCGCAGTTCCGGAAACAGAGATTTCTGTCGGTATATCTCCTCCGCCGCTTCGCCGATCGTGGGACATTCGAACCAAATGGTCGCGTCCTTTTCGACGACGTCAACGAGCCGAAGATCCGCCGCCTGAACCAGCCAAGAAGGCACCCAGCCTTTCCGACGACTTCGACTCCGCAGGCTCATCGACACCGCGCCACGGGCTACGTCAGGAAGGACGGCCAGGAAAGCGCCTAGCTGCTTCGGCGGCAACTTGCCGTCGAGCGGGTTCGTCGATTCCAGGGAAATGGAGCGTGCTATCATGACCACATCGGTTTTCTCGTCGGAATGGGAGTCGCTTCAGTTACCAAGACGGCTTGTCCGGGGGCTAGTCTGAAGGCGCACTAACGCCAGACGACACGTGAAGCGATCCACGCTAGCAGACCGCGAATGTCGTCCCCGCAGGTCATCGGGCATGCTGTCCGGCTCCACGGCCTGATTCTAGTCTGCGGCAAGGTGCCTGCGCTCCGTTTTCTGGGTCGGGGAACGGGACGTAGGCCCCGCCCGTCTGCGAGAACTCGCTGTATAGCTCGATCGAGTGCCCGACGTCCACCACCAGCACGAACGGGGGCCGCCCCTCGTCGGCCGGCAGGGCCCGAGCGTACTGCTGCGCCTGCCCCGCGGCGCGACGCATGGTGTCGTCGTACCCCTTGCTGCCGCGCGTGCCGTGCCCCTTCTTCTTCGCCTTGGCCGCCGTTTGCTGCGCGGTGCTCAGCAGCTCGCGCTGGTCATCGGCCTCGACCCCTTGCTTGGTCTCGCAGACGAACGCGCCGCGATTGTAGAGGTCGGCGTAGCCGGTCGAGTGCGTGCCGTCGAGGTTGTCGAAGCGGACGGCTCGCTCGAAGACGTGGGCGTTCTGCTGGTTGTCCTCGACCGCCGGCTCGGGCCGCGGCACGCCGAGCAGGTCGCACAGCTCGATCAGAAACGATTGGTAGTTCGACCGCTCCGACGCGGCGGACTTACCCCAACGGGCGACGAACTGCGCAGCGTCCATACGGCGGATCGAGGGGACTGTCGGAGCGAACGCCTACGGTCAGCCGTGGCAAAACTAGCGTATCGTCTCGGCGCGGCTACGGGCAGCCGGGACGGCGGCCGTTACGACTCCGGGCGCTGACGCTTCCGGCTCACCACGCGCGCTACAGCGCCGTCTGCGCTTCCACCGCGTCGCGTTGGCGGGTGACCATCTCGTGGTAGACGCCGCCGCGGTCCATCAGCTCGGCGTGCGCGCCGCGCTCGATCACGCGGCCGGCGTCCATCACCAGGATCAGGTCGGCCTGCGCGACCGTCGATAGCCGGTGGGCGATCACGAACGTCGTGCGGCCGTGCATCAGGTCGGCGAGCGACTGCTGGATCAGTTGCTCGCTCTGGGTGTCGAGGTTGCTGGTCGCCTCGTCGAGGATCAGGATCTGCGGGTCGGCCAGCAGGGCGCGGGCGATCGAGAGCCGCTGCGCTTGGCCCCCCGAGAGCCGCACGCCGCGCTCGCCGATCACCGAGTCGTACCCCTTGGGGAGCTCGGCGATGAACTCGTGGGCGTTGGCGCGGCGGGCCGCGTCGATCACCTCGTCGAGCGACGCCTTGGGGCGGCCGTAGGCGATGTTCTCGCGGACGCTGCCGTCGAACAGGAACGTGTCCTGCTGCACGACGCCGAGCAGCCGCCTGTACGAGGCGAGGCGCAGGTCGCGCAGGTCGACGCCGTTGAGCGTGATGCGGCCGGCGGTCGGGTCCTGGAAGCGGGCGACGAGGTCGGTGACGGTCGTCTTCCCCGCGCCGCTGCGACCGACCAGCGCGACGACGGTCCCGCCGGGGACCGCCAGGTCGAGGCCGCGGACCACGGGGGCGCCCTCTTCGTACTCGAAGTCGACGCGCTCGAAACGCAGCTCGTCGACCGCGCGCGGCGCGTCGCTCGCCCCGGGGCGGTCGGGCTTGTCGGTTGGCGACTGGATGACCTCGAACACACGCTCCATGCCGGCCAGCGAGCGCTGCATCTCGGAGAACGAGTTGACGATCTGCCACACCGGGTCGAGCAGCAGCATCGTGTACCACTGGAAGGCCATGATGTCGCCGATCGACGCGTTCCCGGCGATCTGCATCCAGCCCCCCATCCAGACGATGACGACGTTCATGGCCGCCATCATGAAGCCCCAACTGGTCCAGAGGATCAGCTCCTTCTGGTGGGCGAACATCTCCTTGCGGGCGATCGTGTGGCGGCCGACGAGGTAGCCGGCCTTCTCGTGCAGCTCGCGGCCGTACGAGCGGACGACGCGGATCCCGCCGAACGTCTCGCTGACGCGGGCGTCGATCGCCGAGTTCTCGCTGCGCATCGAGCGGTAGATCGGCCGCACGCGCCCCGCGACGATCATCGACAGCGCGATCGCCGGCGGCAGGACCATCATCGCCGTGAGCGCCAGGCGCCAGTTGAGCGTCAGCAAGATCGTCATCGCGACGACCAGCCGCAGCAGCGATACGCCGGGGGAGATGATCGCCAGTTGCAGCAGGCCCGTGGTGCGGTCGATGTCCCCCGAGAGCCGGCTGAGGATGCCGCCGGTCTTCATTTCGGAGAGCTGCTCGAGCGGCAGGTGCAGCATCCGCTCGTACAGCGCGCGGCGCAGCGACTGCACGACGCGGACGTTCAGCAGGCGTTGGCGCAGGTTGCGCGTCGCCTCGACCAGCTTCGACAGGACGATCACCGCCAGGAAGACGGCGCCGGCCGCGTTGAGCGCTCCGAGCCGCTCGGGACGCGTGAGGCCGACCTTGAGCAGCACGTCGTCGACGATGTGCCGCATGAACAGCGGTTGGGCCATGTCGAGCACGGCCGTGCCGACCGCCAGGCCGAGTAAAATCGTGACGTCGCGCGTGTGGGGCCGGAGCCACTCGGCGTAGAGCCCCAGGTAGCGGCGGCGGTGCGGCCGCTCGGCGCGACCGGCGAGGCCTTCGGTGTCGTTGTCGCCGCTCGGCTCGGTTGAGTACTCGGCCGTGCGGCCCAGGCGATAGGCGTCGCGGAACCGCTCAAAGCGCCGGCGGCTCGACGGGAACCAGAGCGCGGCGGGGGCGGAGACTCCCTCCGCGGCGGGATCGACGCGCGGCGAACCGGCCCCGACGGGAGCGGCCCCGTCAGGAGCGGCCCTATCGGGGACGACTGCGGTCTGCCGACTCGAACGGCGCGAAGTGAGGCGGGACAACGGCTCGGGCGGGGCAGGGGGGCGGGCCGGGGAGGTCGTGCGGGGGTCGCTCGCGAGCCCGAAGGCTCGAGCGCCGATTGTTCCCGCTAAGTCCCCATTGGGCAACGATCTGGCCCGCCGCGATCGCCGCCGCCTCACGCCTCGACGACAAGGTCCTCCAGGGCGTGCGACTGGCAAGCCAGCACCCAACCGGCCGCCTTCTCGCGCGGCGCCAGGGCGTCTTCCGCGTCCATCGACACGGTCCCGGCCTTGAGTCGCACTTTGCACTGCCCGCAGACCCCGGCGCGGCACTCGAACGGGATCGGCGCCCCCGCCTGTTCGGACAGTTCGAGCAGCGTTTGGCCGTCGATCGCGGTCGCCGTGAGCCTCGACTTCGCGAACCGGACCATCGCGGTCGCGGGCGGGGCGACTTCGGTGGCCCCATCGGGCTGCGCAAACTGCGCTACGGGGGCGACCGAGCCGGGCGCGGTGTCGAGCCCCCTCGGGGAGACAAACGCCTCGGTCAGCACGCGCTCGGCGGGGACTCCCGCTTCGACGAGCATCGCGGTCACCGCGTCCATCATCGGCTTCGGCCCGCACAGGTAGACGAGCCGCTTAACCAGTTCGGGGACACGATCGACGAGGTACTGCTTCGAGAGCCTCCCCCGGTCGCCGCGCCAGTGCGGGTCTTGGTCGGCGTCGGACAGGATCAGGTGGACGTGCAGGTTGGAGAACCGCTGGCGGAGTGCTTCGAGCTCGTCGCGGAAGATCACGCCGGCGCTCTCCCGCGCCGCGAAGACGAAGTCGATCCGCCCGGTCCAACAGGTGTCGGTGAGGTACCGCGCGATCGACATCAAGGGGGTCACACCGACCCCCCCCGCGATCAGGACGACGCTGTCGGCCTCGGCGCCGGTGAACGTGAACCGCCCCGCCGGCGCGGCGACACGCAGCGTGTCCCCTTCGCGGACCACGTCGTGCAGGTTGCGCGACGAAAGGCCCATCGCCTCGCGCTTGACGGTGATCTCGCAGTAGTGCGAGCGGCTGGGGGCCGACGCGATCGTGTAGCAGCGCGTGACGCGCTTGCCTTCGATCTCTTGCTGGAGCGTCAGGAACTGCCCCGCGACGTGACGGAACGGCAGCTCTCCTCCCTCAACAGCGACGAGGCGGAGCGTGCGGACGTCGGGGGTCTCGTCGAACACGCGCGCGACGCGGAGGTCGCCACGCCAGATCGCCGGCTTCGACTTCGGTGAGGCAACCGCTTGCGGCGTGGCGGCGGGCCGGGTCGCAGCGTGCTTCAGGTCGGCGTAGCGCCACCCGGCTCGCGCCGCCAGCAGCGTCGCGACTACCCCCGCGAACACCAGCGGCTGCCGCACGTCGGACTTGACGAGCAGGAAGTAGTGGAGGACGCCGAGCGCGGCGACGACGTACGCGAGCCGGTGAAGCAGCTTCCAGCGCTTCGCGCCGAGGCGACGGATCATCCCGTCGGTTGACGTGAGCGCCAGCGGGACCATCAGGGCGACGGCGACGAATCCGATCTGCAAGAAGCGCCGCGACGAGATCTCGGCGAGCGTGCTCGCGAGGTTCAGCTCGCGGTCGCCGATCACGTAGATCGCCAAGTGCGCGCACGCGTAGTAGAAGCCCAGCAGGCCGAGCGGCCGGCGCATCGCGACCAGCTCGTTGTAGCCCGTGAGGCGGCGCAGCGGCGTGACGCACAGCGACAGGCACAGGCAGACCAGCGCCACGAGGCCCGTTGTGCGGAGGGCGTCGTTGACGGCGTTCGCGCCGAGTTGCCCGCGGTACGCGTCCCACACGAGCATCGCGCCGGGGACGGCGCCGTTGACCCACGCCAGGAACTTGAGGTATCGCGCAGTCGTCATCGGGGTCTCGGGGCAGGGTTCGCTAAAAGTTCGTTCGCAAGTCGAGCCCCTCGTAGAGCGAGGCGACCTGTTCGGCGTACCCGTTCAAGGGGAGCGTGTCGCGTCGCCCGGACTCGCCGATCCGTTGCTCGGTCGCTTGGCTCCAGCGCGGGTGATCGACCTCGGGGTTCACGTTCGCGTAGAAGCCGTACTCATTTGCGGCGAGCGCGTTCCAGGTGGTCTTGGGCTGGTCCGAGACGAGCGAGATCCGCACGATCGACTTGATCCCCTTGAAGCCGTACTTCCACGGGACGACCAGCCGCAGCGGCGCGCCGTCCTGCGGGGGGAGCTCGCGGCCGTAGAGCCCGGTGGCGAGCAAGGTCAGCGGGTGCATCGCCTCGTCGAGACGCAGCCCCTCGACGTACGGCCACTCGAGGACGGCGGTCTTCTGCCCCGGCATGCGCTCGGGGTCGAGCAGCGTCTCGAAGGCGACGTACTTGGCCCCCGCCATCGGCTCGACCGCGGCGATCAGGCTCGCCAGCGGGATTCCGGCCCAGGGGATGACCATCGACCAGGCCTCGACGCACCGCATGCGGTAGACGCGCTCTTCGAGGGGCGCGACGGCTCGCAGGTCTTCCATGGTGAAGACGCGCGGCTTGTTGACCAGCCCATCGACCGTGACGGTCCAGCCCTCGGTCGTGAACCCTTTGGCGAGACGGGCGACGTCGGACTTGTCGGTGGTGAACTCGTAGAAGTTGTTGTAGTTGGTAATCGCTTCGAGCGAGGTCTTGGGTTCATCGACGAAGAACCCCGTTTCTGCCGACGCGGGTTCGGCCGCCGCGAGCCCCTCGATCACCGCCGTCTCGGGGGCCTGCATGGGTCCCCCCTTGAGCAGGCGGTAGAGCATCGCCGTCCCGGCGGCGCTCCCGGCGAGCACCCCGGCGCGGAGCAGCGCGCGGCGGTTGAAGTACACCGACGCCGGGGTTGGTTGGTCGGTGATCGCTTCTGTCATGCGGTCGTTCATGATCGAGCGTAGATGGGCTGGGGCTCGTGGGCCGACGCGGCCCGCCCGCCGAGGACGGGGCGGGCGGGCCACGCTCGACCCGCGCGGGACTACTTCGTCGCTGCGGGCTTCATCATCTCGTCTTCCTTCATCATCGCGCCATGCATCATCGGCGCCATCATGCCCATCGACTCCATCTCCGACATCGCTGCGCTGCGCTTCATGGCTTGCTTCATCATGCCCATCATCGTGCCGCTGTCCTTCATCATCTTCGCGCGGGCGTCGCGCACCATCTCGGACATCTTCATCGCCGGGGACGCCATCTTCGGGGCCATCATCGCCCCACCGGCGGCCTTCTTCATCATCTCGCTCGCCATCATCTCTTGGATCATGAGCTCGTGCGCTACCATCTCGGCCAACGCCTCGGCGGAGGGCATCTCCTTGGACGTCGCCATCGACGCCTCTTGGACCATCATCTGGTCCATCGGCATCGGGTCCATCATCATCTCACTTGCGGGCTTCATCGTCGCGGGCGGCTTGGCGGGAGCCGCCACCTGAGCCGGTGCGACGGTCGCCGCAAGCCACAGGAGGCTGGCCACGCACGCCGCGAGTTCGTTCCGTTGCAATGCCATCGGTCGTTCCAATCGTGATCTACGGTGGGGAGTTGTTCGCCCGTACGACGGACCCGGGGTCCGCACGGGCCCCCCTGGCGGGGATCGCCAAAGGTACACGCTAGACGCTTCGATCCGCGCCGGCGTGCCAAGGCTACCGTCGCCGTTCGGTGAGGCGGCTCACCCAGGGGGGCAACAATTCCGCATGCCAAAGAGGTTGGGCCGCCGGGCCCCCGGGGTCGTGGGGCCCGCAAGGGCGGTTACCCGCCGTCTGCGTAGCGCTTGAGCTTCGTGTCGGCGAGGTCGAGGCCGATCGAGGCCACGAGCGACACCAGCTCGGCCTGACCGCGGACGCGGAGCTTGCGGCCGATCGATTCTTTGTGGCGCTGGATCGTGTTCGGGCTGCGGTGCAGGATCGCGGCCGCGCGGGGGACGCTCATCCCATGGCCGAGGAGCACGAGAACCTCGAGCTCGCGCCGCGTCAGCGCGTCGAGCGGACCCAGGCCGATGTAGTCGGTCTCGAACGTCTCGAACGTCGTCGGCGCCTCGGCCGCGAGCGGCCCCGTGGCGTGGTTGTGCGACACGACAATCACCCGGTCGTAGGGGGGCGCCTTGTCGCCGATCGGCCAGACGGTCGATTCGATGCGGCGGCCGAAGTAAACGTGGCGGATGCAGAGCGGGCGCTTCTCGCGCAGCACGCGGACGATCATCGCGATCCGCTCGTCGCAGAACGCGGAGGGGTGGAAGTCCCAGACCGACTTGTTGCGGTATTCGACTCCCACCTCGTTGAAGAACAACAACTGCGACGTGTCGTTGACGAACACCAGACCCCCCTTGGAGTCCATGATGCTCACCCCCACGCCGGGGGTCATCGACAGCGCTTGCCAGAGGGCGCGGTTGGCGATCTCGGGGGTGTCGCGGCGCTGTGTCGGCTTGGCGGCGCCGGCGGCGTGGGGAGTGCCCGTGGCGGCGGCGCGCTCGGCCGTGGGGCCGTTCCGTGCGTCCGGGTTGCGTTGGTCGGTCATGCGAGGGGGCGCAACAAGAAACCGGGAGGAGAAAACCTAGCCGGAATGGATGGATCCACCTATCCCGCTGCGCCGCCTGCTGGACGATACCCAATCCGTGGCGATTGCGGCGAACACGCCCGCGGTCGCTCCGTCCGCCAGGGAGGGTGGGCGCCACAACGGCGTGCGGGGGTGAAGGCCTGGCGCGGAGTGTACTCCGCGACACAGTTCGCCGCGACCCGCGCGACCCGCCGGCCGGTGGCGGTGCGAAGGGATTCCGTCGCTTCGCAAGCGCGTAGGGGGCGGTCCCCGTTTGCGAACGGCTCGGACACTAACCTACGGGGGGTGGGGCGAAGGCGTCGCCTGAGGCCGCAGGAGGGAATCCCTGCCGGCGGCGCCGGGGCTATCGTCCCGCCCCCCTCTTTCGCCCGTCGAGTTCCCGCCGACTCGCGATCGCATCGTCACGCGGCCTTGCGCCCAGTTCGACGGAAGGGGCGGTCGGGCCACAGCGCGGCGAGCTTGCCGAAGACCCCTCCCTCGAGCAGCGCGACTTTCTTCTGAAGCCGGTCCAACGCCTGGCGCTGCAGCATCAGGGGATGACTCGGGGCGTATCGCCCGTAACGGCGCTCGACGTCGATGGGGCCTCGGCTGGCGGACACCCGGTCGAGCACGTCGCCGAATTTCTGCACGTACTCGGTGTGCGAGTAGTTTTGGCCGGTGGCGTGCGCCTTCGCCGACGTTGATTGCAGCAGCTTGCGATCGGCGGCAAGCCGCTGGATCGACGCCGCGAGTTGATTCATATCGCCGATCGGCGCCACGAAGCCGTTGACGCCGTGCTCGATGACTCCGTCGATCCCGCTCCGCGCGGCGGTGACGACGGGCGTCACGCCGTGGGCCATCGCCTCGAGCATGCTGACGCTCGTCCCCTCGAACTCCGATGTCTGAACAAACACGTCGTGCGACGCCCAGACCTGTGACATCTGGCTGTGTGGCACGAAACCGTGGAAGCGCACGCGGTGGCCCGGCGCCAACTTCGCGACCGCGCCGCGGACCTCGTCGGACTCGGGGCCGTCGCCGTAGATGTCGAACGTAAAGTCGGTGTTCGACCGCAACAGGTTGCTGACCAGGGGCACGAAGTCACGGACGCGCTTCTGGAACTGGATCAACCTCCCGGCGTAAACGATCCGCAACGGGCCCCGTTGGCTGCGGGGCGCGATCGAGCCGGGGACCGCGACGCCGTAGGGGAGCGTGGTCACGTCACCCGCGCGGAACGCCATCCGCGTCGTGAGCTGCTCCTCGATCTGGTTGCTGACGGCGACGAAGTGGCTTACGACCGGCTCGTACCAAGTGAGGGGGTGGTAGTACTCCGACTCGCTGTCCGAGTGGCACATCCCCAAGCAGGTCACCCCGGGCTCGAGCCCCGCCATGTACAGGTCCCACACGTAGTTCGGCGCGACGATCACCGGGGCGAGTGACTTGACGAGCTCGATCGCCGCCGCGGTGTTCCTCACGCGCAGGTCGTGCCCCTGCCCGCGACGCTTGCCGATGTAGAGCAACTTCACGTCGTAACGCTCGTGGCCGAGCATCCCGTCGCGGAGCATCGAGGCCCACGTCGTGACGCCGCCGAGACAGTTGGTGCTCGCGAGGAGCACCGTTTGCCGCTGCCGAGTCATGCCGCTGCCCTCATGGCGTTGTCACGGGCGAACCGCAGCATCCGCAGGCCGGCGTACGAAACCGTGCCGTCACCCTCGCGCAGGACCGTCGGCTCGACGGAGACCAACCCGAAGTCGATGAACTCGCTGGCGCCCGACACGGCCTCGTCGATCGCCCGCCGGACCCCGTCGTAGTGCGCGTCGTGGAACACCACCACCGCGCGATCGGCCAGGTACGGCGTCACCCCGCGGATGTCCGCGCTGAGGCACTCGTACGTGTGATTGCCGTCGATGAACACGAAGTCGAAGCGATCCTTGACGACCCCCGCAACCTTGCGCAGCACTTCGGGCGAGCAACCCTGGAACATCGTGCAGCGGTGCTCCAAGCGGCGCCAGAGCTCGGGGGCGACGAGCGGCGTCGGATCGACGCACGAGAGCTTCCCGCGACCGGTGTCGTCGAGGGCCCCGCAGATGATCGACGTCGATCCACCGCGGAACGTGCCGATTTCGAGGCAATTCGTCGGTTGCAACCCGAACACCAGGCTGTACAGCGCGACGCGCTCGGGCATGCGCAGCTCGGCCGGCGAAGAGTAGACATTTTGAAAGCCGGGGAGCGGCCGGATGCCGTTCAGCTGCGCCTGGTTCTGCAATTGGCCGCAAGAGGCGAGCACCTCCCCCTCGGCAGATGCGGCCGAAGTCGCCGTGGCGTCGCCGAGTAGCAGCGAACGCGCCGCACGGCCGATGCGCTCTACGAGACTCGTTGTACCCATGTTCGTGTCCTTGTGTTGGGCTGCGGTTGTCAGGCGGGTTACGCGACAGTTGACCGGGGACCGACTTACGCGGAGCGCTTCCAGAGCCGGTGCAGCAACGTTTTCTCCGGCCCCGGCCGCTGCGACACTTCGCTGCGCCGGGCGAGCTCTTGTCGCAGCGCCGAGAGCTCGTCGCTTTGCTTCGTCGCACTGCTCTGGAGCTCTTGAACTTGTAGCCAAACGGCGTCGATCGTGCGTTGCATCTTGCGGGTCGACTCGGCGCCTTGCAGGAACATCCGAGCGACGTCGTGGGGCGCGACTTCGTTCAGCGCCAACAGCAGCAGCGCCTCGCGGATCGCCGGCGCCGTCGGGTCGGCGACTCCATGGACGAACTCCAAAAGCTCGCCGAGGAGCCAGTTCGCGGGAGGGGGGGACCCCGTGGCCGCGGGTGGAATGTCGGCGAACACGCACAGCTCGTCGTACAGAGCCGGGACTCGCGGCGCCACCGCGCTCAAGACCGATTCGCACTCCGGCGGGATGACGGTCGCGCGCAGCTCGTGCTTGCGGAACACGCGCTCGAACCCCTCGGCGGTCACGCCCACGTTCACGCCGAGCTTGCTGCGCAGCAGCTCACCAAAGCGCCCCGGGGACGCCGTGAGCCCGGACACCTCGGCGAGGACGCACCGGCCGGGGTTCGCTCGGTAGAAGGCGGCGATTCGCTCGTTGTAGACGCGCCACGCGTCGAGGCCCGCGATTGGCTGTGGGTTTGCGTCGAACTCGCCGCGACGCAGCAGCGACATCAGGACGTCAATGGGCCGCCGGTAGACCAAGACGAATACGGCATCGACGAGCACGCTCGCCCAGAAATCGAGGAACAGGCACGTACGAGGGTCTTTCCAACCCCACAGCGCGCGCTTCGCTCGGGCGGCGACGAGCGCGGTTGCGTCTGCCGACTCGTCGGCGCTCGGCTCAAAGCGAAACCACGGCTCGACGTGCAAGTACGACTGATCGCGACGGTGCAACGCACGCTCGTGGAACGCGTAGAAATCGACGTCCTCGAAGTAGCCGCGGGGGTTGGCCTGGTTGCCGGCGATCAGGAAGTCGCCAATCGGCAATCCCGCCATCTTCAGCACCGAGCTCACCATCGAGGTGCCCGAGCGGTGCATGCCGGTGATGACGACGGCCTTCGACATGTGTCGGGAGCTGGCGGAAGCGAGGGAGATTTTCGCTGAGCGAACGGAACGGAACGGAACGTCAACGCCGCGCTTCGGCAGGGATCCACTTACGCAACCGGTGACCAGGGCGCTGCCTACTGCCCCTCTGCGGCGCTGTTCGGGTGCCGGGGTGCGGAAGTTACTGGCGCCCTCGCGTGTGCGTCTAGGTCAATCCCCGTTTCGAGTGATAGCGTGACGATCGGCGGAGATCGCGGCCGTTCTGATGCGGGGGGGAAACCCGGGCGCCGACCCGTGATTTCGCGATTGCAACGCGAACTTGGTGGTCGCTAGATTCCGCCGCCCGAAGTCCGGCCCCCGACGCACGACCCTTGATTGCCGCGAACCCACCGCGCCCCAACCCCATGAAGAACTTCGCGAGGGCTCTGCGAGAGGCGTGGCGGCGCTGGCCGGCGCTGCTCGGGGCCGTCTTCTGCTCGCTGGGGGTCGCTGCGCTGTGGGGCGTGAACATCGCGGCGCTGGGGCCGATCATCGAGACGACCCTCAACGGCAAGTCGCTGCAGGACTGGAACCGCGCGCGAGTCGTGCGCGCCGAAGCCGAGCTCGCGCGACTCGACAACGTCGTCGTGGGAGCGAAGGCGGCGCTAGAAGGGGCGCCGGAGGCCGATCGAGACGGCGCCAAGGTCGCCCTTGAAATCGCCCAGACGAAAGTGGCGTTCGCCAAGCGATCGGTCGATGCGTCGGCTTGGCTGCAACCACACCTGGAGCGGGCGCTCCCCGCGAAGCCGTTCCCTACGGTCGTCTTGATCGTCGGCTTCGTTGTCGTCGCGACGGCAATGAAGCAGGTGCTCGCCGTGACCAACATGATGCTCGTGGCGTACGTCTCGCAGAGCACGGCCCGCGACTTGCGCGGGAGGGTGTTCGACAACGCCCTTGCGCTCGACCGGCCGGGCTTCAACAGCCAGGGGATCAGCGGGTTCACGTCGCACATCACCTACACGACCGAGATGCTCGCGGGGGGGATCACCAATTTCTACGGGGGGGCGGTCACGGAGCCGCTGCGCGTCGTCTCGTGCCTCTGCGTCGCTTGGTTCGTCTCGTGGCGGTTGACGCTCGCTTCGATGATCTTCGCGCCCCTCGCCGCGGGGCTGATGCTGGTCTTGAACCGACGGATCCGCGCGCTGTCGACTCGCACGCTCGATCGGTCGCTCGGCTTCCACCACGTGATGCTCGACGTCTTCCACGGCCTCGGCACGGTGCAGGCCTATACGATGGAGGGCTTCGAGCGGGCGCGCTTCGGTGGCGCCACCGAGAAGCTGAAGCGGACCGCCCTGCTGGCGACGTTCTACAACGCCATGACGAGCCCGCTGACCGAGCTGTTGGGGATGGGCATCCTGTGCACGGGGCTGGTTGTGTCGTCGTTCCTCGTGCTCAATCAAGAGACGAGCGTGCTGGGGATCCCGCTCTCCGACGAGCCCCTCAGCGTGCCGGCGGTGACGGTCTTCTTCGGCGCGCTGATCGGCGCCGCCGACCCGCTGCGGAAGCTCTCCGGTGTGATCACCGGGATCAACACGGGGATGGCCGCGGCCAACGTGCTCTACCCGGTCGTCGATCTTCGGTCGCGCCTGGTCGAGCCGGCGAACCCGAAGCCGCTCGCCAAGCCGATGCGGCGGATCGAATTCCGTGGCGTGACGTTCGGCTACGAGCCGTCCTACAACGTCCTGAGCGGGATCGACTTGACGATCCACGCCGGCGATCGGCTCGCGATCGTCGGCCCCAACGGCGGCGGCAAGTCGACGCTCGTGAACCTGCTCTGCCGGTTCTACGACCCGTGCCAGGGGGAGGTGTCGTTCGACGGCGTTTCGCTCCGCGACGTCAGTCTCGCCGATCTCCGCACGCGGATCGCGCTCGTCACGCAGCAAACCGAGCTGTTCAACGAGTCGGTGCTGCACAACATACGCTACGGGCGTTGGGACGCGACCGACGACGAGGTGTTCGAGGCGGCGCGCCAGGCGCGGGCCCATGACTTCATCGTGGGCTTCACCGAGGGCTACCAGACGATGGTCGGCCCCAACGGCCAGCGGCTCAGCGGGGGGCAACGCCAGCGTGTCTCGCTCGCTAGGGCGATCCTCCGCAACGCCGAGCTGCTGGTGCTCGACGAGGCGACGAGCCAGGTCGACGTCGAGAGCGAGGCGCTGATCCACGAGGCGCTGGCCGAGTACGGCCGCGGCCGCACGCTGGTCATGATCACGCACCGCGAGAGCACGCTGGCGCTCGCGACGCGGGTCGTGCGGATTGAGTACGGGCGGCTCGACGAGGTCGCCCACGGACCGGCCCGCGCCGCGTAGCGGACGGCTAGCAGCCTGTTGATTTTTCGACAGGCTGCGTCGTCGCACGGAGGCGACGTCGAAACCGTGGCGCTTTCGCCGCGCTTTCGCGAGCCGCGAGCGGCTCGGCCGTGAGCTTGGCGACGTTGAAAAACGCCACGACGGCGTTTTTCAACAGGCTGCTAGACGGGGTCTGCTTCGGCCGGGGGTTCGTACCCCTGCGGATAGTCGCGCAGGTTGTCGAACCACGCGAATTTGAGCCACACGCTGCACGCAACGACCGCCGCGACCGAGACCCACAGCGAGCTGTAGTCCTCGATGACGAGGTAGATGCCGGTGGTCGTCAGCGCCGTCTGCCAGACGATCCCGACCCCGACGTTGAGCACGTCGCGCGCGAAGTCGGCGTTGGGCTTCGCGTTGGGAACACGCGCCTCCACGGCGCGGGCGATCGGGCCCCAAGCGCCCCACGGTCGGACTCGCAGGTAGAACTCTTCGAGGACGCGTTGGTCGTCGGGCTCGGTGAGCAGGCTCCCGAGCACGCTGCCGGCGACCGCCACCACCAGGATCGCCGGGAACACGGCGAGGTTCTTCTCGAACCCCCACAGGGTGGTCTCGTCCGCGTACAGGGCGCCGAAGGCCATCGCGGCCGCCATACCGCCGAGCATGCCCCAGAAGTAACCCCAGCCGTTGAACCGCCACCAGTGCCACTTCAGCAGGTTGGACGCGATGTAGCCGCCGCCGAGCGACGTTGCGACCCAGTTGACGATGTCCTTCATGTCGGTCGTAAAGACCCCGACCGCCGTGCCGACCAGGACCACGAGCACCGACACCACGTAGCTGAGCCGAACGTAGGTCTTGTCGCTCGCCGTCGGGTTGATGTAGCGCTTGTAAAGGTCGTTGACGATGTACGCGGGGGCCGAGTTGACGGTCGCGGCGTAGGTGCTCATGAACGCGGCGAGCAGGGCCGAGATCAACAGCCCGAACACGCCGACGGGGATGAACTCGCGCATCGCGAGGGGCAGGATCTCTTCGAAATCAACGTCGGGGCCCATCGCGTCCAGGTTGTCGGCCAGGAACACCAGCGCGAGCGTCGTCAGCCCGCCGATCAGCATGTACCGCGGGACGAGCAGCACGAGGCTCACGACGCCGCTCATTAGCGCCGCCTCGCGCGGCGAACGGGCAGAGAGCACACGCTGCATGTCGTAGTTGGGGGCCGGCCCCGCGCCGCTGGCGAGCAAGCCCTTGAGCAGGGCCAGTCCCCAGAACAGCGAGAACAGCTCCCAACCGTCGGCCGCGATCTTGTCGTGCGCCGCCGGGAGCAGCTCTGACCAATCGAGCCCCAACCGCCAGCCGAACCACAGGTCGCCCCAGCCCGCGGGGGTCGCCGCGGCGAGCGACTCGGGCGAGACGCGCTGCATCGCGATCACGCCGACCCACAGGCAGGCGACCGTCATGATCAGGAACTGCAAAACCTCCGTAAACACGACGCTGAACATCCCCCCCTTCACCACGTACAGCGTCGTGACCGCCGTGATCAGCAGGCCGAACAGGTTCACGTTGGTCGCCGGGTCGGACGACAGGTGGTACTCGGGAGGGACGAAGGTCGCCGCGAACTTGCCGATGCCGACGAAGCCGTACGCCAGGAACGCGATCACGTTCACCAGCGCGAACGCGATGACCACCAAGTGCGCACATTGCGCGCCGCGCCCGTCGCCGAAGCGGAAGCGGATCCAGTCGGCCCCGGTCACCACCCCCGACCGTCGCAGCCAGATCGAAAGGTAGACGAACAAGATCACCTGGTTGAAGGCCGGCCAAAGCCAGGGGATCCACGCGCTCTTCACTCCGTAGACGAACATCCAGTAGACCATCAGCATCGTGCCGCTGATGTCGAACATCCCCGATGCGTTCGAGAGCCCCAGCGCCCACCACGGGATCTTGTTCCCGCCGAGGAAGTAGCTCCGCAGGTTCTTCGAGGCGTGGTGCGAGACCCAAAAGCCGGTCCCCAGCGTGCAGGTCACGAACAGGGCGATGATCGCGACGTCGATTGGGTGCACGGCGACGGGCGCCCCCGCGGGAGCGACGGCAGGCAGACAGGCGGAGGAACAGACTGCGGTGAAAAGCGTGAGTGACTCACTTGCGGATCACTCTAGACCACGGCGCGGACCCGGTGAAGTGCTTGAACATAGAGCGAAGACGTCACCCCCCGCCGCGTTGCGCGGGGTCGCGTCGCCACCGATTCGCTGGCTGCCGGCGCGGGCGATGCTTAGACTCAGGAGATGGCAGACCGATCTCCACGCCTGAAGGACGTCGCGGAACTAGCGAACGTGTCGCTCAGCGCCGCCTCGCGGATCCTCCGCGGCGACGACGGGCGGTTCGGCGAGGAAACGTGCCGCCGCGTCCGCGAGGCTTCGCAGAAGCTCGGCTGGCGACGCAACCTGCTCGTGAGCGGCATGCAGACGGGCCGGACCCGCACGATCGGCGTGATGATCCCGCCGCACGACTCGTTCTGGGTCTCGGTGCTGACGGGAATCCACGCCAAGTTCGCCGAGGCGGACTACCTGCCGATTACCGTTTGGCTGGGGGACCTCGAGCACATGCCGCTGTTCGACGCCCCTGAGGAAGAGGGGCTTCGGCTGATCAACCGGATGCTCGACCGGCGCGTAGAGGGGTTCATCCTCTGGCCTCCCTTCGGCATGGCCTACGCCCACCATTTTCCCGAGCTGCGCGACCACACGGTGCCGGTCGTGATGATCGACCACCACACCGACCGCCCGATCAGCGACACGGTGGCGACCAACGAAGAGCACGCCACTCGGCTCGTGGCGCGGCACCTCATCGACCTGGGGCACCGGCGGATCGGCTTCGTGTCGTCCCCGGAGGCGCCGTCCAAGACTTGGGCGGTTGAGCGTCAGGGGCACTTCGCGAAGGCGATCGACACCCTCGGTGGCGGGCGCCTGGTCGTCGCCCGCGTCGGCCCCGAGGGGACCGACGAACTGGTCGTGGTCAGGAAACTCCTCAGCGGGCCCGGCCGACCGACCGCCGTCTTCGCGGCGACGGACCACGAGGCGGCCTGCGTCTACCGGGCCGCCGCCGAGCTGGGGCTCAGGATCCCGCACGACCTGTCGGTCGTGGGCTTCGCCGACCTGGACTTCGCGACCGCCCTCTCCCCGCAGCTCACGACCGTGCGGCAACGTCCACGCGAGATCGGCGCCCGGGCCGCCACCCTCGTGCTCGAGCGGATCGCGAAGCAGGCGGCGGGGAGCCCGTACGTCGATGCCCGCGTCGAAGCCGACCTGGTGCTGCGGGAATCGACCGCGCCGGCCGCGGAAGTCGCTTCCTAGGTGGCCGCGTGGCGCGAGTAGGAGACCCCCGTGGTTCCGGCGGCCCGCCCTCGGGCCGCCGGCGCAACGTCGGGGGGAATCCGCTCTCGGACAAAAAAGCTGGACAACCGTCGCGACCGTCGTTAGACTCGCGTTCAACCGCTTTACCAAGGCGGAACCGCTTCTCTTTCCTGCGCTTATCCCCGGCGAGTACGGCCCCCGTGGGGGGCCACCAGAGCCCGACCCGCGCCCCGCCCTCCTCGAAGCAACGACGTCGGGGCTAGTCCGCGAGTCGAGGCCTCGGTTCGGCGGGGGCTGCCCGATCGACTCCCGCAAGCCAAGGCTGCGAGCCGTCGATCGGTTGGCGACTAGGCGGGCGAAGCTCGACGTCGGGTTGCGGGCGTGCGAGTCAGAAGCCCTTTTCCACTCCCCCTGTACGGCAAATCTGTGGAGGTGTCCTCATGAGGCTGCATCGGTTGGCTCTCGCCCTCGTGGCGTCGATTGGTTGGAGTGCTTCGGCGCTGGCGCAATCGCCGGGCGTCCTCTACACGTGGGACCACGCGTTCGGCGCCGGCGCCGGCGCGAACACCGAGGGGTGGAGCTTTGGCTTCGGGTCGAATGCGGGAACAACGGTGAGCAACGGCACGGACGGCGTGCTGACGATCACCGAGGCTTCGGCCGGCCTCGACTGGGCCGTCACCGACGGCTTCAACAATTACAAAGAGTCGGCCGCGCGCAGCAACCTCGGGGGCGCCTTCGCGATCGGCGGCGCCGATTTCCTCGGCCTCGACGGGCTGGAGTTCGACATCCAGCACAACGGCACGGGCGCGATCAACGGGCAGGTCTTCCTGCAACCCGACGACGGTTCCGGCTGCTGCGCGTTCAGGACCCAGCCAATCACCGTTAACCCCGGCGGTCCCCAGACCCTTTCGGTCGACTTGAACGCCTTCGGCCTCACGCCGGGCGAGTTCAAGTACGTCCGTGCGATGGGGATCCAGATCTTTGGCAACGCGGAGGCGGCCCCCCTCACGTGGCAGCTCAGCGAGATCCGCTCGACCGGCACACCGCTCACGACGCGTGTGATCGCCGACCACACGACCGGCTCGCTGCAGAACGCCGTCGTGAAGTTCGACAACACGGGCATCAACGGCTCGACCGGGACCGACAACCAAGTCGGCCTCCAGAACCTGGGTGACGGGCTCCGCTGGGTCGATCTGGCGAACGGCCCCGGCGGCGCGGTCGCGTGGGGCAACGGCAACGTGCAGGCCGTGGGCTACGGCTCGCGGACGATGGACCTTTCGAACTACGACTTCGCGACGGTCCGCATGCGGGCCACCGGCGGCGCCGGCGCCGACCCGACGCTCAACGTGCAGTTCTACGCCCAGCACGCCGACCGGGCCGACAACAACGAGTTCGACTTCCAGTCGATCGACCTCGTGCTCCCCGTGGACGGCCAGTTCTACGACCTCGTGTTCCCGATCTCCGCGTTCGTCGATAAGGACCTGACCCAATGGATCGGGCTGAACCTTCAGACGCACGCCGGCAACATGGACATCCGCGTCGCCAGCGTCGTGCTGTCGCAGATCCCCGAGCCGGCTTCGATGGTGATCATGTCGCTTGGCGCAGTGTGCGGCCTTGGCTTGCGTCGTCGCGCCTAGGCGGAGCGACCTAGGCGTCGATCGTCTCGGCGATCGACGTTGCGTGTGACAAAGAGCGAATCGCGTGATCGGGCGGGGAGCCTCGTCTCCCCGCCCGACGGCGATCGCGAACAACCCGGCCGGCGGGTAGGCCCCGTCCGCCAGCTAGAGCCGGGTGCGGCGGATCCTGAGAGCGCTACGCGGACTCCCCCCCTTTTGCAGTCATTGGTTGGAGAACACCCTGCAATGAAGCGATTCACTCTCGCGGCGGCGGCCGCACTGGCTTCGGCCGTGCCGGCGCTCGCCCTCCCGACCTTTAGTCCCTCGAACGCGGACTACCTGAAGCTGGTGTACGTCGATTTCATCGACAACGCGGCCCCGGACGCGGCGGCGATCGACAGCGTCGTCGCGGCCCCCGGCGGAGGCGTGAACATCACGTTCGACACCGACTTTGACATCAACGACAACCTCTACCGAGTCGCCGCCGAAACCCCGCCGCTCGACCCGTTCGACCCGTTGGTGGGCTTCTCCGCCGACCTCACCGGCTTCGACCGTTTCAGCATCACGCTCACCAACCCCAGCAACTTGCCGCTGTTCGGGCAGTTGTTCCTGCGGTCTGCGGGGGGCTCGTCGTTCGTGAACTCCGGCTCGCTGCCGCTGTCGCAGAATACTCCGATCACGCTGTCGATCCCCAAGACGGCGATCGTCTCGGCCGGCGGCGACCCGGCCGACATCACGTCGTTCGGCATCGAGTTCTTTGGCGGCGACGAGTTCCTCGGCGGTTTCCAGAACGCGGTCGTGAAGGCGACCACCACGCCGCAGCCCCCGACGCTCGCCTCGACGCTGCTCTACGACTTCGAGGGGAACCTCGACGGCTGGGGGGCGGCCTTCAACCCGGGTCACACCCACGAGACCACGACGGTCGGCGCGACGCAGGGGACCGGGGCGATGAAGATCACCCGCAACGTGGTCCCCGCGGGCTTCACGTGGGGGACGGGCCGCGACACCAACGGCGCCACCGGAACGAGCGTCACGGGGGATTACAACAACGACAACTCGGTGAACGCCGCCGACTACACGGCGTGGCGTGACAACAACGGCACGAGCGCCACGCTCCCCAACGACTCGACCCCCGGCACGGTCACGCAGGCCGACTACACCGCGTGGCAGACCAACTACGGCCAGCAAGGGAACCTGGGGGCCGAGCTCGCGCAGCTCGTCTCGCTGATCAACGACCCCAACGTTTACAGCGTCGCGTTCGACTTGACGATCGACGACCAGTTCCCCAACCCGAACCCTCCCTGGTTCCAAACGTTCCTCGCGATCGCGGCCGACGACGGCGACGACGGCTCCCCCGACTACTTCTACCAGGCGCCGCAGTTCAACGTGCCCCTGGGGGACCTCGGCGCGGGCCCGACGACCGTCGAGGTCGAGTACCTGCTCTCGACTTTCCGTGACGCCAACAACGCCAACGCGCCGTTCAACGGGATCGGCGCCAACCCGAGCTACGCGAACTTCTTCCTCGCCACCAACTCGGGCGCCGAGAACGTGGTGTTCTCGATCGACAACTTCCGCATCAAGCGGGTCGTCCCGCCGACGGCGATTCCCGAGCCGACCGCGGCGCTGCTGATGATTGCGGGCCTGGGTGCGATCGCCCGCCGGCGTGGTTGAGCGCTCGGCAGAGTAGTTGATTTCGAAGCGGTTCGCCCCTCGCGGAGGGGGGCGATCTTCGAGTGGGGAGGGAGGCCCTGCCTGGCGTCGCCTTGCACGATGAAAGTCGGGCTCGTCGCCAGGCTGGGCTCCCCCCCGTCTTTCTGATCTTAACGCTCAAGTGCTTTACCATCTTGCCGGTTTCGCCCGGCGTCCCGAGGTCCCCATGACGCTACGACACGGAACGTCTCGCAGTCGGTACGGCGCCCGTCGCGCGGACACCGCGTTCACCCTCGTCGAGCTGCTGGTGGTGATCGCCATCATCGGCATCCTGGTGGCGCTGCTGCTGCCGGCCGTCCAAGCCGCGCGCGAGGCGGCGCGGCGCTCGAAGTGCGTGAACAACCTGAAGAACGTCGCCCTGGCGATGCACAACTACCACGACTCGTTCAAGGCCTTCCCGCCGGCGACCGAGCAAAACCCGGGCGAAGACCCCGGCAACCACAGCCGGCTGCGGGCTAACTGGGCGATCTTGGTGCTGCCCTACTTGGAAGAGCAAAACCTTGCGGACCGCTTCGAGCTAACGGCGACCAACCGCATCAGCGACGGGCGCAGTGCGGCCGACGCCGGCGAGTGGGTCGAGCGCGGGACCGAGCTCGACATCATGCTCTGCCCGAGCGACGAGGGGCTCGGCTCGCGGTTCACCGGAAGCTCGAGCGTTCGCGGCTCCGGGGGCACGACGAACGACGGCAACGGCAACTGGGCTCGCGGCAACTACGGCCTCAACGCGTTTCAGTTCTGGCCCTCGAACTGGAATCAGGACGACGGCGACGGCGCGCCGTACGCCGACAACTGGAACGTCGGCGTGGCGACGATCGCCAAGGGGCTGCGGATCGGCCAGATCACCGACGGCACAACCAAGACGATCATGCTCGGCGAGATGCGGGTGGGCCTCGTCCCCGAGGACCGCCGCGGCGTGTGGGCGATGGGGATGTGCGGCTCGAGCTTCCACTGCCGCCACGTTACCAACGGCGACTCGCCGCCGAATAGTTGCAGCTCGGACGACGACATCTTGATGGACGGGGCTGTGCTAGCGGCGAATCGCGACAACTTCCGCCTTCAGTGCATGGGCAATGGGTGGAACGCTGCAAGTGGGCAGTCGGTGGTCCGGAGCGTCCACCCCGGGGGCGTCCACGCTGCAATGGCCGACGCGAGCGTCCGATTCATCGGCGACTTCGTGCAGTCGGGCATCCAGCAGTTTCAGGGCCAAGTCGGCGCAAAGATCCTCGGCGACAACACGAACGAGAGCCTCTTCGGCGTGTGGCAGCGACTGAACGTCTCGCGTGACGGGTACGTGATCAACGGCGAGTTCTGATGCGGTAAGCCACTCGCTCCCTTCGCTTCTCTCGTGTTCGATTGGTGACGCCAAGCATGATGCACAAGTCGATCTCGGTGACAGCGGTTTGGGTCGCGATGCTGTGCGGCATCACCGCGGGTTGCGGCTCGGGGAGCCCGTTCGACTACGTCAAGGCGAGTGGCCGTGTCGTCTACGAAGACGGCCAGCCGTTGCCGATGGGGAAAGTCGTGTTCGCCTCGGAGGCTCCCCCCGTGGGGAACGCCCACCCGCGACCGGGGAGCGCCCCGATCGGCGCCGATGGGACATTCGCCTCGGTAACCAGTTACAAGCCCGACGACGGCCTCGTCCCCGGCAACCACAAGGTGGCGATCATGTTCGCCGTCGATGAGCAAGGGAACCACTTGGTCCCCCCCCAGTATCGCAGCATCGACACCACGCCGATCGAGGTCGATACGGCCGACACGCCGTTCGAGATCAAGGTCCCACGCTACAAGAGCAAGAAGTAGGCCGCACATGGGGAGTCATCGAATGCCAGCCTTGCGCGATCGACCGCGATCAACGGCCGCGCTTGCGCTCGCGGCGATCACCCTGCTGCCGGCGGAGGGGCGTGCGGCCGACGGGGTCTACGAGACGAACGCCGACCCCCGCCTGGGGTTCAACCTGATCTCGTGGTGGGACGGCACGACCAGCGCCCACTGGGCCGACGCCGTGCAGCGCGTTCACGACGCCGGGTTCCGCGAGGTCTCGCTCAGCCCGTTGCGGTTTGTGGACATCGACTCGGGGAACCTCCTGACCGACGCCCAGGCGACGCAGGGGTCGCCGTTGGCGTCCCTCGTCGGCGGGCTGCAGCGCGCCACGCAGCTCGGCATGAAGGTCACGCTCAACCCGTTCATCGAGCCCTACGACGCCAGCGAAAACCAGTACTTCGCCGACATCCCCGGCACAAACGGCTGCACCTGGCGCGGCTGCTGGAACCCCACGGGCTCGATCCGCACGACGTTCTTCACGCAGTACCAGACGTACCTCACCGACGTCGCCGCGCTCGCCCAGCAGCACAACGTCGAGCGGATGACGGTCGGGACCGAGCTCAACGGGCTCGACGGCGCCGCGGCGAACGTCGCGAGCTGGAACACCGTGATCAACGCAGTCGACGCGGTCTACTCCGGTCCGATCGGCTACTCGGCGAACTGGGACCGCTTCGCCTTCGGAAACCCCACGGTCACGACGCAGGCGATCTTCGACCACCCGGCGATCGACTTCGTGGGGGTCGATTCGTACTTCACGAACGTGGTCAACAACACGGCCGCCGACGCGTCGGGTGCGTACGACCCCAACAACCCGTTCGTAGACACGGTCGAAGCGGGTTGGCAGAACCTGCTCTCGACGCGGCTGTTGCCCTACGCGGCCGCACGGAGGGGAGGGGCGGGCCTGCCGCTGGTGTTCACCGAGTTTGGGCACCTGCCACGCAATCGCACGGCGGTCGATCCGCAGCAGCAGGCGCAGACCGTCACGCAGGCGCTCGACACGGCCGAGCAGCGGATGGCGTTCGAAGGGTTCCTGAACGCGATCGACGGTCGGCAGGACTTGATCCCCGCCGTCCACGTCTGGCAGTGGGCGATGACCGGCAGCGACGGCAGCGCCTGGAACATCAACCCCGCGAACACGTCGAGCGGCACGACGAACACCAACCGCGACCTGGCGCTGTGGCTTCAGGCCTACGTCGGCACGGCCGCCTTGGCGGGGGACTACAACGCTGACGGCCGCGTGAACGCCGCCGACTACACCATGTGGCGCGACCTACTCGGCTCGAGCGGCGGCCCCGCCGACGGCGATCGCAGTGGGCTGGTGGACCAGGCCGACTACAACTACTGGCGAACCTACTACGGCGACGCGACCGCCGTGGCATCGACGGGCAGTGCCGTTCCCGAGCCACTGGGTTGCGGCCTTCTCGCCGTGGGCGCCACGCTGCTGCTTCTTTCGGCGCGGAACCGGCGATCGACTTAGGTCGCGATCGGGGCGCCCACTCGGCGCCGCTGCCAGAGCACGCTCGGCAGTTCGCTCGCCAAGCACGGCGACGCCGACTAACATGGGGAGGGCCGTTTAGTGGCGTTTAGTCGCCACGGCGGCCTCAGCACCCCTCTTCCTCGCTCGGTCGGCAAAAAATGTGGCACTTTCCTAGCGATCGGTTGCTCGGGTCATCGGCGACTAAACGTCTAGTCGTGCTCGCGTTTTCGCTGCCGTTCGCGATTGCGGCCGGACCGTCGAGCGCCGTCGATGTCTGGGTGACAACCGCCGACAAGGGGCGCCTGCTGGCACAAGACCTCGACGTCGTCTCGCAGGCGGGGGTCGGCAGCGGCGGGGTGGTCGTGTCGATCAACAGCGCGCAGGCCTTCCAAACAATGGACGGCTTCGGCGCGGCGATGACGAACTCCGCCGCCTGGACGCTGCAGACGCGGCTCACGCAGCCCAACCGCGACCGCCTGATGGGGACCCTGTTCGGGTCGCAGGACGGCATCGGGCTCAACTACCTGCGGCTCGCGGCGGGGTCGTCCGACTTCACGGCGTCGGGCTTCTACACCTACAACGACCGCGGCCCGGGCCAGACCGACGTCCCGCAAGCGAACTTCTCGATCAACCCCGACCGGGCGACGATCCTCCCCGCGCTCCAGCAAGCCAAGGGGGCGAACCCCGACCTGAAGCTGATGGCCGCCCCCTGGAGCCCGCCGGGGTGGATGAAGACCAACAACTCGGTGATCGGCGGCTCGCTGCGGCCCGAGTACTACGCCTCGTACGCGACGTACCTGCGGAAGTTCGTCGAGGCCTACGCCGCCGAAGGGCTGCCGATCGACTTGCTGAGCGTCCAAAACGAGCCGCTCCACTCGGCGCCGAACTACCCCTCCTCGACGATGACCGCCACGCAGCAGGCCGACCTGATCGGCAACCACGTGGGGCCGGCGTTCGCCGCGGCGGGGCTCACTACGGGCCTGCTGGCGTACGACCACAACTGGGACCGGCCGCAGTACCCGATCGACGTGCTCAACAGCGCGACAGCGAAGCAGTACGTCGTCGGCTCGGCGTTTCACTCGTACGCCGGTTCGGTCACCGCCCAGACGACGGTCCGCAACGCGCACCCCGACCGGGGGATTTACTTCACCGAGGCGACCGGCGGGGACTTCGCGCCGAACTTCGGCGACAACCTGCTGTGGTACGGCCAGAATCTGCTGGTCGGCGTCCCTCGCAACTGGGGGAAGACGGTGCTGCTGTGGAACCTGGCGCTCGACCAGAATGGCGACCCCCACCTCGGCGGCTGCACCGATTGCCGCGGCGTGGTGACGGTCAACAACCCCACCGGCGCCGTGACCTACAACGAGGAGTTCTACGCCCTCGGGCACGCCAGCCGGTTCGTGAAGCCGGGCGCCGTTCGGATCGGCTCGACGACGATCGCCGGGACGCTCGAAACGGTCGCCTTCCGCAACCCGGACGGCAGCGAGGCGATGATCGCCGTCAACCCGACGGGCGGCACGCAGACGCTCCGCGCGGTGCGCAGTGGGCGGAACTTCACCTACACGCTCCCGGCGCGGTCGATCGCTACGTTCACCTGGGGTGAAGGGGAAGCCGCCGGCGCACTCGACGGGGCCGACTTCGCCAACGGCTCGTTCGAGCAAGGGGGCTTCCAAGTGACCGGCGGCTCGCTCGACGGGTGGCTGCCGTGGGGCGTCGTGGGGGGCAACGTCGGCGTTTCGACGGCCTTCGCCAACGACGGGGAACACTCGCTGCGGCTCTCGGGTCAGTCGGTTGGCGGGGCAGGGGGGGGAGAGAACTTTTCTGGCCTGTCGCAGGGGATCACCGTGGCGCCGGGGGACCGCGTCGAGGCGTCGCTCGCAGTGCTCGTCCCCGCCGCTCAGGTGCTCGCCGGGGGGGCCAACGTGCTGATGAAGATCGAGTACTACTCGTCGTACGGCGGCGCCTTCCAGTCGCCCCAGTTCCTCGGCCAGCAGCAGCTCACGATCGCCGACGGTGCGACGCCAGACAATGCGTGGCGTGACCACGCGCTGGTGGGGACCGCACCCAACGGGGCCGTCGAGGCCCGCCTTGTGCTCGTGTTCCACCAACCGGTCGGCGCCACTGGCGTGCTGCACGTCGATTCGGTCGCGTTCGCGGCGTCGGCCGTCGTCGCCGGCGACTACAACGGCGACGGCCTGGTGAACGCGGCCGACTACTCGGTCTGGCGAGACGCCCTCGGATCGACCACCGACCTCGCCGCCGATGGGGACCGCAACTTGTCCGTCGATGCCGACGACTACGCGGTGTGGAGCGCCGCCTACGCCGCCGCCGGCGCCCCGTCCTCGGCGATCCCCGAGCCGGCCGGGCTGTGGGCCGCGGCGGTCGTTACGCTCGCGACGCGGTTGCGCGGGGCGCCGTCGATTCGCGCTCGATGAGCTCCGTCGGCAGGCGCAGCGACAGCGGCGGCTGTCGCTCGCGGATTACGTCGTGCAGGCGCTTCACAGCCAAGCGGCCGACCCGCTCGCGGTCGAGGCCCACCGTCGAAAGCGTCGGGTGGATCGTCTCGCAGAGCGTGTTGTTGTCGAAGCCGAACACGCTGAGATCACGCGGGACCTCGAGGCCCAGCTCGCGCGCGACGCGGTAGACCCCCATCGCCAGGAAGTCGCTCGCGGCGTAGACGGCGGTGAACGGCGCGGCGTCGCGCCACATGCGGCGAAAGCCCTCGGCGCCCTGCTCGGTGTTGAAGAACTCGAGCGACACCAGGCCCGGGTCGCGGTCGAGTCCCAGGTCTTCGACGGCCCACTGGTAGCCCAAGAGGCGCTCGCGGGCGTCGGTGTTCACCGGCTCGCCACCGAGGTACGCGACGCGCGCATGACCGAGCTCCGCCAGGCGCCGGACTACACGGTAGCTGCTCTCGATGTTCTCCGGGCCGATCGAGTCCCCTTCGAGGTGCGCGAGCGAGCAGCATACGAGCACGTAGGGGACACCCCGACGCCGCAGCGAGTCGACGAACTCCGGACGCGGCCGACCGGTGACGAGGACCCCATCGACCCCTTCGTCGGCGAGGTCTGCGGGGAACTCGGCCGGGGCGTCGAAGGCTGCGAACCGCAGTTGCAGCCCCGCGTCGCGCGCCGCTGCGGAGGCCCCGGAGAGGATCGCCCCGTAGTAGCTGTGCCCCAGTCCGGCGTTCACGCCGAACGCGTAGAAGCCGATCGAACCGAGCCCGCTCGCGCGGTGGGCCGCGACCTCGGCCGCGCGTGCTCGGTCGGCGAGGCTGCGGTGCTGGTAGCCAAGGCGCTTGGCCGTCGCGCGCACGCGTCGACGCGTCTCGGTCGAGACCCCGGGTCGGTCGTTGAGCACGAGCGAGACAGCCGCCGCCGAAACGCCGGTCTCGGCGGCGATCTGCTTCACACCGACCTTAGGTTCGCGGCTAGCCATCGAGAGAGAGTTTGGGTTGTGGAACGAACGCGGTCACCGTGATGTCTTCAGGGTAGTCCGCTAAACGTTCATTATCTAGCAGTCTCGGCGCAAACACCGGGAAAAACGCGTCGGACAGCGATTGCTCTCGCTGCTCCCTGGTTCGATTTTAGTAGTTATTAGTTGTGCGGCCCCCTCAGCACGACTAAACTCGTAGAGCAGGAAGTCGCTTCCAGCGCTTCCCAGGGCTTTTCACTCCCCCTGTTCTTCTACACCGAGCGAGTCCAATGAGCCGCACCGTCGCGTCGTTCGTCCATCGTCTGGCAACCGTCCTGTGCTTTGCGGCGATCCCCGCCGTCGTGGGCGCCCAAGAGCTTCTGGTAAATCCGGGCCTCGAGACCGGTGGGAGCGGCTGGGGCTCGTACGGCGCAGCCGGATTCCACAACTTCTTCGGCGCCAACGGGCACGGCAGCTTGTTCGCCGACAACGTCGGCAACTTCGGTGGCCTGTTCCAGACGGCGATCCCCGGCGCCGCCGATACGCTCTACGAGTTCAAGCTCAACGACGTGCGGATCGAAGAGAACGCCGACGCCAGCTTCCGCTTCGGCCTCGAGTTCTACGCGGCGAACGATTCGACCAAGCTCGGCGAAACGCTGGTTCCGATCAGCCTCGCAACGAAGGGGGACGGCCTCGCGTTCTCGATGACCGCTTCGACCTCTGCAGCCGGGGTGGCGTTCGTCCGCCCGATCGTGCAGTTCGACAACGTGGCCGCCGGTCCCGGCAACCAACGAAACATCTTCGTCTTCGATGCCTCGCTGACGGTCGTCCCCGAGCCGACCTCGGCGCTGCTCCTCGGCACGATGGGGGTCGCCGCGGCGTTCCTCGGCGCCCGCAAGCGCTAATCCACCCGAGCGATCGAAACCTACTCGTCCGGATCACGCGCGACCCACCGGGTCGCGGGGGGG
>JBOFFC010000046.1:0-15243 GCA_051648405.1 Lacipirellulaceae bacterium
GCTCAAGCCACCGCTGTGCCGCCCGGTCGCTCCCTTGACGGTCGCGGCTCGGTGTTCGCGCGCTTCGAGTTACGTCGGCGCACGCCGCAGCACCCGTCCGCGATCGACGGTCACGAACCCCAGCGATTCGTACAACGACAGGGCCGCGGCGTTCTCGGCCATCGTCTGCGCCTCGACCACCGAGGCGCCGCGGCGCTGCACCAACTTGAGCGCTTCGTTCAGCAGGTGGGTCGCCACCTTCTGGCGGCGATGGGCCGGATCGACCCACAGCTCGATCATCCCGACCGTCGGTATGCCCCACGCCGAAGCGAGGGGCTCGATGTCCCAGAAGACCACCCGCGCGATCTCGCCGCCGCCGGAACGCTCGTGCAGCGTGAAGCGGATCCGGTCGTGCCCCCCGGTGACGCACGCCTCCCACCAGTCGCGCGCGGCGGGGAGGTAGGTTTGCTCGACGAACGTGTCGCGCCGCAGGCTGCGCGTTTCACGCGGACCACCAAATCGGTAGCGGGCTAGTTCCCGCTGCAGCACCACGGTGCGCGCTGATTCCTCGTAGCGGTTGCGCAGGAAGTGCTCCGCCTGCCGCGGGTCGCTGTCGAGGATCCCGGGTAACTCGCTCCCGCCGTACAGGCCCAGGTAGAACGCGTCGAGCGGTCGTACGCCGCCGGCGTAGTGGACCGTCGCCCCGCGGGCGCGCTGCCGCCGTTCGCTGTGCGCGATCAGTTCGTCGGCAAGGCCCGGCTCATCCAGGTCGCCGCGGAGCATCAACATCTGCGTCGATCCGAGCGACGTGTCGATCGCGTCGCCTGCCTCGTTCGGACCGAAGCCCGCGTGCGCAAACCCGACCGGCTCGCCGTCGAGGGTTGCGATCAGCAGGTCGTCGGGCTCGAAGAACTGCTTCGAGAAGACGCACAGCTCGAGCATCGCCGCGCTTACCGGCTGCGCCAGGCCGCGCTGCGGGGGCTGCGTCCGCCAGACCCGCGCTAAGTGCGGCGGGTCAGAGTTGCGGAAGGCCCGGATCTGGTACACGGCGCCGCTCGTCTCGGGAGAGCTCGGGCGGGGCGCAACGGGGGATCGTGCGTCCGCTCGACGACGGTTGGGCTTGAAACGCCCCTGGCGCCGGACGGGTCGTCAACCGTCGGACGGGGGGCTCAAGCGGACTTGGATCGTAGCTCCGACGACCCGCGTCCGAAAGACACGCTGGCGGATCGTCTTGCTTTCGAGCTGCCTGCCGGTTACCGGGTTGTACTGCCAACCGTGCCAGGGGCAAGTCAGCACCCCGTCGCACAGTCGCCCCTTGCCGAGCGGCCCCCCTTGGTGGGCGCACAGGCCGTCGAGGGCCGCGATCTCGCCGTCGTGGTTCACCAGCGCGACGATGGTCCCTTCCACGAGCACCTCGGCCACCCCGCCGGGGGGGAGCTGGTCGGCGGCCAGGGCGTCGCGCCACTCCGTTGTTTGGTCGCCGTCCGTCAAGCGGCCGTCCCCTCACCGGGTTGACGCTCGGCCGAGCTCGAGGTCGCCCCCTCGGTAGGCTTAGGGCGGCGTTTGGGGGGTTCCCCCTTCCAGCGGCGGTGTACCCACCAGTACTGGTCGGGGTTGCGGCGGATCGACCGCTCGAGCGCCGCGGTGAACCACTGCGTGAACAACGGGGTGGTCCCCAGGGCGAACCCCGGCTCGCGGGGGTCGATCGAGTCCTCCGGGCCAACGCGGTACCGCAGCGGCGCTTCCTGACGGCGGACGGCGATCACGAGCGTCGGCGCCGCGTAGGAAAGCGTGAACAGCGACACCGCCTTGTGGGTCGAGGCTGGCTTGCCAAAGAAATCGACCCAGCACCCCTTGGGCCCCGCGGCCTGGTCCCCCAGCAGCGTGATCGCCCCCCCATGGGACATCACCCGTTCGACGTCGTCGGCGCTCCCCGTCTTGGGGAGCATGTACTGGCCCGTGCGGCTGCGGAACTCGTTGACGTAGCGATCGACGTAGGGGTTGTCGATCGTCCGCGCGACGGTGTGCGTCGGAAAGCCAAACAGACCGACCAAGTAGCCGCCGAGCTCAAAGTTGCCGAAGTGCCCCGAGATCAAGACCTTCGGGCCCGCGTCGAGGAGCGTCGAGACGACGAGCGCGTCGCGATCGAGCTTGCAATGGCGTCGCCAGCTCGTGCGGTGGACCTTGCGCGGCGTGTGGGCGATCTCGGCGACCATCAGGAGTAAGTGCCGCCAGGTCCGGCGCGTCACTTGGCGCCGCTCGGCTGCGCTCCAATCGGGAAACGCGATCCGCAGGTTCTCTTCGACGAGGTCGCCACGCACCCGGAACACGTCGCTCGCCATCCAGCCGAGCCACGTGGCGAGGCGGTCGCAGAGCGAGAGCGGCAGCGCCTGCACGACCGCCACGACGAGGCGAAGGGCCATGTACCCGGCGTAGTCGACTGCGGTCCCCCGAGTCGGTGTCATGGGGGCATCCGCTCCGCGTCGGTTGGCCCCAACGAGGCGCCGTATCGAACGAGGAGCAGCCCGTCGGCCGCCGACCAGTAATGACGAGGGCGCCGATTGTCGGAGCGGAACCGCGCACCGGCGCCGACCGACCGCGGGGTGTCTGGCCGATTGGCGCCACGGCGCGTCGTAGCGTTGCGAGGCCTGATTCCGCCTAGCGCCCCAGCAATCCGCCCGCCCCGCCCGCACTTGAACATGACCGCCGTCGCCGCACCCCCCTTTGTTTTGTCGATCAACCAGACGCTGCTCGACGCCATCGTCCCGGCTTGCCAAAAGGCCTTCGGGATGTCGAACGTCCGGGCGCGCTGCGTCGGTGCTTCGAGCGTCCCCGGGCGGCAGTCAGGGGTGATCACGGGGATGATCGGCGTCCACGGCGCCGTGTCGGGCTTCATTACGGTGAACCTATCGGAGCGGCTCTCGCTGCAAGTGGTCGAGGGACTGCTCGGCGAGCAGCTCACCCAGCTCACGCCGCAGGTGATCGACGGCGTTGGTGAGCTCACGAACATCGTCGCCGGGGGGATCAAGTCGGCCCTCAGTCGCACCGAATGGGCGTTCACTCAGATCACTGTCCCGTCGGTTATCGTCGGTGAAGGCTGCCAGGTCGCGTACGCGTCGGGACTCGAGCTGCTCGACGTCACGTTCGAGGCCGAGTGCCCGACCGCGATCCAGATCAGCGACCGACTGTTGCACGTCACGCTGTCGCTGCTGCAACTGTAACGACTCCGTCCGCTTTTCGGCCTGCGGCTCTGCGCTTCACGCCTCGTCGGCGGCGCGGACCCACGGGGTGATCGTCGCGTCGTTGGCGACCAGCTCGTTGGGGGCGAAGTAAAGCGCGATCTCGCGTTCGGCAGACTCGGGGCTGTCCGAACCGTGCACGAGGTTCATCTGCCGGCTCGAGCTGAAGTCGCCGCGGATCGTCCCGGGGGCCGCGTTCAGGCCACTCGTGGCGCCGAGCGCGTCGCGGACGACCTTCACCGCCTCGAGCCCCTCGAGCACCGCCGCGACGATCGGCCCGCCGGTGATGAACGCCTCGAGCGTCGGGTACCAACCCTTCTGCACGTGCTCGGCGTAGTGCTGCTTCGAGAGCTCGGGGGTGACGCGCATCAGCTTCATCGCCACGAACTGCAAGCCCTTGTCCTCGAAGCGCGTGATGATCCGCCCCGTCAGGCGGCGCTGGACACAGTCGGGCTTTAGCAGGATCAGCGTGCGCTGCATGACGGGCTCGGCGAAGTCGTGGGGGGAGGTGGTGGAGGCGCTAGAGCAGCGAGTCTAGGCGACCTGTGCCGGCCCCTCAACCCGAGCGTCCGCTGCTTGCTAGCGGCGAAAACGGCCTCGACAGGGCGTGGGGAGTTGGTAGCCTCCGCCGCGCATCCGTCGATTCCGTTCCTCACCCGCCTACACCCACTGCAATGCCCAGCCGGCCGCGTGCGACGCGACGCGAACTGACCCGGCCGCGCACGGCGATCGCCGTCGCGTGGGTGTGCGCCCTCGCCAGCGGCTGCGCGGGGAAGATCGGGAGCGTCCCCAACCCGTTCACCTCCGCGGATCGCGTCCCCCCCCCGGCGACGCGCGCAATAGCGCCCGGGACGGCGATGCCGTACTACCCAAACGACCCGCTGCCGCCGCTGACCGCGAACGCCCCGGGTTTCGGCGCCGCAGCCGCCACGCCCACGTTTGGGGCCGCGCAGCCCTTCGGCGCAGCGCCGGCGCTCCCCGCCGCGACGCCCTACGCCGCAACGAGCCCCGCAACGGCCCCCTACGGCGCCGCGCCGTACGCTGGGTCGGCGGGGAGCTTTCCCACTCCGCCAATGACTGGCGCCCTGCCCGCGAACCCGTTCGGCGCGACCAGCCCCGCCGCATCCCCGTGGCCCCCGGCCACGGCCCCCGGCCTTCCCGTTCAAGGCGTTCCCGCGGCCCCGAGCACATACGCCCCCGCCCCCCCCGCCGCGAACAATCCCTACTCCGGCATGCGCCCGCCGACCCCCCAGCCCCTGGCGGCCCGGGCGCCGGGGACGGTCGTTGCCGGGGACAGGATAATCGCCCCTCAGGATAGCGGCCCCCTGCGGTTCGAGCCGCAGGGCCCGTGGGGCGGGACGTCGATCGGGGGTCGTACCCCCCCTGCCCCGCAGGTCGCGGCGGCGACGCCCCGGACCGCGTCCGACCTGCCCGCTACGGCGCGGGGGTGGATCTCGGGCTCGGCCCCGGTGCGAACGCAGCTCGCCGCGAACGACGCCCGCGTGCGGGTGCCGAGCGGCGGCGTGGCGGTCCGCGAGGCGGTGAGCGTCGCGGCGCTCAGCGGCTCTCCCCAAACGGGACGCGTGCAGATCACGCCGCTCGACGGGGGGGCGACCGGCGGCGGCCAATCGCCGGAGACGATGGGGTGGCGTTAGCAGCCTGCTGATCCTTCAAAAGGCAGCGTCGTCGCACCGAGGCGACATCGAAACCGTGGCGCTTTCGCCGCGGCTTCGCGAGCCACGAACGGCTCGGCCGTGAGCTTGGCGAGGTTGAAAAACGCCCCGACGGCGTTCTTCAACAGGCTGTTAGGGGGGCCGGGGCGCGCCCGCTAAGCCGCGAGCGGTTAGAATCAACGGGCGCTCCGACCGCTTCCAATCTTGGCTATCCCCTCTGGCGCCGTGGCGACACTCCCTCAAGGCTTTGGGCGACGCGTGCAGGCCCTGCTGGGGTCGCAGAACAAGCGGCTGCTCGCGCGCTGGGCGGGGTACATCGACCCGGTGACGCAGCGTGGCCCCGCACTCGAAAAACTCAACGACTACGACTTCCGCAAGGAGAGCCTGTCGCTCCGCTACCGAGCTCGGAGCGGCGAGCCGCTCGACCGACTAGTCGTCGAAGGATTCGCCCTCGTCCGCGAGGCCGGGCGGCGGGCGAAGGGGATGCGTCACTTCGACGTGCAACTCCTCGGCGGGGCCGCGGCGCACCACGGCTCGATCATCGAGATGCAAACCGGCGAGGGCAAAACCCTCACCGCTACGCTGCCGATGTACCTGGCGGCGCTCGACGGCAAGGGCGCCCACCTGGCGACGGTCAACGACTACCTCGCCGCCCGCGACGCCGAGCTGATGAAGCCCCTCTACGCGGCGCTTGGGATGACGGTCGGCGTCATCCAGTCGCAGATGCAGCAGGCGGATCGCGGAAAGTCGTACGCCTGCGACGTGACGTACGGCACGGCGAACGAGATGGGCTTCGACTTCCTCCGCGACCGGCTGCTGAAGCGGCGGATCGACGAGGGGGCCCGCGACCTGTTCGGCGAGATGCTCTCGGGGAACGGCTCGGGGGGTGGGGGCGAGAAGCCGGCGCAGCGCGACCTCCACTTTATGCTGGTCGACGAGGCCGACAGCATCCTCATCGACGAGGCGCGGACGCCGCTTATCATCAGCGCGCTGCCCGGCGCCGAGGAAGCGATCGCCGCCGAGGCGTACCAGTGGGCGGCCGCCGAGGCGGCCGGCTTCGTCGAGGACGAGCACTACGATTACGAGCACAAGGAGAAACGGGTCGACCTCATGCTCCCAGGCCGCCGGCGCGTGCGCGAGCTCGCCAAGCCCCCCGCGATGGACACGCTCCCGCTGTCGGAGATCTACGAGTACGCCGAGCGCGCGATCAAGGTCGCCCGCGAGATGTTCCTCGACCGGCACTACGTCGTCCGCGACGACGAGATCGTGATCGTCGACGAGTTCACTGGCCGCCTCGCCGAGGGCCGCAAGTGGCGTTCCGGCTTGCACCAGGCGGTCGAGGCCAAGGAGGGGGTGCCGATCACCTTCGAGACCAACCAGGCGGCGCGGATCACGATCCAGGACCTGTTCCTACGCTACAACCGCCTCGCCGGGATGACCGGCACGGCGAGCACCAGTAGCCCCGAGCTGCGAAAGATCTATAAAGTCCACGTGCTGCCGATCCCCACCAACCGCCCGCCGATCCGCGCGGAATGGCCGGCGCTGGTGTTCGGGTCGGCCGAGGCAAAGTGGGGGGCGATCGTCGAAGAGATCAAGTCGGTCCACGCCACCGGTCGCCCGGTGCTGGTCGGCACACGTTCAATCGACAAGAGCGAGCGCCTGGCGACGCTGCTCGAAGCGGGGGGGATCGCGACGACCGTCCTCAACGCCCGCCACGTGGCCCGCGAGGCGGAGATCGTCTCCGGCGCGGGGCAACCGGGACGCGTCACCGTGGCGACCAACATGGCGGGGCGCGGCACCGACATCCAGCTCGGCACGGGCGTTCACGAGCTGGGGGGCCTGCACGTCATCTGCAGCGAGTTGCACGAGTCGCGGCGGATCGACCGTCAGCTTATCGGCCGCTGCGGCCGCCAGGGGGACCCGGGGAGCTACCGGCAGTTCCTGTCGCTCGACGACGAGATCCTGCTAGTCGGCTTCGGCCCGAAACGCGCCGAAAGTTTGAAGCGTCACGGCGCCGCCAAGGAGGGGCCGATGCGGGTGAACGAGTCGCTCTTCACCCGCGCCCAACGGCGCGTCGAGCGTCGCCACTTCCGCGACCGCAAGGTCCTGCTGTACCACGATAAGGAACGGCAGAAGATGCAGCGCGCGATGAGCCAGGACCCGTACCTCGATTCGCCCGGCTGAGGTCGACGCACGCTTCTTATCGAGCTCGCGTCCACCGTTCGCAGATCCGTGTTCGCGAGCGCCTGCTGCGAACCGTCCCGCACGCCACCCGCTTGGCAGGGGACCCGAAAGCCGTGAGTGCGGCAGTTGGCCGAATCGACGGCGTAGCCGCTGCTCTAGTGGAGGCGGCGCTTCGGGGGGCGATGGACCAGCTTGGGCACGGCGGCACTCCTACTGCGAGACGCCAGAAGGGGCAAGTTTGCCTCGTTTGGGTTCCAGCAAGCCGCTCGGCCGTCCTCAGGCCGGTATCCGAAATAGCGGATTCAGCAGGACTTAGAGAAAGTGGCGGGGGCCGGATTCGAACCGACGACCTCGAGGTTATGAGCCTCGCGAGCTACCTGGCTGCTCCACCCCGCGTTAGACCCCTAAGGGTACCCGCCTAACGTCGGCCCGACAAGCGCCCGACCCGCAGCGATTCCCGCCGCGGCGTCTTCCGCGGCGCCGAGCGGGGTTCGGGTTGCGCGGGTCGGCGGCGCCGGCGGTTAGTTTGCCGGGAATCAACCCGACCCTTATCGTGGAATAGAAGCGGTGTGCCCGCGTGGCGAACGCAGCGCCCCTCCGCCGCGAGCCACCCCCGTGGCTGGCCCATCGCAAGAGCGTAGCTTGTCGCGTATCCCTCCCCCCCCGCCGGCGCCTATGCCCCCGTATGGGCCACAGTTGGGGGGGCCACCGATGGGGGGCCCGCAGTTGGGTGGCCGGCAACCAGGCCTGCCGCTGGACTTTCGCGCCGCTGCCGCCGGAGCGAACACGCCGATCCGCATGCCCGCCGTGCGACCGGTCTCGGGGGGCCCGCCGCCGGCGATGACGTCGGCCGGGGGTGGTCCCTCGGGCGAGCTCGTTGAGGTGGGCCACTGGCTCGACGAGGCCCCGGCCTGGCTGGGGAGCGCGGTCCTGCACTTCGTGGTGCTGATCCTGCTGGCGCTCGTCGCGTTCAACGGGGTCGAGAAGTCTGCCCCTCCTTCGCTGCTGGCGTCGCTCGGTGAGGAGGGGGAGGACCTCATCGAAGAGACGCTCGACCTGTCGCAGGGCGCCGAGCTCGAACTCGACGGCGACGAGCTTTCTCCCAACGACCTTGCCCCGGTCGAAGACCCGCTCGCCGCGCCAACGCTCTCGAACCTCGTGCTCGAACCGGCGACCACGGGGAGCGAGTCGCTCGCCGCCGCCGCCGGGGGGGCGTCGCTCGACATGGCGCTGTCGGGGCGTACGGCGGGCTCGCGGGAAGGGCTGCTCAAGGCGTACGGCGGCACCGGGGCGACCGAGAACGCCGTGGTCGAGGGGCTCAAGTGGCTGTCGCGCGTGCAGCGCAACGACGGCTCGTGGAGCCTCAAGGGGCCCTACTCCAGCGGCGCCGGGTACGAGAACCGCGACGCGGCGACGGCCATGGCGCTGCTCGCCTTCCAAGGGGCGGGTCGCCTGCCGGGGGACTCGAAAGACCCCTTCTCGAAGGTCGTCGAGCGTGGCTGGCGGTGGCTGCTGCCGCGCCAGCTCGAAGACGGCTCGTTCTTCCAGGAGGGGCCGAACAACAATCGTTTCTACACCAACGCGCAGGTGACGATCGCGCTCTGCGAACTGCTGGCGATGACTCACGACGACCGGTACCGCAAACCGGCGCAGCGCGCCGTCGACTACCTGATCGAGTCGCAGACCCCCGAGGGGGGGTGGAAGTACGACCCGGGCCAGCGCAGCGACCTGTCGGTCACCGGCTGGGTGCTGATGGCGCTCAAGAGCGCGCGGATGGCGGGGCTCGAAGTCCCCAGCCCGGTGTTCGACAAGGTCGGCGAGTACCTCGACCTGGTGGCCCGCGACGACCCCGACGCCTACGCGGCGGTCGGCTCGCGCTACGTCTACGAAGAATCAGACCTGTTCAACCGCGAGTCGGTCCCCGCGCTGACCGCCGAAGGGCTGCTCTGCCGCCAGTACCTGGGCTGGCCGCGCAGCGACGAGCGCCTGAAGCAGGGGGTCGATTTCCTGCTGACGTTCCCGATCGACTGGCGGCAGGGGCGGCGCAACGTCTACTACTGGTACTACGCGACGCAGGTGCTGCGGCACTACGGCGGCGACGCATGGGAGGAGTGGAACGAGAAGCTGCGGGTCGAGCTCCCCGCGCGCCAGCAGCCCCGCGGCCGCGACCGCGGGAGTTGGGACCCGCGTGGCGACGCGCCGTGGGGCCTGATCGCCGGCCGGCTCTACGAGACGTGCCTCTCGATCTACATCCTCGAGGTCTACTACCGCCACCTGCCGATTTATCAGGACCGAGCGGTGCGGTAGGGAGGGCCATGAACTCGAGCTTTCCCCTCGACCAACTTCGCTGCTACTCCCCCGCCGGCTTGAACTGAAAGCTCACATACCGGTAGCCGCTGGGGGTGTCGTAGAGGACCGAGCCCGAGGGGGCGGCGTACTTCAGCATCGTTTCGAGCGGCGGCGCCCCTCCCCCCTCTTCGAGTGTGTCGCGCAGCCAGCGGATCGGCGGGGCGAACTCGGCCATCCGGTCGAGTTGCTCGCGCCCCGCTTCGGACTCCCACGCGCCGTGCATGCGCCGCGTTTGCTCGGTGGGGTCGGCGTAGTTGACCCAGATCCCTTCGGCGCTCGCGCCCGATTCACTCGCCAGGCGCTTCGCCCGGCCTTGCACCACGCGGTACGAGATCGAGTCGGCGAGCCGCGCGGCGTCCCCCTCGTGCGTCTCGATCAAGCGGCGCATCAAGCGGTCGCTCTGGCAGACGACGAAGTCGTCGCCGACGATCCCCAGCGCCGGGCGCGGCCGCTCGCGGAAGCGGCGCTCTTCGTCGTCCTGCGGTGGTTCGACGGCGCGGAAGTAAGGGACGCCGAGGTGCTCGGCCTCTTCGATCTCGGCGCCGCTTTCCTTGACCTTGTCGATGATTCGCTTGAGCATCTCGGAACCCTGTTCGGGATCGTGCACTCGCAGCAGCAGCGCCCGCTCGGGCTCGATGCGCGGCGCGGTGTCGGGGTCGTCGGCGCCGTAACCGGTGAACGACTCGACGCGACCGGTAAACGCGGCAAGGATCGAGTCACGAAGCGGCTCGCCGGCCTTCGACGAGACGTTCTCTTCGACGAGCTTGGCGAAGGTCCCCTCGCCGCGGATCGCGTCGTGCAGCGCGCTGATCCGGTCGAAGGTCGCCACGGGGTCGAGCGCGCCGATCGAGTGCGAGGCGACGCTCTCCGGTACTCCCGGGCCGGGGACCCCGTCGCACGGATCGAGCCGCACGACCTTCAGCACCCCCGAGCGCGGGTTGTCGAGCAGCAGGTGGGCGCGGCCGAGCCACTCCCAGTCGCCGGCCCCGAGCCAGAGCGCTCCGGCGATGCCGTCGATGCCGTCGATCCCCAGCGCGGGGAGCATCGCGAGCGCGAGCCGCGCGCCGGTGTCGTTCTGCGCGACCGCGCGGACGATGCCGACCGGATCGACGAAGCCGATCATGTGCGGCGGGGCTTCGTCTCCCCCGGCGCGGCGCTCGGCGCACTCGCGCATCGCCTGTTGGAAGGCCGGCTTGTCGGCCAGGCAGGGGGTCGGCGCGCGCCCGTCCCAGCGCGCGAGCATCGCCGCGAGCAGGTCCTTGTCGTTCGCGAGCAGCACCACGCCTCCGCGCTGGACCGTGCCGACGGAGTCGCCTTCCCCTTCGCGCATCACGACTGCCTTATCGGCGCCGATCATCTCGTCGTTGATCACCTTGCCGTCTGCCTCGGCCTTCGCGCGGAGCGCGGCGAGCAGCTTCGCGGCCGTGTAGGCGCCTTCGGCGGCCGTCGGGTCGGCGCCGCGCGGCTGCGTGTCGATGAGGAACAAGAACGCCACCCTCTGGTTCTTGCGGTGCACCATGCCCCAGGCGACCTCCCCTTGCAGCAGCCCGGCGAGCTGCAGCAGCGAGCCCCCGGTCAACTCTTGGACCTCCTCAGCCGACTCCTGCGCGCGGTCGAGCCCCGTCCGCACGAGCCCCGCGACGTCGGGCTCGGCGAAGAACCGGCCGCTGCTGGAGGCGCGGAACGCCTTGGCGACGTCGGCGCAGCTCGCGGTGCGCACGAAGACCACCGTCTCCTGCGGGAACAGTCGCATGGCGGTGGGGCGCTCGGCCGGGGCTTGGGCCTGCGCTGTAGCGGCGCACGCCGCGACGAGCGCCATCGAGAGCATCGCGTAGCGAACCATTGGTTGGAGCCTCGTGAGCGAAAACGTGCGGGGAGATGACCCTTGGCAGAGTATCCTGGCAGGGTACCCCGAACGGGACGCCGCGCCACGTTGGGGGCGGCGAACGCTGACCGAACCGAAGCCACCGCCATGCGTCACCCCCTGCCCCACTTCGCCCTGTTCCTATCGATCGCCTTCGTGGCCTCGGTCGCCGCGGGTCAAAACCGCGGCGGCGCTAGCGGGGGGGGTGGGCAGTCGTCTTTTGGTGCGTCGGGAATAGGGGGGGGCGGGTTTGGCGGCTCGGGCCTGGGTGGCGCCGGGGGCTTGGGCGGCTCGGGGATGGGGACGTCGGGGTTCGGAGGGGGTGGCGCCAGCGGTTTCGGCGGAGCGGGTTCTGGCGGGCAGAGCGCGGGCGCCGGCGCCCGCGGGACCACCGGCGGGGCTTCGGGGAGCTCGGCACGCACAAACGCCGGCGTCTTCATCGGCCGCGACGCGGGGGACATCGCCGCCCTCTGGGAGGCCTTGGGTCGAGCGACCCAGCAAGGTTCAGCGCGGACGTTCGGCGGCGCGCGGCGCGGGCGCGGCGAGGGGAACGACGGCGACAGCCCGCGCCCACCGGTCCGCGTGCCGCTGCGGGTGCGGTTCACGACGCGCGTCGCACCGATGGCGGCGAGCCTCTCGGCGCAGCGCGTGACGCGTCTCTGGGCGCTGGGGGGAGTCGAGGGGGCGAGCCTCGCGCTCGAGGGCTCGACCGCGGTCCTCACGGGGAGCGTCGCGACGATTGATGCGCGGCTACTGGCCGAGAAGCTCGCCTCGATCGAGCCCGGGGTGCGCCGCGTGGAGAACCGGCTGTTGGTCGATTCGCTCCCCGCAAAGGGCGCGGCGATCGACGAGTCGAGCGCCCCCGACTCGCTGTAATGGGTTACGCGCGTCCGCGGAGGCACACGGCGCTCGTCGAAGGACGAGAACGCCGTTTGGACGTCGGAGCGACGCCCTACTCGCCGCTGAGTCGGTCGGTGCTTGGCGCCTTGCCTTCAGTCGATAGGAACATCAGCTGTCCCTGGTGCGGGGCAAGATCGACGGTCAAGGCGTCTTTGTCGCCCAAGGGGTCCGCCCCGTGGCGGTCCCAACGGAAGCAGGTCGCCGCATCGACGCCCGTCAACTCACGAACCGTAAAGGAGTCGGTCTTCTTTTCGTCATGACGGTTGAGGAAGTAGACCGCCCACGAACGACGCGAGGGGGCTTCGCGTACGAGCACCTCAAAGTTCCGCGGGGTCGTTGCGAAGGGGAGCCGCGACGTGCGCTTCGTGGGACCCGGCGCAAGAAAGCGAAACAGCTCGACACGCTCGCGCGGGATCTCGTGCAGGAGGTCCGACGTGTTGATCACCCCCCCGAGCATCCCCATCCAGATCGCGAGCGCCTCGGTTTCCTCGTCCGTTAGATTGCTGTAACGGGATCGCAGAATCATAGAATCGGGGTCGTTCTGCCACCACACGTTGTTGATGTGCTGGGCGCCGATCGACTCGTCGAGCATGTTGGTGAAGCTCCCCCAGTTGGCTTGGATGTCCCCCGCGATGCGCATGCCGTCCACATACCCCAGCATCACGGGGAACGGTGCGATGCACCCCAACCAGTAGGACTCGGCGCCGATCTCTCGGCGGATCATCGCGAACAGCTCGCGCTGGTGCTCGGAGGAAGTCTTGCCGGGTGTGAAGCGCTGGACCGAGTTCGACGACTCCCAGCCGTAGTACATGAAGTCGGTCTTGAAGAAGGTGAACCCCTGCTTGCGGAACGTCCGGAAGACGTTGCGCAGATGGTCCATCACCGCGGGGTTGCTGGTGTCGAGGACATAGACCTCTTCGTCCATCAGCCCCCACAGCCGCTCCTCACCGTAGAACTTCATCTGCACGATCGGCGAGCCGTCGTTGCGCCGCAGGACCCAGTCCGGGTGCTCGGCGTAAACTTTGCTGCGGTTGCCGACCATGTAGGGGGCGATCCAAATCCCGGCGCGATAGCCGTGCGCGAGGATCTCCTTCGCGGCGGGCCCTAGTCCTTCGGGGAACTTGTGGCTCGGCTCGAGCCAGTCTCCGACGTGGGGGAAGTAGCCGGCGTCGATCTGGAACGTCTGCAGCTCGAGCGGAGGCGCCACGCCAGCGAAGCCGCGTAGGTACTCCGACACCATCTCGGACGTCAGGTGGTAGTAGGAGAAGTACCAACTGCACCAGTGGTACGACGGGCGCTGAGTTGGCTTGACGCCCATCTCGACGGCGACCGCTTGAGCTTCGCTTCGCATGCCGTTGAAGGGGGACTCGTGCTCCGTGACGTAGAACGCCGGCAACGAATCGTGGGCGACGTCTTCGGTGCGGACGCTGACGTCCAGCAGCCTGCTGCCGTTGTGTTGCTTCGTAGGGTGAAGGTACGCGTACGACAGGTACTTCCTGTAGTCGCGCGAGGCGACCACAAGACTACGCCCTTGCTGCGCGAGCGGGAGCAGACCCGTGACCGCGTAGCACTCACTGTGTCGCGTGTCACTGGTCGGCCAGTCCTTGACGCCCCCCTGGCCCGAGATGATCCCCGGCGTGCGGTACACCTTGCCCGCACCGGCGACCTTGCCGTGGTGGATGACGGAGACGACGCCAGGGGTCTTGCTGAGGCCCGACAGCAGCGGCTGGATGGCGAGCGTGTCCCCCTGGTAGCTCATCTCCAGCGTCAACGCCCCCTGCGGCAGGGTGTAGTCAATGGAGGTCCCGCGCGGCGTCTGCGCGACGGTGACACGCTTCGGCTCGACAGGACGCGCGTCGAGCGCCGGGTAACAGTCGAGCAGCCGCACCGTGGTCCCGACAACGTCGAACCGGCCGTCTTCACGAACGGTGAACTGGACGGGCTCGGCGACCACTGCATCGCTGAGAAGCGTCAACGCAGCGATGCAAGAGAGCGTGTAGCGAGCCGTCGCTCGTGTCGTTCGACCCATCCTCAAACCTCGTGAACGCAGGAACGCACGCGCGACCCGGCCGCGGAAGTCGCCGTCGTCGCCGGGGGCGTGACAGGCCGACGATTGTCCGCTTTGGTGGCTCTTGGGGAAGGGCGCTGCGTTGAGCGAGCCGGCCCTCGCGCGCTCCGGGAGCCGCAAGCGTGAGCGCCCGGAGTGCGCCGTGTACCCGCTTCACTCCGGGCGCTCACGCTTCCGGCTCCCCCAACGGGGAGCGTTTCGCGCTCCGTCTAGCGCCGCAGGCGGATCGTTGTCGTGGACATCGAACGATCGTTCGATAGGCTCGCTGGCTCGGGCGCAGCGCTCACGGATTTTGTGCCCGCGGCCGCCGGTGTGTAGGACGCGACGCGCACCGAGTCGGCGTTGGGTCGCGCGGCGAGGACGGGGCCACCCTCCATCGGGCCGAGCGGCGCGAGGCGGCCCGGCAGGCGCTGGCGCGCTTGTTCGCTGACTACCAGCCCTCCCCCTTCGAGCGGCTCGAAGCGGGCGATCAGGCTGACCTCGGTCGTCGGCCCGTCGGCGCCGTCCCACGGCAGCCAGAAGCTGTACGACGGCCCGATCTCCGAGACGCTCATGTGCGTCGCGAGCGTCTCGGTGGGGAAGACGTAACGCCGGGTCGGCTCGTGATCGACCGGCGAGCGGCCGTTCTCGTCGAACGCGTAAACCACCAGGCGCCCGCGCACCGCGATCGGGTCGGCCGCCCGGTCGTAGAAGTAGACCCGCCCGCCGAAGCCGCGTTGCGGGGGTTGGCCCTCGCGCTGCAGGACGGTGTCGCTCCAGGTGGCGACGACCTTCTCGGGGACCCCGTCGCGGGGCTCGTCGTCGCTTGCGCCCCAGTTCATCGGGTTGACGGAGGGCATCGGGTTGACGGAGGGGATCGCGCCGAAGACCCCCCCGGAGTCTCCCCCCGAGCCGCCGGCGCTCTTGCAGCCGGTCGCTAACAGCGCGCCGAGCGCGCAGGCGACCGACACGAAGGCGACAGCGAACGAACGAATCGGTGTGGTCATC
>JBOFFC010000047.1:0-48009 GCA_051648405.1 Lacipirellulaceae bacterium
ACGCGCGGCGTGCTGCGGATGACGGCCGACGAGTTCGCCGAGCGTGTCGCCCCCTACGAGCGGGCCGGCTACAGCGTCGCGGCGCACGCGATCGGCGACGTGGCGATCGACGCGGCGCTCGCGGCGTGGGAGTCGCTGCCGCGCTCGAGCGGCCGGCGACGCCTCGAGCACCTCGGCCTGCCGACCGACGATCACTTGCGGCGCCTCGCGCGGCTCGGCGTGATCGTCGCCACGCAGCCGAGGTTCCTTCCCGAGCTCGGGCCGAACTTTGCGGCGTACCTGCCGAGCGACTTCCCCGTCGTGCCCTACCCGTTTCGGTCGATGCTCGATGCCGGGCTGGTGGTCGCGTTCTCGAGCGACGGGCCGGTCGTCGCCGACGTCACGCCGCTCGCAGGCATCCAGGCCGCGGCGACGCGCGTCGGGGTCGAAGGCTGGCCAGGTCGCGACGAACGGGTCGAGGTCGCCGACGCGATCCGCGCCTACACGCTCGGCGCCGCGCTGGCCGAGGGGCAGGGGGCGTCGAGCGGCTCGCTCGCCCCGGGCAAGCGGGCCGACCTCGTGGTCCTAAGCCGCGACCCACTTTCGACGCCGCTCGACGAGTGGGAGACGATCACCATCGACGCCACCTACGTCGATGGCCACGCCGTGTACGAAAGGTGACAAGAACACGATGAACGACCTCGAATCGGTGATGTACGTCGGCGGTAAGTGGCGGCCGGCGATCGGCGGTGGGACGCACCCGGTCGTCGATCCCTCGACCGGCGAGCCGTTCGCCACCGCCGCGTTCGGCGACGACAACGACGCCCGCGAGGCGCTCGACGCGGCGCGCGCGGCGCAACGCGACTGGGCGCGTACGAACGTTTACGCCCGCACGCGCAAGCTCGACGCGATGGCGCAGTGGCTGCGTGCTAACGTCGAGGAGATGGCCGCCGTCACGACGCGCGAGAGCGGCAAGCCGCTGCGCGACGCGCGCGGCGAGTGGTCGGTCGCAGCCGACCTCTGCGACTGGTTCAGCGAAGAGGCCAAACGGGGCTACGGCCGGATCGTCCCTGCGCGGCTCCCGGGCAGGCGCATCAGCGTCGTGAAGCAGCCCCTCGGCGTCGCGGGGGTGATCACGGCCTGGAACTTCCCCGCCTACAACCCGGCGCGCGCGGTCGCCGCGGCGCTCGCCGCGGGGTGCGCCGTGGTGCTGCGCCCGTCGGAGCTAACGCCCCTGTCGGGCCTCTACTTGGCGAAGGCCGCCGAGGCGGCCGGGCTTCCCGAGGGGGTCTTCAACGTCGTCCTAGGGGCGCCGCAGCCGATCGCCGCGGCGATGCTCGACGACCCGGCCTGCCGCAAGGTGAGCTTCACCGGCAGCACGCGCGTCGGCAAGGAGCTGATGGTCGGGGCGGCGCGGACCGTGACGGGCCTGTCGCTGGAGCTCGGGGGGAACGCGCCGGTGATCGTCTGCGACGACGTCGACGTCGAGAAGCTCGCCCCCGGCGCCGTCGCCGCCAAGATGCGCAACGCGGGGCAGGTCTGCATCGCACCGCAGCGGTACTACGTCCACGAGTCGCTCTACGAGCGGTTCCTCGCGCTCGCGACGCCGCTCGTTGGCGCAATCCGAACCGGCCCCGGCGCGGACAACGACACCGAGATGGGGCCGATGATCAGCCTGCGGCAGCGCGACCGCGTCGCCGCGCTGGTGGACGACGCCCGTTCGCGCGGCGCGCGGGTGCTGGCCGGCGGGGTGATGCCGAGCGGGCCCGGGTTCTTCTACCCGCCGACGCTGGTTGCGGACGTTCCGACCGACGCGCCGCTGTGGATCGAAGAGACCTTCGGCCCGGTGCTCGCCGTTCGGCCGTTCGCGGACCTCGACCAGGCGCTCGCCGAGGCGAACTCGCTGCCGGTCGGCCTCGCCGCCTACGCGTTCACGAGCGACGTGAACCGCGCGACGCGCCTGTCGGAGGGGCTCGAGTTCGGCCTCGTGGCCCTCAACGGCTGGTTCCCTCAGTCGCTCGAGGCGCCCTTCCCCGGCTGGAAGGAGAGCGGCCTCGGCGCCGAGTGCGGCCCCGAAGGGCTCGCCGAGTACCAGGAGACGAAGGTCATCAGCCTATGGGGCGTCGCGGATTAGGGGAACCACAGATGAACCCCGATAAACGCAGATGAGCAGGACGTTCGTCCACTCCGTGTCTGCGTTCATCCGTGTTCATCTGTGGTTTCTTTCCTTGCTGCTCGCCGTGTTGTCGATCAGCAAGACGCTCTTGCGCCACTTTGGCCCGCGGAGCCAGCTCTTCGGCCAGCGGCGCGCGTTGGTGAACGAGTAGACCTCCGCCGCGTCGAGCGAGAAGGGCGCCGCGCGCAGGTCGAGCTGCCGGAATCCACCGTCGGGCACGTCTTCGTTCAGCGTCTCGCCGCGCGGGCTGACGCAGTTCGTGACCAGCGCGTAACGGAACCTCGCGAAGAGGGGCATCAGCCCCCGGATCGTGTCGTTCGACAGGTGCTGCAAGACGTCCTTGACGATCAGCAGGTCGGCGCCGGGGACCTGCGCCGGGTCCCCTGAGTAAACGTGGAACGAGACCCCGGGCTTCGCGTAGCGGGCGCGGTTCGTCTCGATCACCGACGCCACCAGGTCGTAGCCCCGGTACTCGGCGGCGCCCCAATCGACGTCGCGCGAGAACTGCCAGTCACCGCAACCCAGGTCGACCACCGACGAAACCCGTCGCTCGGCGAGGAACCGCTCGAGGAACGCGACGTACCCGCGGGTGTGAACCGCGCGCGACCCGTCCCCTGAGCCATTCCCCCACTCGTTGGTGGCGTAGATGCGGTCGAAGCGCGTCGTGAGGGTGTTCGACATCGTCGGCCTCGATCGTCGGGGGAGCTCGGGTCCGGCGGGACGATAGCAGCCGGCCGCACGCGGCACGAGAGCGATCCCCGCGTGCTGGCGCCGGCGCCTAGGGAACCGCGAATACACGCGAAGAATCGCGAATCTAGGAACGGGGTGAACCACCATAGGGCACCGATGCGCGCACAACGCAATCACCGAGCCGCGACCGTCAAGGGAGCGACCGAGCAAGCACCAATGACCAAGCACCGATGATCAAATGCAGACCGCGGCGTGGCAACGCCGTTTGGTCATTGGGATTTGGTTATTGGTGCTTGGTCATTGGTACTCCACCCGACCCGGTCGCTCCCTCAACGGTCATGGCTCTGCCAACCCGCTACGGCGCGACGTGGTCCGCATCGACTTCGACGATCGCCGCCTCCAGCACGTCGAGCGCCTCGTCGAGCTGGTCGTCGGTGATCACGATCGGCGGCAGCAGGCGGATGCAATTGCTGTACAGCCCGGCCCGGATCAGCAGCAGCCCGCCGGAGATCGCGCGGCGGATGATCGCCAGGGTCTGGTCGGGGGCGGGGGCCTTCGTCTGGCGGTCGAGGACGAACTCCACCAGCCGCATCGCGCCGACGCCGCGGACGTCCCCCACCAGCGGGAAGCGCTCCTTCCACTCTTCGAGCCGCAGCCGCAGCCGCTCCCCCACCTCGTGGACGCGGCGCTGGAACGGGGGGCTTTGGATCGTGCGGACCGCCTCGAGCGCCGCGCGGCAGGCGATCGGGCTGCCGCCGTAGGTGCCGCCGACTCCCCCCTTGTGGGCCGAGTCCATTACCTCGGCGCGGCCCGTGACCGCGGCGATCGGCGTCCCCGCCCCGAGGCTCTTGGCGGTCACCACCATGTCGGGGACGACCCCCGAGTGCTCGATCGAGTAGAGCGGCCCGGTGCGCCCCATGCCGGCCTGCACCTCGTCGGCGATCAGCACGATGCCGTGCTCGTCGCAGCGCTTGCGCAGGTGGGCGAGGAACCGCGCGGGGATCGGCACGAAGCCCGCTTCGCCTTGGATCGGTTCGATGATCACCGCCGCGACGGCCGAAGGATCGACGCGCGCCACCAGCGCGTTGTCGAACTCGGCGATCGTCCATTCGACGAACGCCTCGTCGCTCAGTCCGGCCGGCTTGCGGTACAGGTTCGGCGTGGCGACGCGGTACACCTCGGGGGCGAACGGGCCGAACCCCTTCTTGAACAGCGCATACTTGCTGGTGAGGCTCATCGCCAGTTGCGAGCGGCCGTGGTACGCGCCGTCGAAGGCGATCACCGCCGGCCTGCCCGTGTAGTAGCGGGCCAGGTTCACCGCGTTCTCGACCGCCTCGCTGCCGGAGTTCGAGAGGATCGTCTTCTTGGCGAAGTCCCCCGGCGCCGCGGCGTTGAGCAGCTCGGCGAGCTCGACGTACGGCTCGAATGTGCTGACCAGGAAGCAACTGTGGATCAGCTTGCCGGCCTGGTCGCGGATCGCCTCGACGACGTTCTCGGGGGTGTGGCCGACGTTGAGCATGCCGATGCCGCCGGCCATGTCGATCAGCGTGTTGCCGTCGAGGTCGGTCACGAGCGCCCCGTGGGCCGAGGCGACCGCGATGTCGGTCGAGTGGGCGAGCCCCGCGGGGGTCGCCGCGTGCCGCCGCGCGACGAGCGCCAGGCTCTTCGGCCCCGGGAGCGTAGTCACCAGCCGGATCGATCGTGTAGCAGTCTGCATTCGGTAGACCTTGAAAGTGAAACCGCTTCGTTAAGGCGAGCCGGCGGCGTTAGCCGTCGGAGTGATTCAAGCGGGTACCCGGCGGATGTCGGAAACCGACGCAACCACTCCGACGACTGACGTCGCCGGCTCGCCTACAACGGTTTGGTCATTGGTGCTTGGTCCTTAACGCTTCGCTGACTTGCTCGACCGCCTCGAGCGCTTCGGTAAACACCGCCAGCCCCTCGTCGATTTCCGTGCGGGTGACGACCAGCGGCGGGATCCAACGGACCACGTTGCCGTCGGCGCCGCAGGTGAGCAGCAGCAGGCCGTTCTGCGCGCAGTGCTTGGCGATCGCCGACGCTTGGTGCTTCCCCTCGGCGCCGGGGGCGAACTCGCAGCCGATCATCAGCCCCGGGCCGCGGACCTCGCGGAAGTGGGGCCTGCCGGCTTGCAACGCACGGAGACGGGTGGTGAGGTACTCCCCCTGTGCTTGGGCGTTCTCGGCGAGGCGCTCGTCTTCCATCACGCCGATCGTGGCGATCGCCGCCGCCTGCGCGACCGCCGAGCCGCCGCCGTACGTCCCGCCGTGCGCGCCGGGGGGCCAGCGACGCATCAGCTCGCCGCGGGCGACGATCGCCGACATCGGCAGCCCCGAGGCGATCCCCTTGGCCATCACCAGGACGTCGGCCAGCACCGGCGCGCCGGCCGGGCGGCCGTGCTCGTGGGCCCACCACTTGCCGCTGCGACAGAAGCCCGACTGGATCTCATCGATCACCAGCAAGATGCCGTGCTCGTCGCAGACCTCGCGGAGCCCTTCGAGGAACGCCGCCGGGGCGGGGATGTAACCCCCTTCGCCGAGGACCGGCTCGATCAGCATCGCGGCCGTCTCCGCCGGCGCGGTCTGCGTCGCCAGCAGCCGCCGCAACTCCTTCAGACAGAACGCGACGCAGTCCGACTCGCTCCAGCCGTAGTACAGCGGGTAGGGGAACGGGGCGAAGAAGACCCCCGCGGGGAGGGGCTGGTAGCCCTGGCGGTAGACCGTCTTGCTGCTGGTGAGGGCCATCGTCATCGCCGTGCGGCCGTGGAAGCCGCCGTGGAACGCGATCACGTTCGGCCGGCCGGTCGCCATGCGGGCGAGCTTGACGGCGCCCTCGGTCGCCTCGGCCCCGCTGTTGGAGAAGAAGTACCCGTCGAGCCCCGGCGGCAAGTGCGGCTGCAGGACTTCGATCAGCCGTAGCACCGTCGCGGGGACGACGCAGTTCATCTGGCCGAACAGCAGCTCCCCCGCCTGACGCTGCACCGCCTCGACGACGCGCGGGTGGCAGTGCCCCGTGTTCGTGACGCCGATACCCGACGTGAAGTCGAGGTACCGCCGGCCCGACTCGGCGTAGAGCCAGCACCCCTCGCCGCGGACGATCGACTCGTTGAGCGTCCGAACCCAAGCGGGGGAGAGCGCGGCGAAGCGGTCGAGCGTAGCGTTCATGCGATTGACTGCGAGTCGCGTCGTGTCGATGCGGTAGGGGAACAACGTTAGCGGGGCCACCCAAGGCCGCGGTCGGCGGGCAACACCATCAGCACGGCGTACCCCGCGCAGACGGGGTCAACGACGTACCCCGCCAATAGCTTGCGGGGCTCGAAACCGAGGCGCCGCTGGGCCGACAACGTGGGGTCGTCGCGCCGCCCTTCGAGGACCTCGGCGTAGTACTCGTCTGCCGCCAGCTCGCTGGCCACCGCGCCGTAGCCCGACATCATACCGACGATCACCTGCCCGGCGAGGCCGAGCTCGCGCACCGCCTCGTGCCGCGCCGCGTAGAGCCCGCGGGCGATCCCCTGGCGGCGCCAGTCGGGGTGCGTCCCCAGGTCGACCCCGTAGATCCAGCGGCCGTCCCGTTCGTGGCTGGTGAGGTAGCCCCCCTGGATCACGTCGAGGAACGTGTGGCCCCCCTCCAGGCAGTGGTCCCCAAGCCGCAGGGTCGAGGTCATGCCGACCACCGTTTCGTCGGCGCCGTCACCCGCCGTGACCGCCACAAACTGCCCCTCGGGGAAGAGCTCGAGGTGCTTCGCGTAGTGCTCGGCGCGGAACAGCTCGTCGTACGACAGCGTCGGGAAGACGGTCTTCTGCAAGCGCTCGAGCTGCTCGATGTGCCGCGGCGCAGTCGAGACGATCGCCACGCCGCTTGGGAGCGGGCGGCGGAATCGGTCGTGGGGGGTCACCTGTCCGCCTCCCGCTGTGCGTTGGGGTCGTGGTTAGCGCGCCGGGTCGATCAGCCGGTTGAGGATCGGCGCGTAGGTATCGACGCGCCGGTCGCGGAGGAAATGGAGCAGGTTCCGCGCGCGGCGAATCTGCCCCAGGTCGGCGTCGGCGAGCAGGACCCCTTCGTGGTCGAGCCCCTCGACCAAGACCTCGCCGAGCGGGCCGCCGAGGAAGCTGCCCCCGTAGAAGGTCATCTCGTCCTCGACCCCCACGCGGTTCACGGCCGCGACGAACACGCCGTTCGCGATGCCGTGCGAGCGGATGACGGTCTTCCACGCCTCTTGGGTCGAAAGCTCGGGCTCGTCCGGCTCGCTGCCGATCGCCGAGGGGTAGAACAATAGCTCGGCGCCCATCAGTGTCATGATCCGCGCGACCTCGGGGAACCACTCGTCCCAGCAGATCGCGACCCCCAGGACGCCAAACTTGGTCGGGAAGACCTTGTACCCCAGGTCGCCGGGGGTGAAGTAGTACTTCTCGAGGTACTGCGGACCGTCGGGGATGTGCGTCTTGCGGTACTTATCGACGAGCGAGCCGTCGGCGTCGAAGACCAGGACGCTGTTGAAGTACAAGCCCGGCCGGGCCTCTTCGAACACCGGCAGGACGAGCGCGATCCCCAGCTCGCCGGCGAGCCGGCCGAAGCGCTCGGTCGTGGGGGAGGGGATCGGCTCGGCGAGGTCGCACCCGCGGACTTCGATCCGTTGGGCGAAGTACTCGGCGTCGAACAGTTCTTGCAGGCAGACGACCTGCGCCCCCTGGGCGGCCGCCGAGCGGACGTGCCCCTCGGCGCGGTCCCGATTCGCCGCGCGATCAGGACCGCACGGCATCTGGACTAGCGCGACGCGGACGGAACGACTGGGCATGACGTTTGGGCGGTAGGCAGAGGAGAAGAATGACCAATGACCAAGTTCCAATGACCAAAATAGACGGGGGCGTGGCAACGCCCTTTGGTCATTGGTGCTTGGTCATTGGGATTTAGAGCTGCGAGATTGGCTCGGGTCTTGAAAACGGGTCACGCTCACCCCAACAACCCCCACCCAAGGTACACCAACAGGGTCGCCGCTGCCGCCAGGGCCGCGTAGGGCGCCTGCGTAACGCAGTGCGTCATGTTCGGAACGCCGCACGCCGACGACGAAAGGACCGTGGCGTCGCCGTAGAAACATGCGTGCGACCCGAACGCCCCGGCCGAGACTACGGCCCCGACGGTCAGCGGAACGTCGGCCCCCACCTCGCGCGCCAGCGGCACGAGGATTGGCAGCGCCACGGCGTAGGTCCCCCAGAACGAGCCCGTCGTGAACGTTACGAGCGACAGCCCCACGAACGCAGCCGCCGGCAGCAGCGACGTGGTGAGCCACGGCCGCACCGCGTCGATCACGTAGGGGGTCAGCCCCAGCGCGTCGTTGGCGTCCTTCAGCACGAACGAAACGACCACGATCGCGAGCGTCGGGACCATTTGCCCGATCCCCTGGAGCGAGCGCTTGCCGAGCTCGGCGAGCGGCACGCGTGTCGTGAGTCGCGCCGCCGCGAGCGCGACGAACGCCGCCACGAGGACCCCCTTTAGCACGCGCGCCCCATCGCTTGCCGGGAGGCAGAAGATCACGAGCCCCAGCGCGACCAGCGGGGCGACGAACGCGATCGCGCCGGGCCACGGGTTTGGCGTGGCCTGCCCCTCGTGTTGCTGCGTTGCGGCGTCGCTCGCCCGATCCGCGGCCGCTTGCTGCGCGGCGAGCTCCTCCGATCGCATCGCCCCGAACAGCGGCCAGCCCGTCGCGCTGACCAGCAGCACCAGCAGAAGGGCGGCCCAGGCGTAGACGAACGTCGGCAGCAGCCCGATGTAAGCCGAGAGTCCTTCCCCCACGGGAGCGAGCCCCTGGGTCTCGAGCAACCCCGCGACGTAGAACGCCCAGGTCGAGGCCGGCACGAGCACGCAGACCGGCGCCGCGGTCGAGTCGACCACGTAAGCGAGCATCGCCCGCGACACGCCGTGCCGGTCGGCGAGGCCGCGCATCGTCGAGCCAACCGCCAGCGCGTTCAGGTAATCATCGACAAACACCACCAGGCCCAGCCCGAACGTCGTCAGCCGCACGCCGCGCGGCCCGCGCACGAACTTCGCGAGGACCTCCCCGACAGCCTCGGCGCAGCCGGTGGTCGCTTGCAAGTGCAGCACCGCCCCGAACAGTCCGCACACCAGCAGCAGCCAGCCGATCGTCTCGTCCCGCATCACCTTGAGGAGCGACACGGCAAAGGCGTCGAGCGTGGCGTGCGCCGCCGCGAACGGGTACGCCCAGTCTTGGAGCGTCGCCAGCCCCAGCAGGGCCCCCACCACCAGCGGCCCGACCGTGCGACGCGTCGCGAGCGCGAGCGCGAACACCACCGCGCAGGGCAACAGGCAGAGCCACGAAGGGTCCACGGCGGCGACGGACAGCGGGGGGAGCACGCGGAGAGTCTACTCAGCGGCGGGCTGCTTTCCGAGCCGAAAGCCGGTTGCGGCTCAACGTTTAGGCCGCCGCGCTCGGCGCGGCGATGATCGACTAGCGGCGTTGGTCGATTGGGTGGGCGTGACCGACGGCCGGTTTCTGCGGGCCAAGACGTTGCCGGTGGCCCGGCTGCGAGACGACACCAGATTCGCAAGCAAGTTTGAACGGGTCCGACCAGCTACGAATTCCTGTACCACGCGCCATCAAGGTACGGATTGGGCAAATCCGCTCCCCCGCTGAGGCGGAGAAGGATGCGTAAAGAAGGAGAGATCGTTCTTCAAAAGGTTGACTGTGCGGGTCGGGGCGTTACGATCGCAACAGACCTTCGAGCGGCATGCGAGTTATTCGCTTCCACGCAGCCGCCTGACGCCCACGCTCTCGCTTCCAACACGTGGAACAGAGGAGCCGGAAATGAAGAAGGTAGTGCTGCTGCTGACGATGCTGTCGGCGAGCGCCTCGGCGGGCCGCCCGGTCGAGCTCCCGCTGTCGGAAGTCTGGGCTTACGACATGCCGGGCACGCGGGACATCCGGGAGCTCGACGACCCGGCGAGCACTCTGATCCCCCCGCCGGCGAAACTCGACCCGACCCTGCCGCAACGCTCGGCGTTCATGGTTCGTGGCCACGGTAGGCCCGCCCTTGAAGCGGCCCATGCGGTCTTGGTCGGCGGTCAAAAGCCTCCCGCGGTTCTCAAGGCGGGCGAGCCCGTCTCGGCGGTGTTCTTCGCCTACAACTACCCGGTGGTGGACGTGTACCTCAACAGCGTGGTGGTCAGAAACCGTCGCGTCGAGTTCGTCTACTCGTTCTCGAAGTACTCCAAGCACGACGGCAACAAGCCAGCACAGCACATCGCGATCGTCCCGCTGGCGATCGACAAGCCCGGCGGTTTTGAGATTGTCGTCCTACGCAAGGACTCCATCGGGGTATCGGGGCCCACTGCTGACGGCGCCTCATGGCTCGAACAGCACGTGTGCCGGTCCGGACGCTGCACCGTCATCCAGGGAGAGTAGCGTATGCGACCGCTCGTTGTGCTGCTGTACTGCGTCGTCGCCGTCCCGCGATGTTCCGTGCATGCCGCGGAGACGGGGCCACGCGGGATCAACTCGGCGGCCACGAACTTGGACGGCGCCGGCGTCCTCGTCGGTATGGTCGAGAACTTCCGCGCTGGGAAATTCAACTACGATGCCGCATTCCTGACGCTTCCGAACGTCATCCCAACGGACGTGTTCGACGGAACGTCACCGAGCACCGCTGGGATCGGCCAGGGAATCGCCCCACTGGTGGATCCGTTGTTTGATCGCGCCGTCAACGTGGCGGCGATCATTTCTGGTACGGACGCACTCGGCCCGCAGTATCGCGGCGTCGCACCGGGCGCCGCTCTCTACTCGTCGTCGATCGCCGCTGCCGATTTCGACGGGTCGTTGGCGATCAACCGAATGATCCTTCGGGCGCCGCCGCTCGCCTTGTCAGGCGAGCGGGCGCGGGTGATCAACCTCAGCTACGGCTACCTACTTCAAGGCGGTCCTATCGAGTTTACTGACGGAAACAGCAATCTCTCGAAGTTCATCGACTGGTCGGCTCGTCGGTATGACGTGACCCATGTTGTCGCGTGGTCGAATAGGGATCGCGACCCTATGCCGACCGCTCCGAGCGACAACTACAACGGGATCACCGTCGCGTCGTCCGAAGTGAACCTGTTGAGCCCGTTCTTCCGCTTCGCGGCCATTAACAATGACCCGCGCGAGTCGGACGGGTTCGACGCACTCGGGACGCGGACGAGCATCGACATCCTCGCTCCGGGCGCGTTCGTTGAAGGGCTCAGTCCGAACAGCGAAAACCCGAAACTGCTGTTCGGGGCGAGCTTCGCGGCGCCGCACGTCACCGGGACGATCGCCTTGCTTCAGCAGTACGCCAAGGACCGCATCACGGCAGGGGACCCGGCGTTTCACTTCCAGCGGTCGCGACGGCACGAGGTGATGAAGGCCGTGGTCCTCAACTCCGCGGACAAACTCGACGGCGTCCACGCGTCGAAGCGGAACATCGAGGACAACCAGGGAAACGTCTGGACGCAGATGCTGGCGAGCATGGACGACACCGTGCCCCTCGACGAGCAAATAGGCGTCGGCCACCTGAACGCAGAGAGAGCGATCGAGCAATTCCGCGGAGGGGAGAGCGGGCCTGGGGCGATCGGGGACGCAGGGTGGGACTTGGGGACAACCGGAGGTGTCGGCGATCAATTCAGCTACGCCTTCTCCGCCAACGTCGCCGCGGGGGACTACATATCGATCACGCTGTGCTGGGACCGTATCGTGGACGTGACGAGTGCGAATAACACCTATTCGGCGGGTGACCAGTTCTTCAACCGCAGCGTCGAAGACTCGGTGAGCAACCTCAACCTGTACTTGATGCCGGCGGGCGAGACCAATCTCGCCCTGGCGGTGGCGAAGTCCGTGTCACTTGACGACAACGTCGAGCACATCTACACGAACCAGCACGGGGGCGGGACGTTCGACATCATCGTCGTCGATGAGGGATATCCGTTTAGCGCGTCGGACGGCCCCGTAGGCAACTCGATCAACAGGGCGACGGACTTTGCTGTCGCCTGGTGGTCTTACGAGCCGTCGTCGCTGATGCCGGGCGACTACGACCGAGATGGCGACGTCGATCAGGCGGACTACACCGTGTTCACTTCGGGATACGGGCAGCAGGTGTTCCCAGGGAGAGGGGCGGACGGCAACCTCGACGGGTTCGTCAACGCAGCCGACTACACCGTGTGGAGAGACGCACGCGGTTTTCCCGCGACCTCTACGACCGTCCCGGAGCCTGTGGCGAACTTACTGATCGCACTGGCGGCCGTCGGGTCAGCGATAATCAACTCCCGTGGCTCGCGCCGTCGAGGACCCGCCGGGGCTCAAGCAACTGGAACCGCGGACGGCGGGGACGCAACCTGCGACGCATGAAGAAACTCCGCGAACAACGGGACGCAGCGGCCGACGCCGATACAGTCTACCAGACCCACGCGAAGCGCGCGCAGGCGAGCCGGCGGCGAGAGCCGTCGGAGTCGTTCAGGAACGGCCAACTTAACCGCAACGCAAAGACTCCGACGGCTAACGCCGCCGGATTGCCTCAAGCTACCGCTCGTTGGTCATTGGGGACTTGGTCATTGGTCCTTCGCGCTCAGTGCCGGAAATGCCGCCGGCCCGTCAGCAGCATCGCGATCCCCAAACGCTCGGCGGCGGCGACCACCTCGTCGTCGCGCTTCGAGCCCCCCGGCTGGATGATCGCGGCGACCCCCGCGGCGTGCGCGGTCAGAATCGAGTCCTCGAACGGGAAGAACGCGTCGGAGGCGAGCACTGCCCTTTGCGAGCGGTCGCCCGCCTTCTTGATCGCGATCTCGACCGAATCGACGCGGCTCATCTGGCCGGCGCCGACGCCGACCAGTTGCCCGCCGCGCGCCAAGACGATCGCGTTCGACTTCACGTGCCGGCAGGCGGCCCAGGCGAACCGCAGGTCGCCTAACTGAGCGTCGGTCGGCTGGCACGACGTGACGCAGCGCCACTCGTCGGGGGAGTGCGGCCCGTCGTCGGCCGACTGGGCGAGGTAGCCGCCGTCGATCGCTCGCAAGACGGGGGCGCCGCTCGCGGCAGCCGGCGCCACACGCAGCAGGCGGACGTTGGACTTCCACTTCGGTTCGGTCGTCAGGATGTGCAGGGCTTCGTCGGTGTACCCCGGGGCGACGATCGCCTCGACGAACTTGCCCGGCTCGGCGAGGCAGCGCGCGGCGTTGGCATCGACCGTAGCGTTGAAGCCGAGGATCGAACCGAAGGCGCTCACCGGGTCGCCGTCCCACGCGAGGCGCGTCGCCTCACCGATCGTCGCCGCGGTGGCGGCGCCGCACGGGTTGTTGTGCTTGAGCACCGCCACGCCCGGCGTGGGGAGCGACTTCGCGCAGGCCCACGCGGCGTCGAGGTCGAGCAGGTTGTTGTACGACAGCTCCTTGCCGTGCAGCTTCTCGGCATCGACCAGCGAGCCCCCCGCCGCCGCGCCCGAGGTTCCCACGGTCGCGTAGAGCGCCGCCGACTGGTGGGGGTTCTCGCCGTAACGCAGGGTCGCGCGGCGCTCGAGCGTCACGTCGATGCGTACGGGGAGCGACGCATCGGGTTCCGCGTCGGCCAGCCCGGCGAAGTAGCGCGCGATCGCCGCGTCGTAGCGCGCCGTGTGAGCGAACGCCTCGCCGGCCAGTTGGCGGCGTAGCTCGGGACTCGTCGCCCCGGTCGCCTCGAACTCGGCGAGAATCCGCCGGTACTGCGCGGGGCTTGAAGCGATCGTCACGAAGGCGTGGTTCTTCGACGCCGAGCGGATCAGCGTCGGGCCGCCGATGTCGATCTGCTCGATCGCCTCGGCGACAGTCACCCCGCCGCGGGCGATGGTCTGCTCGAACGGGTAGAGGTTCACCACCGCCAGCTCGAACGGCACGATCCCGTGCCGATGGGCGGCGACCATGTCGTCCGGGTTGTCGCGGCGACCGAGGAGCCCCCCGTGGACGCGCGGGTGGAGGGTCTTCACGCGGCCGTCCATCATCTCCGGATAACCGGTGTAGTCGGCGACGTCGATCACCTCGAGGCCGGCCCCCTTGAGTTCGGCCCGTGTGCCGCCGGTGCTGTACAGGACGACCCCCCGCGCCGCGAGGCGAGACGCGAATTCGATAAGCCCCGTCTTGTCGCTGACACTTAGCAGGGCGCGTTGGATCGGGAACGACATTTGAAGGCGGAAGGGGGAGGGCCGAAGGGGGAGGGGAGACGACGGGTTTTGCGGCGGCAGGGCGCGACGATAGCACTCGCCGCGTTGCGGGGCGAACCCCCCGGGGTGGTTGGCATCGCCGGTAAAGGCGCCGCTACCGCGCTTCATTCGCGAACCCCCGGCCGGCGGCCGGCGTACTGGGGGCGAGCAACTCGTCGCCCGGCCTGTGACGGCCCGGCTTGGATGGCACGACGCCTTCGGATGGAACCCCTGGGCCCCTTGCGCCGCGTGTCGGCAGGGGCGTCGCGGAGCGACTGCGAAAAGGTGGCGCCGGTCGAGACGGCTGTGCCGGGTTTCCGCTACCCGGGCAGGCGATCGGTGAAGAAAGTCGGGTCACGGTTTTTTGACCCGCCTCGATTCGTGACCTATATTCGCGTGGCTGGTTGTGCTGTTCGCAGCACAACCTTCGAGAGGTGGTCGGAACAGCGTGGCGGGCGCGGCGGGTTCGGGAGCGAACCAAGCCGCGTGGAGTTCTCGCCGCGTTAGCTGGGACGCGACCCGACCCCCCTCAGCCAAGCTTCGCGTACGCCTTCCCCCGCTCCCTTTGCCTGGTCGCCGTTCGACCGACAGGGGAGTGGTCCCGGCCGCGGAAGCTGCCTTTGCTCGCGTCCCGGTCCCCCCTCGTGTCGCTGACGCCGGTGCGTCGCGCTGAGGTGGGCTTTGTCGCGTGGCGGGCAGCCACAGCGCGTGCGGGCCCCCCGCGAGACGGAACGAGCAAATGCCTGTGTGCGTCCCCTTCGCTGCAACGCGCTCGACTGCCCCCCACGGCGGCAGCGCTGCCTGGCGGCGTTTTCGCGCCGCGGTCGCGGCGCTGCTGATTTCCGGCCCGGCCGTCGCGGCGGGCCAGGCAGCATTCCCCTTCGCTCCCGAGTCGGCGAGCGATACAGGGACACGGGTCAGCGGCTACACCCCGGCGCAGGTGCTGTCGGCGCCGCTCGCGCAGCCGGGGCTGAGTCTGCCGGGCGCAGGCATCCTGCCGGCTAGCGAAGCGGTGACGATCCCCGGCCCGGCCTTCGAGCAGGCCGCCGTGGAGGCGCTTCAGGAAGGGATCCGGATGGAGGGGCGTCGGCAGTGGACCGACGCCGCCGGCCATTACGAGCAAGCCGTCCGCGAGTTCCCGAACGACCAGCGCCTGCGCCTGCGGCACGACCTGGCGCGGATCCACAGCAGCCTCGAGCGGCGTTACGCCGACGCCTCGTTCGTCGATACGCTCCGCGCGCTCGACGGCCGCGCGGCGACCGACCTCCACTCCGAGCTGCTGACGAAGATCGAAACGCACTACGTGGTCGATCCCCCGTGGGGCAAGCTCACCGAGCGCGGCGCCACGGCGGTGCTGATCGCCGCGGCCGACCCCGACTTCGCGGCCCGGCACGGGCTCCGCCCGAACGAACAACAACTCCGCGCCCTGGCGGCCGATGTGCGGCAGCTCGCTCGTCCCGAGCTGGTGCGCGGCTCGCGTGACGCCCTGGCCGTCGCGGCCGCAGTGGCGTCCGCGGCCGAACGCCGCGTGGGGGCCCCGGCCGCCGCGTGGATGCTCGAGTTCACCGCCGCCGCCGCGGGGGGCCTCGACAACTACTCGGCGTTCCTCACCCCCGGGCAACTGCGCGACGTCTACTCGCAGATCGAGGGGAACTTCGTCGGGCTGGGGGTCGAGCTGAAGGCGGCCGAGGGAGACCTCGAGATCGTCCGCGTGATCGGCGGCAGCCCCGCCGAGCGGGCCGGCATCGTCGCCGGCGACCGGATCATCGCGATCGACGGCCAGCAGTGCCGCGACCACTCGTCCGACGAGGCCGCCTCGATGCTCACCGGCGAGGAGGGTACCTCCTGCCAAGTGACCGTCGTGTCGCCGAGCGTCGAGTTCCCGGCGCCGAGCGACGACGTGGCCCACCTGGTGGCGAAGCCCCTCGACGGCCAGCGGACCCTGACCGTCCGCCGCGAGCACGTCGAGGTGCCGAGCCTCGAAGGGGTCGAGATCGTCGATCAGGCGAACGGCGTCGCGTACGTCAAACTCCCCGTCTTCCAGAAATCGACGGCCCGCGACGTCGAGTCGGCCCTGTGGGACCTCCACCGCCAGGGGATGCGGAGCCTAGTAATCGACCTCCGCGGCAACCCCGGCGGCCTGCTAACCTCGGCCGTCGAGCTGGCCGACAAGTTCGTCGCCCAGGGGAATCTCGTCAGCACCCGCGGCCGCAGCGACGGCGAGGACTTCGACTACCGCGCCCACCGCGCCGGGACCTGGCGTGTGCCGCTGGTGGTGATGGTCGATGGCGACAGCGCCTCGGCGAGCGAGATCTTCGCGGCGGCGATCCGCGACAACCGTCGCGGGACGATCGTCGGCGTCCGCTCGTTCGGCAAGGGGTCGGTGCAGGGGATCTTCCCGATGGCGCTCGGTGGCGCCGGCATCCGCCTGACGACGGCCAAGTTCTACTCCCCCAACGGCCACCCGATCAGCGAGGTCGGAGTGAACCCCGATATCGTCGTGCACCGCGCGACGAGCGCTGCCGGCGGGCGAGAAGAAGGCCGCGCGCAAACGGTCGGCTACCGCGGCGCCAAGGCCCCCGCCGACGAGCAACTGCAGAAGGCGATCGAGGCAGCCCGGACGCAGGCGCCGATGCGCTGAGCGTGGGCGGAGCCGGTCGCGACTCGTCGAGAGGTCTCACGCAGAGGCGTAAAGTCGCGGAGGTAGGGCGCTACGCCGCCGGGCCGCCTGCGCGCGGCGCCGCCGTGCTCCGCTCACCACAACCACCACTCGCCGGTGGTCACCACGTAGACTCCGAGCAGGAAGTTCGTCACGGCGTGGGCGGTGACGCAGTCCCAGTAGTTCTTGGTGCGCACCATCAGCCACGTCACCAGGGTGAACCAGCCGAGCGACGCCAGCTTCTCGGGGTGGTAGAGCATCGGGAAGGCGGTGCCGGCCACCACGGCGGTGGTCGTCACGCGGCCGAACTCGACCTTCCAGAACTCGGGGCTGACGACGTTGCGCATCATCCACCCGCGCAGCATCAGCTCCTCGAACACCGGGACCACGACCGAGAGGCCGAGGAAGCGGACGACCAGGAACGCCCAACATAGCAGCGGGGCGTGGCCCAACTGCTCCCACGGGTTGTAGGCCGCCCGGGCCGCCCCGATGCCGAGGACCCCCAGGAGGCCGGTCAGGGGGCTCTCGTCTCCTAGCAGTTCGAGGAGCCGCTCTTCGGCCTTCAGCCCACAGAGGGCGATCCAGAGCACCACGCCGACCACCCCGACCCCGACCGCCAGCGGCGACACGCGCAGCTTCCACTGCCCCCAGGCGGGCCAGCAGAAGGCGAGCGCCGCGACGACGATCGCCAGCTTGGCCGTGTAAATCAGCGGGTAGTGGTCGTGGGTTAGCCCCAGGAAGCCGGGGGTCGGGTCCTCGCCCGGCTCGGGCGCCGCGGGCTCGAAGCTCCCGAGCACCATGTAGACCGCCATCGGCAGGACGTACAGCAGCCAGTTCTCGCGGGAGAAGAAGGGCATCTGTCGAAGGCGGAAGGGGGAGGGCGGAAGGGGGAAGGAAGGAACGTAGGGCGAGCCCCGGCGTCAGCCGGGGGAGTTCCGCCCCGCCCCCCACCGGCTAGCCGCGCCCGCCGGTATCGCTAAGATACAGGCTTCCCTCGGCCCGCCGAGGGTCCGCTGGGGGTGCGCTCGCGACCGGGCGCGCCCTGCTGTCAGTAGTCCGCTGGCTAGCGATCGGTTTCCCGCCTCCTTCGCCCCCTCCCACCGCGGGGCCCCCGACCATGAACCTCAAGAACGTCCGCAACATCGGCATCTCGGCCCACATCGACTCCGGCAAGACCACGCTGAGCGAGCGGATCCTGTTCTACGCCGGTCGGATCCACAAGATCGAGGACGTCCGCGGCGGCGGGGACGGGGCGACCATGGACCACATGGAGCTCGAGAAGGAGCGAGGGATCACGATCACCTCGGCCGCCACGAGCCTGCAGTGGGACAACCACGCGATCAACCTGATCGACACGCCGGGCCACGTCGACTTCACGGTCGAGGTCGAGCGTTCGCTCCGCGTGCTCGACGGGGCGATCCTGGTCCTCTGCTCGGTCGGCGGCGTGCAGTCGCAGTCGATGACGGTCGACCGGCAGATGAAGCGCTACAACGTGCCGCGGCTGGCGTTCATCAACAAGATGGACCGCACGGGGGCGAACCCGTTCAGCGTCGTCAAGCAGGTCCGCGACAAGCTCGGCGCCGACGCCGTGCTGATGCAGTTGCCGATCGGCAACGAAGACAAGTTCGAGGGGGTGATCGACCTGGTGGCGATGAAGGCCTACTACTTCGACGGCTCGAACGGCGAGGTGGTCCGCACCGAGGAGATCCCCGCCGCGCTGAAGGACGAAGCCGACGAGCACCGCGCCGCGATGCTCGACGCGCTGTCGATGTACGACGACTCACTGATGGAGAAGGTCCTCGGGGGCGAGTCGCTCACCGAAGACGAGGTCCACAAGGTCGCCCGCAAGGCGGTCATCCACCAGGCGTTCACGCCGGTGTTCTTGGGCTCGGCGTTTAAGAACAAGGGGGTGCAGCCGCTGCTGGACGCGGTCAAGCACTACCTGCCGTCCCCGACCGAGGTCGAGAACTTCGGCAACAACCCGAAGACCGACGAGCGGATGAAGCTCGAGCCCGATCCCGCCAAGCCGTTTGTCGGCATGGCGTTCAAGATCGTCGATGACCAGCACGGCCAGCTCACCTACACCCGCGTCTACCAGGGGAAGATCGGCAAGGGCGAGTCGTACTTCAACCAGCGGACCGGCAAGAAGGAGCGCTTCAGCCGCATCGTGCGGATGCACTCGAACAAGCGCGAAGAGATCGACACCGCCACGGCCGGCGACATCGTCGCCGTGATGGGGATCGACTGCGCGTCGGGCGACACCTACTGCGGGGAGAGCAACTACTGCTCGCTGGAGAACATCTACGTCGCCGCGCCGGTGATCAAGATGTCGGTCCAGGCCAAGAGCCGCGACAACAGCGACAAGCTCAGCAAGGCCCTGCAGCGGTTCCGCAAGGAGGACCCAACGTTCCACGTCTTCACCGACGAGGAGACCAACGAGACGGTCATCGCCGGCATGGGTGAGCTGCACCTCGAGATCTACGTCGAGCGCATCCGCCGCGAGTACGGCGTGGACGTCGAGGTCGGCGCCCCCAAGGTCAGCTACCGCGAGTCGGGCCAGCAGTCCTTCGAGTTCGACCACAAGCGAAAGAAGCAGACCGGCGGCTCGGGTCAGTACGGCCACATCAAGGGGATCTTGGCGCCGCAGACCGAGGAAGACCGCGAGAAGGTCCGCGAGGGGGGGAGCGAGCCCAACGAGCTGATCTTCGTCGATGCGGTCACCGGCGGCCGCATCCCGAAGAACTTCATCCCGGCGATCGAGAAGGGCTTCCGCAACATGATGCCCAAGGGGCCGCTCGCCGGTTACCCGGTGGTGGACCTGACCGTCACGCTGCAAGACGGCTCGTACCACGACGTCGACTCGAGCGACATGGCGTTCATGCTCACCGCGCAGGAGTGCTTCCGCGAGCACTTCAACCGCATGAAGCCGGTGCTGCTCGAGCCAATCATGAAGGTCGAGATCGAGTGCCCCGAGCCCTTCCAGGGCGCCGTCCAGGGCCAGATCAGCGCCAAGCGCGGGATGATCGTCGAGACCGAGACCACCGGCAACCTCGCCAAGATCATCGCCGAGGTCCCGCTCGCCGAGACGTTCGGTTACTCGACCGAGCTGCGGAGCCAGACGCAGGGCCAGGGGACCTTCACGATGGAGTTCGCGAAGTACATGCCCGTGCCGCCGAACATCCAGGTGCAGATCATCGAGGACCGGAAGAAGGACGGCTGAGAGGTCCCCAGCACGGGGCCAGCACAACTCGCGCAATCCGTCACGCCGCCCGGGGGACGCCCCCCGGGGCGGCGTTTTCTTTGCGCCGCGGCGGCCGGGTCGGTGGCGGTCGCGTCCGACGCGGTCAGAATGAAGGCTTGGCGCCTGGCCTCCGAGTCGAGGCCCGCCCTTCCCTGACCGTTCCGACGCACCCCCCGCTCGTCCGTGCCCGCCACCCCGTCGCCGCCGGCTTCGACTGCGCCCCGCCGGGGGGTCTCCGCGGCGGCCGCGCCGTGGCTCATGACGTTCGGTGTCGTAGGGATCGCGGCGCACGGGCTTGGCATTCCCGCGCCGGTGCTGACGTGCCTGCTGCTGGTCGGCCTGGGCGCCGACGCCGACCTCGCGCGCCGCGCCGAACGCGCCCGCGAGGCCCAGCTCCTGGGGGACGGCGCGAACGGCCTCGCGAGCTGGGATTGGGCCGCCACGCCGCTGAGGTTCGCGCACGCGTCGCTCTACGCGCTGCTGTACGTCGTCGCCTGGGGGGGGATGGCGGCCGCGGCCAGCAGCTTCGCGGGCGCCCTGGCTCTCACGGCCGACCTCGCGGCGACGTTCGTCCTGTTGCTGGGGCTCGCGCGGCGCGCCTAACGAGCGACGTCGGCCGCCGGAACGCCTGCCGTAGGTCGGGCGCCGGTCGCGATCCGGAACCGGTCGGCAAGCTCCACCAACAGCCGCGCGACAGGGGGGATCTCGGCCCGCTCGCGCAGCACGCGCTTGGCGACGCCCGGTTCGTCGGTGATCACGCCGTCGATCCCGCGGCCGACGATCGACGAAATCGTCAGGGGGTCGTTGACAGTCCAGGCGTACACTTCGCGTCCCGAGCGTCGCGCCGACCGGAGCACGCCGCGCGTCACAAACGACGCGTTGACCGCCAAGAAGTCGGCCTTCAGCCCCCGCTGGTCGCCGACGGCCACCGACATCAGCAGCCCCACCCGCCAGTGGGGGCGCAACCCTTTTAGCTTCGCGACCCCTTCGCGGCGCAGGGACATGAACATCGTGTCAAGGGCGGCGCCTGCGCGTTCGACGACATCGACGACGCGGCGCTCGAGGTCGATGTCGTGTCCGTAGTACTTGAGCTCAACGAGCACGCCGACTCGGTCGCGGCACAGGTCTAGGACCTGGGCGAGCGTTGGCACGCGCTCGCCGCGGAAGCGTTCGCCCCTCCGTGCGCCGACGTCGATCGCCGCGAGGTCTTCGCGTGTCGCGTCCCAGACCTTGAGGCCCAGGCCGGCGGCCTTCATGAAGTCGCTGTCGTGGAACACGATCACCTCGCCGTCGGCCGACTCTTGCACATCGACCTCGACGTAGTCGGCGCCCCCCTCGATCGCCGCCCGGATCGCCGCGAGCGTGTTCTCGGGGGCTGCCCGTGGCGCGCCGCGGTGGCCGATCACGACGACGTGATCTTCAACCGGCACGCTCCCCAGGGCGACGAACCCGGCGGTCGTCGATGCGAGCAGCGCAACCCCTCCGGCGGCGAAGGCGCGCGGGCGCGTCAGCCCGAAACCGACTGGCTGCGACACGCGCGGCGCGGCGGACGACGCGGGCTCCTGGCCCCCCAGGGCCCGGTGCAACCGATAGACGACCGCTGCGAACGAGGCCGTGCCGACGACGGTCGTGAGCAGCGTGACGCCCGCGAGCGCCGCAATGCTCAGCCCGGCGCCGAGCGCGACCATCGACAGCGAGCGTGGCCAGACCGCTGCAAACGGCCAGATTGCCGCGGCGACGAACGCCGTGGCGAGCGTGGAGAAAGCGAACGACGCGACGAACCACCCGACGACCATCGTGCGGACCGCCCATCGGGCGGGCGCGGTGCGTCGCATGCTCGCCCGGTGCGCTTGGGCCGGGGAGACTCCCTCGAACAGCACCAGCGGCAACGCGACGGACCACTCGGTCGCCACGCGCACGGCCAACCACGCCGCGTACGTCACGATGACGCAGGCGATCGCCACAGCGACGCCGAACTGCCAAGGCCGCTCGGCGAGGTAGTAGTTGACGTCAAACTCCGAGAGCAGCGTCGCGTGCGTGAGCCACGCTGCCAACCCCGCGGGCGCCAACCACGCCAAAGCGTGCAGCACGACGCGCGTCGCCACACGCAGCACGGTTACGGTGTTCGAAAGGGCAAGCGTGGCGGCCCCGACGACGCTCGGGCTCGTTTGCGCCACGACCGTCAGCAACACGGCCACCTCGAGCGCGACGAGCGCCACGGCAGCGACGCCCACCACGACGAGCCCGGCCATCCCGATCGGTGACACGATGAACGTCAGTAACTCCTCGTCGGTGAGGACCGGCTGCCCTGAAACACCGACCGCGACCCTCAGCAGCACCGAATAGAACGGCGCAAGCACGAGCGCCGACACGACGCGCACCGACACCCCCGCGACAAGCAGTTCTCGCCACCGGCGCCGAAGGTCGTTGGACGCGCCGACGGCCGTCGCCCAGCCCACGGCGGGCGGGCGCCGGGTGGCGTCGTCCAGCGGTTCGGCGGTTGGGTCAGGATGCTGCAAGGCGATGGCTCGACTGCCGGCGCCTTGCGGCCGGTTCGCAGCGGCGCCTAACGCCGGATCGTGGTCGGCGGGTCGATCGACAGCGACCGTGCGGCGGCCTCGATCGCGGCGCGGTTCCGCCACAGGTAGATCACCCGCGCGCGTGTCGTCGGGTGCGTCGGCACGGAATCGAGCTCGCCCGTCGATCGGAACAGCGCGGCCTCGGGTTTGGCCTCGAGGGACTCGACGACCGCATCGATCGCGGACTCCGTCATTCGCCGCTCGCCGCTCTCGCGCAGCGACTTGCCCCAGTCGATCACCTCCACCTCGTCGAGTCGCCGCAGCTCCTTGCGAAGCTCGGCCGCCGCTTCGTCCCGCGCGTCGCTGTCCGACAGGTAGTCCCAGTACCCGCGGAGCGAGAGGGAGCGGTTGTCTTGCTCGACGCGTCGCAAGCTGTCGGTCAGAAGCCGCTCCGACTCCTCGCGGTTCAGCGAACCGAAGGGCATCGCCTCTTGGTATCGTCGCATCAACTCGAAGGGGTCGATGTCCTTCATCGCCTTGCCGATCTCGAGACAATAGCGGGTGACCCGCTCCGACGCTTCGAACTCGGCGCCGATCTTGAGCAGCGCGTTGACCGCCTGGGGGACTCCCGTCGCGATCGCGCCGTAGTCGTCGCACAGGTGCTCGATGGTCTTCGACTGGCGCGCGCCGCGACCGGCAAGGACCGAGTTCAAGTAGAACCCCCCGATCGCCACGCCGAAAACGCCCATCCATCCGTAGCGCTCAGCAAAAGGGAGCAGGGCGAGCACCGCGAGCGTGCAGACGAGCAGGTTCAGAAGCCAGGCCCGCGTCGAACGCAAGTAGTGTCGGTGGCAGTGGCCGAGCTCGTGGGCGATGACGAACGAGAGCTCGTCGGGCTCGAGCACGTGCAGCAACTGGCGGTGGAGGTAGACCCCATCAACGCCACTGACGAGCGAACCGATGCCCGAGGTCAACGCCCCCGCGTTGAGCGACTTGTCGCGTGTGACGTAGACGTTGTAGCGGCCGCGGGGGACCCCCAAGCGGTCCTCGACGTCGTGAACGAGCGCGACCAGCGAGTCGCGGTCGTACGCGCCGAGCTTGACGCCGACACGGACCTCTTCGATCCGCTTGCGCTTCGTGCCGACGAGCCGCACCAGCGCCGCCGCTTCCTGGACCAGCAGCACCCCGGCGACCACAAGCGTCGTCGCGGGGGCGGCGATCACCGCCGGCCAGCGTGCGACGGCCGCGAGGACGACCGCCGCGCAGAGCAGCGCGCCGATCACCCAGCCGTCGATGGCGTTCGCTCGCTCGACGCGGGCGAACGCCTCGGGCCGTGTCGGCACGCGTCCCGTTGGCGTCGTGGCGTCGCTTGGGGTGCGGTCGTTCACGTCGCCGCCTGGAACAGCCACCCGACCAGCCCGCTGATGGTCGGCCGACTGCGCGTTTGGTAGTAGACGGTCCCCGGGCCCGTGTAGCGGTTCACGAGTCCCTCGCCCGACATCACCGAGTCTCTCACCGAGCTCGTCGCCTTCACCAACTGGTACTCGACCGACTCACTGAAAGCGACAACGTACTTGTTATCGACGACGAAGCGCTCCGCGTCGGCAAGCTCGCGACGGACGACGGCGCCGTGGCTCGCGCAGAACAGGGTCCCTTCGCCGCGCGCCTGCATCAGGAACAGTCCCTTCGCCGCCAACCACCCCCGCACCCCGCCGTACTTCGCTTCCAGCCGCACGCCGGGAGTGCTCGCGAGGTAGGCCCCGCGCGAGAGGTAGTACCCTGCGCCGCCGTCGAGGTCGAGCGAGAAGACTTCGCCGATCGCGTCGGGCGCCAGCACGAGCTCCTGCTTGTCGTCGGTCGCGGTGAACACGGCCGCGAACAGCGACTCGCCGGTCAGCATGTTGCGCACACCCCCGACCAGCCCCTTCGAGCCCTGCTGACCCCCCAGCTTCGCGCTGACCACCACGCGGGTGGTCATCGACACCATCGAGTCGGGCTGCGCGAAGACGACGTCGCCGTTGTCGAGGTCGACGCGGAGGGTTGTGAACGTCGGGGCGTGCTGCACTTCAAATCGCATCGCAGCGGCGCCGTCGTTCTTCAGGGGGTCTGCGGGCGAGTGGTCACTCGTCGGCGCCGGGGCTGTACTTCTGCTTGAGCAGGTAGCCGCCGACGCTGATCGCGATCAAGAGCCCCAAGAAAATAAACAAGGCGACCATCCGCGAAACGCCGAGGAGGTCGGAGATCCCGGTCACGCAGATATCGTAGATCACGATTCGGATAAACCACCCGACCATGTCGCCGATAAACCCGCCGCGCCGAGCGTGGGGGACTGACAATAACCAAGTCGCGTCGAGCGGAAACATAGTCGGACCCCCTGTTGGGAATAGGGTGACGAACCGTGCGTGCAATCCGTGTGGCACACGAGAGTGTCGCGCGAACGACTTTCGCACTGCGAAGATAGCGGATTGTGTCCCCGGTTGGCTCGGCTGTCCACTCGATTCGCGAGGTTTCAGCGAGTCCTGACCCGGGCCCGACGGGGGGACCCGCGCCGGCCCGCCTCGGCCGCCTCCGCGGCGATCGGGTACAATCCGCTCGATCGACTACTCACGTCCCAGAACTGGAGGCAGAGCGCGATGCGTCGCCTAGCTTTACTCGTGATCGCCGTTGGGTCGATCGCCCTCTCCGCCGTCGCCGACGACTGGCCCCAGTGGCGGGGACCGCTGCGCGACGGCGTGTGGCGCGAGGCGGGGGTCGCCGATTCGCTGCCGGCGGAGCCCGAGGTCCGTTGGCGCGTGCCGTGCGCTCTCGGCTACGCCGGGCCCGCGGTCGCAAGCGGCAAGGTCTACCTGTTTGAGTACGACAAGCGCTCGGGCGAGGTGACCAACAACCCGGGGGGTCGCGACGAGCTCGAAGGGACCGAGCGTCTGCGGGCGCTAGACCTCAAGACCGGCGACGAGCTCTGGCGGCACGAGTACGAGCGCCCCTACCAGGTTTCCTACCCCAGCGGTCCGCGCGCCACGCCGACGGTTGACGGCGACCTGGTGTACATCGTCGGCGCCGAGGGGGACCTCCGCTGCCTGAAGACGGCCGGCGGCGAGTTGGTTTGGAAGAAGAGCTACGCGGAGGACTTCGGCGTCGAGACGCCCATCTGGGGCCACTCGTCCCACCCGCTGGTGGACGGCGAAACGCTTTATTGCGTCGTCGGGGGGGAAGGCTCGGTCGCCGTTGCGTTCGACAAACGGACCGGCGCCGAGAAGTGGCGGGCCGTCACCGCCTACGAGCCCGGCTACTGCCCGCCGGCGATGATCGAGCAGGGGGGCAAGCCCCTGCTGGTGGTGTTCCACCCGGTCGGCGCCACGGCGCTCGACCCGGCGACCGGCGACGAGCTGTGGAGCATCCCCCTCGAGCCTTCGTACGGGATGTCGATCGCCCAGCCGCTGCAAGTCGGCGACAAGCTGTTCGTCAGCGGGTACGGCGGCGTCTCGGTGCTGCTTAAGCTCTCGGCAGAGGCCGACGGCAAGCCCGAGGTGCTGTGGTCGGGGACCCCGAAGACGTCGATGTCGTGCGCGAACTCGTCGCCGCTGGCGATCGGCGAGACGATCTACGGTTGCGACGCCAACGCCAGCGCGCTGGTCGCCGTCAGCATCGAGACCGGCGATCGGCTGTGGGAAGAGCAAGCGCCGACGATGGCCGAGGGGCAGCGCGGGCGGCACGGCACGGCGTTCGTCGTTCGCCAGGGGGATACCGACCGCGTCTGGCTCGCCAGCGAGTCGGGGGACCTGGTCCTCGCCCGGCTTTCACCCGAGAAGTACGAGGAGCTCGGTCGCGCGAAGCTGCTCGAGCCCACGGGGAGCGCGTTCGGTCGATCGGTCCTGTGGAGCCACCCGGCGTTCGCCGACCGCGCGATCATCGCGCGGAACGACAAGGAAATCGTCTGCGTCGAGCTCGGCGAGTGACCCCTGAGCGGGGAGCACCCTACCCGCTTCTAGCAGCCCGTTGATAAACGCCGTCGTGGCGTTCTTCAACCTCGCCAAGCTCGCGGCCGAGCCGCTCGCGGCTCGCGAAACCGCGGCGAAAGCGCCACGGTATCGACGTCGCCTCCCTGCGACGACGCAGCCTGTTGAAAAATCAACAGGCTGATAAGGTTAGCGTCGCGAAGATCGTGATTCCCGCCCGCTACTGGTCGCCGCTGCGCCGCCGCAACGAGTCGGTGAACTAAGCGGCGTGGCGCGCGGACAGAACGCCGCCTGCAGGGCTCGCGCGAGCGGGAGCGGCTACGCGGCCTGCGGCTCGTCCCGTCGGTGAGGCCCTTTCAGCGGCGCGCTTTGCGCGTCGTGGGCGCCGGACGACGCCGCGAGCCCCAGCACGTCGCGGTACACGGCAAGGTACTGTGTCGCCGTGGTCTCCCAGTCGAACTGCGCGGCGTGCCGCCGCAGCTTGCTCCCGAGGTCGGGGGACTTCGCAACGACCCCCATGCCGCGGCGGAAGACGTCGGCCAGGTGGTCGGCGTGGTCGCTGTCCCAGTAGAAGGCGTGCGGCCCCGCGACCTCGGGAAGGCTCGTGCGGCGCGAGCAAAAGATCGGCCGGCCGTGGTGCATCGCTTCGATGACGGGGAGGCCAAAGCCCTCGGTCAGCGACGGGAAGACGAACGCCTCGCAGTTGGCGTACATCCACTGCCGATCGTCATCCGACACCGCGCCCGGCAGGACCACGCGGTTCGCGACCCCCAGGCGCCGCGCCTCGTCGCGCAGGAACGTCGCGTAGGGGTGGTGGTCGGGACCGGCGATCACCAGCCGCTGCGACGGGAGTTTCTGCAGCATCGCCAGCAGCACGTGGAAGTTCTTCTTCGGCAGGATCGCCCCGATCGTGAACAGGAACGGCCCCGACGGCACGAACGCGGGTCGGCTCCCGCCGCGCGCTTGGTCGCGACAGGCGCCGTTGTAGATCACCCGAAGCGGCTTCCCGCGGAGGTCGAGGTGCGAGCGTATCTCGCCGGCGACGAAGTTCGAGATCGTCGTCACGACCGTCGCCCGATCGACGCGCCGCTGAATCCTGCGGAGGATCGAGGCGGCCCGTTCGGTCGTCTTCTCACGCAGGAAGTTGAGGTCGTGCACCGTCAGCACGAGCGGCGTGTGCGGGCTTGCCGGCAGGTGCTTGGCGTGCTGGTCGGTGGCGTGCCAAAGATCGCCGTCGGGGCCCGACGGAAGAACGCGATGGAGCGGGCGAAGGAATCGGTAGACCTTCTCCTTGCGCCAGCGACGCGCGGCGACGCACCTCGACAGCGGCGCATCGACGAGCTGCCGGTCCTCCGCCTGCAGGTGGAAACGGAGGTCGAGGTCGTTGCAGTCCCTCTCGGCGAGCGTCCGACCAAGGTGCCGACAGAACTGGCCCAAGCCACAATGCAGCGTGCGTAGCTTGAACAGGTCGATGACAACGGACTTCACAGACGAACTCCCCGGCGCCGTCGGGCGTCGTGTCGGTGCGTTCACGCGACGTACCGCAGCGACGCCGACGCCGCCTCGCGCGGGGTCATCCAGAGCCAACTCTGGCGGTAGGCCCGCTCTTCTTCGATCGCTCGCTTCATGGTCCTGCGTGGGATCACCCGGGTCCAGAACGACTTGAACGGGAACTCGTCGCTCGAACGCTCCTCTTGCCACACGACGTCGATTTCGTGCGTCGGCTCGAAGCGGCGCATCAGTTCGGCCGTCACACCGGGCCGCGGGACCTCGTGGATCTCAACCAGGATCACCGCTCGCGCGAGCGACGGGACGCGGCGCGGGTCGAGCAACTTGACCTCGTACCCTTCGACGTCGCACAAGATGAAAGGCCGTTCGGCGTCGCCGATTGTCACTTCCAAATCGGCGGGCTCGCACTTCGCCAGCAGCTCGATCCGGTCCGACACGCCGTTCCGCTCGGCGACGATCGCCGCTAGCGCCCTGGCGCGGGGGCTCATCTCGAACGCGACCACGGGCGCCTCGACCCGCATCGCGAGCCCCACGGCGTAGTACCCCTCGGCGGCGCCGATATCGACGATCAGGTCGTGGTCGCCGGCGATCACCGTCTCGATCGTCTCGTTCAGCTCGCGCTCGTAGGCGCCGACGATCTTCGGCAAGTACGCGCTGCCGAACGACTCGCTCACGTACTTCATGCCGGCGAACGGCCCGGCCTGGACCCGCAGCGCGCTCCGCCGGTTCGCCAACCCACGCAGATACGCGTAGGGGCTCGCGTAGCGTCGAATCGTCGAGCGGAGGCCCATGTTCGAGCTGTTGAAGGACGGGCAACAAGCCGAGCGGGTGCTAGCGGCGCACGGGTGGCCGATCCGCCCAGGCGCGGGGAAGTTACGGAGCCCACGCTTCGCCAGCAAGGCCAATCGCCCGTTCGGGGCCGATCCCCCGTGGCGTTGTCACTCGATCCGCAGACACGGGTCAGACCGAGTCCCCGCACAGCGCCCCCGTGCTGAACGCCGCCTGGAAGTTGTAGCCGCCGATCGGGCCGTCGATGTCGAGCACCTCGCCCACAAAGAACACGCCGGGCGCGACGCGGCTGGCGAGCGTCCGCGGATCGACCTCCGACAGATCGACCCCCCCCGCGGTGACCTCCGCTTTCTTGAAGCCCATCGAGCCGGTCAGGCGGATCGGGCTCCCTTTGCACGCATCGACCAGCGCGCGCCGTTCGCCACGCGACAGCTCGGCTAGCCGTCGATCGGGGGAGACTTCGCTCTGCTCGACGAGCGACTCGGCGAGTCGCCGCGGGGCCCACTCGGCGACGAGCCCCAGCACGCCACGGTTGCCGGCTCCCTGCTGCAAGCGGTCTAGCAACTCGCGCTCGTCGAGGGCGGGGAAGAAGTCGCAACGCGCCACCCACCGGCCCGCTTCGGGAGAGAGCGTCACGACACGGCTGGAGTCCATCGCCACGGGGCCGGAGAGCCCGAAGTGTGTGAACAGCAACGACCCGCGCCGGCTCAGCACCCCTTCTCCTTGGGCGCCGTCGATCGTCAGGCGGACGTCGGGGAGCGTCACCCCCTGCAAGTCGGTCGCCCACTGCGTGTCGCTCGTCAGGGGCGCCAGCGCCGGTCGCGGCGGGACCACCCGGTGCCCCAGCCGCTTCGCCCAGGCGTAGCCGTCCCCCGTCGTCCCGCAGCCGGGGTACGACTGACCCCCCACGGCGATCACGACACGCCCGGCGCGGATCGTCCGCAGCGTCGTGCGGACCTCGTAGCGCCCCTCGTCGGCCGGATCGACCGCCTCGACGGCCTCCCCCAGCGCGAGCCGCGCGCCGCTGGCGGCGACCATCCGCAGCATCGCGCGCTGCACGTCGAGCGCCCGGTCGCTCTCGGGAAAGACCTTGCCGGTCGGTTCGATCTTCGTCCGCAGCCCCTCGGCCTCGAACAGCGCGACGAGGGCGTCGGGCGTGAGCCGAGACAGGGCGGGGCGTAGGAACCTCGCTTGCTGCGCCCCGCCGAGGCGCTCGAAGGCGTCGGCGATCTCGCCCGCCGAGGCGTCGTGCGTCAGGTTGCAGCGTGTCCCCCCCGACATCAGGACCTTGACCGCCGCCTTGCGGTTCTTCTCGACGACCACGACCCTCTTGCCACGCTGCGCGGCGCGGATTGCCGCCATCAAGCCCGCCGCCCCGGCGCCGAGCACGACGACGTCGCAGGCCAGGTCCCCCGGCGCGGGCGCCGGCGGCGAGGCGTCCCGTGGCGTGGGTTCGGTTGGGAGATCGCTCATGAGCAGTGGTTGTCGGAGGGCGCCGGGCGTAGTGGCCGACCGTCGTACGCTAACCGCCGCGGGGCCGCTCGTCAGCCGGCCGCGGGGTGTGGTGTAATGCCCCCTTCGATCGACACCCCGCCGGAGCGTTCGTCCCATGCATCCCTTTCGCCGTTCCGCACTGCGAACCCCCCTGGGTCTGGCGGCCACCTGCCTCGCGATGACCCCCGCCATGATGGACGCATCCGACTCTCGCGCCGCGCCCTACCCCACGACGGACCGCGAGGGGGTTGTGGATACGCTGCACGGGGCGTCGGTCGCCGACCCCTACCGATGGCTCGAGGGGGATGTCCGCACCGACCCGCGGGTCGCCGAGTGGGTCCAGCGGCAGCACGACTTCACCGAAGCCTACCTGGCCGGGCTCCCCGAGCGCGCCGCGTTCCGCGAGCGACTCACCGCGTTGTGGGACTACGAGAAGCGGGGGGCCCCGCGCAAACGAGGACGCTACTACTTCTACGAACGCAACGACGGCTTGCAGAACCAGTACGTGCTGCACGCGGCCGACTCGCTCGCCGGCTACGCCGACCCGGCTAAGGGTCGGGTGCTCCTCGACCCCAACGGTTGGACCAAAGACGGAACCGCGGCGCTCGCCGGCTATGCGCCGAGCGAAGACGGCGAGCTCGTCGCCTACCAGCGCAGCGACGCGGGGAGCGACTGGCGCACGATCCGCGTGCTCGACACGGCCACCGGCATTGATCGCCCCGACGTGCTGCGGTGGGTCAAGTTTAGCGGCGTCGAGTGGGCGCCCGACGGCTCGGGCTTCTACTACAACCGCTACCCCGAGCCCGCGACGGGGGACGACCACCAAGCCCTCACGCTCAACCCGAGCGTGATGTACCACACGCTCGGGACCGACCAAGCCGCGGACCGACTCGTCTACAACGACCCCGACCACCCCGACTGGGGCTGCTGGGTCGAACTCTCGGAGGACGGCCGTCACCTACTCCTCTCCGTGAGTCGCGGCACCGACCCGCAGAACCGACTCTACCACGCCGTAGTCGAGGGGGGCTCGCCGGGCAAGCTCACGCCGCTCGTCGATGACTTCGACAACCAGTGGGGCGTGGTCGGCGTGGTCGGCGACACCCTGTACCTGCAGACCGACTACGGCGCGCCTCGGAAGCGGATTGTGCGGATCGACCTTAACGGCAAGAACGACGCCCCGCTGCGCGAGCGGATCACAAAGCTCGTCCCCGAGCACGACGCGACGCTCGAGTACGCGTCGCTCGTGGGGGGGAAGCTTCTGCTGGCGTACCTCGAGGACGTCGCCTCGGTGGTCCGCGTCGTGGACCCCGTCAGCGGCGAGCCCCTCGGGACCGTCCCGCTGCCGGGAGTCGGGTCCGCCTTCGGCTTCGGGGGCGAGCAGGACGACACGGAGACGTTCTTCGGATACACGAGCTACGACTCACCCCCCTCGACGTATCGCTACGACGTCGCGACAGGAGAGACAAAACGACTGTTCGAGCCGAAGGTCGCCGCGGACCTGGGGGCCCTCGAAGTGCGCCGCGAGTTCTACCCCAGCAAAGACGGTACACGCGTGCCGATCTTCCTCGTTCACCGACGAGGACTGAAGCTCGACGGGTCGAACCCGACGCTGCTGTACGGATACGGGGGCTTCGCGATCTCGCTGACGCCGAGCTACTCGCCGAGCCGCGTCGCGTGGGTCGAGCGTGGCGGCGTGTTCGCCGTGGCCTGCCTGCGTGGCGGGGGGGAGTACGGCGAGGAATGGCACACGGCCGGCAAGCTGGCGAACAAGCAGAACGTGTTCGACGACTTCCTCGCCGCGGCCGAGTGGCTCGTCGAGCAAGAGATCACGTCGCCACAACACCTTGCCATCCAAGGGGGGAGCAACGGCGGGCTGCTCGTCGGCGCGTGCATGTCGCAGCGCCCCGAGCTGTTCGGCGCGTGCGTCCCCGCCGTCGGCGTGATGGACATGCTGCGGTTCCACAAGTTCACCGCCGGCCAGTTCTGGCGCGACGAGTACGGCTCGGCCGACGACGCGGCGATGTTCCCGAAGCTGCGGGGCTACTCCCCCTACCACAACGTGCGGCCCGGCGTGCGCTTCCCGGCCACGATGGTCATGACGGCCGACACCGACGACCGCGTCGTGCCGATGCACAGCTTCAAGTTCGCCGCGGCGCTGCAGCACGTGCAGCCGCCCGACGGGCCGCCGGTGCTGCTGCGGGTCGAGACGCGGTCCGGTCACGGCGCGGGGACACCGACCACGAAGCGAATCGAAGAGGCCGCCGACCTGTCGGCCTTCTTGTGGGAGCACATCGGAGCCAAGCAATGACGAGCAAAACCCCAGTGCACATCGCGCGAGCGACCTTCCGCTACTTCGGCGTGCGGGCTGCGCTCGCGCTCGCCTGCGTGTCGGCTTGTGCGGCGCCGTCGGGCGCGGCCGAGCGGGTGATGGTCGGCTACTACGCGGTATTCGGCGACCTGCCGATCGAACAGGTCCCCTGGAAGCGGCTCACGCACGCCTGCCACGCCTTCTTGCGGATCGACGAGGCCGGCAAGCCAGTCACCACCGCGACCGTCCCCAACCCGGCCTTCACCGCCGACGCCCGCAAGAACGGCGTCAGGGCGCTATTGTCGGTCGGCGGGGGGACGACGGCGGCCGGCTTGCAGAAGGTCGCCGCCGACCCCGCCCAGGCGACCGCCCTCGCGCAGGCGATCGTCACGATCGTCGTCGATAACAAGTACGACGGCATCGACCTCGACTGGGAGTTCCCCTACGACGCGGCCTCGCGCGACGGCTTCACGCGGCTCGTTGGCGCGCTGCGCACGGCGCTCGACGCGGCCGCCAAGAACGCGGGCCGCTCGGAGGCGTACCTGCTGACGGTCGCCGTCAGCGCGGCGCACTTCTTTGGCGAGTGGATCGACGCCCCGCGCGTCGCGCCGCTCGTCGACTGGATGCACGTGATGACGTACGACATGTCGGGCGAGACCTCGCGCTACGCCGGTCACAACGCCCCCCTGCACGCCTCGCCCGACGACCCGGAGCGCGAGTGGCGCTCCGTCGAGAACGCCCTACGCTACTGGGCCGACGAGCGCGGCGTGCCGCGCGACAAGCTGGTCGTCGGCATCCCCTTCTTCGGGCGCTCGATGCCTGCCGAGGCGCCGTACGAAGAGCTCGACCCCACGCTCCGCACAGCGCACCGCGGCCTGACGTTCACCGAGGTGCAGGACCTCTTGGGCAAGGGCTGGCGTTCGCGGTGGGACGACGACTCGCTCGTCCCGTGGCTGCGCTCGCCGGCGAAGCAGAACGGGGACAGCGACGCGGGCCCGCTCGAGACGATCGACGAGGCCGAGAGCCCCACGCTGATCGCCTACGACGACCGCAACTCGGTGCGCGGCAAGGCCGAGTGGGCCCGCGACGGCGGTTACCGTGGCCTGTTCTTCTGGGCCCTGCACCAAGACCGCATGCCCGACGGCACGCACTGGCTGCTCGAGAGCGCCGAAGCCGCCTGGCCGGCCGATTGACGGACGGTAGGGAACCACAGATGAACACGGATGAACTCGACGGTTCATCCTTCGCGCTGATTCGCGTCCATTCGCGGTTCCCTTCCGTCCGTCATCCGCGTTTGTCTGCGTGCATCTGCGGCTGTTCGTCGTCGTCCGTCGTCGTCATGCGGTGGCGCCAGGCTGCTAGACGTTCAGCAGCGACAGCGTGTTGCCGTAGTACAGCGACCAGATCGCGTGGTCCGCGGCGTCCACGTCGCCGTCGTCGTCCCCGTCGGCAGAGAACTGCTCCCATTTGCCTACTGACCCGAGCTGCTCGGCCCACGCGGTGTAGTCACCCGCGTTGACCGCGCCCCCGGCCACGCCGTCCCCGTCGTAGTCGCCGAGCAGGTCGAACACCGCGTCGATCACGTCGGGCTTCCAGGCGACGCTCGTGCTCGCGGTCACGCCGCGGATCGACATGCTCTTCTTGACGTCGAGGTCGCCCCACGCCACGTCGGTGTCGGTTTGCGGGCCGTTGCCGAGGTCCTCCATCCGCTCGCGGGTGAGCGTGAACTTCCAGGCCGGGACCCAGATCGTGCTGGCGACGCTCGCGTTGTTCGCCAGGTCGATCGCCTCGCGCAGCGACAGCGCCTCGAGGTTGTCGGCGTGGTTGAACGTGTCGCGGGCCGAGGTGACGACGTAGGTGGGAGTTCCCAGGAAGTCCCCAACGCCGGGGGTCGTGTCGAAGAACCCGCCGCCGGCGAAGTCGAACAGGTTCTTGCCGTTGTTGACCTTCGTCACGCTCCCGACGGTCTGCACCCCGTACCGGGTGCTCACGCCGTAGTACCCCACCTGGACGTTCTGCGCGAAGATCGTCTCACCGACCGTGATCGAGGCCGGTGTCGGGCCTTGTGCGTAGACCACGACCGCGGCGCCCCCGTAGTTCGCGGTGACGTCGTTGTTCGAGAACACGCTCCGCGAGATCGTCACCGACGAGCCGCTGGCGTAGACCGCCGTCGCCCCGGTGTACGCAGTGTGGTTGACGATCGCGCTGTCTTCGATCACCACGGCTGCGCCAGCGGTCGCGTACACGACTTGGCCCGGAACCATCGAAGCGCCGTTCGCCACCGTAAGGCGGCCGAGACTCAACCGCTTGCCAACGCCGTTGACCTCGAACGCCCGACCCTGGGCGTTGGGCGCCGTCGTGAGCCCGCTGTTGTCGATGATCGAGAAGCCCGGCCCGTAGCCGACGATCGCCACGTCGCCGAGGACGTCGAGGTCGTTCACCGAGGCGCTCGCCGTCGTCTCCGTCCCGGTGCGCGACAGCGTGTAGCGGCCCGTCGGGAGGACGACCGTGGTCGGCCCACCCGCGCCGTTGGCGTGGTTCACCGCCTCGCGCAGGCTCACGTCGCCGAACGACAGGTCGCCGTCCCAGTCATCGGCTGTCGTCGAGACGTAAACCATCCCCGGCTCGATCGACTTCCAGTTCCGGTAATCGACGCCGTTGTGCTGGTTGTCGCGGTCGGTGTCGCCGGCGAGGACCGTGAAGCGGAAACGGAACTCGCCGCCAGCACTGCCGTTCCCGGAGGGGAACGTGCTTGTACCCGTCGCGGTCACTGCCCACGGGTTCGTGAACTCGCCGTCGAGCGACGCACGGCTCATGTCGATGACCGAGTCGCTCAGGCGGATCAAGTACCGGCCGTCTGCGAAGACGCCGCCGAGGAATCTCCAGGACGCCACTCGACTTAGCCTGTCGTACTCGAACCGAACACTTCCTGCTGGCGTCGCACCGTCGAGGTTGACCAGTTGCAACGCGTTCTTGGACACGAACACCTCTTCGCTAAACTGCACGCTCACCGTGTCGCGCGCCGCGGGCACGGACAGCAACTGCTGTCCGGAACCGTCGTACCAACTCATCTGAAACGGGCTGCTTGGAAACAGCGAATTCGACACAAACACCTCAGTCACGCGCGGCGCCCCTTCGGCAGACGCACCTGCGAGGGCCGGGTACGCCGAAAGGTACGGCAGGAGCTCACACCCGACGACGCCCTTGTTCGACTGCCACACCGCAAGGTCGGCCGCGTTGACGACGCCGTCGTCGTTGCCATCCGCTCGCAAATCAGTCGTTGAACCCAGCGTCGCGAACCACACGCCGTGATCGACATCGTCGATGACATCGTCGTCGTTGTAATCGCCCGCAAGGTCGCAATGGAACGGCACCCGCAAGTCCTGCCACTCCGTGAAGTCCCGCAGGTCGATCACCCCGTCGCTGTTAGCGTCGGCGCGGAGGTCGGTTGTTGAGCCGAACGTCTTCTGCCAAATCACGTGGTCGAAGTCGTCCACCCAACCGTTGTCGTTGAAGTCCGCGGCGGCGAGGGCAGCGAAGAAGACGGCCGCAGAGGCCGGGATGCTGCTGCCGTAGGCCGCTTGCCAGACGGTGTAGTCGGCCGCGTTGACGGTTCCGTCGCCGTTGCCGTCGGCGCCGGAGAACCGCGACACGGTTTGGCCTAGCCGGTCCCGCCAGAAGGTGTAGTCCGCGGCGTTAACCACTCCGTCGCGACTGTAGTCCCCGATCAACCGCGCCGCAGAGAGCGTGTACTGCCCAAGGCTGCCGTAGTCGCTGTAACCCGTTCCCGTTCCAACCTGCGCTGCAGGCCCCTTGCCGACGCCGTCGACCACGACGTAGTAGACGCCCGACCCGAGGAACGTGTGGACCGCGTTGGTCTCGTCGGCGGGGTTCACCGTAGCGATCGGAACCGACGGGTTGCCACTCGCGTAGATCTTCATCTCGACGTCGAGGTTGCTGACACCGACCCGGTACCCATACGTCGTCTCGGCGACGCCGCCGGGGGTGTCGATGCGGATCGTCGTGCGGACCGGGGTCGGGCCGACGTCCAGACGAAACACGTCAAGATCGTTGACAGTCGATGAGCTCCGCTCGATCACTCCCGAGGCGACGGCGACGTTCGAGACCAACGCAACCGAAGTCGCCGAACCGATGGTGAGGTTGTTGCCGTGGTCGTCGGTGCGGTAGCCAACTTGGGAGGCGATGATCGCCAGGTCGTCCTGGCCGTTGGTCGCGCCGCGGTACTCCCCCTTGCTCCACTGGGTCAGTGACCGCAGTTCAGAGCCCCCCATGATCGTCCCCCAGCTCGTGGGGGCGTCGGTCGCTCCCCCCGTGTGACCGCCGTAGTAGGATGAGGAACCGTTGTAGCCGGGTAGTTTGTTGATCGGGTTCACCCCGTCATGGCTCAGTCCGAACGCGTGGCCGACCTCGTGGGATCCGATGGTCCCCATGTATTCATAGATCGGGCCCCAAGGGCCAACAACATCGGGGTGTGGCCAGTTTGACAGAGGTGTCCCGTTGAACTTGTTGGCGAACACGAAAACCGGGCTGTCGCTCGAATTAGGCTTGTTCCAACTGCCGAGTTCCGCGAGTCCGGAATCGGAGTTCCAAGTCGCTCCGGTCCCACCGACACGCAGGTCATCGACAGACGACGTAAAAACCACTCGCAGGGCTCGCTCTCCGGTTGGCAGCGAGTTCGTAAACCAGCTCTGGGGTGGCTCGATCGTCGTCACATCGACGTTGAACGGGGAAAAATCCTCGCTCATCTGCCGCCACGCAAGCTCCATGTAGGCGGTTTCCGCGGGGCTGAAGGGTTCCAAGACACCAGCAGTGTAATCGATAGCATCAATGGTGAATGCGGGAGCATGAATACCAGTTGATATAAAACGCGATCTCCAGTAAGAGTCGGTAACTACGGCGCCGTCAAAATCGAGGAAGATCTTGTTGAGTGAACTTGGGTTGCTCGACAGGAGTGGCACCATTGACAGGGCCAAACGCTCTTCACAGATCTCAAAACGAGGCGACCTTTGAACGCGATGTGTCTTGCGTGATGAGCGGAGCATGGATCGACCTTCCTTGGCAAGACGTGGCAGAAAACAGTGAGACACGCGCTATCGTGATCGCTTTGTGCGTTGGATCGTGGACAGGACGACTACCGCTGACACAAGCGCCACGGTCGTCGGCTCAGGGACGATGGCGGCGATCTGCAAACGACCCTGAGGAAAGCTGCTGGGGTCGATCGTCTGCAACCAGACGGAGTAGCCGATATCTCCCTCCCGCACTCCAAGAAGCCCGTACCTGAACGAGCCGTCTACAGCTATCCAAACAGCATCGACGGAGTCAGACGCTCTGCCGCCTCGGAGGTACTCTTGCAGTTGCAGACGCGGCGTTCCCGTGCTCAAGAGGTAGATTCCAAGCCCATCGATCTGCACGTTCACCGCCCTGGTGGGCGTTCCGAGGATCGGCGTCGGGCGGAACTGGCCGGTGTAGACCAGCGGTCCTTCGGCCCGCCATCGCCAGTCGAGGATCTCCTCCGCGGTGAGCGTCCCGTCGGTCGCGGCGTCGTCCGAGACCTCGATCGTCCCTGAGAGCGAGTACCCGTTCTGGAGCGCGGGGTAGTCGATGAGCTGGTAGAGCAGCGCGGCCGAGCACTCCCCCGCAGCCAGGCAGCCGACGGAGAGGAGCAAACGAAGAATCGATCGGCTGACCATCGGATTTCTCGGGAGTGGAAGCCAGGTGGTCGTGATGAAGAGGGTCGATCTTGCCGGCCGTTAGCCGTGTGCAGTAGCGGCCTCGGCCAGTGTGCTGCGGAGCAGGCCCGGAGGCACTGCGCGTAGCTACCTTACCCGATTCAGGGGCGCCGTCACGTTTCTTCACCGGAAACGCACAATCCGACCCGCCGTCATGCGGAGTACGAGCCGGCGCTGGATCGGCTGAGGCGTGTCCCGCGCAGAGCTTCAGGCGAGCCGGTGGCCCCAGCCGTCGGAGTGACGCGGGTACGAGGTTGACACCCAAGAGCGGCGCAACGACTCCGGGGGCTGACGCCACCCGGCTCGGCCTTGCGATTCGGCTTGGGTCAACCGGTCGGCAGCATCCCCTCACCCTTGGCGATCACCACCACCCCCCCTTCGCTGACGGTGAAGCCGCGGCGGCGGTCGGCGGCCAGGTCGAAGCCGATCTCGGTCCCCTCGGGGATCGCGACCCCCTTGTCGATGATCGCCCGGCGGATGCGGCAGCGGCGGCCGACGTTCACGCCGGCGAACAGGATCGAGTCCTCGACGTGCGCGTAGCTGTTGATCCGTGCGGCCGGGCCGATCACGCACCGCACCGCCTGGCCCCCGGAGAGGATCGCCCCCTGGCTGACGATGCTGTCGAGCGCCTCGCCGCGGCGCGAGCCCTCGCCGAGCTCGCCGCTGGCGAACACCGTCTTGGCCGGGGGCAAGTTCGGCTGGTGGGTCCGCACCGGCCAGCGGTCGTCGTACAGGTTGAGCTGCGGGTCGACGCTGGTGAGGTCGATGTTCGCCTCGAAGTAGGCGTCGATCGTGCCGACATCGCGCCAGTAGGCGTCGGCCTTCAGGTTCTCGTCCTTGAACGGGAACGCGAACACGCGCCGCTTGCCGATCAGCGACGGGATGATGTTCTTGCCGAAGTCGTGGGCGCTCTCCGGCAGGGTGGCGTCCTTGCACAGTTCGTCGAACAGCAGCGGGGCGTTGAAGACGTAGATCCCCATCGACGCCAGGCAGTGCTCGGGGTCCCCCGGCGCCGGCTGGGGGTTCTTGGGTTTCTCTTGGAAGCCGACGATCCGCTGCTCGGCATCGACCTGCATGACGCCGAACGCCGTGGCTTCTTCCCGTGGGACGCGCAGGGCGGCGATCGTCAGGTCGGCCTTCCGGGACTCGTGGTACGCCACGAGCTTCGCGTAGTCCATCTTGTAGATGTGGTCCCCGGCCAGGATCACGACGTGCCGCGGACGCTCTTTCTCCATCGTGTAGATGTTCTGGTACACGGCGTCGGCCGTTCCCTGGTACCACTGCTCGTCGATCCGTTGCTGCGGCGGGACGACGTCGATGAACTCTCCCAGCTCGCGGCAGAAGAACCCCCGCCAGCCGAGCGTGATGTGCCGGTCGAGGCTCATCGCCTTGTACTGGGTCAGGACCAGCACGCGGCGGATGCCGCTGTTGAGGCAGTTGGAGAGCGTGAAGTCGATGATCCGGTAGTTGCCGCCGAAGGGGACGGCGGGCTTCGCCCGGTCGCGGGTCAGCGGCTCGAGCCGCGAGCCCTTGCCCCCCGCCAATACGACCGCCAGCACGTCGTTCATCGTTGCCCGCTCCGTGGGATGCCGCCGCAGAAAAGTCCTGAGCCCCCCATCGTATCGCTGCCAGCGACGCGGGCCCAGGTCGGCCTCGGCGGGGGGCTCGCCGACGGCCGCCAGCCCTGGAAACGCGAGCTTGCGGGGCTTTTCGGCGCTGCTCGGCGGCCGAGCAGCGCCGAACGCTCGCGGCATCTTCTTGCCGGTTTAGCGCGGCCTACACGCGATCTACACACTTGCTAGCAATCATCCGCGTGTCGAGCGGCCGGCCCCCGTGGCCGGCGCCCGTGGTGAAACACCAGGCCGGCGTCGGTAGCACCTTTGCCCGCCCGCCCGCATCCGGCGCCGGCCTGATTCACCGCGAGCGCAATCCAATCGTCGGGGCGCCCCCCCCGGATAGGGGTGGCGCCACTCGGGACCCTCCGAGCACCAACCAACCCGCGAGAACGCAGCCCCATGCTAGCGACCCTGGTACCCTGCTCTGGCGAAGACGTGGACCCCTACGGGTCGGACGACTTGCGAAGGATCGACTATCTGCCGACGCCGACTGAGATCGCCAACGCCTGTGCTTCGATACGCTCCTCGTGGACGCTGAGCGAGAAGCGCCGGCGGTTCGTCGGCGAGCTGATCGGCGAAGGCCCCGACCCGCTGTGGCGCCCGCCGGTGATCGACACGACGCACTTCCGGCTGGCCGTCTCGCGCAGCTTCGACGTCTCGGCCTGATCGAGCGTTAGCTGACGGCTTCGAGCCAGAGCCCCGCGACGCGCTCGACGGCGTGCAGCGCGAGCGCCGCGTCGCGCCCGGCGGCCGCGATGCGGGTGGCGTTCGCGGGATCGCCAAGGACTTGCTGGGTCGCCCGCGCCCACCCGGCGCGGTCGGTGGGATCAATCGACCACCCCGTGTACCCCGCGCGAATCAGCCGGTCGCGGCCCACTGCCGACGACGCGACGACCGGCTTGCCCGCGGCGAGCGCTTCGAGCAGCGACGTTGGTGCGCCGGGGGACTTCGACAGGCACCAGACCAGGTCGCACACCGCGAGCAGGTCGGGCCAGTCGTCGCGCGAGCCCGGGTAGACAACGGTCCCCTGCTCGGCCGCCTCGCGGGTGAAGCGCTCGCACGCCCCGCGGTGCGGGCCGTCTCCGACCACGACGAGGCGGACCCCCGAGCGGACGACCCGCACCAGGTCGGCAGCCCAAGGGAGCTCCTTCTGGAATCGCCCGTCGTCCAGGCGCAACGCCGCGACGACCAGCGGCGCGCCGTCGGAGATCCCCCACCGCTCGAGCACCTGCGCCCGATCGATCGTGGGCGGCGCTCCAACGCGGCAGGCGTTCGGCACGGTGCGCACGCGCCCGGGTTTGGCCCCCGCGGCGACGAGCATCGCGGCGTGCTCGGGCTCGGCCGCCAGGAGCACGTCTGCGTTGCGGATCGCGAGCAGGTCGCCAGGCTCGAGCCGTCCCGCTCCGCGGACGACGTGCGCCCACCGAAAGCCACGCCGCGCGAGCGGCATCAGCAGCGCAGCCCCGGAGTCCCAGGTCTGGACGAGCCCGGGCCGGCGACGACGCAGCTCGCGCCCCAGCCGGATCGCGGCGAAGGGATCGATCGTCCAGCGAGCCCCGAGCCAGGCGACGGGCGCCCGGAAGCGTCGCGCGGCGTTTCCCGGGTAGCGTAGCGACGCCAACGCGTGCGAGCGGCCTTGCCGCGCCTCGTGCTCAACCAGCAGCGCGAGCTGCGTCGCGGCCCCGCCGTAGGCGAGGTCGCTGGTCACGTGGAGCACACTCGGGGAGGGGTTGATCGGCATGGCGGCGCCCGCAGGATACCAGCCGACTGCCCCCGCGAAGTACCCTCTCTTGATGCTTGCCCCTCTCCCCGACGGCTGGAAAATCGACGACGCACGCCCCGGGCCGTGCGCCGTCACGGCGAGCAACCCCGGCGTGCGAGGCACGGTCGTGTTCCTGCACGACGTCGAGGGGGCGTTGCCCGACGGGCTCGCGGAGGGGCTTCGGGAGGCCAACCTCGTCGGCGTCGCCCCGCTTACGAGCGCAAGCTGGTGGACCGACCGGCGGCTACCGAGCGACGCTGCCGGCTTGACCGCTGCGGCTAGGGTCGTCGCCGAGATCCAGCGCGCCGAAGCGCGGGGCCCCGTGGCGCTGCTGGGGATCGGCATGGGGGGCCACGGCGCCCTGCGCTCCGCGTATCTTAACGCTCGCCGCGTAGCCGCCGTCGCCGCGCTCCGGCCGGCGATCGACTGCCACAAGCTGATCGAGTCGCCCCTCGCAAACGACCGTCGCTACGAGGCGCTGCGACGGGCCTACGACGAACCCGAACGCGCGCGGCAGGACTCGGCGATCTTGCACATCCACCCGCTAAACTGGCCTCGAAAGCAGTGGTTCGGGTGCCCCCCGAGCGACCCCTGGTGGGAAGGCTGCGACCGGCTGCGGATGAAACTCTTCTCGCTCGGCGTCCCGCACGAGTGCGACCTCGAGTCGCCCGCGATCGACCTCGCTGTGGCCGTGGAGTGGCTCGCGGTAGCGCTCCCCGCTGCCGTGTCGCCGTCGAAGGCGGCGGGCGCGGGAGACGGCCCGTTCGCGGCGCGTTAGTCTGGAGCGGTCCCCTCGGGACGCTCGTCTGCCCGCTCTTCTTGCCGATCGGCCGCACTGTGAGTTTCCCTCTTGTCGTCGCCTTCGTACTTGCAACGGCAGCGCCGCGAGCCGACGCCGAGGGGGTCGCTTCCCCAGACGGCGCCGTCCACGCAGTGGTGCGCACCGAGGGAGACGCCCCCCCTACCGTCCAAATCGATTGGCGCGGCGCTCGGATCGCGGAAGCCGAGCTCGGGCTCGAAGTCGAAGCGCTCGGAAGCGTCGGGCGTGGCATGCAGACCGCATCGACGTCTTCATCGAACAACGACGAGTCGTACTCTATCAGCGTCGGCAAGTCGTCCTCCGCGAGGGACCGACACAATGCGACCACCTACAGGCTGATCGACCCCGCGCGGTCCGAGACGGAGATGACCGTCGAGCTGCGGGTGTTCGACGACGCAGTCGCGTTCCGCTGCCGTGTTCCGGCGGCCGCGGGGGAACAGCGGGTGCTGCTCGACGAACCGACTCGGTTCACGTTCCCGGACGACCCGACTGCGTGGACGCTGCCGCTGGAGAGTTACATCTCCTCCTACGAGCGGCACTACGACCGGGGTCCGCTGTCGGCGGTGGCGCCCGAGAGGCTGAAGGGCCTGCCGCTACTGATGCACAACGCCGCGAAGAAGGTGTGGATCGCCGTCACCGAGGCGGACCTCCGTGACTACGCGGGGATGTACGTCGAGCGCGAAGCCGACGCGCCGGGAACGCTCCGCGCGCGGCTCTCGCCGCTTCCCGGTCGCGCTGACGGCGCGAAAGCCATCGTCCGTGGCGAGCTCCGCACGCCGTGGCGCGTGATCTTGGTGGCCGACTCGCCGGCGAAGCTACTCGAGTCGAACACCTTGTTCCATCTGAACCCGCCCCGCGCGATCGCCGACACGTCGTGGATCAAGCCGGGGCAGACGACGTTCCTGTGGTGGAGCGGCGGCGCGCTCGAAGGGGTCCCGTTCACGCCCGGTGTGAACACCGCGACCACCAAGCACTACATCGACTTCTGCGCCAAGCACGGGATCCCCTACCACACGCTCGACGGGCTCGACGAGGCTTGGTACGGCGGGCCGATCGTCCCCGAGGGCTCGACCGACGTGACCCGCGCGCGCCCCGAGCTCGACCTCCCCGAGGTGCTGCGCTACGCCCGCGAAAAGGGGGTCCGCCTGCGGCTGTGGATGCACTGGCGAGCGCTCAGGCCGCAGCTCGACGAGGCGCTCGCGACCTACGAGCGGTGGGGGGTCGAGGGGATCATGATCGACTTCATGGACCGCGACGACCAGGAGATGGTCGCCTTCTACCACGAGGTCGCCGAGAAGGCCGCCCGGCACAAGCTCACCGTCACGCTGCACGGCTCCTACAAGCCGACCGGCATGGAACGCACTTGGCCCAACGTCCTGTCGTACGAGGCGGCGCTGAACCAGGAGTACAACAAGTGGGACCGCGTCGGGACGCCCCCCGAACACAACCTACTGATCGCGTCGATCCGCATGCTGGCGGGGCCGCTCGATTACCACCAAGGGGGGATGCGCTGCGTCGCGCCGCGGGACTTCAAGCCGCGGGACAAGGCGCCCCCCGTCCAAGGGACGCTAGGCCACCAGCTCGCGCTGTACGTGGTGCTCCAGAACCACCTGCCGATGCTGGTCGATATCCCTTCGGCCTACGAGGCGTTCCCAGCGGCGCAGTTCCTCTACCGGATCCCCGCGACGTGGGACGAGACACGCGTCCTGCGCTGCGACGTCGGCGAGCGGATCGTGGTCGCGCGACGCAGCGGCCGGTCATGGTACGTCGGCGCCATGACGGGCGCAGACCCGAGCGTGCTCTCCGTCCCGCTCGACTTCCTCGGAAGCGGCGACCACGTCGCTACGGGGTGGCGTGACGCTCCCGACGGGCTCGAACCGGTCCGGCAATCCTTGCGGTCCGACTCGCGGCTCGACCTCGGCCTGCCGTCGGGTGGGGGCGCGGTGTACCGCATCGAGCCCGCCCGGGAGGACTGATTCGCGGCCACGCAATCCAGGCCCATGCTCAGGTCGGGGTGTCGGCGAAGGGGACCGCGGCGACTTGGTGCGGGTCCTCGTACACCACGTACCCGGGGCGCGCGGTGGCGATGACCTCGGTCGGCACACCGTGGTCGCGCAGCACCCAGGCGACCCGACGAAGACTCGCGACGACCTTGGTCGCCTCGGCCTTCGCCCAGCAGATCGCTGTGCCGCGCGCGTGCCCTCGGCGCCCGCGCGTGAAGCGCCGCGGGACGGCTAGGCGCGTGTCCAGCCAACCGAGGGCGTCGGTCAGCTCGTGGTGGTGCGCCAGGGGGAGCTCGCCCGAGCCCCTGATCCGGTAGGCGGTCGCAAAGACCCCCTGGCGGCGCCCGGACCAGTCGTCGCGCCACGGCACGACAAAACGCAGGTACACCCCCCGGTCCTCCGCTCGGTCGATCGACGCCCCGCGCTTCGCGACCGCGGACAACGCGGACGCGCTAGCGCCTGCCGAGCGCAAGGAGGGCGATCGAAACCAGGACCGTCGCCAGCGCCGTGGGTTCGGGGATTGAGAGCGCCGCCGCGGTGTCGCCGAACGACTGCGACCAGAGGTTGTAGTCCGAGGGGCCGACGACCCCGTCGCCGTTGGCGTCGGCCGCCAGCTCCGTCGTTGAACCGAGCGAGTCGCGCCACAGCGTGAAGTCGGCCGCATTCACGGCGCCGTCGCCGTTAAAATCCCCCAGCAGCGCGGGCGCCAACCGGAGGGCGACCGTGTCGGCCCACAGGTTGCTGCTGGCGCCCCGGACCTCGACCGTCGCGTAGACCGTCCCCGCGGGCGCCGTGGCATTGAGAAAGAACGTCTGCGCGTCGGTCCCCTTCGACGCGTCGTGCGCGATCGGGAGGCTCGTGACCCCCAGGCTGGTGCTCGACTGCGAAAAGAACTGGACGCGCAGCGTCCCCGCAGCCCCCGCCGTTGAGGGGAGCAAATCGACCGACGCTTGGTACGTCGCGCCGACGGCCGGACCGTACACGAACTGGCGTGCGACGCCGATCGAGTTCAGGTTCAGCGCCAGGTCCCCCGCCGGGCCGGTCTGGACGCTGCTGCCCGCGTTGAACACCCACGCGCTGTTTCGCTGCGCGAACGTCCCGTTGTCGAGCCGCGTGATCGGCGAGGTGCGGGAGAACGTCCGCACGTAGTCGATGTCAAAGAGCTGCGGGAAGACAGTCGTCGCGTCGGGGTTCCCGTCGAACCAGCCGCCGACCGCCGTATTGAGGATCACGTTCATCGCCGTTGAGGGGACGACGTGCCGCTGCGTGTCGCTGCCGTTCCCCTCGTTCGGCTTGTAGCCGCTCGGCGCCGTGTCGCTGACGACCGTGAAGTGGTTGTAGCCATCGACGTAGAAGCGGATCTCGTGCGGGTCCCACTCGAGCGCGTACTCGTGGAAGTCGTTGGCCCACATCGTCGGCTGGCCGTTCGACTCGGTCGCCGCGTGCTCGTGGAAGCGGAAGCTCGACGAGCCCGCCGTCGCGTTGTAGTGGTAGGCGCTCGAGACCTCGTCCGGGATCGAGCCCTTGTGCTCCAGGATGTCGATCTCGCCCCCCGTCGGCCACGGCACGTCGCGGTTGGGGAACAACCAAATGGCGGGCCAGATCCCCTTGGTCGTCGGGATCTTGGCGAGCACCTCGACGCGTCCGAAGAGCACCGTCGAGTTCGAGCTCGACCGGCTTTCGAGCCGCGCCGAGCGGTACCCCTTGCCGTCAAAGGGCTGGTTGGTCGCCGTGATCCGCAGCACGCGGCGGGCTTCGCCCCCCGTGGGGTCGGTCGTGTTCGCGATCGCCGCCTGGGCAGGCAGGTAGTACTGCAGCTCGTTGTTGAAGCTGTCGCGGCGGGTCAGGTTCTCCCAGACCGTATTGTTGATCGCCGTGCCGTTGAACTCGTCGGACCAGGCCGGGGCGTAGCCACGCGGCGTCTGGGCGGACGCGGGCTTAGAGAGGAGCGCAGTCGAAAGCAGCGCGACGGACGCCAAGGCGAGCGGTGTGCTGGGCGCGGTGAACAATCGCATCGGGAGGAGGCTCCGGTTCCGGGCGGAGAGCGGCGCGGAAGCGCAGCGGTCCCCTCCAGTGTAGACCCCCGCAGGGGTGGGGGCCACCAGCTCGCAGGGAAACCGTCCGCTGGGGTCCCGGCGAGCGCTGATCGTCAGTCCGCCGCGCGGACCAGACGAAGATCGACCTCGCGATCGACGTAACCCCACTCCGGGCTCGCCCGCAGAGCGGCGACCAAATCGTCGAACGCGGCCGTGTCGCCGGGGGCGTAGTCGAACAGCGTCAGGAAGTCGAAGGGCTCGCCCAAGCTCGAAAGAGCCCGCTGCTCCTACCACTCACCGGGTGACGCGCGGTAAACAAGTACCGTCAATAGTGGCTGTAGCTGGCTGAGCAGATAACGTTACGCATCACGGGGCGGCGGGAGTTGATACTGATTTCAGAAACCGGTGGCTACCGCCGCTCCCGTGCATGCGATTGTTCGTCAACTATCGTGGAGCGGCGATTGGGCGACCAGTTGGAATCGCGTCAATCACCGCTGTGTCTAAACGCGACTGTGGCCAACGAAAATGATAGCGATCCATTAGAGCAGGACTTGGAACGTGTCGCTTTACACCGCCATCAATCAAGTAGACCTCCGCACGGCCTTTTCCTTGCGCAAGTACAGCGCCATCGGAGATCGCTGCAGCATTGGGAATCTCATCAATGTCGAGATCCTGGACTATGCCGCCCCAATCACGAAATAAACTGTCGTACGTTGCAGGGTTCGGGATATGACGTTTGCAGCCTTCGTCAATCAAGTAGATTTCAGGACGCCCTGGAAGTTGCACTCGCAAGCCATTTAGATCGTTTCGTAGATCAGCCATTGTCAGTTCTCCTTTGGTTGCTCTACTCGTACTTTTGATGTCCACAGTAGACACGTCGTAAGTAAGGTAGATTGCGTTGGCTTTGTCAATCAGAGAAGCATCGCAAGTTACATTAATTTTCAGCGCATCGTTGGTGACGAACAAGAATTCTACGGCGTAATGCCGCATAGCACTTGACAAGAAGGCGCGTACTTGTTTACCGCCCGTCACCCGGTGAGTGGTAGGAGCAGCGGGCTCTTTCGAGCGTTTGCGAGCCAGAGGAGGGGGTCGAGTCGTTGCTGGGCGAGGGTCACGAGGAGGGTGGAGAGGGTGGCCTGAGCGTGGGCGCCGCGGTCGGTGCGGTTTCCGCCCCAGACCCTGCGGTTGACGACGGCGGGTCGGATCGCCTGCTCGGCCCGCCAGTTGGTGGCCTCGACGAGCGCCCGCCGTGGGAGCGCCTGCCGCGGGAGCCCCTGCCGCGGGAACTCGGGCGGCAAGAACTCGGGGCGTAGGAAGGTGAAGAGCTGGTCGGCGTGCGATTCGAGGAACTTGGCGAAGCGTTCGTTCTTCGCGTGCGACTTGGGGCGTGCGACGAGCCTCGCCATCTGGGCCTGCAAGCGGCCCCGCAGCACGCTCACGCCGCGGAGCGTGAGCCAGCCGGCGAGGAACCGGTCACGCACGTCGAGCGCCTGCTTGA
>JBOFFC010000048.1:0-59848 GCA_051648405.1 Lacipirellulaceae bacterium
GGGGTTGTGGTTCAAGGGAGTGGCCGAAAACGCCTCTCTGGCACTGCATTCTCATTCTCGGCCCCGGCACGGCCCGCATCAACCCGCCCCGAGGGGGCGCCCGCAGAACGCTTGGGAGCCCTAAGCGTCAGCGCCGGGAGTGGGGTGGGTACCCGCCTCGCTCCCGGCGCTAGCGCTTAGGGCTCCCCCCCGCGCTTCGGGGGAGTTGCTCGGGGCGTTCTCGTGCGTTTGGCGGCGCCCCCGTCACCCCAGCCGTTCGATCGACCAGTCGATGCGGACCGCGAGCCAGCCGAGGAGGAGCATCCCCGCGGCGAGGGCGAGCCAGAGGACGCCGACTACAACGCTGTGCGCCTCGCTCGCAGCGGATACGAGAACGCTCGCGGTGAGCCACGCGGCCCAACCCGTCGCGAGGACGAACACAAGGCTCGTCAGCGCCGCGAGGTCTGCCCTGCGCATCAAGCACCCGGCGAGGGTCGCACTCGAGAACACGATGGGGAGAAGACTGGTCACGATCCAGAACTGGTTCATCAACTCGCGCTCGGCGTACGTGATCCCAAGCATCCAGTCGATGATGCGTTGAGCAATCGCTGGCAACCCAAACGCAACGATCAATGACAGAGAACCCAGTGCGGCGCAGGTCCAATACCACGCGCCAATTTCGATCGGCCGCGAACGCAGGAAATCTACGACTCCTTTGCCGAGATCCGTCGTCGGGATGCCGAGCCCGACAAGAACCGCTGCAACGGCGCCGACCACAACGAACAGCGAAACCACGGGATGTGATACATTCATCCACAAAAAGGTCCCTTCGTAGTCTTGGCTTCGCGCGATATCGATCCACATCAAGGCAGATGTTCCGCAGGCGAACACAAATGCCCCGATGACAGCCGGCGCTCCCGCCCGAGCGTGCTTCCACAACAGTGCACGCCACCGACTGCGTGCCGGAGGCCCGAGCCATTGGCGTCGAGTGTCCTGCGCCGGCTGCGGAGACCACGCCGCCGTTGCGTCGGCGCTGCCGAAGCGGCCGACGAAGCGGGCCGCCAGGAGTACGTGAACAACCACCGCTGTCGTCATCGCGATCGGGATGCACCACGGCGTTCTTGCTGGTTTCACTTGGAGAAGGTCGAGTAGCCCCCCGGGAATCGCGCTGGCCACGCAGTCGAAAAGCACGGGCGCGTCGTCGTAGCGGATGCCGACTAGAACGGGCGCGAAAGCGTAGACGCACAAACCCGCGATCCAAGCCCCAAGTCCGATCACCACGGCGCGGCCCACGTCAATCGAGTTCACCGCGAGCCCCGCGACCCAGAGCACGAAGCTTGTGCCGACCGCTGCAATCGTGATCAGCACTAGCAAAGCGCCATTCGGCGTTGCGCCGCCGTCCATCGCGAGGGCGATCGCGCGAAATCCGATCCTGAACGGTGTGCCATTGATAACGCTTTCCAACCACACGCTCAGCACCACAAGGCAAAGGAATCCTGCGATCATCATGAAGACGGTGGCGACCGCGAATCCAAGCTTGATCGCAGCAAACCGCTTCAGGGGCATCGGCATCGACTGCACGAAGGTGTGCGTTCCTTCCGACCGCTCGGCCGAAGCCAGTCGCGCTCCCATCGCCACAGCGACGACTGGCGTCGCGTAGAGAAACGTGAGTGCGTAGACGGCAGTTGGGTCTGCGCCTGCGGGAACGATCCAGTTCACCACCGCAGCCAAGGCGGTGGCGCCAAGGATCAACCCCGCGATCGGCAAATGCTCACGCCACTCCTTCCAAACGATCGCCCGTAGTTGGCCGTTCATCGCACGCCTCCTGTGACCGGTTCGAGGTCCGCCGCGGCGGGGGCCGCCGGCTCGCCGGGACGGCCGATGACGTACGCCTCGAACACCTCGTCGAGCGTCAGATCGACCACCCGGTGGGGCGCCCCCTCGCGCAGCAGGCGGTCCTCGACCACCTCGGCGCCGGCGACGGTGAGCGCCACGTCGTCGCCGTCGTCGCGGCGGTCGAGCACCTTGCCGTAGCGCGCCACCAGGGGCGCCAAGTCCTTCCGGACGACGAACAGCCGCACGTCGGCCCGCAGCTCGTCGGTGCCGCTGTGGCGGACGATCCGGCCCCCGTCGAGGATCGCCAGCTCGTCGGCCACCGCCTCGACCTCGTACAGCAGGTGAGAACTGTAGAAGACGGTCCGCCCCTCCCCTTGCAGGTGCGTGATCAGGTCGCGGTTGAACTGCTTGCGCATCAGCGGGTCGAGCCCCAGCGCGGGGTCGTCGAGGATCACCACCTCGGGCCGGTGGGCGAGCGCCAGCACGAGCCCCAGTCGCACCGTCTGGCCCTTCGACAGGTGCTTGATCTTGGTGCGCAGCGGCAGGTCGAACTCGATGACGTAGCGCCGCGCGAGCTCGTGGTCCCACTTCGTGTAGAAGGGGGCGACAAAGCGGACGATCTCGTCGACCGTCATCCAGCCCCACATCGTCTGGTCCTCGGCCAAGTAGCCGACGCGGTCGCGGACCTTCATCGGATCGACCGCCGGGTCGAGCCCCGCGACGCGGACCTTGCCCACGTCGGGCTTCAATAGCCCCAGCAGCATGCGGATGGTGGTCGTCTTCCCTTCGCCGTTGCGCCCGAGGAAGGCGAACGTCCGGCCGGGCTCGATCCGCAGCGACACGTCGCGCAGCACGGGCTTGCGGCCGAACGACTTGGCGACCGACTCGACGAGGATCGCGGGCTCGCTCATGGCGTAGCCTCCTGGGTGGAATTGGCGTCGGCTCGCTCCCCTTCGATGCGGTCGAGCGCCTGGGAAAGAAGTTCGTGGACCTCGTCGTGCGACAGGCCGAGGCCGAGCGCCTGGCGGCCGACTTGCCGCAGCTCGTCGATGAGTCGCCGGCGGTGCGCGGCGGTGGCTCGGCGACCGACGCCGGCGGCGACGAAGGTCCCCTGCCCTTGGCGGCGTTCGAGGAGCCCCTCGCCCGTTAGGCGTTCGTAGACGCGCAGGACCGTGTTCTGGTTGACGGCCAGCTCGCGGGCCAGCTCGCGCACCGAGGGGAGTCGGTCCCCCGCCTTGAGCTTCCCCGAGGCGCAGTGCGAGGCGATCTGCTCGGCGATCTGCCGAGAGACGGGGACGGCAGAACCTCGTTCGACCCGCAGCAGCACGGCGACCTCAGGGGCAAGTGATTACACAAGTGTAACAGTAATCACCAGGGCGTCAAGCGCGGAGCACGCGAAATCCACAGAGCCGAAGAAGGGGCGAGAGCCCTAAGCGCGAGCGCCGGGAGAGAACAGCCGCTTCAGCGCCGCCGCGCCCAACCGCCGCGGGTTGTTCCCCGCGCGCTGCGGATTGGCGCTCGCAACCCAAGCGTCGATGGCCTCGGCATCGACGAGCCCGACTTCCTCCGGCAGCGTCGGGCTGCCGACCTCCGCGATCCAATCGCGGATCGCGCTCGCCGCGTCGGCGACGCTCGTCACCCCGACGAGCCGTGCGACGCGGCCGATCTTCGCGCGGACGTGCGCCACGCCGCGCGGGTCGTTGCAGTCGCCCTCCGTGACGCCGTCGTTGAACAGCACGATCACCGGCAGCGAGAAGGCCACCGCGAAGCCGTGCGGCACGCCGTGCGCGCTCGTCAGGTGGTACGACAGCGCGTGCGGCGCCGTGGTCCGCGTGACGTTGATCGCGCGGCCCGCGAGGTGCGCCGCGCGGCACATCGCGGCGCGGGCCTCGGGCGTGGGGGCGTGGACGGCGATCGGCAGCCACTCCCACGCGAGCGCCGCGGCCTCCTCGGCGACAGGGTCTGACTCATCGGTCGCCGCGACGGCCCACAGCGCTTCGATGCTTTGGCAAAACGCGTCGAGCCCCGTCGCCGCCGTCTGGCGTGGCGGCAGGGAGTGGGTCAGCGTGGGGTCCACGATCGCCCGCGTGGGGAGCAGCGAGGGGTGGTCGATGGAGCGCTTCACGCCGTCGACGTAGACAACGGCGAAACGCGTCGCTTCGGAACCGGTCCCGGCCGTCGTCGGCACGGCGACGATCGGCAACGCGTCGCGCGGCGCGAACCCCTCGCCGAGCAGCGTCCGCGCGGGAACGCCCGCATTCGTGAGGCCGAGCGCCGCGAGCTTCGCCAGGTCGATCGCCGTCCCGCCGCCGATCGCGATGATCGCCCCGAAAGGGAAGGCGTCGAACGGGTCCCGATTCCCGGTGACCGATCCGAGCAGCCGCTCGAGGTCCTCGAGCCGCGGGTTGGCGCCGAAGTCGTCGAACCGCGCAACCTCGACCCCCGTTAGCAGGCCCGCTAGGCGGGCCTCGATCCCAGCAGCGCGGCACGCCGCGGCGTCGGCGACCAACAGCACGCGGCGCGTTCCCGGCGGGATCGCGAGCGGCAACTGGTCGATCGATCCGAGCACTCGGCTACGCCTCGGGGTTGTCGAGGACCTCGCGGAGCCGCTCGGCGAGCGGGCCGTCGAAGCGGGCGAGCCACGACTCGTCGATCAGACCGACGTCGGCCATGTCGCGCAGGTGGACGCGGTCCTTCAGTCGGTGCGAGGTGAGCTTCATCCTCACGAGCGGCTCGAGATCAACCACGCGGAACTCACCGGAGGCGTCGTGTTCCTCGACCGACGGCGACGCGGTCGCGTACTCGGGGCGAACGCGCTCGCCGGCGAACACGACGTGCACCGCGTCGCGAGCCTTCGCGTCGGCCCCGTCGAGGAACAGGTCGATGCTTTTGACGTGGCGGTAGTGGAATCCGGCGGCGGCGAGCGCGGCTTTGGCTGCTTCGAGGTCGTCGCGCCGCAGCAAGATATCGACGTCCTGCGTGTTGCGGACGGCGGCCTCATCGACGCGCGACACCCACGCTGCGACCGCGTTCCCTCCCGCAACGGCGTACGGAACGCCTGCGGTTTCCAGCGCTCCCGCCGCCCGAAGCAACCGATCGCGGACCTTCTCCACGGCGCGCACCATCCGGTCGAGGGAGACGGGCTGCAGCACAATCGGCGGCGTGACCGGCGTCATCGGGCGTTCCTACACCCCGGCCGTGGCCGGTTCTTTCGCCGCGTACTCCCCCTCGGCCTCCTTCAGGCAGGCCTTGATCTGGCGGACCGATTGGCGGAGGCGTTCCTCGTTCTCGACGAGGCTCATCCGCAGGTAACCCTCGCCGGCCGGGCCGAAGCCGCTGCCGGGGCTCGCCGCGACGTTCCCCTTGTCGAGCAGCATCATGGCGAATTCCATGGTGCTCATGCGGCTGCGCCACGGCTCGGGGATCGGCTGCCAGACGAACATGCCGGCCTTGGGGCGGGCGTCCTCCCAGCCGATGCGCACCAGCGCGTCGCACAGCGCGTCGCGGCGCCCTTGGTAGATGCGGGACTGTTCCTCGACGGCCGTCTGCGTGTCGCGCAGCGCTACGATCGCCGCGATCTGGATCGCCTGGAACATGCCGTAGTCGTAGTAGCCCTTGATCGTCCCCAGGGCCTGGACCATCTCGCGGTTGCCGGCGCAGAACCCGACGCGCCACCCCGCCATGTTGTAGCCCTTCGACATAGTGGTGAACTCGACCCCCACGTCGATCGCGCCGGGCGACGCCAGGAAGCTCGGCGGCGTGAAGCCGTCGAACGCCACGTCGGCGTAGGCGAAGTCGCTGATCACCATCAGGTGGTAGCGCTTCGCGAGCTTCACTACTTCGTCGTAGAACTCTTGCTCGACAACCACGCTCGTCGGGTTGTGCGGGTAGCAGAGCAGCAGCAGCTTCGGCTTCGGGTAGAGTGTCTCGCACGTGTAGGCGATGTCCGACAGGAACTTGTCGGAGTTCGACACCGGGAGCTGGATCACGTTGCCGCTGGCGAGCGCGACCGCGTAGACGTGGACCGGGAAGTAGGGGGACGGCACGAGGGCCGTGTCGCCGGGGCCCATCAGCGCCAGGCAGAGGTGGCTGAAGCCCTCCTTCGAGCCGAGGCACGTGATGACTTCGGCGTCGGGATCGAGCCGCACGCCGAACTTGCGGAAGTACTTCGAGGCCACCTCGCGTCGCAGGTTCGCGATCCCGTTCGACTTGCTGTAGCGGTGGTTCCGCGGGTCCCGGGCCGCCTCGACGAGCTTCTCGATGACCGCCTCTTGGGGGGGGTCGCTGGGGTTGCCCATCCCCAGCTCGATCACGTCGTCGCCGCGGACCCGCTTGTCGTAGATCATCTTGTTGATCCGGCCGAACAAGTACGGCGGGAGCCGCTGGACGCGCTCCGCGGTCTGGATCTTGAAAGGCCGGGACGGGTGGTTGTCGGCGGACATGCGGTAGCGGCGAGCCGTGGCGGGTGGAGTCGGTTGGTGCTCCATCCTACGCGCGCGGCGGAAAACCCGCCACGCTGGCCCGCCGGTTGGCCGGCAGCGGCCAAGTCCGCCGTTTCGGGACGACTAGGCGTCCCCCAGCAGGGTCGGCCAGTCCCGGGCGCCGTGCTGCACCCTTACGATTTCGACGACGTGGCTCGGGTCGTCGTGCCGGAAGAAAACGACGTAGTGTTCGGCCGGAGGGGGCAAGGAAAGGGCCCTAAGGCCGGGCGCCAGCCCGTCGAGGGCCGACCCGACACGCGGCTCGCGGAGGATGCGTTGAAAGCTCTGGCGGATGACCTCGACCACGCGCTTCGCGGAAGGCGAGCTCCGCGGAGCGAGGTACGCGACGATCTCGGCGAGGTCCCCCTGGGCGGCCTGCGAAACGCGCAGCTTGCGGCGCCGGCCCGTCACGGAGCGGCCGTGTCGGAGTCGATACTACCCGCGACTTGGTCAAAGTACGCGTTCAAGCCGACGTCGTCGAGTTCTACGAACCGACCCGATTCGAGGTCGTCGAGCCCGAGCCGCAGCTTGGCCTTCATCCCCTCGCGACGACGCAACAACTCGACCGCTTGCCCCAACCCGTCGCTCGGCGAAGCGAACACCCCGGCGGCGACCTGCTCGGCGAGGAACGCCTGGTGCTCTGTGCTCAGCTCAACGTCCATCGACGAAACTCCGGAGCACGCGGTCGGTGGCCTGGCTGCCTAAACGATAGGCGGCGGCGCCCGGCCCGGGAAGCGGGAAGGGCGGTCGGAGACGGGGCGAAGGCGGCCGATGGCGCCCTACCCCGCAAACGCGACCGGCCGGCGGCCCCCTGCGGGGCCGCCGGCCGGTTGGCTGTTTGTCGTGCGGTCTGCGCGCCGCTCAGCGGGTGGCGGTCGCCGGCTGCACGGCCGTGTCGGTGCGGCCGTTCTCGCGCGAGGCCTGTTGCGGGCCTCGCTTGGCGGTCGCCTTAGCCGGGGCTTGCGACGTGCCGGCTAGGTAGTTGTCGATCCGCGCGTCGGAGCGGATCCGGGCGAACTCGTCGCTCATCGCCAGTCGGAGCTTCTTCTCGAACAGGTCCTGGCTGAGCACTTCCTGGACTTCTTCGGGGCGGACGTTGATCGGCTCGGTGCGCCCCTCGCAGCGGAGGATGATGTACTTGTCGCCGACCTGCGTGATGCCCGAGAGCTCTCCCTCGGCGAGGGCGAACGCCGCGCGCTCGAGTTGCGGCTGGCCCCCGTGTTGGCGCACCGGCGGGACCTCGCCCCGCAGGCTGCGGCTCGAGGGCTCGATCGAGTACTGCTCGGCGAGCTCGCCGAAGAACGCGACGGTCGGGTTCTGGCGGGCCTTGTCCCAGACCTCCTGGGCGCGACGCAGGTCCCCGAGCACGATCGCGCGGCAGCGGACGCGCTCGCCGTAGTTCGCCTCGAAGCCCTTCTGCAGGTCGTCGGCCGAGACCTCGACGCTCTGCTGCGTGAGCTTCTTGAGCGCCGCCGACGGCCACACCGAGTCGCGGACGTACATCTCGTAGCTGACTTCCTGCTCCTGGGTGGCCGCCTTGACCCACTTCGGCAGGTCGGGCTCGCCGCGCTCGTTGACCATCCCGGCCAAGACGGCGGCGTGCCCCATCTCGGCCTCGAGGTCCTGCTGCGCCACGGCCTGCTTCGTACGGTCGAGCTCTTGCCGCAGCAGCAGGTGCGAGACCTCGACCTCGAGCACCTCGTCGCCGTGGCGGGCGAGGCACTCGTCGCCGAGCTCTTGCATCGTGATCTGGTCGCCGTTGATCGTCGCCACGACCCCGGGCATCGCCTGCCGCAGGTCAGGGTTGTTGTAGACGTTTTGCACCGTCGCCGAGGACTGGAGCTTCGCGAACAGGTCGTTCGCCACGCCGCGGAGCTTGTCCTCGACGAGCGATTCCTCGAGCTCGGCGCGGACCTCGGCCAGCGGGACGTTGCGCGGCGGGATCCGCCCTTCGCACTTCAGCAGCGCGAACTGCGGCCCCACCTTAACGACCTGCGACACCTCGCCCGGCTTGAGCGCGAACGCGACCCGCTCGAGCGCCGGCTCGCCCGTGTGCTGGCGGATCGGCTGGATCATGCCACCGATGCTCGCGCTGTTGACGTCCTCCGAGTGCTGCATCGCGAGGCGTGCGAACTCGTCGGGGCGGGCGGCTGCTTCGCGCTGCACCTGCGTCGCCTTGGCCTCGTCGGATACTACCAGCAGCCGCGCCTGGACGGCCGCGCCGTAGCGCGTTGCGTACGCCTTCGACAGCTCGTCGTCGGTCGCCTTGAGGTCGCCGGCGGCCAGCTTGCGCAGCGCCAGCGTCGGCCACAGGATGTCGCGCTTGTATTCGGCCGCCGAGACGCCACGCTGGTTCTTCAGCAGCTCGAGCCACTGGTCGGAGGCGAGCTTGAAACGCTTCGCCATCCGCTCGATCTCGGCGTTGAGCTCGTCGTCGGTCACCGCGACGCCGCGGTTGCGGCAGTGGTGCTCGATCAGCCGCTTGTTGACGATCCCCTCAAGGACGTCTTCGCCGTGCCGCTCGACGCACGCCTGGGCGAGCGCCGTGCGGCTGATGTCCTGGCCGTTGACGATCGCCATCACGTCGTGGTTCGGCCCGACGGCGCGGGGCGACTCGGGCGCCTTGTGCGAGGCGTTGTCCGCCGCCGCCACCGAGGCGTCGCCGGCCTGGGCCGACGAGCCGATCGCGCCGCGGATCACGACGCAAACGGCGATCAGGGCGAGCGTCGCCCCGATCCCGCGCCACGGGAACGCCTTGCTCGGCGGCTGTGCGTTGGTCCGATCGTTGGGTGATCGGGTCGAAGTGGCGCGCTGGGCGCCGGCCGCTTCCTTGCGGGCCATCGCTGCTCCTCCAATAAGCTTGCGGGTTGGGTCCAGCCGTGTCGAACCGGCGCGGCAAAGCGGAATGCGCCACGGGAGGCGCACCCCAAGCCGCACCGGCTCGCGGGGCCGCGAACCTACCACCACAGGGGAAACGAGAGAAGAGAAATCGCGAGTGACACAGGCGCATCTCCTGCTAGCAGAAGATGCGCCGCCCGAGAAAGCGGATTGGCAGGGATCGACTACGTTGCGTTGTGCCGCCGTCGGCGGTCAATCGACTTCCTTCTCGGCGATCCAGCTCATCATGCGGCGTAGCTCCTTGCCGACCACCTCGACGCCGTGCAGGCGTTCGCGCCGGCGCGTGGCTTTGAACATCGGGGCGCCGGCTTTGTTCTCGAGCATCCAGTCGCGGGCGAAGCGGCCCGACTGGATGTCTTCCAGCACACGCTTCATCTCGGCCTTCGTCTCCTCGGTGATGATCCGCGGGCCCGTCTTGTAGTCGCCGTACTCGGCCGTGTTGCTAACGCTGTAGCGCATGTAGCTGAGGCCCCCCTGGTAGAAGAGGTCGACGATCAGCTTCACCTCGTGCATGCACTCGAAGTAGGCCATCTCCGGCTGGTAGCCCGCCTCGACAAGGGTCTCGAAGCCCGCCTTGATCAGCTCGCTGAGGCCGCCGCAGAGGACCGCCTGCTCGCCGAACAGGTCGGTCTCGGTCTCTTCCGCAAACGTGGTGCGGATCACGCCGCCGCGGGTGCCGCCGACCCCCTTGGCGTACGCCATGCCGATCTTGAAGACGTCGGACGACACGTCCGACATGTCGTCGTCGCTGCCGACCGTTCCCCCCTTGCGGGTGGCGATCAGGCAGGGGACGCCGCCGCCGGCGACGTACTCGCTACGCACGAGGTGCCCCGGGCCCTTGGGGGCCACCAGCAGCAGATCGACCCCCTTGGGGGGCTCGATCAGGCCGAAGTGCAGGTTGAACCCGTGCGAGCACATCAGCACGTCGCCCGGCTTGAGGTTCGTCAGCACGTCGGCCTTGTAGACGTCGGCCTGCAGCTCGTCGGGGAGCAGCATGTTGATGACCTGCGCCTGCTTAGCAGCCTCGGCCGCCGAGACGGGCTCGAAGCCGTGGCTCTTCGCCAGGTCGTAGTTCTTGCCGCCGGGCCGCTGGCCGACCACCACCTTCACGCCGCTGTCGCGCAGGTTCTGGGCCTGGGCGTGCCCCTGCGAGCCGTAGCCGATGACCGCCACGGTCTTGCCCGCGAGGGCCTTCATGTCGGCGTCGGCGTCGTAGTAGATCTTGGCGGCCATGGCGCGGTCTGATGGGTTGGGGGCGTCTGGGTTGGGTTGGCCCCGCGTGCGGGGCGAATGCGGAATGCGGAGGTCGGAATGCGGAGTCTAAGGAAGCACGCTCGGCGCTGCGTCGGGCTCATTCCGCCTTCGGCCTTCCGACTTCCGCATTTCGTTCACTCGGCCGGCACGCCCGGTGTCGGGCGGGAGACGGTGCGCACCATCGCGATGCGGCCCGTGCGGCACAGCTCGAGGATGCCGAAGGGGCGCATCATGTCGATAAAGGCCTGCACCTTTTTCTCTTGGCCGGAAAGCTCGATCATCATCTCGTCGGGGGCGACGTCGACGACCCGCCCGCGGAAGATCGACGTGATTTCGCGGATCTCGGTGCGAACCCCCTGGGGCGCCCGGACCTTGATCAGCATCAGGTCGCGTTCGACGTAGTCCTGGCCGCTGACGTCATCGACGCGGACGACGGTGACGATCTTTTCGAGCTGGCGGCGGACCTGCTCGAGGATGCTGTCGTCGCCGACGACGACGAACGTCATCCGCGAGAAGCGCGGGTCCTCGGTCTCGCCGACCGCCAGGCTGTGGATGTTGTAAGCCCGCGACGCCAGCATCCCGGCCACGTGGGCCAGCACACCGGGGACGTTCTGGACGAGTGCCGACAGGACGTGACGCATGACAAGCGCTAGGAGTTGCGGCCGGGGGCGTGGGTTCGCGCGCCCCAGCCGACACCGCCCGGGACTGGCAAGTCCGGCATCGTAACTGGGGCCCCAGGGGGCCGCAACCAGCGGGGGCGGCGGATACAGAACGGGCACGCCGATCGGGTAGACTCGCATCGACCGCCCAGGGCCCGGACCTCAGCCGGCCGGACCGCCCCGGGGGGGTCCGCAGCCTTCTCCCCAACGGACCGAGGAGTCGATGAGCGAGCTCTCCACGAATCGCCCCAATCGCCGCGGTTTCCTCAAAGCGGCGGCGGCGACCGCCCCGTTGTTTCTACCGGCGCACGTCCTCGGACGGGGCGCCACGCCCCCCAGCGAGCGGGTCAACGTCGGCCTGATCGGGCTGGGTGGCAGGTGCCACGAGCTTGCGCAGCACTGCCGCGGCGTGGCCGACATGCGAATCGCCGCGGTCTCGGACTGCGTTCCGCAGCGCCTCGAATCGATGCTCGCCGCAGGGGGACGCGACCAAGGGTGGAAGGGTTACCTCGACTTCCGCGAAATGATCGAGAAGGAGCGGCTCGACGCCGTCATGGTCGAGACCACCACCCACGCCCGCGCTTGGGTGACTTGCCACGCCATGGCCGCCGGAATGGACGTCTACGTCGAAAAGCCGATGGCCCTCACGATCGCCGAAGGTCGCGCGATGGTGACGGCCGCCCGCCGCCATGGCCGCGTAACGCAGGTGGGGACCCAGCAGCGGTCGATCCCCCTCAACAACTGGGCCAGCGACCTCGTGAAGGGGGGCGCTATCGGCAAGGTCAGGACCGTCCTCGCGGGGAACTTCGTGGGGCCCGTCCGATGGTCGCCGAAGCCCGAGACCAACGCCCCCGCCGACGCAGCCGCCTGGTGGGACGTCTGGACCAACCAAGCCGAGCTACGCCCCTACCACCAAGACCTGCACTACGGCTGGATGACCTGGTGGGACTACGACGGCGGGGGGCGGTGCTTCGGGGTGACGGGCTGGGGCGCCCATAGCCTGGACCAGGTGAACCGCGCCCTGGGGACCGACGAAACGGGTCCCGTGGAGATCATCCTCGACGAGGCCGTGGCGGACGAGTCGTGCGGCAAGCACGACCCGCGGCGTCCCCCGCGCGAAGAGACAGGCGCCGCGTACTACAAGTTAACCCGCGACGTCGTGGGGCCGCGCGCCGAAGTGCGGATGCGGTTCGCCGGCGGGACCGAGCTCCGGCTGAACCTCGACGGCGACCGCGGCCCCGGCCTCGGGGCGATCTTCGTCGGCGAGGGGGGCAAGATCGAGATCAACCGCGACAAGGTCGCCGCGAACCCGCGCGAGCTTCTCGAGGCGGAGGAGAGCCCCGGGGCGCTACGCGTCCCCGAGAACCAGCCGCACCTCGAGGACTGGGTCTCGTGCATCAAGTCGCGCCGGAAGTGCAACGCCGACATCGAGTACGGCCAGCGGGCATCGACGTTGTGTTACCTGGTGAACATCGCCCGCGAGGTCGGCCGCGTTGGCGAGCCGCTGAAGTGGGACCCCGTCGCCGAGCGGTTCACGAATTGCGATGAAGGAAACGCCCTGCTGTCGCGGCCGCGGCGGAGGGGGTTTGAGCTACCTGCGTAGGGCCTCCCGAGCGCCGCCACCCGTCCCCCACGACCCGCCCCTTTTTGCGATCGAGCCCCCGATGCGAGCCAACTTTCTCAGCTCGTTCGTCGTTGTCCTGGGGACGGCGCTGACTGCGACCGCGCTCGCTGGCGTCCAGCCAGACTTCGTCCCGATCTTCAACGGCCGTGACCTCGAAGGCTGGGCGGGCGATCCTGCCGTGTGGCGAGTCGAGAACGGTGCGATCGTCGGCGAATCGACCCCCGAGCGTCCCGTCGAGCGAACCCAGTACCTGTTCTGGGAGCGGGGCAAGCCGGCCAACTTCGTCTTGCGGGCTGAGGTCCGGCTGGTGGGCGGCAACTCGGGGATCCAGTTCCGCAGCAAACGGCTGCCCGACTTCGACGCGGACGGCTACCAAGCCGACTACGACGCCGAAGGCCTGAACGTGGGCTGCCTCTACCAGCCGGCCCGGCACATTTTCGTGAACCGCGGTCAGCGGGTGGCCGTGCTCCCCGACGGGGCGCGCACGGAGGAGCGGTTCGCCGACTCGGACGATCTGCTGGCGGGCTTCGACGCCACGAGCTGGCAGACCTACGAGATCGAAGCCGAGGGGAGCCGGCTGACGCTCCGCCTAGACGGCGAGCTGATGTGCGAGGTGGACGACCGCCACGCCGAGCACTCACTCTACAACGGGGTGATCGCCTTGCAGGTTCACCAGGGGCCCCCGATGCGGGTCGAGTACCGAGAAATCTCGCTGCTTGACCACTCGGCGCCGCGTTGACCCCCGGCCCGCAGGCCGGTACCTTGTGGGGCTCGCCGGGGGCCGATTGGCCCGACTCTCGGCGGCGTGACCGCGGCACGGGTTGCCGCGGCCGCAGCAGTCCCCCAGGCCGCCGCGAAGCAAACGCCGGAGCGGAACAACGGTCCCCGACCTTCCGTCGGGGCGCCGCACGCCGGTGTGCCCAACCGCTCTTAGGAAAGCACCCCCCTATGTCAGCCACGCTCGTCAAGGACCTGGTCGAAGCAGGCGCCCACTTCGGCCACCGCGCCAGCCGCTGGAACCCGAAGATGCGGCCGTACATTTACGCGCGCCGCAACCTGATCCACATCATCGACGTCCGCGAGACGGTCCGCGGCCTGCTGCGGGCCAAGAAGTACCTTGCCGACGTTTCCGGACGTGGCAGCCTGATCCTGTTCGTCGGAACCAAGCGCCAGGGCGCCGAGACGATCGAGCGCGAGGCGGGGCGCTGCGGGATGCCGTTCGTCGCCCAGCGCTGGCTCGGCGGCACGCTGACCAACTTCCGTACGATCCGCGACCGGCTGGGCCGGCTCGAGGAGCTCGAGAAGATCCGCCAGAGCGAGGCCCTGCTCACTTACTCGAAGAAGATGCAGTCGCAGCTCGCCCGCGAGTACAAGAACATCTTCCGCAACCTGAACGGCATGCGGACGATGACGCGGCTCCCCGAGTGCTTGGTGGTCGTCGATCCCAAGAAGGAGAAGAACGCCGTCAAGGAGGCCAAGGCGCTGGGCATCACGGTTGTGTCGCTGATCGACACCGACTGCGACCCCGACATGGTCGACCTGCCGATCCCCGGCAACGACGACAGCATGCGTTCGATCGAGCTGATCGTGAAGCTGCTGGCCGACGCGGTCGCGGCGGGCAAGGCCCGGGCGACGATCCAACAGCAGGTTTCCAGCGAGGGCGCCGACGCCCGCGCGACGGCCGCCGCGGCGATGGCCGAGAAAGCCGAAGAACCGGTTGCCGCGAGCTGACGCTCGGCGCGAATGCGGAGGTCGGAAGGCGGAGTTCGGGATCACCGGACGAAGCGCGTTCTCTGCCTTCGTGCTCCGCGATGTCGATCCCCGCTTCCGCTCGAGCACCCCGCTGCCGGAGCGCTCGCAATCGAGCCCCCGCCAACCCACCGAGGACTACCCATGGCTGAGATCACCGCGGCACTGGTGAAGGAGCTGCGCGACGAGACGCAGCTCCCGATGATGGACTGCAAGAAGGCGCTCGTCGAAGCGGGGGGCGACAAAGAGGCCGCCAAGCAGGCGCTGCGCGAGAAGGGGGTCAAGCTGATGGACGGTCGCCGCGACCGCGCCACCGAGGAAGGCCGCATCGCCGCCTACGCCAGCATCGCCGGCAAGGTTGGGGCGATCATCGAGTTGCAGGTCGAGTCGGCGCCGGTCGCCACCAACGAGGACGTGATCCGCTTGGCGAACGACCTGGCGAAGCAGCTCGCCACGGGCCCGGGCGCCGCGACGGCCGATGCCCTGTGGGACCAACCCTCGCCGAGCGACGCGGGCAAGACCCTCCGCGAAGTGAAGGAAGTCCTTGAGAACCGCATCCGCGAGGTCTTCAAGCTGGCGCGGGTCCACCGCGTCGCCGGGCCCTGCGGCGCGTACGTCCACTTCGACGGCAAGAGCGGCGTGCTGCTCGAGGTCGAGGGGGGGACCGACGAAGTCGCCAAGGACGTCAGCATGCACGTCGCCGCGATGAAGCCGCTCGCGACGAACGCCGACGAGCTCGACCCGGCCGACGTGGCCCGCGAACGCGCGACACTGGTCGAGGCCGCCCGCGCCGAAGGGAAGCCCGACAACATCATCGAGAAGATGGTCGATGGGCGGATGCGGAACTATTACGCCGAGAAGGTCCTCTCCGAGCAGCCGTTCGTGAAGGACGACAAGCAGACGGTCGGCAAGTACGCCGCCGCCGCCGGCATGAAGCTCAAAGGCTTCTCGATGTGGCGCCTCGGCGAGACCAGCGCGTGAAGGCCCGATCGCGACCGATTCCAAACCAAAGCCCGCCGCGAGCAGCCGCTCGCGGCGGGCTTTTTTGTTTGGCCGGCTCGGCCCCTCGCTTCCCCCCGCCGGCCTTTGGCGTCGGCGCCGCGGCGCAGTAAACTCCGTCGAGAATCCGCTGCGCTCGTTGGCGGCCCCCCGCGACTCTGCCCCCCGACCCTGCATGTCCGCCGCTGAAAAAGGCCCCTACCAGCGGATCATCCTCAAGCTTTCCGGGGAGAGCTTCGTCCCCCCCGGGCAACGCGGCATCAGCATGACCGAGGTCGTGCACATCGCCGACCAGGTCTTCAAAGCGGCCAAACAGGGGGTGCAGATCGGCATCGTGATCGGCGGGGGGAACATCCTCCGCGGGGCCCAGTTTGCGGCCGGCGCCAACCGCATCCACGAGGCCACCAGCCACTACATGGGGATGCTCGCCACGGTCATTAACGGGCTGGCGCTGCAGGACGCGCTCGAATCGTTGGGGGCCGAGACGCGGCTGATGACGGCCATCAAGATGGACGGCGTCGCCGAGCCGTACATCCGTCGTCGTGCTTCGCGGCACCTCGAGAAAGGGCGCCTGGTGATCTTCGCCGCGGGGACCGGGGCGCCGTTCGTCACGACCGACACGGCCGCCGCCCAGAAGGCGCTCGAGCTCGAGTGCGACATCCTGATGAAGGCGACGCGCGTCGATGGCGTCTACAGCGACGATCCTGAGACCAACCCCCACGCCGTCCGCTACGACGAGCTGACCTACCAGCAGGTGCGCGAGAAAGAGCTGCGTGTGATGGACTCGACCGCCATCGCCCATTGCATGGAGCACGACCTGCCGATCTTGGTGTTCAACTACCGCACCGATGGCAACATCGAGCGTGCGGTGCGCGGCGAGCCGATCGGCACGCGGGTCGTCCGTCGCGACGCTGCGAAGGCTTAGACCAGGAGTCTTGCCCGCGCCGCGCTCGGGGGCGCCGTGAACTACAAGAAGTCGATCCGGCGACCATCAGTCCGGCCTGCTCCGCCTTAGTTCCCTTTTCTCCCTGTTGGTAGAAGACACGGCCATGTCTCCCGAAGAAGTCCTCCTCGACGCCGAGGAGCGTATGCAGAAGGCGATCGACAAGCTCAAGGGGGACCTGAGCGGCATCCGCACGGGGCGCGCCAACCCCGGCATGGTCGATTCCCTGCGGGTCGATGCCTACGGCTCGCCGACGCCGCTCAAGCAGCTCGCGGGGGTCAGCGCCCCCGAGCCGCAGCAACTGGTGATCCGGCCGTTCGACCCCTCGATCATCAAAGAGATCGAGAAGGCGATCGTCGCCAGCGACCTGGGCCTGGCGCCGCAGAGCGACGGCAAGGTCGTGCGGCTGAACATCCCGGCCCTGTCGGGGGACGTGCGCAAGAAGATGGTCGCCCGCACGAAGGACCTCACCGAGGAGGCCCGCGTGAGCGTCCGCAACGTCCGCCGCGACTCGAACAAGGCGCTCGACACGCTCGAAACGGCGGGGGAGCTCGGAAAGGACCTGCACGAGCAGTACAAGAACGACGTGCAAGAGCTGACCAAGAAGTACGAGGCCCAGGCCGGCGACCTCGCCAGGGCGAAGGAGACCGAGGTCATGCAGGGCTGACGCGATCGCGGCTTTAGGGCGAGCGCGATCCCCGGCTATTCCGCGGCGCTTCGCCGCTAGCGATACTGCTCACGGTCGGGAGGTGGCTGGCCGCCCCCTCGATACCCCTCTGTTCACGTTCGGCAAGGTCGTTCGCATGCGCCACTGGCTTGGCCCCCTATCCCGATTGATTGCGGTCGCTCCCGCCATCTTGACCGTGGTCCTCGCGAGCGCGGCCCTCGCAGCCGGACCGGCCGACTGGGTGTCGCTCGACGCGCTCGACGCCTGGCGCGGCTTCCGCCAAGAGTCGCTGCCCGCGTCGTGGAAGGCGAGCAACGAGGGGGGAGTCCGCCTCGAAGGGACGGGTGGCGACCTCGTCACCCGCGATCGCTACGGCGACTTCGAGTTCGAGTTCGACTGGAAGATCGCTCCCGGTGGCAACAGCGGCGTGATGCTCCGCGTGTCGGAAGAGGTCGAGCCCCCCTACCACACGGGGCACGAGTACCAGCTGCTCGACGACCCGGCCTACCCGGAGGCGACCGAGCTCACGGCGACCGCGTCGCTGTACGGGCTGTACCCCCGGACGGCCGACGTCGCCAAGCCGGCGGGGGAGTGGAACACGGCGCGGATCGTGATGCGCGGCCCGCACGTCGAGCACTGGCTCAACGGCGAGCGTGTCGTCGAAGCCGAGATCGGGTCCGACGACTGGGACCGGCGTGTCGCTTCGAGCAAGTTCAGCGCTTGGCCGCGGTTCGCAAAGAACGCGTCGGGCCACATCGTCTTGCAGGACCACGGGTCGGCCGTTTGGTACCGCAACATGCGCGTCCGCTCGTTCGAGGCCCAAGCTGCCGCGACGATGGGCCGGCCCAAGCGGATGCTGCTCGTCACGCAGAGCCAAGGCTTCGTCCACTCGACCGTCCTGCGGAAGCCGCACGAGTTGTCGCACACCGAGCGCGTGATGACGGAGCTCGCCCTGCGGAGCGGCGACTTCCGGGTCGATTGCACGCAGGACGTCGCGGTCGATTTCACCCCCGAGCTGCTCGCGAACTACGACGTCGTCGCCTTCTTCACGACCGGCGACCTGCCGATCCCCGAGGGGACGCGCAAGTGGTTCCTCGACACGTGGCTGGCCGACGAGGGGCACGCGTTCCTCGGCCTGCACGCCGCCGCCGACACGTTCCACAACTACCAGCCCTACTGGGACATGATCGGCGGCACGTTCGACGGCCACCCTTGGACCTCCGAGACGACCGTCACGATGACCGTCCACGACGACCACCCGGCGGCCCGCCCCTGGGGCGCCGTCGGAGCGCGGCACACGATCACCGACGAGGTCTACCAGTTCAAGAACTGGCAGCCCGAGAAGGTCCGCGTTCTGATGTCGCTTGACATGCAGCGGACCGAGCTCAAGGCGCCGAGGCACGTCCCCGTGCTATGGGTCAAGAACTACGGCGCCGGCCGCGTGATGCACATGAGCCTGGGGCACCGCGAGGACGTGTGGACGAACCCCGTCTACCAAGAGTCCCTGAGCGGCGGGGTCCGCTGGCTGCTCGGCGAGGAAAGCGGTAACGCGACTCCCAACCCCGAGCTCTCCGCGGCCGAAGAGGCGAAGGCCAAGTCGGCGTTCGAGGCGGCGCAGGCGAAGTAGCGCCGGTTCGTCGCGGCGTCGTCGCGTTGCACCTCCAAGGCCTCCTCCCCCCCGGCGGGGGGACGGGTTTTCGGCGCCCCCCCGCGCGTCTCGCTCCGCTACGTGGGCGGCTGCTCGATGACGCGCATCGAGCGCCACTTGCCCCCCAGGAACCGCCACGCGTAGGCGACACCCAGGGCCCAGACCCACAAGACGACGAGCGCCCAGCAGGCGTACAGGCCGGCGCCGAACCACTCGATCGCCACCCAACAAGCGAGCGACAGCACGGCAGCGGCGACCGTGCTCACCACCAGCACGAAGCGCGTGTCCCCGGCCCCTTTGACGGCGTGAACGAACACCATCTGAGTGGCGTCGAGCAGGTTGTACGCCGCAACGAATTGCAGCAGCAGCACGGCGGCGGCGCGGATCGCCGCGTCGTTCTCGCTCGGCTGCTCGGGCTTGAAGAACCCGTCGAGGAACATCCACGGCGTGAGCACGTACAGCGACGAAACCACCGCCATGTACGCGAGCGCCACGTAGAGCGTTGTCCAGGTGGCTCGGGCGGCGGCGTGGTCGCGGTTCTCGCCCAGGTGCTGGCCGACGAGGATGCTCGCGGCCATGCTCAGCCCCCACACGGGCATGAACGCCAGGGTGCTGACGCTGAAGGCCATCGTCGTCGCTTCGTTCTCGACGGCGCCCAGCGCGCCGACCAGGAAGATGAACGCCGTGAACCCCAAGACCTCGACCAGCATCTGCACGCCGCTGGGGCCCCCGAAATAAAGCATCCGCGTTAGTCGCTTCGGTTGGAGCCTCAAGGCGCCGGTGGCGAAATCACGGCGGTTGCGCGGCAGCGTCACCAGGACCCCGTAGGTGAGCGTCTTGAGCCACAGCGCCACGACGGTCGCCCACGCCGCCCCCGCAATCCCCGCCGCCGGGAAGACCTGTGCGCCGCCGACCTCCAGGCCGAAGATCCACCAGTAGTCAAGCAGCACGTTCAACAGCGCGTAGAAGGCGTCAACCACCATCACGACGAGCGTCAAGCCGCGACCGCTGTAGAACGAAGCGAGCGACTGGCTGACGAGCATCGCCGGAGCGCCCCAGCAGAGCACCGCGAAGTACGTCGTCTGCAACTCGGCGATCCGCTCGCCGTGCTGGGCGGCCGAGAACAGCCACGGCGCCAAAGGAATCGCCGCCAGCAGCAACGGCGACGCGATCAGAGCGATCCAGACGCCTTGCCAAACCGCGGGCCCGATCTCTCGCCGCTGACCCGCCCCGTGGTGCTGCGCGACGAACGTGTTCGTGTACGCGCAAACCCCCATCGGTAGGCAGATCGCGGCGAACCACGCAGTGCCGGCCGTAAAGGCCGCCGACATCGCGTCCCCGGAGTCGTGACGCAGCATCAGCCGATCGACGAAAGTCATGACGGTCCACGAAAGGCTCGAGACGACCATCGGGGCGGCCACGGCCAACACCTCGGCGGCCCCCCCGGCGCCCCCCAACCAACGGCGGAACGGTGAGGCATCGGGTTCGGGTCCTTCCACGGGGCGTCCGTCCGTCGAATCGAGTCGGGGGAGCGACCGGCCTAGAGGCCGACGCCGGGCCCGCGGGGGCCAAGACACAGCCCTGGCAGTAGAGGTTCACCGGGGGCGAATCGGCCAGCCCCCCGGCGATCAGGGGGACGGCTGACGGCGTCCGTATTGGAATCGTCTACCTTGAAATCTCGGTGGTAGGCACCGAGATTTCAAGGTAGACTGCTAGCATGGTCCCCCGCCGCGACGAGCTCGCCGAGCTGCTCCGGATGCTCAAGTCCAATCCCGTCGTGGGGATCGTCGGCGCGCGCCAAGTCGGCAAGACGACCCTCGCCCGCGACCTCGTGAAGGCCTGGGTTGGCGACTCGAAGCGCGTGGCCCACCACTTCGACCTCGAGGACCCGATCGACCAGGCGCGACTCGCCGACCCGATGCTCACCCTCGCGTCGCTCCGCGGCCTCGTGGTGCTCGACGAGGTCCAGATGGCGCCGCAGTTGTTCCCGGTCCTGCGCGTGCTCGCCGACCGCCGGCCGCTCCCCGCGCGGTTCCTCGTGCTCGGCAGCACGTCGCCGGACCTCATCCGTCAGGGGGGCGAGTCGCTCGCCGGGCGGATCGTCTACCGGACGCTGTCGGGGTTCTCGCTGGCCGAGGTCGGGCAGGACCACGCCGACCGCTTGTGGCTTCGCGGCAGCTTCCCGCGGTCGTACCTCGCACCGACGCACGCGCTCAGCCGCGAGTGGCGGCTGGGGTTCATCCGCACGTTCCTCGAGCGTGACCTGCCGCAGCTCGGCCTGCGGATCGGGGCGACGACGCTGCGCCGGTTCTGGACGATGCTCGCCCACAACCACGGGCAGCTCTGGAACGCGTCGGTGCTGGGCCGCTCGTTCGGCGTTTCGGACACGACCGTCCGGGGTTACCTCGACTGGTTGACCGGCGCGCTCGTCGTGCGGCAGCTTCAGCCGTGGCACGAGAACACGTCGAAGCGGCAGGTGAAGGCCCCCAAGGTCTACCTGTCCGACAGCGGGCTGCTGCACTCGTTGCTGGGGGTCACGACGATGCCCGACCTGATGTCGCACCCGATCCTGGGGGCTTCCTGGGAAGGCTTCGCGATCGCGCAGGTGGTCGCCGCCCTGGGGGTCGAGCCGGAGGAGTGCTTCTTCTGGCGGACCCACGCGGGGGCGGAGCTCGACCTGCTGACGGTCCGCGGCCGGAAGCGGTGGGGGTTCGAGGTCAAGCGTTCGAGCGCGCCGTCCCTCACGAAGTCGATGCGGACGGCGGTCGAGGACCTCGGCCTGCAGCGGCTGTTCGTCGTGCACGCGGGGCGCGAGGCCTTCGACCTCAGCAAGACGGTCCGCGCGGTGCCGCTGCGGCGGCTGCTGACCGACCTACCGACGTGGTGAGTCGCCGCGACAACGTGTCCTTGAAATCTCGGTGGCTACCACCGAGATTTCAAGGAGCGTGTCACTCGGGGAATTCTTCATCGACGGCCTGCGACTGGTACAGCGGCTGGTAACGGTAGTACACCTCGAGCGTCATCGTCGCGAGCGCCGTCGTGTACAGCCGCCCGCCGCGGGCGTTGTGCGGCCCCTCGACCCACCAGCTTCCGCGGGCGTGGCCGCGGGTCTCTTGTTGGGCCAGCAACTGCTCGCGCGTCCGTTCGTTCCACGTTCGCCACAGCGGGCCCTCGCCCCCCGTGTGGTGGAACAGCGCCTGCGCAGCGTAGTAGTTGTGGTAGTAGTTGCCGGGGCTGGGGCCCGCTTCGGCGAGCGTCCGCAGCCCGCGCTCCAGACGCTCGTCGTCGCGCCGCCAGCCGAGGTACATCCGACAGAGGAGCCCCACGGCCGAGAGCGTCGGCGTCGGGTCGCGCGGCTCGGGCTCGTCGTCGGTGGGGATCGTGTAGCGGTACGACGACCCGTCGGCCGAGGCGGCGCTGTCGAGGAACTTGCCGGCCCGGTCGGCGACGCGTCTTGGCGTGTTGATCTCGGCCAGCGCCGCGCTCTTGAGCGCCATCAGTTGCCAGCCGGTAACCGAGGTGTCCCCCGTCTCCTGCGGCGTGTAGCGCCAGCCGCCGCCGACAGGGTCCTGCGCGAACGCCAAGTGGTCGATCGCGGCCTGCGCCGGGGCGCGCAGGTCGGGGTCGCGCGTCATGCCGTACGCCTCGGTCAGCACGATCGCCGACAGGCCGTGGGCGTACATCATGCCGCTGTCGGCCCACGACGCGCCGGCCCCCTCGGGGTCGGGCTTGCCGAGCGCGACGAGCGCCCGCAGGCCCCGGTCGATCGACTTGCGGTAGCGCCCCGTCTGGTGCGTCTCGCCGGCCCCCAGGAACGGCAGCAGCGCGAGCGCCGTGCCGCTGCGGAGCGACTCGGCGAACGCCTTCGCCCCCCGGTCGCCCACCTCGGCCGGGTTGGGGCACCTCCCGCGGCAAGCGCCCGATTGGTGCAGCAAGCTCCAGGTGCCGTCCTGGTTCTGGTGGTCGGCGATCCACTTCAGCCCGCGGGCGACGGCGACCTCGCTCGCGCCGCTCCCCCCCTTGGCCGCGACCAGCCCGCCGCGCGAATCGGCCGTGCGCCCGGCCGTCCCGGTGATCGACGCGACGCCCCCCGTGGAGAGGGGCGTCAGAAGGCTCGCGTCCGTCGCGAGGCTCGGCGGCTCGTTGGCGGCGCTCCCCAGCGGCGTCGCCAGAGCGCTCGCGAGCGACTCGACGTCGGTCGCGGCGCCGGAGTCGGCAACCAGGGGCGACTCGAACGAAGTCGAAACGTCGTCCTCGCTGGCGTCGAGGACCATCGCGTCGTCGATCGGCGCCTCTTCGCCGAGGCTCGCATCGAGCTCGGCGACGACGCTCGGCGGTCGCGGGGGCTGGGTCGCCGCGGCGAGCAGCAGCACGGCCGCCGCGTGCAGCACGAGGCTCGCAAGCCAGCCGGCCGCGTCGTTCCACCGATCTTGGCGCGCGGCGCCGTCGCACGGCGCGTCGTCGTCCGGCGCCCCGTCGCGCAGCGAGGCGGTGTCGATCGCGTCGCCTCGGCCCGTCGGCCCGTCGCTCGTCGGCCCGTCGCTCGTCGGGCCGTCACTCGTTGGCCCGTCGCCCCTCGGTTCGCCGATCGGTGTGTCCAATGCAGACGACATCGGCTGTTGAGGACCCGGCGGCGCCGCGGGGGTCTCCCTGGGCCAGTACGGTTTTGCGTTTCGGAGGACAAGCACGCGGGCCCGCGTGCGTTGCACGACCGCGATTTATCCCGCCTTCCCCAGGCTACCCGCGCGAGCAGAAAGCCGCCACTCGCGATTGACCGCTCGACGAGTTTTGCGAGGGCCGACGCGGCGCCCCTATACTGGGGGACGCCGCTGCGCTGGGCGATTCCTCATCCGGGACCGACACGATGCACCGATCGCCACCCGCGACCCCCCTGCCGCTGGGCCGCGCTAGCGGTGCGTTCGCTACGGCCCTGTGGGTCGCGCTCGTCGCGTTCTCGGCCGCCGCGGCAGACGAGCCGGTCGCCAAGCCCGACGCGCAAGCGGGCGACGATAGCGGTGACGTTGGCGGGCCCACCGCTGCGCGAAGCGCCGCCTTGCTGCGTGTGCGTTTGCCGCTGGTCGGAGACGCCGACCGTGTTGTCGAGTCGCGCGTGCTTCGGGCGGTCGAGCGGCTCTCCGCCAGCCGCGTCGCGGGAGACGATCGCCGCCCGCTCTTAGTGCTCGAGTTCGTCCCCGCAACGGCCGGCTCGCCGACGGAGTTCGAGCGGGCCCTGCGGATCGCCCGCTTCCTGGTCAGCGACCGCGTGTCGGGGGTGAAGACGGTTGCGTACCTGCCGAAGTCGATCGAGGGGCACGCGGTCCTCGCCGTTCTGGCCTGCGAGGAGGTCGCGATGGCGCCCGAGGCCGAGCTCGGCCGCGCGGGGGCCAGCGAAGACCCGGCCCAGCCGCTCGAGCCGGGCGTGCGGGCCATGTACCAGCAGATCGCCGAGTCGCGGCGGACCGTGCCGACGGCGGTCGCGATCGCGATGGTCGATCGCGACGCCGAGCTCGTCCGCGTCGAGACCGACGGCGGGACCGAGCTCGTGCTGGGGAGCGACCTCGGGGCGCTCGCCAAAGAACGGACCGTCGTAAGTCAGACGCCGCTGTCCGCCGCCGGCGAGCAGGCGCAATTCACCGGGCGCCTGGCGCGCGAGTTGGGGTTCGTCCAACTGCTCGCCGCCGACCGCGAGGCGCTCGCCCGCGCGCTCGCGGTGCCGGCCGATCGGCTGCTCGAGGATCAGTCGCTCGTCGATGAGTGGCGTCCGGTGATGATCGACCTCGACGGCCCGATCAGCCAGCGATCCGTACGCCGGTTCGAGACGCTGCTGGCGACCGAGCTCGACTCCCGGCGTGTGAACTGGATCGGCGTGCGGATCGACAGCTCGGGGGGGGATTGGCCGGCCGCGCTGCGACTCGCGCAGACGCTGGCCGAGCTCCGCCAGGGGGAAGCGCGGACGGTCGCCTACGTCGCGCGGCGCGCCGAAGGGCCGGCGGCGCTCGTCGCGCTGGCCTGCGAGCAGCTCGTGATGCACAAGCAGGCCCTCGTCGTGGGGGACCGCTGGGACCCGGCCGACGACCCGCGCGAGAACGAGGTTCGCCTCGAGCAGGGCGACGACGCGCCCGAGCGGGAGGCGGCCGCCCCGCGCGATGGCGAGCCGCCCGCGGTCCAGCCGGCTCAGGCCGAGCAGATCGGCGCCGCGGTGGCGACCATCCGCGACACGCTCGCCCCCGCGACGGGTCGGAGCTGGTCGCTGCTCGCGGCGACGGTCGATCCGCGGCTCGAAGTCACTCGGTACGCGAACCGTCGGACGACGGAGGTCCGGCCGCTCTCGGCCGAAGAGCTCGCCGAGCTCCCCGACCGCGACGACTGGCGTCGCCAGGACTCCGTCACCGAGGGGGGCAAACCGCTGTCGCTGAGCGGCGACCGCGCGGCCGAGCTCGGGTTCGCCTGGCAGACCGTCGAGCGTATCGACGACGTCGCGGCGCTGTACGGCTTCGCCGAGGTCCCCCCCACTGCCGAGATGTCCGGGGCGCTCGAACTGGTCGAGGCGCTCGCCCACCCCGGCTTCGCGGCGCTGCTGCTCGTGATCGGCGTGGTCGGCATCTACATCGAGCTCAGCGCGCCGGGGATCGGCCTCGGGGGGTTCATCTCGGCGGTCGCGTTCCTGCTGTTCTTCTGGAGCAAGTTCCTCGACGGGACCGCCGACTGGCTCGAGGTGTTGTTGTTCGTCGTCGGCGTCGTGTTCGTGCTGATGGAGCTGCTGGTGCTCCCCGGGTTGGGCGTGTTCGGGTTCGGCGGGATGCTGATGGTGCTGGCGTCGCTGGTCCTCGCCGGGCAGACGTTCCTGTTCCCCAAGACCGAGGCGCAGCTCACCGAGCTCCGCGACTCGCTGGGGATGCTGGCCGGGGCCGCCGTCGGCTGCATCGCCGCGGGGGTCGCGCTGCGTAGCTACCTGCCGTACAACCCGCTCTTCCGCCGCGCGGTGCTGATGCCCCCCGACGAAGCGGACCGCATCGAGCTCGACCGCCGCGAGCTGATGGCCGACTACGAGCACCTCGTGGGGCAATCGGGCGTGGCGATGACCCCGCTGCTCCCGGCGGGGCGAGCCGAGGTCGCCGGCGAGCTGATCGACGTGATCGCCGACGGCCAGGTGATCGAGCGCGGCGAGCGGGTCGTCGTCGTTTCGGCCCACGCCACCCGCGTCGTCGTGCGCAGGGCCTAGCGGGGCTCTACAGCCGACCCGACGGCCCCGGGGTGATCGCTGGCTGCCGATCGGCGGGTACAATGCCAATACGGGCCGAGCGAGAGGCCTGCTGCCGCATCGGCGTTCGTCCGCGTTACCCCCGTGGTTGCTTTTCCGATGAACTTGTTTGACGAGTACTCGCTCGCCGTGCTGCTGACGGCGATCGGCTGCGCCTTGATCGTCGCCGAGGTGTTCTTCCCGTCGGCCGGGGTGATCGGCACGTTCGCGGGCTTGTCGCTCGTGGCGGCGATTTACTTCGCCTTCCGGTATGGAGGGGTCCCGGGTGGCTTGGGGGTCGCCGGGTTCCAGGTCGTCGCCGTGCCGGTGCTCGCGTATTTGGCGTTCCAGATCCTGCCGCACACGCCGATGGGGCGGGTGCTGATCGGGTCCGCGCCGACCGCCGCCGAGGTGCTCCCCGATGACCCGCGGCGGGCATTGGTTGGGGCGGTGGGGATCGCGCGGTCGAAGCTCCTCCCGTCGGGGGCCGTGGAGATCGACGGCCGGATGGTCGATTGCGTCAGCCAGAGTCAGGCGATCGACCCGGGGGAGTACGTGAAGGTCGTCGAGGTCCGCGCGAACCGCGTGATGGTCCGCCGCGCCGGGGCCGACGAGCGGCCGACCCGCACCGTGGCGAGCACGCCCGAAGACCCGCTCGCCCGACCGGCCGACGAGCTTGGCCTCGAGGACTTCGACCTCGGCGAACCTTCGGGGCGTGCGCCGGGCGGGCCGGTGGGGTGACGGGCGTGGTGCATCGGGAGGCGGCGCGCCCCTCGCTTGCTTGAATCCGCGGCGCCCCCCCTCTACAACGACGGGGCCCCGACAACGACGGGGCGTTCCGAATCATTCCGTCGCCGTTCTTCAGCAGCACCCCGCACGCATGACGACGCTCCCCCTCGCTCAGGGCATCTTCGCCGACGGCCGCGTGGTGATCGTGACCGCGATCGTCGCGCTGATCTTCATGCTCGCGGCGTTCGCCGTCCTGGCGCGGTACTTCCGGCTGTGGATCCAGTCCGTCACCACCGGCGCCGGGATCAGCATCTTCGACCTGTTGCGGATGACGTTCCGCAAGGTGAACCCGGCGGTGATCGTCCGCACGAAGATCATGGCGGTGCAGGCGGGCATCACCGAGGACGAAGGGGTGACCACCCGGGCGCTCGAGGCCCACTACTTATCCGGCGGCAACGTGCCGCTGGTGATCCGCTCGATGATCGCCGCGCGGAAGGCGAAGATCATCGACCTCGACTTCAAGCGCGCGACGGCGATCGACCTCGCGGGTCGCAACATCCTCGAAGCGGTGCAGACGAGCGTCTACCCGCGCGTCATCGACTGCCCACCGAAGAACAGCAAAAGGCCGAGCCTCGACGCGATCGCCAAGGACGGCATCCAGCTCAAGGTGAAGGCCCGCGTGACGGTCCGCACGAACCTCGATCAGCTCATCGGCGGCGCCACCGAAGAGACGATCACCGCCCGCGTCGGCGAGGGGATCGTCAGCGCGATCGGCTCGGCCGAGAGCCACAAGGACGTGCTCGCGAACCCCGACCGGATCTCGAAGGCGGTGCTCGCCCGGAAGCTCGATTCGCAGACGGCGTTCGAGATCGTCTCGATCGACATCGCCGACATCGACGTCGGGGACAACATCGGGGCCCGGCTGCAAGCCGACCAAGCCGAGGCCGACACACGCGTCGCGCGGGCCCAGGCCGAAGGGCGCCGGGCGATGGCCGTCTCGCAAGAGCAAGAGAACATCGCCGGCATCGAAGAGATGCGCGCCAAGCTCGTCGAGGCCGAGGCCGAGATCCCCCGGGCGATGGCCGAGGCGTTCACCAGCGGAAAGCTCGGCATCCTCGACTACTACAAGCTGCAGAACGTCCAGGCCGACACCGAGATGCGCGGCGCCATCGCCGGTTCTGGGTCGAAGTAGCCTCGCTTGGAGCCCGTCAGTGCAAATCCCGATACCTTCACTGCCGCTCGCGTTGCTGGAGGGCCTCGGCCCGCTGCTGCTGCTGGTGTTCTGGATCGTCCGCCAGGTGATGGTGGCCTCGGCGGAGCAGAAGGAACGCAAGCGTCAGGCCGACGAGGCCCGTATCGACGCCCCGTTTGGCGAGGCCCCGCGGCCGGTCCGCGGGCCCGTCGTCGTGGTCGCCCCGCCGGTTCAGCGCCCCGCCAACGCCCAAGTCGGCCAACGGCCGGCCGGCGGGCAAGCGGACCTCCGCAACGAGATCGAGGCGTTCCTGCGTCAAATCGGCCAACCCCCCGAGAGCGCGGCGGGGGAACCGTCGCCCGCCTCGTCGTCAGAGCCCCGGCAGCAACGGCCGCGTCGCGAGCGCGAGACGATTGGCGAGGCGCAGCGCCGGTCGAAGCAATCGGCTGCCAACAAATCCGCCGCGGCCGCGGCGAGTACCGCCGCCACCGACGGGCGAGACGCGGAGTCCGTTGGCTCGGATCGCACCGAAGCGGCGCGGGCCGCGATCCGCCGCCCGCAGAGCCACCTCGCCGAGCAGGCGGCCCACCTCGGCGAACGGATTGCGCAGACCGACGAGCGCGCCGCCGAGCGGGTCCATCAGAAGTTCGACCACCCCCTCGGGCGACTGTCCGCCACCGCCGACACGTCCGCTACGCCGACGCCGGCGGGGGGGGCGGGACAAGCGGGCCAGAGCACCGCCGCCCGCCTCCGCGAGCGGTTGGCTTCACCCGCCGGCATGCGCGAGGCGATTATCCTCAACGAAGTTCTCGCGCGACCGATCGACCGCTGGTAGGCCAGGCCGCTACAGGTCGAACCGACAACGCACCGCGAACGTACCGGAATCCGACGATGCCCCTCTACGAATACCAATGCCGCGACTGCGAGACGCAGGTAGAGCTGCTGGTGCGGAGTTCCGACGAGTCCCCCGAGTGCCCCGCGTGCGGGAGCGCAAGGCTCCTGAAGCTGCTGAGTGTCACGGCCGCCGCGCACACGGGGTCGGCGACCCCGGGGGCCTCGGGCCAGTCACCGGGGGGTGGGGGTTGCGGCGGGGGCTGCGCCTGCCACCCAAGGGGCTGAGGGGCCTGCCACCCACGGGGCTGATGGGCTTGCCCCCGCGGGGCCGACGGTCGTCGCAGGCGTCCGATCCGTCACAGGCGTGCGCGCAAAGGCCTATCGCCGACGGGTTTGCGTAAACCGCTTAAATTGACACGCTTTTCCTGGCCTGACTATACTGCCCAAACGTCCGCGAAGGCGTGATAGCGGCCGGTCGCTTCGGCCCCGCACCGCCCCCCTCGCAGACCGCCCACCCAGCTACACCCCGGGGTGTCGGTCGCTCCCGAGCCGCATCGGCCTCGGGTCGCCGCCTCTCCGACGCGGCGCCAGCAGCCGCCAGGAACCACAAGACCGATGAAACTCCTCGGCCAAATCTTCGTCGTCGCCCTGCTGGTCCTGAGCTGCGTGTTCATGGGCCTGGCGATGGCGGTCTACTCCGCGCACCGCAACTGGCGCCTAGAAGCCGAGACGGCCCAGAAGAACCTCAACGAGGCGCGGGCGCAGTTTGCGACGCTGCAGGAGAACTTCAACCGCCTCGAAGAGCAATCGAAGGCCGAGGTCGAAGCGCAGCTGCAGCAGGTCCGCAAGCTGGAGAGCGAACGGGTCCGCCTGGTCGAACGCAACACAACCACGCAGGCGCAGGTCGATGAGCTCCGCGAACGGGAGCGAGAGTCGATCGCGGCCGTCAACGCCACACAACAAAACAACGACCGCTTGGCGGTCGAGGTTGTCTCGCTCCGCGGAGAGATCCGCGAGAACCAGTCGGCCAAGGACCGCTTCTGGGACACGGCGCTCGAGGCGACCGAGAACCTACAGTCGCTCCGCAACGACCTCGAGACGGCCGTCGAGCGCAACCGCGACCTGGTGGCCGACACCGGCCGGATGGCGAGCCTGCTCGAGTCGAACGGGCTCGACCCCAAGACGCCGGTCGATGACATCACCCCCCGGGTCGATGGCTTCGTCAGCCGCACCCAGCGCAAGGGGGGTGTGCAATTGGTCGAGGTCAGCATCGGCTCGGATGACGGCCTGCGGGTCGGTCAGACGGTCGAGGTCTTCCACGAGACCAAGTACAAGGGGCGCATCGAGATCCTCAAGACGGCGCCGGACCGCGCCGTCGGCCGCGTAGACGTCCGCTACCAGCAAGGCCCGATCCAGGAGGGCGACCGTGTCGCAACTCGACTCAAGCTCAGTTAGTACGCCGCGGGGCGTGATCGCGAAGAAGCCCCCGACGTCGATCTACACGGTGCTGCTGATCGTCGCCACGCTCGCGATGGCGATCGGCTGCATCTTCCTGGCCCTCGAGCGGGCGCGGTACGGCGTCTGATACGCACGACCGGGTCCGGCGTTGCGCCCGAGCAACCTCGTAAAGCAAGAAACGCGTGGCCCCCCGAGAGGGACCACGCGTTTCTTGTTGGGGTGGGAGAGTTCTTTCCGACCGAGGCGCTTGTGCAGCGTTATCGCACGATCGCGACGTTCATCGAGACCGCGGAGCAGGGGGGGGAGGGAATCGCGAGCAACGAAACCCCGTCTGCCGCCGCATCGCCCGCTCGGGAACTCGTCGAACCTCGCCGGGTGGCGAGGACAACGCGAAACCGTCGCGGCCGATCTACTCAAACTCCTCCGACGGATGGGCCCGACTGGAGTCGAACCAGCACGCCCTTGCGGGCACATGCCCCTCAAGCATGCGCGTCTGCCAATTTCGCCACGAGCCCGTCAAGCGACGACGTGTCCCGCGTAAGCCGGATCGATAGCCGCTTACGCTAGGATAACGACCGGGCGAGACGCGTCAACCGGCTCAGGCCCGTGCGGGGGAGCAGTTTTCGGCTCTTGGGGGCGACCGGCGGCCCGGCCGCTTGATGGACAGCCCCGCCGCCGGGGGGCAGAATCAAGGTTGGAAAGGGAAGACGCTTCGGCGCGGTCCCCTCCGGGGGGTCGTGGCCGCCTCCGGGTGGAATACGGCCGCGGGCCCCGGGCGAACCCTTCCCAGGCGATCCTTGCGCGCCGTTCGCTGCGTGGGGAACGACAGCGCAGCTTCCGAAAGCACCCGCCCCCTTCAAGCCCCAGTCGATCCCGATGCGGCGACCCCTTCGCTTGTTCTTGCGTCGTTCCTACGCCGCGGGCTTCACCCTCGTCGAGCTGCTGGTGGTGATCGCCATCATCGGCACGCTGATGGGGCTGCTGCTGCCGGCCGTCCAGTCGGCCCGCGAGTCAGCGCGGGGGAACACCTGCCGGAACAACCTGAAGCAGCTTGCGGCGGCGATCACGCAGTACGACGGCGCCCAGCGGAAGCTGCCCGGCCTGGTGAACGAGGTCCCCAACCCGGCGAGCCGGAACGCCGCGGAGATCCCGACCCAAGGGCGGCGGGCGAGCTGGGTCGTGATGCTGTTCCCCTACATCGAGCAAGCGCCGCTGTGGGACATCTGGAGCCAGAACTTCGACCTTCCGACGCCCGAGGCGCTGGCGACACTCGTCCCCGAGATCGACTCGTTCCAGTGCACCTCCGACCCCCCGGAAAGCCCGGGGACGCCCGCGAGCAGCTACGTCGCCAACGCCGGTCGCGCGCTGGGCGACCCGACCCGCGTCGCTCCGCTCTTACCGCGTGAGCGGGCGCCGAACGGGGCTTTTTTCGACCTCAACAAGAAGAACCGCTCGAACCCCTCCGGAAACGGCTGGCCGAACGTCGCCGATACCCGCGAGAACGAGGCGGTGATCCAGTCGAGCATCGACTACGTTCAAGGTGGTGACGGCGCGGGCAAGACGATGATGCTCAGCGAGAACATCCACGCGGTCTGGTACACCTACCCGTTCTCGGAGCCGATCGAGACGTCGGCCCCCTCGCCAGAAAACGTCCCCGACGCGCTCCACCACTTCGGCTTCGTCTGGCAGAACCAGCCGCAGACCGGGAGCGGGACCCAGTACACGAGCGGCGCCGAGACGATCCAGCTCGAAGCGGCTGACCAGCAGGTGAACGGCGCCCGCTTGCGGCCGACGGTCGAGGCGCTCGGCTGGATGGTCGAGGGGCTCGCGTTCCCGTCGAGCAACCACCCGCAATCGGTCAACATCGCCTACTTCGACGGCCGCGTGTCGTCGGCGGCGGGGGACATCCAGCCGCGCGTTTACGCGCAGCTGATGACGACCAAGAATAAGCGGTCGGATTTTGTCTTCAACAGCAAGCGCGACCGCGAGCTGAGCCAACCGAACGACCCCTCCGACCAGTTGTAACGTTGGACGCGGGCGAGCTTTCGCACCCGCTCGGCGTCACGCGTCGTCCGATTTCGCCTTGGCGGCGGCCGTTTCTTTGCGTTTCGCTTGCTTGGCGAGGACCTCGGCGCGGGCCTTGTCGGCGTCGAAGTCCTGCGGCGCCCCCTCGCACGACTTGGTGATGATCGGGTTCGCGACCGGCAGGAACTCGCGGGCGAAGTTCAAGGCCACGCTCTGGTCGGCCTTCTCCTCGGCGTCCTCGGTCCGCGCGGTGAAGTACAGCTTGAATAGGGCCCGCGTGCTGCCGAAGTGCCACCGCGGCCGCTTGGGCGCTTCCCACGCCGGCGCCGAGTCGGCCGACGGGCGGAACCAGGTCCAAAAGACGCGCTCCGAAACCGGCCTGATCGCGTTGCTGTTGACGAACATGCCGGTCCAGAGCTTCATCGGGGGCTGGCCTTCGATCTCCAACGGGAACGACTCGTTGGCCTGCTTCTGCGTGAAACCCGCCGACGGGTAGCAGACGTCGGGGGCGTGCTGCGCCGTGTCGCGGGCGTGCCCGACGATCAGCCACACCGACACTTGCTGCTCGGTCTCCTTGTTGGTGTAGGTCCGGGACACGAAGCCCTCGGCCCCGGCGACCCGCTGCGTGTCGTCATCAACCGTCTGATCGACGCCAACCCAGGGGCCGATCTCGCTGGGGACCTCTTCCAGCAGCATCGCCGCGTAGGTCGCCTCGCGGTTCACATCGACCCATCGGTCGGAGATGCTCCCCTCGACGACCGTGAGCACGACGATCGCCAGGACGGCGAGGACGACAGGAATCGAGCGGAACATCGGGGAGACCTCGCCTGCAAGTACCGAGCCGGTCCCCTCTCGCACGGCCGATGCCGCAACGGGACCTCCAATCGGGAACGCTACGCCCGGCCGCGCGAGCCGTCAAGCAACGGCTGAGCGGCAACGGGTCGCCACTGTAAGCCGACGGGGCGGTGGATAGGTCGGGATAGGAGATAGGGGGACGACCGGGAGATCAGCGGGATGGCGTCGTGGCAGCACCGGCCCCCAAGAGCTCACCGAGCTCGCGCGGGCAAAGAGCACCGGGTCAACGCGGTGCGGATCGAGCTCCTCGGCTCGCCTCACCCCATCGCAGAAGGTTCGCCCCGACCGCGCAGCGCCCCTTCGCCCCCACCCATCTCCCCCGTCTCCGTCTCCGTCCGGTCGCCCAAAGCGGAAAGCGGATTCTTTCCAGTGCGGCCAGCGGCTGGCCCGGAAACGCTGCGAGCCCCGCCGGTGCGGGGCTCGCGCGCTTGGTCGGACGTCGCTCGGTGGCCGCTACGGGAGCGGCTGGACGTCGCTCACCGTCCGCACCGCGGGGTCGATGAACGTCGAGGGGGGGAGCGTCGCCGGTAGGCGTCGCGGCGTCGCGCTGGGCGCCACGCTCGTGAACCCCTCGGGGAGCGACGGCGGCGCGTCGCCACGCGGCGCGGCGACCGGGTTCGAGACCGGGTTGAGGGGCGGCCGGCTCGGGCCGGGGCGCCATTCCTGCGGGATCGGCGGCAGAGATTGCGACGGGCCGAGGCGTCGCTCGAGCGCCCCAAACGGCAGCGCCGGGGGGGCGTCGGGGGTCCGCGACGGAAGGAGCCGGCGCTCCGTCGGCTTCGGCTCCGGCAAAGCGGGCAGGTTTAGGTCGCGACCTCCCTTCTCGGTGGCCGGTGCTTGCTGCTCTTCTTCCGCCGGGCCCGCATCGACTGGCGGCGGGGCCTGCACGTCTTCTTCCTTCGCCTCGGGAGCGTCGAACGGCTTCAGGAGCGAGTCGCTGGTATCGACCTCGGTCGGCTTCTGGGTCGAGTCGTAGTCACCCGGCCAACGCCGCCAACGAGTCTGGTGGTAGCCCCACGTCTGCCGAGCCGGCCGGCAGGCGCCGTCGGGGGTGCAGGGCGCGAGGCCCGTCGGATCGACTCCCGCCTGGCGGCCAAGCGTCGAGCACCCCGTACACGGGGCGCCCGGTCGGCACTCCCCCGTGGCGCAGGTGTGCGCGGCCTGCACGACGCCCGGTTGGAAGTAAGACCCGCCGACTCCCGAAGCGCAGGCCAAGCCGGCCGCGAGGCCCGTCGCGAGGCCCGTCGTGAGACCCGTCGTGAGACCCGTTGCGAGGCCCGCCGCGAGCCGCCCCGCGAACACGCCCGACACACCGCCGAGGCTCTTCATGATTGCTTCCTTGCTAAACTGTCCCGACCGCGGTCGGGCGTGGTCGCCGGCGGGTCGGCGCCCCAAAACGGGGGGCCCGCCCTAAGCGATTTCGCTCTCTTTGCCACTGTCGCTTGCTCGTCCCACGCGCTCGGTCACGCCGCCCAGGCTAGAACTGCCCCAGGCCGAAGCGGTCGATACGGTTGACCGTGGCGGTGCCGAGCGAGATGAAGCCGAACAGTCGTTCAAACGGTCGAGTAAACCGGCTGATGACGCTGTCGAAGCGGGCCATCGGGTCCTCGGAGATGAACAGGCGGTCGCCCGGCATCATCTGGTAGTTCGTCGCGGTCGAGGCGCCGCGGGTGATGTCGTCCCAATCGACGGGGAGGACCTGCTCGCAACCGAGGCCGTTGCGGGCCGGGCGAGCGATCCAGATTTTCTTCGACGAGATCTGGCTCAGGCCGCCGATCGCGGCGACCGCGTCGAGCACCGTCTCGTTGCCGGTGATCGGTTGCTGGACGACGTTGTCCCCCAACCCGCCACCCTGCGTGATGACGTAGTACTTCTTGCTGTTGTACGAGAAGATATCGACGACCACTTCCGGGTCTTGCAGGTAGTTGGCGAGCTGCCGTTCGATGCCCTCCTTCGCCTCGTCGATGGTCAGGCCGGTCACGTACACCGAGCCGTAGGTGCCGAGGTTCACGCGCCCGTCGGGGCCGACGAGGTGCTCGCCGACGATCTGCTGGGCGCCCGACGAGAAGGCCAGCGACACGCTGACCTGCGGGTCGGTGAGCAGCGCGCTGAGCTGCTTGCGGATCGCGTCCTGGGCTTCATCGACGGTCAGGCCGACGACCTTCACCTTGCCGTACGTCGGGCCGAGATCGACTTGACCCTCGGGATCGACGGAGTAGGCGTCGGCGATCGGCTGGTCGGGGAGCGCGCCGGCGGCGCGGATGATCAGGCCGTCGAACGGTTCGATCTTGTGCGGCGGCTTGGGGACGACCTTGATGGCGTTGATCAGCAGGATGTCCGGCGGCTCGATGACGTAGCGCTGCAGCGACATCATCTCCAGCTCGCGCGGGACGGGCGACTCGGCGGGGGGCTCGACCGGGGAGACCGGCAACGGCTCCCGCGGCGCCATGAACGCGGTGCAACCCGCCAGCGGCGCCAGCGTGACCGCCGCCATCAGCAAGCTGCGGGCGCTCGCCCGCGGCGAAAGGGGGCGTCGAGCGACTTCGAGTGGGACGCGGTTCATCGGCGTTCTTCGCCTCGTGTCGGGGGCGCAGCGTTAGCGTACGCCGTGCTGGGAAACGTCCGCGCGATCGGCGCGTCCGTTAGAAGCGGCACAGTCGTACTAATCGGAACCCGCGCAACGGAACTTTGCCCCGGCCGGTAAAATCACCCCAACTGGCGCCACCGACACGCCGCGGCGCCTCGGGCGCCGAGGCGTGCCGCGCCCGGGGCGCCCGATGTTTGACAGCCCGAGCAAGGCCCCCTACTTTTGAGGTTTCCCCGCGAAACGCGCGTAGTTCGGTCGGCGCCCCGCCACCAGCCGACCGCGCAGACGGAAAAATCGTTGGGGAACTTTCGGCCCCCTCCCCGCGTCGGAAACCTCGGTCGATCCCCGCCGTGGGTGTTCGCCAACGGGGGGTTCCTCGCAGCGGACGGCCGCACAGGCTTCCACCCCTCGTTTCCGCTCCCGAGTGTCGCTGCCATGGCCTCTGTTTCGAATCAAGCTAAGACCGGCGTCGTGCCGGTCGGTTTCCCCGGGGCGAAGGCGCACGACGAGGCCGCGGTTTTCTCGTGGGGCGACGCGGGGCAGCGAAACTCGTACGTCGGCCTGCTGGCGCTGATCGTCCTGCTGGTCTACTCGTTCTGGAACACGCTCGCGACGACCAGCGCGTTCTGGTCCAGCGCGCAGTATTCGCACGGCTGGATCGTCCCGTTGATCGCCCTTTACTTGCTGTGGGCGCGGCGGCCGAACCCGTTCGCCCACGAGCCCGGCCCGGACCAAACCGAAGAAGCGTTCTTCGGCGTGATCCCCGGCGCGACGTTCCGCAACGCCGTGGTGTTCGGCGGTCTGGCGCTCGGCGGCGTGGGGTACTCCGCGTCGGAATCGGGGCTGGTGTCCGAGTCGCTCGGCCAGGCGCTGCAAGGCGTGGGGCTGTCGATCGTTTGCGTGGGGCTCGCGGCCTACGTGCTGCTAGGACAGGCGTTCCAGAAGGTGAGTGTCGAGGAGCGGTGGATCGGGCTGGGGATCATCGTGTTTGCGCTCGCCGCGCGGACGAGCGGCGCCATCTTCCAAAGCGAGCCGGTAGGCCGCGTCGCGTTCGTGGTGACGTTGCTCGGGGCGTTCGCGATGTTGGGGGGCTGGGCGCTCGTCCGCTGGGCCGGCCCTGCGGTGCTGTTCCTGTTGTTCATGTTCCCGCTGCCGACGTTCATCGAGACTCTGCTGTTGGGGGGCCTGCAAAAACTCGCCGCGCTGGCGAGCGAGGTGATCCTCACGATCCTCAACACGCCGGTGATCCGCCAAGGGAACCGTCTGATGTTCAGCGACATGCCTGACGAGCAAGCGCTGTTCGTCGCCGAGGCGTGCAGCGGTCTGCGGATGCTGACGATCTTCGGGGCCTTGGCGGTCGCGATGGTCTTCCTGATCAATCGCCCCTGGTGGGACAAGTTCACGATCTTGCTGAGCGCGATCCCCATCGCGCTGGTCGTGAACATTATTCGGATCGTCGTAACGGCGCTGCTGTTCCGGGCCTTCCCCGACACCGATGTGCTGCACCAATCGATCCACGACCACGCGGGCTTGGCGATGATGCCGCTGGCGATGGGCTTGCTGTACTTCGAGATGAAGATCCTGGGGATGCTCACCCAGCCCGAGGAAGGGATCGACATGCAGAGCTCGGGGATGGGGGCCTTCGCGGCCCGCTGAGCGTCGCACGATGGCCGCTGGCCCCCCGCAATGGTGATTCGGGCGAACGGCCGCGTTGCAAAAACAGGACGCGCGTCGCCGGCGATCGACGCACCGCAGGACGGCGGTGGGTTGGGCTTGAGCCCTAAACGCCTATCGGAAGGCAAGTTACGCGATTCGTAGTGTCGCCTGCGGGCGAACGGCCTGCGGATTGCTTTACGCGTCTGGCACGAAGTCCCGGCGGTCGCTTGGCCCCCGACACCGAATCACCGTCCCGACTGAGACCGACCTCCCCCGTCTTGCGGCCCGAAGGGTTACCCCCCACCGCGGCCAACCGTCGTCTCCCCCGTTACGGCGGGGAGAGGTTCCCTCCCCGAGGAGAGCGTTCCGCCGATGAGCATTCCTGAAAACAACCAAGCGGCTGCCACCGAACGCACGAGCGCCCTGGTCGAGGCCGGCGCCCCGGCGGGGCCAGGCGCCGGCCCGCTGGTGGGGCCGATGCCGAGCCCCTTTGGCGCGTTCGCTCCCCAGGGCCAGGACGTCCTTCGCGGCGGTATGGACCGCAGCGGGTTCCTTCACTCGTTGCGTCGCCGCTGGCTGCTGGCGACGTGCATGGGGACCCTCCTGGGGGCCACGTCCACGGGCCTGCTGTACTGGCTCCTCCCGGAAACCAACACGGCCCGGGCGATGTACAACGTCAAGGCCGACCCGATGTCGCTGCTGGGGTCGCGCGAGGTCCCCAGCGCCCGCGACTTCGAGACGTTCAAAAAGACGCAGCTCGCGTACGTGAAGTCGGACCTCGTGCTGAACACGGCGCTGCGCGAACAGGCGATCAACGGGCTCGAGATGTTCAGCGACGTCGATGACAAAGTCGACTGGCTCACGCAGAAGCTCGACGTGCAGTTTCCCAACGACGGCGAGCTGCTCGTGATCTCGATGTCGGGTCCCTTTCCGAAAGCCGACCTGAAGCGAGTCATCGAGGCCGTCAGCAAGGCGTATTTCGACGAGGTGGTGTTCCTCGACAAGGGGCAGCGCCGGCTCCCGCTGCAGACGCTCCGTCAGACGTACGCCCAGGTTGACTCGGACGTCCGCGAGAAGCTCACCGCCTACCAACAGCTCGCCCGCGACAGCGGCACGAGCGAGGCCTACGAGGACGGCATCGACCCGCAGACGCAGCTCATGATGACCGAGGTCCAGCAGCTCCAGCACCGCAAGAACGACCTCAAGGCGAGCCTCGCCGACGCACAGATGCAGTTCACGATCGTCGAGCGACAGGTGAACGACCCGTCTTACCAGGACCGGATCATCGACGAGGCGCTCGAGGAAGACCCGCAGACCCTGCAGATGCAGCAGGAGATGATGTACCTCGACATGCAGGTGCGGATGCTCAAGCCGACCCTCAAAGCCGGTTCGTCTCCGGCGATCAAGCAGCTCGAACAGCAGCGCGACCAGATCAGCCAGGAGATCGCCCAGCGCCGCGAGCAGATGCGGGCCTCGATCGTGGGCGAGCAGTCGAACGAGCCGAACCCGTACGTCAAGGCCGCCAGCACCGAGTTCCAGGTCCAACGGGCGCTGATCCAGCGCGAGCTCGACGAGTCCCAGAAGACCATCGACAAGCTGCAGGAAGAATTGCAGCAGAAGGCCGAACGCAACACCGACCTGATCACCCGCATGGCGGAGATCGAGCGGCTCCGCAAGTCGGAAGAGGTGATCGCCGACCGGATCCAGGGCTTGCAGGTCGAGCTCGACGCCCCTGACCGCATCAGCGCGGTCGGGTCGGCGGGGGGAGCCGCCCTGGCGAGCACACGGCAAAGCCTCAACCGGACCGTCCGGCTGTCGATCAGCGGCCTCGGCGGCCTCGGCGCGGCGCTCCTTAGCTGCCTCGGCATCGGCTACATGGAGTTCCGCAACCGGCACCTCGACAGCCCCGAGCAGATCGACGAAGGGCTCGGGATCCGCGTGATCGGCACCCTTCCGGCGCTGGGGGGCAAGGCCCTCAACCCTCGGCACCCGATCGTCGGCCAGCTCAACGAGTCGATCGACAGCGTGCGAACCGCGCTGATGCACGAGTCGACCACCAAGCGTCGCCGCGTGGTGCTCGTCGCCAGCGCCGTGACGATGGAAGGCCGCACGACGGTCGCGAGCCAGCTCGCCGCTAGCCTGGCCCGCGCCGGACGCCGCACGCTGCTGGTTGACGGCGACCTCCGCAGCCCGAGTCTCCACACGCTGTTCGGCACGCCGCTCGAGGACGGCATCTGCGAGGTCCTGCGGGCCGAGGCCGAGCTCGCCGACGTCGTCCGTCCGACGCAGGCCGAGGGGCTGTGGCTGATGACCGCCGGCTACTGCGACGGCGACGCCGTCCAGGCGTTGGCGACCGACCAGCTCGAGCCGATCTTCGAGCACCTCCGCAACTACTACGACTTCGTGATCATCGACGGCGCCCCGGTCCTGGGGGTCTCCGACTCGCTGCTGTTCGGTCAGCATTGCGACGGCGTGATCCTGTCGGTCCTCCGCGACTCGTCGAACGTCCCGAAGATCCACAAGGCGTGCGAGATGCTGCGGAGCGTCGGCATCCGGATGATCGGGGCCGTGGTGAACGGCGTCCGCTCGAAGGCCGACCGCCGCGTCACTCACCTGCAACAGGTCACCCCGAAGAGCGCCTCGCGGCAACTCGAGACGGTCGTCGCCGAGGGCTGATCCCCACGGGCTGTCGATTCGGTGTTACAACGAGCGGGCGGGGTCGAGGTGACCCCGCCCGCTTCTTTCGTACGCCCAACGGAACCCCGACGATGCCCCGATCGCTGTTGTGTGGAGCGACCCTCCTTGCGATCGGCCTACGCGTCGCGATCGCCGCCGGCGCGATCGACGACCACCTGCCAACGGCCGGGCTCCGCCTCAACCAAGTTCAGGTCATCGGCACGCACAACAGCTACAAGGGGGCGATCGACCCCCCGCTGCTGCGTCTGCTGGAGGCGGCCGACACCAACGCGAACGGCTTCGACTACCGCCACGCGCCGCTGGACGAGCAGCTCGACCTCGGCCTGCGGTCTCTGGAGCTCGACTTCTACCACGACCCGGCGGGGGGTCGCTACGCGGCGCCGCTGGGGCTGCGGCTGCTGGCCGAGGCGGGCGCGAAGGCCGCGCCCTTTGACCCCGACGGGCGGATGAAGCTCCCGGGGTTCAAGGTGCTGCACGTCGCCGACATCGACTTTCGCTCGAACTACTCGCTGCTGAGCGACGCGTTGGCAGCGCTCCGCGCGTGGTCCGAGTCCAACCCGACGCACCTCCCCGTCGTCGTCACGGTGAACCTGAAGGAGGACCAGGCCCCCGTCCCCGGCGGCGTCGAGCCGCTGCCGTTCGACGCCGCGGCGCTCGACCATGTCGATGCGGCGATTCGCGACGGGCTAGGAGACTCGCGGCTCGTGACGCCCGACTCGGCCCGCGGTGATCACCCCACGCTCGAAGCGATGGCCCTGAAGGGCGACTGGCCGATGATCGACGACGCACGCGGCAAGTTCCTGTGGGTCCTCGACGCCGGAGACCCACTGCGGTCGCTCTACGCGAAGGGTCGCGCGTCGCTCGCCGGCCGCGTGATGTTCACGACGCACGATGCCGGCTCGCCCGAGGCGGCCTTCTTGGTCGTGAACGACCCGCTGGCCGATGGCGAGCGGATCGCCGAGTGGGTCCGCCGCGGGTACGTCGTCCGCACGCGCGCCGACGCCGAGACGCGCGAGGCCCGGTCCGGCGACCGCTCGCGGTTCGAGGCGGCCCAGCGCTCGGGCGCCCACGTCATCAGCACCGACTACCCGATCCCCGACGAGCGGCTGCGGACGGGGTACCACGTCCGATTCGCGGGGGGGTATGCTCGGGCGAACCCCGTCACCGCTGCTACGCCCACCGCCGCAAACCCCTGACCCCTCGCGCACCATGGCCGCTCCGCAGCCCAAGAACGTCTTCGGCAAACCGCTCGCTGGTTGCTGCACCGACCCAATGACCGGCTTCTACCGCGACGGCGTCTGCCGCACGGGTCCGGGAGACGTGGGGGTCCACACGGTGTGCGCCGAGATGACCGCCGAGTTCCTGCGGTTCAGCCGGGCGGCCGGGAACGACCTCTCGACCCCGGTCCCCGAGTACCAGTTCCCGGCGCTCGTGCCGGGGGACCGCTGGTGCGTCTGCGCAGCGCGCTGGAAAGAGGCTTACGACGCCGGCAAGGCCCCGCCGGTGGTCCTCGCGGCGTGCCACATCTCGTCGCTCGAATTCGCGACGCTCGAGGAGCTGAGCGAGCACGAGGTGGAGTGAGGGGCCCGTTTTCTCCCGGTCGAGAGCCCTAAGCGCCAGCGCCGGGAGTGCAGCGGCTCCGTTTTACTCAACTCCAACAGTCCCACGACTTGCTCGCGTTGGACCGTCGGGAAGTCGTCGAGGAGGTCGTCGATCGATCCCCCTGCTCCAGCGTGTCGAACAGCGTCTCGCTTCGACCCGTGTGCCGGCGAAGCACACGGCGCCGTGAATGACCTCCGGATTTGATGACAGATAGACGTTCATGATTGGTCGAACCTACTCGGGGAGATCCTTGCTCACTCCTTCGCAGACTCGAACAGCGCCGCGACATCGACCTCGAACCCTTCGAGCAGCTTCGAGGTCGCCTGCTGGCCGGGGGTGAACTCGCCGTGCAGGGCGTACGCCTTGGCGCCCTCGGGGAGCGTGTAGACGGTCACCTTCGACTGCTGCGGGTCGACGACCCAGTACTCGGGAACGCCCCCTGCGGCGTAGTCCGCCGTCTTTGTCGCGTAGTCCCGCTCGTCGCTGCGACGGTCGGGGCTGACGATCTCGACGGCGAGGTCGATTCCTTGCCAGTACCGTTCACCTCCCCATCGCGACTCGTTCGCCGCTGATAGGTAGACGATATCCGGCATGCGGAATTCGTCGGGGGCAAAGTACACCCGCATTCCCGCGGGGAGCACCATCCCAAGCTGCTTGGCTTCCACGAAAGCGTTGAGGCGTAGCAGCAACCACATCAGCACTTGCTGGTGACGTCGAGTCGGCATCGACAGGAACTCCAGGCGACCCTTGGTGTACTCTACCAGACGATTTGACCAGTCGGTCAGCTGCAGGTACTCCTCCTCCGTCCACGAGCCCTGCTCGGGGAACATCGTGGCGAGCTCCCACACCGGCCCCGGCCCGTCGGCCGAAGGGGCGGGGATCGTCGCTGGGTCGTAATCACAGCCGCTGCCGGATCCGGCGTGGATCATGGCGAGGGTTCCTCGGGGCGTCCTGAACGGGGACCGTCAACCTAGTGTACACGCTGCCCCGGCTTGGCCCCCGTGTCGGGGGAGAGGACGAACACCTCGGCGCCCCCGGGGCCGCTGGCCACGACCATCCCCTCGCTGACGCCGAACCGCATCTTGCGCGGCGCCAGGTTCGCCACAAAGATCACCAGCCGCCCCACGAGCTCGTCGGCCTGGTACGCCTGCTGGATGCCGGCGAACACGTTGCGCGTGACGCCACCCCCCATGCTGAGCGTGACTTGCAGCAGCTTGTCGGAGCCCTCGACCGGCTTCGCCGCGACGACGCGGGCCACGCGCAGATCGACCTTCGCGAAGTCGTCGTAGGTGCAGACCTCGGCCAGCGGCTCGGCGGCCAGCGGCTCGGGGCCGTCGCCGTGGGGGTCGGGGGCCGCCGCCACGGGGGCCGCGGCTTCGGGTTCGTCGGCCGGTTTGCTCTCTTCGATCATCAATTGCACCTTGGCGGGGTCTACGCGGGTCATCATGTGCGTGTACTTGCCGACCCGTGTCCCCACGAGCGGCGTAGCGGCTTGGTCCCAACTCGTGATCGGGTCCCCCAGCAGCGCGCCGGTCTCGGCGGCGAGCTTCGGCAGCACGGGGGCCAGGTAGACGGCGATCTGCCGGAACAGGTTCAGCGCGATCGTGCAGACGTCTTGCAGCCGCTGCGACTGAGCGGGGTCCTTCTTCAGGTCCCAGGGGCGGTTGTCTTCGACGAACGGGTTTGCCCGATCCGCCAGGGCCATCACCAGCCGCATGGCGCGGCTCGTGTCGCACGCCTCGTACGCCTCGGCGATCTCGGGGCCCGCCGCGGCGGCCTCGGCGAACAGCCCCCCGTCGTCGGGGTACTCGTTCGAGAGCCCCGTCTCGGCGACGAACTTCGCCGTGCGGCTGGCGAGGTTCACGACCTTGCCGACGAGGTCCGTGTTGACCTTGGTGACGAACTCGTCGAGCGCCAGGTCGAGGTCGTCGGCGCCCTTCGACAGCTTCGACGCGTAGAAGTACCGCAGGTAGGCCGGGTCGAGGTGCTCCAGGTACGTGCGCGCGGTGACGAACGTCCCCTTGCTCTTGGACATCTTCTCGCCATCGACGGTCAAGAAGCCGTGGACGTGAACGCGCGAAGGCAGGCTGTAGCCGGCCGTCTTCAACATGCCGGGCCAGAACAACGTGTGAAAGTACGCGATGTCCTTGCCGATGAAGTGCCGCACCGCGCAGTCGGGACTCCGCCACCAGTCTTCGAGCCGTTCGCCGTGCTTGGCGCACCACTCGGCCGTGCTTGCGACGTAGCCGATCGGGGCGTCGAACCAAACGTACCAGTAGTGGCCCGGGGCGTCGGGGATCTCAAACCCGAAGTAGGGCGCCGGTCGGCTGACGTCCCAGTCGCGTAGAGCGAGCGGCTTGTCGCTGGGCCCCAGGAAGTGCCCGCGTAGGTAGTTGGCGATCTCTCCTTGTAAGGCGTCGGCGCCGTCGCGCTCCCACCAGCCGTCGAGGAACCCGTGCAGTTTCTCGAGCTCGATGAACAGGTGCGGCGCGTCCCGCATCACCGGCGTGGCCCCGCTGACGGTGCTCTTAGGATCGACGAGCTCCGTGGGCGAGTAGGTGGCGCCGCACTTGCTGCAGTTGTCTCCGGGCTGGTCGGTCGCGGCGCACTTGGGGCACGTGCCGCGGACAAAGCGGTCGGCGAGGAACGTCTTCGCCTCGGGGTCGTAGAGCTGCTCGACGGTCCGCTCGGCTACCAGGCCCGCTTCGCGGATCGCGGCCCAGAACTCGTGGCACAGCTTGCGGTTGGCCTCGCTGTTCGTGCTGCCGTAGTGGTCGAACGCGACGCCGAAGTCGGCGAAGTCGCGCTCGTGGTCGCGCTGCATGTCGGCGATCAGCGATTCCTCGCTGCGCCCTTCTTCGCGCGCGCGAAGCATGATCGCCGTGCCGTGCGTGTCGTCGGCGCAAACGAAAACGGTCCGATTCCCGCGCAGCTTGCGGTAGCGGACCCAAATATCGGTCTGCAAGTACTCGACCATGTGCCCCAGGTGCAGGCGCCCGTTGGCGTATGGCAGGGCGGCGGTGACGAGCGTCCGGGTTGCTGGCATCGGCGGGGGGGCTTGTCGGCAGGAGATCGCGGGGCGGGTTCGGTAGCATCTTATCGGGGGGGGCGTGGGGGCACGACCCGAGCGCCCGCCGGGGTGGTGCAGGGGGGCGCGGCGCCGCTGCGACCGGCAGCGCCGCGGTGGCGCGCCCTTTGCGGGTACTCCGCATCGAAAGCGATCGTCGCCTGCGGCGCCCCCGCAAAGCACGGCGTTATCGCCCCGCGACCGCTGCCAACGCTGGCGCCCTCAGGAGGCATTGGTGTTGTAGAAAGTTCGAAACTGGAGAAGATTTTCTAAAGCCCGACGGCCGCGGCAGGTCGCGCACGCGTAAGGAAACGCGCCGCGCGACCCGCCACGACGCAGGAAGCGTCGCACGAGCGCGACCGTCGGCCCCGTTCGACCGCGTCGTCCAAGGAGGGATGCGAATGGTCCCGAAGGCCCTATCGACCTGTGCGCTCACGCTCTGCCTGCTGGCCCCCGCTGCCTGGGCCGCCCCGCGCGTCGAGCTACTCGACTTCTACCTGACGACCTGCGCCCCGTGCCGCGCGATGTCGCCGACGGTCGATCGGCTCGAGGCCGAAGGGGTGGCGGTCCGCCGCGTCGATGCGCAACGCGAGCCGGCCCTCGCCGAGCGGCTGCGCGTCGATAGCTTCCCGACGTTCGTCGCGCTGATCGATGGCGAAGAGGCGGGCCGCATCGTCGGCGCGACGAGCTACGAGGCGCTGAAGCAGCTCGTCGGAGGGGCCGCCGAGGGGTCGCAGCAACCGTTTGCGTCGCGCGGGCCCGTCGCGCAGTTCGCATCAAGCCAAACGAACACATCGACTGCAACCGCGCCGGTCGCCTCGAGCGTACGCCTGACGATGGAAGACGCGCAGAGCCGCTCGTACGGCACGGGTACGATCATCGACTCGCGTCAGGGGGAGGCGCTGGTGGTGACTTGCGCGCACCTCTTCCGGGGCGAAGGGAACCAGCCGCTCGACGTCGAGGGGAAGCTCTCCGTTGAGATTTACGAAGATACCCCGGCCGGACCGCGCGTCGTCGATCGCGTCCCGGGTCAGCTTATCAGCCACGACTTCGAGTCCGACGTCGCCCTCGTCGCGATCCGCCCGCGCGGCGCCGTGACAGCAGCCCGCGTCGCGGCGGCCGACGTCCGCCAAGGGGATAGCGCCGCGAGCATCGGCTGCGACCTGGGCGCCGACCCGTCGGTTCGCCAGCACCAGATCGTGTCGCTGAACCGCTACCAGGGGCCGGCGAACACCGAAGCGACCGGCGCCCCGGTCCAAGGGCGCAGCGGCGGGGGGCTGTTCAACACGGCGGGCGAGCTGGTCGGCGTCTGCTTCGCCGCCGACGAAGAGGCCAACGAGGGGCTCTACGCCGGACTCGCCGCGGTCCACGCCGAGCTCGACCGCCTCGGACTCGGCGAGCTGTACAAGGGCGTCGCGGCGCCGGTTGCGCTCGCTAGCGCCGCCGGAGCTTCGGCGCCTCCCCTCGATCCGTTTAGCGGTCGTCCTTCGAGCGAACAGCCGGCGCCCGGTGGACTCGCTCCGGTGGTCCGCGGTCAGAGTCCCGACGAGGACGCGCTCGGGGCGCTCGCGCCGGTCGAACGGGCGACGCTCGAAGAGATCGGCGCCCGCGTCGCCTCGGGCGAGGTCACGCTGCTGCTCCGCTCCGACGAGCCGGGCGCCAAGACCGAGGTCGTGACCGTACCCGCCTCGGCTGAGCTGATGGAGGTCCTCCGACGCATCGGACGCACCGCATCGGCCGACACGCCTGCGATGCGCTGACCAAGCGGCCCGATCGGCACAACCAGACCACGTTGCGGGACGCCACGGCGTGACGCGTCGCAGGGGGGCGGGCCCCGCCGAGCTAGGGTTACCGGTTCCGCTGCGGGGGGCCCGTTTGAGTTCGGGGCCTAGGGCGGAAGGTCCCGCGTGGTCAGGCCGTCGCATGCTGCTCTACTTGCTCGTCGTCGCGACGCTCAACCTGTGCGTTGGGTTCGGACTTGGCGCCACGATCGGCATGCCACCGATCCCCGAGCTGCGGATCCCGCGGATGCGGCGCGCAAAGCCCGCGGCGGAGGGCCCTTCCGAAGTCTCGCTTACCGCCCCTGCTGCGGCACAGCCATCGAAGCCCGCCGTGACGAAGGCCGTCCCCGCTGCGGCAGGGCCCGCGGTCGCCACGACGGCGAACCCCAGCCCCGCCGCGGCCGCCGCGCCGACGGCTTCGGGTCCCGCTGCGGAGGCTTCGCCTGCTGCCGCTCCGCGTAAGTCGCCCCGCGCCGAAGCACTGGCCGGCCTCGCCGCGATGCGCGAGAAGCTGGCCGACGTGAGTCTCGAGCTCCGCGAGTCGTCCGACCGCCCCGAATCGTTCGACGCCTGCGCCACCAAGCTGCAAGCAGTCAACCACGAGTACCTCGAGCAGGCCCAAGCGGCGATCGAGAAGCTCGACGAGCTCAGCGCGACGGGGGACGTCCGCTCGGCCGAGGCCCGCGACGTGGTGACCAGCGGCGTGTCGGAAGTCGCCGTCCTCAGCGGCGAGGTCGATAAGGTCCTCGACGCGGGGCTCGACGACGCGGCCCGGGCCAAGCTGCTGGGTAGCGCCAAGGCGATCCAGGAATCGGCGGCGCGGGTCTCGGAGGCGACCGCCAGCGGCGTCACCGTCGCGTCGATCGACCTGCTGTTCGACCAGCTCGAGATGCTGATCGAGGCGGCAGCGGCCGACCGCCCGACGATCCTCGCCGCGATCGACTTGGACCCCGTCCTGGGTCACGAGAGCGACGCGGCGCTCACCGCCGCGATCTGCCTGGAGGTCGAGTCGCTCCTCGCCGAGTCGAGAGCATCGACGCAAACCTTCGGTCGCGCGGGGCGTTACCTGATGCTGCTCAACGACGAAGACCTCGGGCCGGCGACCGAGCGGGTCGAGCTCCTCCGCCAGCGGGTCGCGGCGACGACGTTCCGCTCGGGTGACACAGACCTGAGCGCAACCGTCACCTGCACGCTCGCCGAAGTGACCGGCGTCGCCGACCGCGCGGCGATCGAGGCGCAGCTCGCGCAGGTCGCGACCGAGGCGCAGCGGCTCGGTGGTAACCGCACGTACCATCACGACGGCGCGTTCCCCGCGCCGGTTCCGACCGCCGCGCTCAAGGTCGAGCCGCGCTGCGTCGTGGTCTGACGCCTTGTTCGGCGCGTTAGGCCGGGCGGACGACGAACACCGCCTCGACCTCGACCGACATCCCCGCGGGGAGCGCGGCGGCGCCGACGGCGCTGCGGGCCGAGACCCCCGCGTCGTCCCCCAGCAGGTCGCGCATCAGCTCGCTGAAGCCGTTGATCACCGCCGGGTGATCGGTGAACTCGGGGGTCGAGCGCACGAGCCCGAGGGTCTTCACAAGCCGCTCGATGCGGTCGAGCGACCCGAGCGCGTCGCGCAGCGAGGCGAGCATCGCCAGGCCCGTTACCTTTGCCGCCTCGTAGCCTTGCTCTTTGGTCAGATCGTCCCCCACGCGGCCCGTGATCAGCTTCCCCTCGGTCGTCAGCGGGCCGTGCCCCGACGTGTAGGCGAGGTTCCCCACGACCAGGACCGGCTTGTAGAGCCCCATCACCTTTGGGGCGCGGGGGAGGGTCAGGCCGAGCTCGGCCAGGCGGGCTTCAACGGACATCGGGGGCGCCTCGAGTGGTGCGGGTCGAGCGAATGGCAGAGGCCACGAGTGTCGATGGCGACGCCCCGCGTCTCAAGCCCCGGTGGCCCGTGCCGCACGATCAGTCGGCGTACGTTCGCCCGGGGTCGAACGCGGGGGTGTCGATCGTGCAAAGGCCCTCGGCGGTCGCTTCGCGGAAGAAGCAGCTTTGGTAGCCCTCGTGGCAGCAGCCGGGGCCCTGTTGCTCGACGCGCAGCAGGATCGTGTCCCGGTCACAGTCGAGCAGGACTTGGCGGACGAGCTGCACGTGGCCGCTGGTCTCCCCCTTGCGCCACAGGCGCTGGCGGCTGCGGCTGTAGTAGACCGCCTCGCCCGTGCGGAGCGTCTCGACGTACGCCTCGCGGTTCATGTAGGCGAGCATCAGCACGCGCCCCGTAGCGTCGTCCTGGGCGATCGCCGGGAGGAGCGAAGTGTCGTCGGCGAAGGCGGGGCCGGTCGGATCGGTCATGGCGCTTGGCACGGGGGGGCGGTGTGGAACGAATCCGATCTTACCTCAACGCCCACCGGGCCGAGGCAGTCGGTCTGAAAAGGCGCTACAGTCCGCTCGACCGGCTGAGTCGCACTGTTGGGAAAGGTCGGCGCCAGCGTCGTTCTTTCACGTTCGCTCGACTGCGGCTGCGGGGGAGTCGATCCCTGCTGCACGCAGTCACTGCGCCCGCCTCGGTCCCGATCGGGAGTCACGCTCCGTGGACAAGTCGCTTTGCATCATCCTGCCGATCCACAACGCCGAGCGGACGCTGCTCCGCGACGTGACAGAAGTCCTGGAGGCGGCGTCCGAGCTCACCAGTCGTGCCGAGGTGCTGATCGTCGATGACGGGTCGCACGACGACTCGTTCGACGTCGCGAGCGAGATCGCCGCGCGGTACCCGCAGGTGCGTGTCGTCCGCCGCGCAACCGCCGGCGGGATGGGCGAGGCGATGCGTGAGGTGCGGGGGCGTGTCGCCGCCGACGTGGTGGTCGTCCACGACGGGGCCTCGGCCGTGAACTCCGAGCAGTTACGCATGATCTGGACGCAGCAAACGGTGCTTGGCGCACTTCGAGGCGACGAGTCGGCCGGGCGGGGTCTGTCGTTCGCAGACCTGCGCCGCCCTGCGCTTACGCAGCCTGCCCTTGAGGCAGCGCATCGGCGACTGCTGGGCTTCCAGCGGGCGACCTTCGAGGCGCAACCCGTCGAGGTCGCGGCGAGCGCCGTGACGCCGCGTCGCGACGCGGCGTCGAAGCCCGAGCCGACCCAGAAAAAGGGGGTCGGCGTGATCCCGCCGCTGCCCCGTGCGAACCTGTTCGGCGTGATCACGGACTTCGCTCGGGGCGAGTAGCGCGGGCGAGTCGTTGGAACAAGTCCCGTTCTGCCCCCCCTCGGGGGCCTCTGTGCGCGTCTCTGGGAAATAATTCCGGAGAATTTTTACCGCGCGTTTCCGCGGCGCCCTCCCGTAGCGTTGCGCTACACCGCCGATCTCTTCGGCCGCGCCACGCGGACGCTTGCGGAGCGTTCCGCTGCGCCCCCGTTCGACAAGCCTTAAGGCTCGTCGCGACAAGCGTTTACGTCGCTTGAAACCCCCTCGCAGAGCGCCTACGATCGCGCTCAGTGGTGACGCTTGTTGCGGGGTTTCCTGCCGCTAGGTCGCCACGCGAGAGGCTGCTTCCCGCAAGTCGCGGGGGGAAACCCGGGGCTTCGGGTCGGACACGGCAGCCGTTCGACGGTTCGCGAGGCAGGCCGCCTTGCGAACCGCCGGGCGGGCCCGGCACGAGCCCCCGCCGCCGACCCGACGGTCGGCAGTCCCGTTCCACCTGTCTCTTCTCGCGGTCCAGGAGGTGTTCCATGAGCGTCGTCAACGATTTCTCGTTCGGTTCGGAGTTCCCCGTGGCGCCTTCGGTGATTGCTGTTCCTTCGCTCGCGACCCCCGCCATTCCCCCCGCGATGCCGGTCCCCGTCACCCCCGCCCCCCCGGTCGTAAAGCGTCGCGCCGAGCGGAGCGGCGCGGCCGAACGGACCACCGTGCGGATGCACCGTTTGGCGGAGATCCGTCGTCAGCAAGGGGTCTCGGTCCGCAGCGCCGCTCGCCGGATGGGTGTCCCGATGGAGCAGGTCCGCCGCGAGGAACGGCCGACCTCGAACCTGACTCTCGCCGACCTGGCCCGCTGGCAGAAGGCGATGGAAGTGCCGCTGATCGACATGCTGGTCGAGCAGAACGCCCCCCTGTCGAGCCCCGTCATGAGCCGCGCCCGTTGGGTCCGGCTGATGAAGACCGTGCGGGCCTTGTCCGAAGTCGCGACGACGCCGCAGGTGACCCGGATGGTCGAGATGCTCGAACAGCAGGTGCTCGAGGTCATGCCGGAACTGCAAGACGTCGTCGCCTGGCACTCGGTTGGTCAGCGCCGCACACAGGATGAGGTGGGGCGGATCGCCGAGCACCCCGTTTCGAGCATGTTCGCCCGCGACTCGCTGCAGTAAGCCCGTAGTCGAGGCTACCCCTCGGTGGAACCGGGGGGTTCGGCGCCAAGGCTCAGTAGCTCGGCGTGGAGCTCGGCGGTCGATGCGGTGAGGTAGTCGGCTTTCCAGAGGTCGTAGGGGCCCCCGCGCCGCGCCGTGACTACGCCGCCGGCCTCCTCGACGAGCAGCGTCCCCGCCGCGCCGTCCCAGGGGCGGATCTCCTGGGCGCCGTGGGCGTCGAGGCGCCCCGCGGCGACGTAGGCCAGGTTCAGCGCCGCCGATCCCGTGCGGCGGACACCGCGGGCGCGGGTCGAGAGCTCGACGAAGTCGGCGAGGTCGGGCGAGGTTCGCGCGACGTGCGCCGGGAGGCTCACGGCCACAACCGCCTCGGAGAGGCTCTTGGCGTCGCTGACACGCAGCGGGGTCGTCCCGAGCCACGCCCCCCCTCCGCGGACGGCCCAGTAGAGCTCGTCGCGGAGCGGGTCGAAGATCGCCCCAGCGACGGCCAACCCGTCGATCGTCGCCGCGATGCTGGTCGCGAAGGCCGGGAAACCGTGGACGTAGTTCGTCGTCCCGTCGAGCGGATCGACGACCCAAACGACGCGGCCAGGGTGCGCTGCCGGGGGGAGGGTCGTTTCATCCTCCTCGCCGACGAAGACGTCGTCCGGTCGGGCGCCGAGCAACACCCCGCGCACCGCCTGCTGCGACGCCAGGTCGGCGTCGGTCACCAGGTCCGCCGGCCCCTTCTCGTGGAAGGCGAATCGGCCACGCCAGTGCAGCAGCGTGGCCCCGCCAACGCGGGCCGCAAGTTTCGCAAGCTCGGCCAGTTCGGCGAACGGGGGGGGATCGATGGAGTTCGGGTTGGCCAATGGGGATTCTCGCGGGATATCGAGGGGGTCCGGCCGGGCGGGCCGCCGGTGACGCCCTTCGCGGGCAGCTTGGCCCGATTCGGGGCGGGTCGCAAGTCGAGCCGCGTCAGCAGGGCCGAGAACGCCCAAATCGGGCAGTGGACGAGATTTTCGAGAATTGTGTGGACACGAGTCGCTGAACTGTTAAGATAACGTGTGGTTCGAGAAAGCTGGTGTGAAGGAAGTAATTGCCCGCCCATCCGCGGGAGGCGATTGCCTAATCCTGATTATCCCCGGTCCACGCACTGGCCTCTTCTCTGTTCCGGCCCCGTCGAACACCCTTGGGTGTCCGACGGGGTTTTTTTGTTGGCAACCCGCTCGCGGCTTAGCGGTTCGAGGCGAAAAGAGCGATGCCCAGCGGCTGCCGATGGACAATCGATGGCCCGCGCGCGGTCCTGTCGCTCGACGGGTTCTCCGCCGAGCTCGACGCCGCAGCGCCCCAGGGGGGCCTCGGCGCCGTCACGCTCGGTGGAGTCGGGACCAGCGGCCGACTGATGCGGGTCGCCCACGGCGTGTTCGCCGAGGAGCTGATCGCACCCCCCTCCGAAACGTACGTGCGAGGCGACGACTACGTCTCGACGCACGCGGCCACAGCGGCGTTCCCGTTCCGCACGCAGCTCTACTGGTCGGCAGAAGCGTTAGGGGGGGCCGTGATAGTCACGTTGACGGTGTCGCTGCAGACCGACTTGCTCGACACCGCGCCGCGCGTTTCGCTCGTCTCGTCGATCGACGGACCGCTGGCGGTTGTTGGCGCATGCCACCCGACCGACGCGGCAGAAACGACGAGCGGGCCGGCGCGCCTGGTGTTCGAGCCGCCGTTCCTCGAGAAGGGGGTGATCCGCCGGTTCCGTGCGGCGGCCGTTCTCACGAACGGGCAGGAAGAAGGGCTCGTCGCCGACGCCCTCGCACGTTTCGCCGCGGCGCCGCTGCCGCTTACGACGTAGGCCCTGCTGCTCACGACGTAGGGTCGTCGCCGAGCGTCGGCGTCTTCGCCGGGCGTTGCAACACGGGGCACGCCGGGTCCGCCACCAAGGGATCGCCGAGCTTCACGCGTACCCACTCGGCGTCGCGATCGACGTCGTACGCGCGGCCGTTGGTCGGGTTGATGCGGAACGGCGGCATGGTGAAGTCCCCGGCCGAGGCGAGCGCGATCGACCACGCCTCGCACCGCGCGCGGTCCCGCGCCAAAAGCCGCAGCGCGTCGGGGACGTCGGCCAGGAAGATGCGCGCCGCGAGCAGGTCGGGGGGGCGCGAGGCCTCGCCGCGGGCCTTGTCGAGCTCCGCGAGCCGCTCGAAGAACGGCCCTCCGTCCGCGGCGTCCAGCAGGCGGTTCATGCCGCGCAAGTAGTTCGCCGCGTCGCGATCGAAGTCGGCGCCGCCGGCCGAGACCAGCGGCTCGAGCTTGCCGGCCCGATCGAGTCGCGCGCGTTCGCCGATCGTGAGGACACGATTCGCTTGGCCGTCGCGGACTGCTTCGTACGCGTGCAGTGTCACCGCGCGATCGACCAGCAGCATCCGGCGGTCGCTCGGCCAGTTCGCGAGCTGGTCGCGCAGGACGGCGTAGAGCGCTTCGGCCTCGGGGCGCCCGAACGTCCCCGACGCGAACAGCAGCCCGGCAGCGCGGAACGCCTCGTCGCGGAGCTTCACGGCCAGGACCCGCGCCTCGACCTGCGGTTCGCGCGAAAGCCAGTGCGCCCAGCGCAACGCGCGGGCGACCGGGTCGTAGGCTTCGTGGGGCTTCTCGCGCCGGGCCGCGTCGGTCGCCTCGAGCAGCGCGATGCGGGCCGCGATCGCCGCGTCGTCGAGGTGCCGCTGCTTGGCGAAGTGGCCGAGAGTCGGGTCGAGCGGGAAAGAGCATCGCGGCAGGTCGGCCGCGACGCGCAACGCGTCGCGGAGCTCGGCGTGGCGCGCGAGCAGCGCGGTGACGTTCTCCGAGTGCGCCCCCTGGGCGTCGCGCGCCAGGCGTCCTCCGAGCTCGTCGGCGACGTGTTTCTCGACCGGGGTGGCGAGCACCCAGCGGAGCTTGTCGTCGAAGAGCTGCGCGAGCGCTTCGGCGGCGTTCGACGAGTCGCTCGGGTCGCGGCGCCGGAGGCTCTCCGGTAACCCCCCTTGCGCGGCGACGGCGCCGAGCAACGACCGCAGCTCGGGGTCCGTCGTGGCCGTCGCGCCGGGGAGCGCCCCGTAGTCGCGAATACGCTCCTCGAACGAACGGCGATCGCCGCAACCGACGACGACCGCGAGCGCCAGCGCGGCTACGGCGCGCGTCCTGCGTTGCGGCATAGGGTTCATGCGCCGGGCCTCCTGCCCGAGTCTACGAATCGCGCGCCCCGTGTCACGCCGCGTATCTTACAGAGGCCGCCGCAAGCAGTCTCGCGGCGACACGTCGTTGCGTCGAGACGAATGTCGCGTCAAGCACGCGCCGACGTAGCTCCCGCTGCGCATGGGGGGCAGCGAGATCCTTACGCGGGAGCGTCGCCGACGAGCGAGCTAGCTGCCGGCCTAGTTGGCCCGGCGTGCGGCGGGGCGGCGGGCTTTTTGGCGGGCGGCGCCGGGGCCGTGCTCGACACGCTCGGTCGAGGGGCAGAGCGAAGCGAGGTCCTCGAACTCCACGAGCTCGGCGATCCCCGCTTCGGCCACCTGGCGGCCGGTGACGTACTTGCCGGGGTTGATCCACTTGTCCATCAGCTCGGCATCGACGCCGAACATCCGCGCCAGCAGCCGGTCCATGTCGCGCTCGAGCTCGCCGAAGTGACGGGCCCACTCGGCGGCCTCCGCCAGCCCGACGTTCTCTTCGCTCTGCCAGCGCATCGGGTGGAACAGCAGCACGCTGTAGGGGGTCACGATCCGCCGCTCGCAAGCGGCGAACGGCCAGAGCGTGGCGCTCGAGCATTCGCCGGTCACGATCCCGGTCGCCTTCAGGCGGCGGAGCTTGATGAGCGACATCAGCGACATCGCGCAGTACGGGCTCCCGCCGGGCGAGTCGAAATAGATCGTGCACTCCTCGCCCGGGGCGATCCCCAACAGGCGATCGGTTAGCTCGGCCTCGCTGTCGGTCAGGTCGCCGACCATCGCGATTTCGAGCGGCGTGTCGTCCTGGTCGTCGTGATCTTCGTTGCGAGCCATTGCGTTGCCCGGTCGGGTCGATTCGTAGGAGCGGACTTCGGAGGAGCGGTTGACTCGTCGAGGGTTCGCGTTCGCAGCGGCGGCGGTTGTCAGGAGGGGCCGGCGAAAGCAAGTTGCAGTCTAGGAAAGAAGCGTAGAACGCACTAGCTTTGGTGGGGGGAAAACCCCTCCCTTGGTGGCGTCGGGGCTTTGCAGAACCGTCCCCATCCCCCTAGACCCTCCCGGTGGTTGGGGTTGTAGGGGCGCCCAACCACTCGGTTTTCCTCCCCCCGCCGTGCCGACGACGGAAACGCTCTCATGGGTCTCCGGTGCGTCTGCCCCAACGGCCACACGATCAACGTCAAGGCAGAGCTCGCGGGCAAGCGGGGGATCTGCCCCACCTGCCGCGAACGGTTTGAGATCCCGTCGGGGGCCTCCACAGCGGTGGCTGACCCCCCCGTCGCCCCGTCGCCTGGGTCCGCGGCGAACGAGCCCGTGGCGCCGATTGACTCCCCCGTCGAGGTTGTCGAATTGCGCACGGTCGCCATCGAAGCGGTCGCGCCGGTCGCGGCCCCCCCGCTGCCGATCGCGGTCGAGTGGCGGCTAGCGAGCCCCGACGGCCAGCAGTTCGGGCCCACGGTCCCTTTGGTCTTCGCTCAGTGGATTACCGAAGGGCGCGTGCAACCCGACTGGCTCGTGTGGCGCAACGACTGGCCGGAGTGGCGGGTCGCCGCCGACGTCGCGTCGGAGCTCCCCGCCCCGCTCCGGACCGACTCGGCGCCCCGGGCTCGCCCCGCGCAGGTCGCCCCACCGCCGCTGGATCCGGTGCCGCCGGCGCCCCCGCGAGTCGCGAGTCCCGCCACGGCTCCAAGGCCGGCGTTGGTCGCCGTTTCCCCTTCGAGCGACTACACGGCGCGGCGGATGCGCGGCGCTCGCCGCCAGCGATCGATCGTGGTTGCGCTGGCGCTCGTGGCCACGGCGTTGATCGGCGTGCTCGTTTGGTTGGCGGTGTTTCCGCTCGGCGTGTCGCTGCCGATCGGCAGCCCTCCCTGAGTGCTGGTGGACCGGTCGAGCGGTCCGCGAGACAATCGTAGCGTCAGGCCCCTTCTGTCCGACCCCCGAGGATCAACACCATGTCGCTTCGTCGCTTGCTCGTGTACGTGCTGCTCTCGCTGCCGGTCGCCGCGGACGCCGAGGCCGCTGCGGCGGGGGCGCCACTGGAGCTCGCCGGCGGGAAGCTGGTGGTGACCCCCCCGGCGGCGTGGAAGGTCGTCCCCCCCGCGAACAACATGCTCGAAGCGGAGCTCTCGGCGCCGGCGCCCGACGGGAGTGACGTCGATCCCGCGCGGATGACCGTGATGACCGCCGGCGGGAGCATCGACGCGAACGTGCAGCGCTGGATCGCGCAGTTCCGCGCCACCGAAGGGGGCGCCGACCCCTCGAAGGCCAAGATCGACAAGCTCGATGCGGGGGGCATGCAGGCGACGATCGTCGATCTGTCGGGGGAGTACATGGACAGCATGGGGGGTCCCTTCGGGCCGAAGACCCCGCGGCCCAACTACCGGCTCGTCGGCGCGATCGTTGCGACGGGAGACGCCGGCAACTACTTCTTCAAGCTGATCGGCCCCGAAGAGACTGTCGCCGAGCACGCGGACTCGTTCCGCGCGATGATCCAGGGCGCCGAGATGAAGTAGCCGACGCCATCCTTCAGGGGGAAGTTTGTCCGATACGCAGCCAACGCCGGGTGAAACGCCACGCGACGTCAGCGAACGCCTGTGGGCGCCGTGGCGGTTGGCGTACGTCTCGGGGAAGCAGGGGGCAGAGCAGCCACTCCCGGAGCCGCGGGCGTGGCTTCCCGGCTCCGACCGGGGCTGCTTCGTCTGCCGTTCGGCTGCAAATCACGAGGACGTTGACGCGGACCGTGCACTGCTGGTCGTCGCGCGCGACGAGCACGCCGTGGCGGTGCTAAACCTCTACCCCTACAGTAACTGCCACTTGCTCGTCTCGCCGCGCCGCCACGTGGCGACGCTCGCCGAGTTGACCGCGGAGGAGCACGCGGCCGTGTCGCGGTGGATCACGCACTACGTCGGCGTGCTCGGGGAACGCGTTCAAGCCCAGGGCTTCAACGTGGGGTTGAACCTCGGCGCGGTCGCCGGCGCGGGGACTCCCGGGCACCTGCACTGGCACGTCGTGCCGCGCTGGCCGGGGGATCACAATTTCATGCCGGTGACCGCGGGGGTGAGGGTGCTGCCGCAATCGCTCGACGCCGCGTGGGGGCTGCTGCGCAGCAGTGGGCAGTGGGCAGACGGCGGTGGGCAGTAGTGGAGGTGCTGGTGAGTGACAGCTGCTTCGTGAGTTGAGCGACTTGCGGACTTACGCAGATGACCAAGCACCAATGACCAAAGAGAGAGGGCTCACGCGCCCCTGCAACCACTTCTGGTCGCCCGCTGTTGATCACTGCTTCCGCTTCCTGCCCACTGCCTGCTGCCCTCTGCCCACTGGCGTTACCCCTTGCTCCCCAACGACCGCGAACGCCTGCTCCTTGCGCCGTACGCGATGTCTGCGTTCGCGTCGCTCGGCCGGCGTGTGCCGGAGGTTGAGCACCCTTATCGCAGTCCCTACCAGCGCGACCGCGACCGCATCACGCACTCTGCCGCGTTCCGGCGGCTGAGCGAGAAGACCCAGGTCTTCACGCGCGTCGGAGGGGAGCGCGGCCTGGGAGACTACCACCGCACGCGGCTGACCCACACGCTCGAGGTCGCGTCGGTCGCGCGGACTGTTGCGCGGGCGCTCGCCGTGAACGAGGACCTCGTCGAAGCGCTCGCGCTGGCGCACGACCTGGGGCACCCGCCGTTCGGCCACGCCGGCGAGGAAGTGCTCGACAAGCGCCTCGCCCCCTGGGGGGGCTTCAACCACAACCGCCAGGCGCTGCGGCTGGTCGAGTTGCTCGAAGAGCGTTATCCGGACCGCGCGGGGCTCAACCTCACGGCCGAGGTGCTCGAGGGGCAGAGGGGGCGCGGCGAGAAGCGGGCGCGGAGCGTGGAGTGCCTCTCCCCCGAGCAGTCGCGCGAGGGCCACGGGGTCGGCTCGCCGCTGGTCGAGGCGCAGGTCGTCGATGCGGCGGACAGCGTCGCCTACGACTCGCACGACGCCGACGACGCGCTCGAGGTCGGTCTGGTGACGCTCGCCGACCTCGACGAGTCGCTGCTGTGGCGCGAGTCGGTCGCGCGGGTCCGGCGTCGCTGGTCCGCGCTCGACGGGGCGTCGCTCCGCCGCGCGACGATCCACGACCTGATCGACCGACAAGTCAACGACCTCGTCGAATCGGCGCGCCGACGGTTGGCCGAAGCCGCGGTCGCGGGCGTGGAGTCCGTCCGCGCGGCGCCGCTGCTCGTCGCCCCGTCGGCCGAGCTGGCCGAGCAGAAGCTGGGCCTGGAGGGGCTCCTCTTTCGGCGCGTCTACCGCCACCCGTCGGTCCTCGAACAGCGCGAGGCGGCGACCGAGGCGCTGGGCCAGTTGTTCGAGAAGGTGCTCGATCGGGTCGGGCAGTTGCCGGCCGTCTACCGGCGGGTCGCCGAGGACGAGTCCCCCGAGCGGGCCGCGGGGGACTGGGTGTCCAGCCTTACCGACCGGGCCGTGCTCGGCGACTCGCCGTTGCGCGGGGCCTAGAGTCGAAAACGCCCGCGGCTCCGTCGCGCTGCGACGCGGGGAACGCTTGGGGCGGTTGTGCCCGACGCGTGGAGGACTTTTCCCCCAAGAGTTCGCCGGGTTCGGCCGGCGCCGCATTGGCGAGGGGTTGCGTGTCGCTAGACTTACAGTAGAGCCCGCGCGACAGGGAAGAGGCGCCCTTTCGGATCGGCGGGTTGTGGCTTCTCGACCTAACCCGGTGGCGTCGATCGACGCCATCCACCGGCCCCGTTCCCGTGGCGACCCCATGGCGTTACTGATCCTGCGGGTAGTGTTCGTGCTCGTTGCGGCGGGGCTAGGGATGCAGCTCGCCACCTCCGAAGACCTCCCGCGCGAGCCCACGTACCTGCCGGCACTGACGTTTGCCGGGGTGATGGCCGTCGCGCTCGCCGCGCTGGCGATCGACCTGTCGATCCGCCGCAAGCGGATCGACGTGATCTCCGCGGTCTATTTCGGCGTTACGATCGGCCTGTTCCTGACCTACGTCGCGATCCTGGCGCTCACGCCCGTGCTGCCGGCTGCCAACCAGCCCGTCAACATGATCGTGATGACGTACCTGCCGCTGGTCCTGGGGATGTCGCTGTGCTACGCGTGCGTGAGCGTGCTCTTGCAAACGAAGGACGACTTCCGCTTCGTCATCCCGTACGTCGAGTTCCAGCGCAAGACCAAGGGGACCAAGCCGCTGGTGCTCGACACGAGCGTGGTGATCGAGGGCCGGATCGCGGACGTTGTGGAGACGCGGGTCCTCGACACGCAGCTCGTGATGCCGCAGTTCGTGATCGCCGAGTTGCAGCACATCGCCGACTCGAGCGACAAGCTCCGGCGCAACCGCGGCCGGCGCGGCCTCGACATCCTCAACCGCCTGCGGAGCGACAAGCTGGTCGACCTTGTGATCTTCGACCGCGACCTCCCCGAGTTCCAAGACCAGCCGGTCGATCAGAAGCTCGTGCTGCTCGCCAAGCACCTCGACGGCAAGATCGTGACGAGCGACTACAACCTGAACAAGGTCGCGCGCGTCCAAAACGTTCCCGTGCTGAACCTCCACGACCTGGCGAACGCGCTCAAGCCGACTTTCCTCCCCGGCGAGGGGGTCGAGGTCCGCGTCATCAAGCCGGGCGAAGAGTCGCACCAGGGGGTGGGGTACCTCGAAGACGGCACGATGGTCGTGATCGAGAACGGCCGCGAGCACATCGGCGAGCAGGTCGCTGCGCAGGTCACCAGCGTCCTGCAGACCTCCGCCGGCCGGATGGTCTTCGCGCGCTTCGAGCGTTCGATCTCGCGCGTCGCCCCGTCGCCCAAGCGCGATACGCCCCCCGACCAGGCCGACTCGGCCTAGATCGCGCCAAGATAGCGCGATGCGCCGTCACCGAG
>JBOFFC010000049.1:0-13055 GCA_051648405.1 Lacipirellulaceae bacterium
GCGTGTAGTAGTCGGCGTCGATCCGCAGCTGGTGGTCATTGATCGTCGCCGCCCCCGCGCCGGCGAGGTTGAAGTACGCGTGGTTGGTGAGGCCCACGGGGGTCGGCTTGTCGGTGGTCGCGGTGTAGTCGATCCGCAACTCCCCTTCGCCCGTGAGCGCGTAGCGGACCTCGGCCTTGAGCTCGCCCGGGTAGCCCTCCTCGCCGTCGGGGCTCGTGTAGCGGAACACGACCCCCGCAACGCCGGGGTCGATGAACATCTCGGCTGTCCACACGACGCGGGTCATGCTCCGTGCCCCGCCGCCGTGCAGGTGGTTGACGAGCTTAGGCTTCTCGTTCTTATCGAGCTGGTACTCGACGCCGTCGAGCGTGAACTTGCCCCCGGCGATCCGATTGCAGGTGCGCCCGACGGTGCAACCGAAGTACTGGTTCGTGTCCCCCTCGTACTCGGCGAGCGTGTCGAAGCCGAAGACGACGTCGGCGAGCTTGCCGTCGCGGTCGGGGACCTCGAGCGCCGCGAGCGTCGCGCCCCAGTCGAGAAACCGCGCCCGCACTCCGCTCGGGAACACGACGTCGTGCGCCGTCACGGTCTCGCCGGTGGAGGCGACGCCGAAGTCTACCTGCTTGACCTCTTGGGCGATGACCGGGCTCAACGCTGAAGTCGTAAGCAGAATCGAAGCGATTGCAACGAGTCGATTGAGCGGGGGCATGAGAACCCGGGGGGTGAGGAGCGAGCGACGCGCGGTCCACGGACGATGCGAGCCCGAAGTCTATGCACCCGGCCCGTGCCGAGCGAGCCGCCCCGGCAGGAAGCGACGCACCCCTCACAGCGACCACGGGGCCCGCATCGTGGGGGCGAGCAGGGCGTTCGCCTCGTCGAGGCTCGCCCGCTCGGCCACCGGGTCCCAGTCGAACGGCTTGCCGATCCGCATCGCGATGTTGTTGAGGTGGCAGGCGCTGGCGGTCCGGTGGCCCGCTTCGACCCCGGCAACCGGCGTCCCTTGGCCGCGGATCGCGTCCAGGAAGTTGCGCCGGTGGACGTCGTAGGGATCGACCTTTGGGAGCGTGACGCCGTCGAGCAGCGACGCGGGGGTCGCCGTGAGGGCGCAGCCGTGGACCTCGACGAACAGCGACCCCTCGGTCCCTTCGAGCGTCAAGCCGCGCTTCCCCGAGTTGTCCCCACGGAGGACGAGCCCGCCGGGGTAGTGCGACTCGAAGCGGAAGGTGATGAAGGCGTCGTAGAAGTCTCCCTTGGGCTTCTGGCCGACCGCCTCGACGCGCGTCGGCCCGGTGGCGTCGAGCCCCAAGATCATGTGGGCGAGGTCGATCACGTGCGCGCCGCGGTCGGTGATCTCGCCGCCGCCGTAGGCGCTGTGGAACCGCCACCAGAAGTGGCAGCGCTTCTCGTTGTAGGGGACCACCGGCGTGTGCCCCAGCCAGAAATCGTAGTCGAGCCCCGCGGGCGCCGGGGTGTCGGCCGGCGGAGTGGAGAAGTTCTCGACCTGTTGCAGGTGGTCGTCGGCGTTGGGGAGGCGGATGCGGACCGACTTCACCTCGCCGAGCTTCCCCTCGGCGACCATCTGCTTGGCGACCGACGCGCCGGGGTTCGAGCGCTCGTGCGAGCCCGTCTGCAGGACCACGCCGCCGTGCTTCACGGCGTTGGCCAAGGCCCGCCCCTCGGCGACCGAGTTCGTGAGCGGCTTCTCGCAGTAGACGTGCTTGCCGCTCTGCGCTGCGGCGATCGACACGAGCGCGTGCCAGTGATCGGGCGTGGCGACAACGACCGCATCGATGTCGTCGCGGGCCACGACGTCACGGAAGTCGGAGTACCTTTTGGGCTGCGCCGCGGTGGCGGCGCCGGCCGCGGCGGCGAGGTGACCCGCATCGACGTCGCACAGCGCGACGACCTCGCAATCGGGCCGCCCGAGAAACCACGCGAGGTGACCCGACCCCATCCCCCCGACGCCGACGAGCCCGATCCGCAGCCGGTCGTTGGGGGTGGTCGCTCGGGCCGGCTGGGCGCCGGCGGCGAGTGCGGTCGCCGCCAGGGCCGAGCGGCGGAGGAACTCGCGACGAGACTCGTTTAAAGAAACCATCGGAGGGACCCTAGCGGGGGGCGGAGACGGCCACAACGATAAGCGAGGAGTGCAGGGAAGCTAACCCATCCGGGCCGCTCCACGCAACAATCGGCCCCGAGCTTCCTGGCGCCGGAACCCCCGCGGATGCGCAAGTCTCTCGACGAAAAGCTCGCGCGGATCGCCGCCGACTCGGCTTGCGGTGATTTCGTGCTCGCCGACGCAAAGGACGCCGACATGGCGTTCGGCCTCGCCGCGCCAGGGCGCGACCCCCGCGCCGACGGCGCCGCGGGGCTCAGGTCGCTGGCCACCTTCCGCAATTCGATGCGCGAGATCGTCGAGCAGGGGCTCGTCGACATCATGCTGATGAGTGTCAGCAGTTGCGATCGCCTGGCGGGAGACGAGCGGCTGTTCGAGAACAGCCCCGTGACGCCGGCAGTTCGCGCGAACGACACGACCGACATCTGGCTTGCGGGGACCGACGCCGAGTACACCAGGCAGCCATCGCTCCCGTTTCGAACCGCGAGCCTCGACCACGCCCTGGGCTGGTCTCTCGGCTCGTCCCCCCCGAGGCCCGGCGCCGACCTCGGCCTCTATTCGGTGACGCTGAACAACGACCATCGCCTCGACCGCGAGACGCTCGAGGCGTACCGCGAGTTCCGCGTCGAGGCCGAGACGAAGGGGTTCCGGCACTTCCTTGAGGTCTTCACGCCGAACGCCCTCGCGGCCCCGGTGGCCGACGTCGGCCGGTTCGTGGTCGATAGCGTCGTGCGTTTGCTGGCCGGCGTCCCGCGCTCTGGGGGGCCGCTGTTCCTCAAGATGCCGTACTTCGGCCGGGACCTGACGCGCGCGATCGTCGAGTACGACCCGTCGCTCGTCGTCGGCGTGCTGGGGGGCGCCTCCGGGACTGCGCGCGACGCGATGCAGCTCGTCCACAACGCGAAACTCAACGGGGCCCGCGCAGCGCTGTTCGGACGGAAGATCAACGCGGCCGAGCACCAGGTGAGCTTCGTCGCGGCGCTGCGCAGCGTCGCCGACGGCAACGCGGGTCCCGAAGACGCCGTCCGCGCGTACCACGGCGAGCTAAAACGCCGCGGGGTCGCCGGCGTCCGGTCGCTGCAGCGCGACCTCGAGCTGACCGAGAAAGTGCTCGTAGCCGAGCGCTGAGGGCCAACGACCCGCGATGCGGCTCGTCGCGGGATTACGCCGACTGTTTGTGAAGATTTCGCGCCGCGCTAGGCAGACACGAGCGTGTCGGATACCCAAGCGTTTCACGACGGTCAGTCGCGTCCCGCAACCACGAGCGAGCACCGATGTTCTACGCCGACCCGTTCCGCCGTTCCGTTCGCCTCGAAGGGGGGATCAGCCGTCGCCTGGTGCTCGCCTACGGCGCTGCGCTCGCCGCCGTGCCGACGCTCGGCCGCGGCGCCCGCGCCGCGGCGGGGGTGTCATTTCCCGACTTTCCCTTCACGCTCGGCGTCGCCTCGGGGGACCCCGATTCGTCGAGTGTCGTCCTCTGGACGCGCCTCGCGCCCAAGCCGCTCGATCCGAACGGCGGCATGGGGACCGACGCGGTCGAGGTCGAGTGGGAGCTGGCCGACGACGAAGCCATGACGAGGGTCGTCGCGTCGGGTCGCGAGCTCGCCACGCCGCAGCTCGGGCACGCGGTCCACGTCGAGCCGCACGGCCTTAAGCCCGACCGCTGGTACTGGTACCGGTTCCGCGCCGGCGACGCCGAGAGCCCGATCGGCAAGACGCGCACGATGCCCGCGCGCGACGCGTCGCCCGACCGGCTGCGGTTCGCCTTCACGTCGTGCCAGCACTACGAGACGGGCTACTACACGGCGTACGAGCAAATGAAGCGTGACGACGTGGACATGGTGTTCCACCTCGGCGACTACATCTACGAAGGGGCCGGCCAAGAAGGGCAAGTCCGCAAGCACGTCGGCGGCGAGATCCGTTCGCTCGGCGACTACCGCGTGCGGCTCGCGCAGTACCGCGTGGACCCGCTGCTCCACGGGATGCACGCGCAGTGCCCGTGGATGGTGACGTGGGACGACCACGAGGTCGACAACAACTACGCCGACGCCGTCTCCGAGGAGTCCGGGGTCGATCCCGTCGACTTCCTCCTCCGCCGCGCCAATGCCTACCAGGCCTACTACGAGGCGATGCCGCTCAGGCGGCGATCGCTCCCGACCGGGCCCGGGATGAATCTCTACCGGAGCGTTTCCTTCGGGCGGCTGGCCGAGCTGCTGGTGCTCGACACCCGGCAACACAGGACCGACCAGCCGAACGGCGACCGCAAGTCGCCGCTGAACGACGCTGCGCGCGACCCCAAGGCGTCGCTGCTCGGCGCCGATCAGCGGGGGTGGGTCGAGCGGTCGCTGGTCGGTTCGACCGCGACTTGGAACGTGCTCGCCCAGCAGGTGATGATGGGGATCGTCGGTTTCCCCGACGGCCGCGGCGGGCTGGCCTACTCGATGGACCAGTGGCCCGGCTACCTGCACGAGCGCGAGCACCTGCTGCGGTTCTGCGAAGAGCGGCGGGTCCCCAACCCGGTGGTCCTCACGGGAGACATCCACACGAACTGGGTCAACGACCTGCGGCTCGACGATCAGCGGCCGGGGCAGCCGGTGCTGGCCACGGAATTCGTCTGCACGTCGCTCTCCAGCGGGGGGAACGGGACCGAGCGACCGCAGGGGCTCGAGGCGATCATGGAGGCCAACCCGGGGGTTCGCTTCCACAACGCGGAACGCGGCTACTGCCTGGCGACGCTCACCCCGGGGTCGTGGCGGACCGACTTTGTGGTGGTCGATGACGTCCAAAAGCCCGGGGGGAAAGCGGTGGTCCGGGCGTCTTTCGAGGTTGAGGCGGGGCGGCCAGGGGCCCGCTCGGTGGGGGCGTGAGCGTCGCGATGCGAGGGCCGGGTCCCGCTACCGGGGGGGTGTTTGGGCTGATCAATGTGAGTTTTCCGTGAAAATCGTTTGACCGGCCGGCCAATCACGCTTAGCCTGCGTCTGCACGAATCTGCTTCGGTCGTCCGCTTTGGTTTCTTCGGCGACCCTATCGTCGGCAGACCGATGTGCCTGGCTAGTCGGCCCGGCGGGACCGGCGCAAGACTTCGACTTTGATCGCCCTACGAACCAACCACCCTTTGTCCCCGACTCCATCGAACGAGGACCGCTAATGACTCGCATGACCATCTGGACCCCCGCTTTTGCGGCGCTGCTGGCTTGCGCCGGCGTGTCGCAGGCGACGACCTTTAGCGTCGTCGATGCCGGCGGATTCGAGGCCCCCTTCACGACCACTTTCAACGGCACCGGCCAGCTCGAAGGCCAAGTGCCGAGCACGTTCAACGGCACCTGGCTGCGAACCAGGGGCCCGGGCCTCGGTCAGGCGTTTATTCAGACGACGACGGTTGGCGCCGGGACGCAGGCCGTTCAGGTGAATAAAGTCGCCAACTCCGACGACTTCTGGGGGGTTCCGGTCGATGGTTACCCGGCGCTGCAGTACATCTGCATCGACTGGGACATGCGGGTCGAACAGACGGCCGGGCCGAGCGGGAACTTCGGCCCGTTCTTCGGCGTGGACGCCTACGACGACGAATCGAACCCGGTGGCGCGTCTCGGCGCCCTCGGCGTCGATGCCTCGACGGGCGACGTTGTGTACATCGATCAGGACGGGTTCGTCCAAGAGTCGGCGTTTGACGCCACTTTTGGAACCTGGAACAGGTACCGGATCATTCTGGACTACGGGAACGACGAGACGAGCTTGTTCTTCAACGGCAACTTCATCTCCACGTTCGATTTCGTGGACGGTGAGATCGGCCTCGACGAGTTCACCGACGCCAACATCGCGGCCTTCGCTTTGGGCGGTGACTCGGCGTCACAAGCGTTGACCGGCACGGCGTACTTCGATAACTTTACGGTCGTTGAAACCAGTGTGAACAAGATCCCCGAACCGGCAGCTGGCGTGCTGTTGTTGACGGGATTGGCCGCGGTTCTCCGCCGCCGAGTTTAGGTTTCGATTGATTCCAGGCGACCTCTGACGCCCCTAAAGAGGCCCCAATGCGTTTGATTAAGCAACTGACAGTTGTCGCGGCGTTCCTGGCGGTGTTGGGAGTTTCCGACGTCTCGGAAGCCCTCAACCCCTTCGAGGGGGGCCGCTCCGTGCGGGCGAAGTTCTACAACCCGTTCGCCGCGTCGCAGCGTTTCGCCGCGGCGGGGGGGTTCAACCGCTTGCGATCGACAAACCCGTTCGTCGATCTCGAGCCCGTGACAGCCCCGGCGGTGACCGCTTCGTCGGCCCCGCCGGTCGCGGCCGCGGTCACTGGCGCAGTCCCCGTCACGCTGGCGCCTTCGAGCGCCTCGGGAAGCGGTTCGTTCGCGATCGGCGCCGTGTCGCGGCCGCCGTTCCAGCCGCCGGTTCGGAGCCCGTTCCGGCCGGCGCCGCGCCCGCCGCTGATCCCGTGATCGGCTGCGGTCCGAGTTTCTGAAGCTATCAAGTTGGTGAAACACACAAGGCCACCCGAGCGATCGGGTGGCCTTGTTCGTTCTGCCTGGTCAACAACCGCTCGGGGGCGTCACGGACCGGTGAAGCTCGCCGTCCCTTGTGCAGAGCCGCTATTCAGGTACCGAGTGAAGAAGTCGAGCCGGATCGTCTGCGAGAAGTAACGGGTGAACGCCTCGTCGGTGTTCTCTTGCAAGATCAGCACGTCCTCGGCCTGCACGAGCAAGTTTTGCCGCGGATCGACGATCGCCTCGTTGAGGTCCACACGGATCATCACCTGCTGGCCGTTGGGCGCCTTGCGGAGGATCGCCAATTGGCTCGGGGAGGGCTGACCGACACCGGCCGGCACCACGGTGCCGCCGAAGTTCGCTGACGATAGGCCACCGCTCAACAGCAAGCCGCGCGATCGGAGCACCGCCTCGAGCACGCTCAGGTCGTAGTCGATCGGTAGCGGCTGCTCCGAAGACGGTAGCAAGCCGCCCGTGTAGAAGAACTCGGGCCGCCGGGCGCGAATCGTGACGATGTCGCCGTTGTGCAGCAGGATGTCGTCGCGCGAGATCGCCGGCGCGGCGCCCCCGGGTGTCCGGAGCGGGATGCGGATCACACGCCCGTCCTTACGGCGACTCGCTTCGTTGAGCGAGTCGTTGAGCGAGTCCGCCGCAGGGGCGTCCTTGTCATCCCCCGACCAGTAGCCGCGGTAGATGAGCACCTCTTGTGTTGTCTCCAGGCCGGGCAGCCCGCCGGTGAGCGCAAGGGCGTTGAGCACGTCGTTCTCGTAGGCGGGGAGCTCGACCACTTGGCCGGTGGCGCCGCGACCCCCGCCGACCGAGGCTTGGCTCGTCCCCAGGCCGAACAGCGAGTCGCTGCGGATCGTCACCCCCCCGCCGGCGGAGTCCTCGCGCGCCACAAGAACCCTGACGTGCCGGGGCCGCATCAGGGTGACGATGATCCGGTAGTCGGTGGGCCGGAGGATCTCTTTCTCGAGGTAGGCCTCGATCACCTTCTTCTCGGCTTCTTCTACCGTTAGGCCATCGACGCTGATCTCTCCCAGGAACGGCAGCGACACCACGCCGCTCTCCCGCACGGGGAACGGGAAGCCGATCGCCGGGGGCAACTCGGCCGAGTCCGGCAGGTTGACCGGCGGCGGGTTGTCTGCGTTGCCAATGATCCCCTCGACGTACACGCCGAGGATGTCTCCCGACGCCAGGCGGTAGACGTCAGGGGGCGACTGTCGGAGGAGCGAAGGGTCGATCGGCTCGAACCCTTCGCGCGTCGGCGCCAGGAGCTCGGGGGGAACGATGTGTGCGGGGACGCCGTTCGCCGTGGGGTTTGTGATCGCCGCGCAGCCCGATAGCAATGCCGAGGCGATCGCCATCGCGGCGTACGCCGACGCCGTCGTGCTGCGCGGCCTCCGGCGTTCGTGATGGCGAGCGGTTTGCATTGTGGGCCTGCGGACTCGAGTGGCTGACGCGGGGCGTCGGACGGCGGAGGCGGATAGCTATCGACTCAACAGCGACGGAAACGCGTTGTGTCGGGGCGCCCTCGCCACTGCGGGGTTCTCGGGCGAGCGCATCGCCGAGCGGCCCCGCGCCGGAGCGCGCTCCGGGCCAGGCTCCGCGGGGAACTCGAGCGCTTCGTCGTTCGCGGGCTCGTCCATGGGCTCGGCCGTTGCGGGAGGAGCGTCGATCGGGGGGTCGATCGCGTCGGCGCCGGGGGCTTGCTGTGGCAGGTCGTCGGCGGCTCGATCGGCTTCGCCGTCAGCGGCGGTCGCGGGTTCGTCGGCGCTCGGGATCGGCACCAGCTCCCCTTCAACCGGCGGTGGCGTCATCGGCGTCCCTTGGAACGACGGCTCGCCGGTAGCCGGGTTGTAGGCCGGAAGGGCGTGACCGACCTGCGTCGCCATCGACGAGCGTACGATCGCCTCGTGCCGATACCCGCCCGACCGCGCGGTCGAGGACCCGTGGCGGTAGCCGGCGAACCACTGATCGACCGCCGCGCGTCCCTCGCCGATCCGATTGAGGGCGTTCCAGTACGGCCGCGGCGGCACGACGGGGGGCTCGCCGGTCCCGCCGCCGTAGACGTAGTCCGCGAAGCCCTCGCGGAACCCCCAGGCGTAGTCGGCGCTCTCCGAGACGCAGGCGCCGCGCCCCACCTCGGACGCCCAGGCCTCTTCGGCCCACGCCAGGTAGAGGGCCCGGCTCTCCTTACGGTCCCGTTCCCAGAAGAACTGCTTCGGCTCGTTGATCAGCGTGTTCCGCGCCGACTCGCACGGCGTACACCCGGCCGCTAGCGACGCGGCGACCGCGATCGCGGCGATGCCTCGACGCGGACGAGCGACGCGTGAATTGGATGACTGCATGCGAACAGACCGGGAGCCGAAGAATCCCACGCCGGTCGTATCGACCTGCAGCCGCCCGCGGCTTGCGAGAAGCGTGACGGTTGCGACGACTTTGCCAGATGGGGGGGTAGCGCCCGGCAAGGTTCGGCGTTGATTGATTGCCAGCTTGCGGGGAACCGGATAGGGTGGAGGGGCTGCTCGCCTGCGGCTTCCCCGACCGTCTGGGGCTAGCCGACGTTTCCGCAAGGTCCGGAGGCTGTCGCTATGACGAGTCGCCCGCTCTCGCTCGCCGCCGTTGCCTGCATCGCGGCATTCGCGCCAGCAGTTGCCCGCGCCGGCACGGTGGTCGCCACCGGCGGTTTCGAGGCCCCGGCCTACACCACCGGCCAGCTCCGCGGCCAGCAGGGCTGGTTTGTCAGCGACACAGGCGCCAGCACGGCCAACGTCCAGACGACAATCGCTGACGGCCCGGGGGCCGCGGTCCGCGTCGATCGCGCCCCCAACAGCGACTACCGCTGGGCGGTCCCGGCGACCGGCTTCCCGACCGGGCGCTACGTTTCGGTCCGCTGGTCGATGCGTGTCGAGCAGACGACGCTGTCGATGTTCTCGACCGGCCCCTTCATGGGGGTCGAGGCGTACGACGCCGTGGGCGCCCTGGGGTTGCTCGGGTCGCTGGGGGTCGATGCGGCGACCGGCGACGTGCTGTACCAGCTCCAGGACACGGGGGTGCTGATCGAGACGGCGGCCGACGTAGTGTTCGGCGCGTGGAACAACTTCGAGCTGTTGTTCGACTTCCAGACCGACACGTACCGCGGTTTCGTCAATGGAACGCTCGTCGCGCAGACCGGTTTTGTTGACCGCGCCTTTGGCCTCAACGAGTTCAGCGACGCCGACATCGCGACCTTCGCCGCCGGCGCCGACCCGGCTTCGATGGCGCTGACGGGGACAGCCTACTTCGACAACTTCGTCGTCTACGACGGCCGCGTTGGCGATTACAACAACGACGGCGTGGTGAACGCGGCCGACTACACGGTGTGGCGCGACACCCAGGGAACCACCGGCAGCCAACTGCAAGCCGACGGCAACGCGAACCGGACGGTGGACGCGCCGGACTACGCGCTGTGGGTGGCGAACTACGGCACGGCGGGGGCGGCGACGGCCGTTCCGGAGCCGGGGGCGATCGCGCTCCTCGCGTTGGCGGGTCTCTGCCCGTTAGCGCGAGCGCGTCGCGCGGCTCGTTGAGCGACAACCTGCGTCGCTCGCTCGATGACCTGCTTTGCGGCGTCGTCGGCTCTTCGGCCTGGGCCGCTGCTGAACTCCGTCATGGCACGGTCAGGTCGAAGTCCCTTTCCAGGTCACCAGTGACCTCGATGGTCAGGTCGCTCTTGCGATTGAACTTTTCCGGAAGGTAGGGCTCGAGCGTCTCGGCGGACGCTGCGCCGGGCATTGCCGGGTCGATAGGCCGCTTCGCCGACGGGCGGTAAGCCTGGATCTCGACTCGCATCGAGCCGGGTCGAACCTCCATCTCGTATCGCCCCGAGGCAATGAGGGCCGAGACAGGGGCGCCGGAGCCGTCAAGCGGAACGACACGGATCTCGCCCTGGTCGACTGCGGCGCCGTTGACGGCGACAGCGCCGCGCAGCCGCGGCGAACGGTCGTCGGCGCAACCGGCGCTGACCAGGACAACGCACGCCGCAATCAGCCCTCGGGAAATCGGGCGGCGATCGAAGAGGGCGTTCATCGGGGTACTGCGACTCGACGGCGACTCGGCTATGTCGTCCGCTACGTAGCGAACGCTCGCATGCTTCCGCGGCGGTCGGAGAGCCAACTGCGGCAGGTTTGCCCGCAAGACCGTTGGCGTCGGCCCCTCATTCGAGCGCTCCGCCCGCGACGGGCACGTCGACGATCGACCCCTGCTTTTGCCAGACGAGGAGCTCGACGTCGTCGTTCTCGAGTCTCGTGCTGACGTCGCCCATCAGGACGTGGACCCCTCCGGGGTGCATGCTCCGAGCGCTCACCACAATGTCGGATTGAGTGTTGAGGCAGGGGGCGCCCGGAGTCGGCTCGCGCTGGGCACAAATGCAGCGATCGACGCCGTTGTTCGGCGTGTTCACCGTCATGTACTGCGAATGGCCGCCGTGGTTGTTCAGGAAGTCGCCCCGCGCGTCGAAGGAGGTGTCGTTCGCCGCCATGATTGCCTCCGACATCAGCATTGTCTTCGAGAGCCCGTCGACAAACTTCCTCATGGGCACGCCCTTGGACTTGTCGACGTGATCCGCAAAGGCCGCGCGCATGAACTTCGGATGGCTCCCCCCTGAGCCGCGAAAGCTCCCGTTGCCGAAGCAAACCACGTAGTTGCCCCGAGCCCGCTGGTACATGTCGCCATGCCACTGGCCGTTGCCGCGATCCGAGGGGCAGAAGTACATCGCGACGCTCGCCAACATCTCGTCGCGATTGGTCGGGTGCCAAAACGGGACCTTGAAATCGTAAGAAGCGAAAAGCCCCGGCTCTTCGAGGTAAGGCCAGAGCAGCAAGACGAACGTGCGTCGGTCGAAATTGGCGTTAGTGCCCGTGCCGCCCTCGGAAATCGACCCCTGCGGGAAGTAGCCCTTGGCGTCGTGGTGGAGCTGAAGGGCGAGGCCCCATTGCCGAAGCTTGTTGACGCACTCGGTGCGGCGGGCCGCTTCGCGCGCCGCCTGTACAGCGGGGAGCAAGAGCGCGACGAGAATTCCGATGATCGCAATCACGACCAGCAACTCGACGAGCGTAAACGCTTGCCGTCGGCGGCGGGTGGCATCGGTCATTTGAAGAGACTCCCGCGAAGAGGCCAACGGACCAATCCTGGGACTACAGGAACCCACTGCAGCCTCGCGGCCAGCGGCGACCCCGACCGGACCACGGGGCTGGGGGGTTACCCAAGCTGCAGACGGCCGTGCAGACGTAGCACAGGCCGCAGAAGAAGTCAAGAAGGTGACGCCACGACGCTACCCGCCCTGAGGGATCGCGGAGCGGATGGAGGCTAGAGAACGGGGTCGGAGCGACCAGGCTGAAGCTCATTTGCGCGCTGCAGCTCGGTCTTCGCTATGGCAAACGGCTCGCCCCAACCGGGCGCCATCCCCTTTGTGCCCAATCATCCCCCCATCTCCTTCTCCGTTCCGTTCGCCCAAAGTGAAAAACGGAGTCGTCCTGGTCTTCGCCTAAGCCAGCGCAGAGCGAACATCGAGGATTCACTCGGGTCACGGCGCTTCCCAGTCGCCCCGCGCGGGGGGTACACTCCGCCCCGCAGGCGATTGTACGGGCCGCCGCGCTTCGCTTCGGCGTCGCGCGTGCGGGGCATCCTGGACCGCGGGGCGCTACGTGAGCGGAGTCTTCGAGGTCCAGCACCCGCTGATCGATTGCCACCTGTCGCAGCTGCGCGACGTGGCGACCACGTCGACCGCCTTCCGCGCGCACGTCCGCCGCCTGGCGACGCTGCTCGCCTACGAGGCGACGCAGGACCTCCGCACCGAGCCGGTCGCGGTCCGCACTCCCCTGGTCGAGACGACCGGCGCCACGCTCGCCGAGCGGGTGGGGCTGGTGCCGATCCTCCGCGCGGGCCTGGGGATGATCGACCCGGTGCTCGACCTGATTCCCACGGCCGAGGTCTGGCACCTGGGCCTGTACCGCGACGAGGCGACGGCCGAGCCGGTCGAGTACTACAGCAAGCTCCCCCCCGGCCGGCCGGTCGAGGTGGCGCTAGTACTCGACCCGATGCTGGCGACCGGGGGCTCGGCCTTGGCGGCCCTGGCGACGCTGCACCGCTGGGGCGTGCAACGGACCAAAGTCGTCTCGATCCTCGCCGCCAAGGAGGGGATCGACGCCGTCGCGGCCCAGTTCCCGCGAACCCAGGTCTACGTCTGCAAGATCGACCCCCGGCTCAACGCGAATAAGTTCATCGTCCCCGGCCTGGGGGACGCGGGGGACCGGATCTTTAACACGCCGGGGTGACGCCGCAGAAGCGAGAGGTTGGAGGCGAGATGGTAGAGGATAGAGGATAAATGGTAGTGAGCGGGCGCGGTACACGATGGCGTTTGGCGAGCCGCCGGCGCCAGCCGTCGGAGTCGTCACCGAAGGATACAACTTGACCTCTCCACC
>JBOFFC010000050.1:0-3352 GCA_051648405.1 Lacipirellulaceae bacterium
ACGCCGGAAGTCGGGGCGGTTGGTGGGCCGGACGCACCTGCGGACGCACCTCCGGAAAGGTCCGCTTGGGGGCTCGGCGCGGGGACCGGGAGCACGGTAGATGAAGGGCAAGATTCCGCAGACCGCGGCCGCCGAGAACTCGGCACGGCTCTGGTCCCTCATCGCCAACTGCGAACGACACGCCATTGACCCCCAGCGCTGCCTCACGAGCGTCCTGGAAAAATCAGGACGACGCCGAAGGAGGAACTCGGCCAGTTCCTCCCCGACGTATAGAAGAAAGAGGACGACGCCGAGCCGATCGATCCGTTGTGACGGCCGCCAGGACCGAAGGCTGACTGTGGTTCGCCGTCCGGACACAGGCTTGGAGAGGTAACGATGACGGAGGGATCACCTCGGGTTTGCCTCGTCGTCTGCCATTTCGGGCCCCTGCCCCCTTGGTGGGGGTTGTTCTTGTTGACCTGCGGCGCCAACGCGACGATCGATTTTCTGGTACTCACCGACCAGCCGTCCGCGATCGAGCCGCCTCCCAACGTTCGGCTGGTATCGTACTCGACGCAGTCGCTCGCGGCCGACGCCTCGCGGTTGCTCGGACGTGCGGTTGCCGTCGACGCCCCTTACAAGGCTTGCGACTACAAGCCGATGTACGGGGAGCTTTTCCAGGGCCTGCTAGGTGCTTACGACTACTGGGGGTACACCGACCTCGATGTCGTGTTCGGGGACCTGCGGGCGTTCCTGACCGCGAACGACCTCGGTGCCTCCGACGTTCTCACGGCACGTCGCGAGTACCTAGTCGGGCATTTCACGCTGTTCCGGAACACCCTGAAGTTCCGGCGTCTCTTCTGGGAGAGCGCGCACGTCCCTGCGCTCTTCCTAACCCCGAAGGTCGCGTCGTTCGACGAGTGCGGCTACCAATGGCAACGGCTGATCGACGGGCATCCCCCTGACCACCGCGCAGCTTGCGACAGTATGACGCACGTCGTGTTCCGTCTTCACTCGGATGGAGCTCTGCAGGCGGTTTGTCGACCGCTCGCGGCGGAGCACATCGACCTCGACCCCGACTGGAGGCTCCGGTGGAAGGACGGGACGCTCGTCGATGACAGGACTTCTAAGCCTTGGATGTACCTCCACTTCCGAGTCTACAAGAACAGGCCGGGGTTCCAGATGATCAATGTCCTACCGGACGATCGCGAGCTGCTGATCACTCCCGACGGCGTCGTCCCCGTCCGCGGGTAGCTTCGTCAGGCTGTGGCCAGTCGCTCGACGCGGTCGAGCGCTTCGTTCCATCCCAAGTGACGTGCAGAAGACATCCTGGTCCTAGACGCCAGTGCCTCGCGGATCACGTGCCTCCCTTCGGAGAGCATCCACCCGATAACGCCCGCGGCGACTTCGGGCTCTTCTGTGTCGCAGAGAAGGCCGCCGCCCGCTGACTGGACCATCATCCCGTTGAGCCGTTGCTCCCCGAACAAGGGAAACACCAAGTGCGGCGTTCCCGCGCCGAGCAGACTTGAGGCGGTGCTCGACCCGCCGTTCGTGCAGGCAAAGTCGCACTCGGCGGCGACTCTCGACAGGTCAAGCGGGGCCTCGACCACGCGAATCGAAGGGAAGCGATCATCCGGCGTCCCATCGACTCCTCCGGGAACGTACGCCAGCACCCGGGCGCCCCCTGCGGCGAGGGCGAACAAGGCCGACCGCCCGCGGGGGAACTCCTCGGTGCGGTGGAAATAGCAGAACACTCGGGGGCCGTCTCCGGAGGGCCACTCCGGTGGCATCCCGGCCGACGACGGAGCTCCGAAGTACTCATGCCCTGCGGGCCGCGAGTAGGGGTCGAGCTCCGCTCGACCTATCGTCAGCAGCAGGTCAACATCGTGCCACAGCCGGCCCAGTCGTGGCAACGGCTCAAGGCCACTTGCGACCAGGTAGCTGTTCACTCGGTCGAGCACGGCCCCCTCGGCGGCGACGGCGTCGGACGCGGACGGCCCTGAAGCGAGGACCGTGAGCGGGACCGTGTCGGGAGGAACGAGTGTGGGGGCCGCGACGAGCACGCGTCGCACCTGTCTCCAGCGACTGGCGAGCATCGCGACGGGGGCGTGGTCGAACACGACGACCGACGGCGCCTCGTGCTCCAGGACCGCTCGCCACGCCTCGACGCGCCGCCGCAGCGTCTGGTCGTCCGGGAACGCCACGTTCGCGACGAACTCACCGCAGCCGCGGGGGGCCAAGCTGCGCCGCGCCGGATTCTCGGTCGCGAACGGAAGGGGCATCAACCGGGTGGGGCCGTCGCCGAGGAAGGCACGAGCCGACTCGAGGTAGCGCGCGTAGAATGCGACCTCGTAGCCGAGGCCCTCTAGCCGCCCCGCGACTGACGCGAGGTTCGCGGCGTGCCCGCCCCCGCCGCCAAATTCCCAGCAGAGCAAGGCGCGGCGTCGGGACGGGTCCTCGCTCATTCGGTATCCGCCGGCTCGCCCTCCGTACTGAAACGTCACCATCGCCAGGCCCTCGCGGCGGCACTGTTCGAGCCACCAAGCGAACTCCTCGCGGCCCGCCTCGATCGAGGGGTCGTCGTGCTCGGTGTCGTCGCCTAAGCGCTCGCACTCCGCGCGCACTTCCTCGGCCGTAAGGTGGCTGGTGTCGGGGAAGTCGCTGGGAGGGGCAAGCCTCAGCGGCACACAGTTCTCGCGGGCCCGCATCTCCCTCCCCTGGCCGTCCAAGCCTACCGAAACGGATCGCGTTGCGCGCCTGGTCATGTGCACCAGCCGAAAGGCTCTGCGGCATTTCGTACGCAAACTAAAGAGCTAGTCTAGCTTGATACCTTTTTCCCAGGTGACGTCAAGTCTCAAACGCAACGGGGTAGTGTCGTCGTAGTGCTTCGAGGGGGGTTCGGTATCCGAGACGTTTTCGAGGTCGTTGGTTGAGTTCTTGGGCCGCTTGTCGGACGTCGTGGTGGCTGACTTTGGTGAAGTCGGTCCCCTTGGGGAAGTACTGCCGCAAGAGGCCGTTGGTGTTCTCGTTCGTGCCCCGTTGCCATGCGGCGTAGGGGTCGGCGAAGTAGACCGCCAGGTCGTTCTGCCTCGCCAGTTCTTTGTGCCTTGCGAACTCTTTGCCGTTGTCGAGGGTGAGGGTCCTCCGCAGCCCCTTGGGGAGCGGGGCGAACAGCCGCCGCGTGGCCCGGTTGACGCACCGGCTGTTCTTCTGGTCGAGCCTCGCCGCCAGCAGGTAGCCGCTCTTCCGCTCGACGTGCGTCACGAGCGCCCCGCGGTGCTTCGCGCCGACCACCGTGTCCCCCTCCCAGTCGCCGAACCGACGACGCTCATCGACCCCCTTGGGGCGGTCGGCGACCGAGACCGTCCCCTTC
>JBOFFC010000051.1:0-22598 GCA_051648405.1 Lacipirellulaceae bacterium
CACACTGCGGGACAAGCCCGCAGTGGCACCCAAAGGCAACGCAGCGTTGCCGCAGTCAGCCACCGCAGTTACCGCCTCGGGCGACAGTTCGACGCGCGTGACGAGCGTAGCGTCGTCGAAGGCGCCGTAGAGCCGGTCGGCCTCGGCTTCGTCCGGCTCGCGGTCGAGCACCAACGTAGACTCGTGGGTTCTCGTGGTCGGAGTATCCGTTGAGAGCCTCCGCACCCGTCCCCCTGCGCCGGTTTTCCCGCCCGTGACGCCCCGTCCGGCCCCCCCTCCCGCGTGGCGGAGCGGCCCCCCGCGAGCTACGCTTTCCGGTCAGTCTGTTCCCCGACCCTCCCGACCGGCCCTCGCCCCGACGTGACTCCCTCCACCGACTTCGACGCCCCCACGCTGCGGGCCGCCAACAACCCGAAGTTCTACGCCCGCTTCAAGTGGCTCGGGCTGGCCGCCTTCGGCTGGATGCTGTGGTGCCTGTACGACGGATTCGTCGGCTACCCCCAGCAACGCGAACGGGCCGAGAAGTACCTCGAGCTCTTGCAGGAGGAGTGGGAGGGGGTCGCCACCGAGAACGGGTGGTCCGAGTCCGGCAAGTCGCCGCTCGAGTGGGCCGCGATCGCGAAGAAGAACGGCTGGACCCCGTCGAAGATCAAGAAGGTGGCGCCCGCCGAGTGGACGGAGCTCGCCAAGTCGAACAAGTGGCCGGTCGAGAAGCCGGGCGCGCCGAAGAGCGACGGCGACGTCCTCTCGCAGTTTGTGATGGCGGGGATCTCGGCGCTGGCCGGCGCCTGGATGGTCGGCACGGTGGTCCGGACCAACAGCCGCTGGATCGAGGCCGGCCCCACCGGCGTCACGTCGAGTTGGGGCGAGACCGTGCCGTTTGAACGGGTGACGTCGATCGACAAGCGGCAATGGACCGACAAGGGGATCGCCCGCGTCTACTACGACGAGAACGGCACGCAGCGGAAGTTCGTCATCGACGACTACAAGTTCGACCGCTACGCGACCGACGAGATCCTGCGTCGTGTCGAGGAGAACGCCGGCGCCGACAAGATCACGAACGGCGCCCCGATGCCGCCGCGCGGCGAAACGGTCGAGGGGCAGGGGGCCGAGGGATTGGCGGCGGTCGATTAGTGCGGCGACTCGATCGTCGCAAGACGACGCACGCCGTCGTCCCGCGGCTCGAGGCGGACCGTGATCGTCCTCGGCGGGAGCCGCTGGCCGTAGCGGTCCCCCCACTCGACGAGCGTCACGCCGAGGCCTTCGAAGTACTCGTCGCAGCCGAGCTCGTCGAGCTCGTCCTCGTCGCGCAGGCGGTAGAAGTCGAAGTGGTAGACCGGCAGGCGCCCGGTGATGTACTCGTTGACGATCACGTACGTCGGACTCGTCACCTCTTCGACGACCCCCAGCGTGGCCGCGATCGCCTGGGCGAGCCGTGTCTTGCCGGCCCCCAAGGGGCCCACGAGTGAGACGACGTCGCCGGGGCCGAGTCGCTCGGCGAGGAGCGCGCCCAGCAGCGCGGTCGCCCGCTCGTCGGCGAGGTCGAACGACTCGACGCGAGCGCTCATCGGTGCTCGTACCCCCGCGGCTCGAGCGGCGCTAGGCCCTCGGCCGTGCGGCGCCAGAGGCCCGGCTCGGCCACGACCACGCCGACCCGCGTGACGCCGCACTCGAAGGGCGCTTCGGCGAGCAGGCGTTCGCCCGACGCCGGATCGAGTGTGAACAGCAGCTCGAAGTCCTCGCCGTCGGCGAGGGCGTGATCGAGCGGGGCCTTCCCCGTTTCCCCTGCGCGCACTCGGGCGTCGCTATTAATCGGCACACGATCGAGGTCGAGCGCGATCCCCACGCCGCTCCCCCGGGCGATGCGGTGAGCGTCGATCGACAACCCGTCGGTAACGTCCATCATCGCCCGGACCCCGAACCGCTCGACGAGGACGCGTCCCTCGTCGAGCCGCGGCGTGAAGTCGAGGTGCTTGCCGAGGAGGCTCCCCCCCAGGGCGCCGGTGACGAGGACGTCGTCGCCCGGCTGGGCGGTAGATCGCAGCGCAGCGCCGCTCGACGGCGCCTCGCCGAGCGCCGTGACCGAGACCACCAGCGGCCCGGGGCCGACGTTCGTGTCGCCACCGACCAAGGGGCATCCGAAGCGCTCGGCGAGCGGCAGCATCCCCTCGACGAGCCGCCGCGCGAGCTCGTCCGACGAGACGCCGCACGCCCCGCCGCGGGGGAGCGCCAGGCTCAGCACCGCGCCGCAAGCCCTCGCGCCCATCGCCGCCAGGTCGCTCAGGTTTACCGCGAGCGCTTTACGCCCGATCCGCTCGGGAGAGTGCTCGGCCGAGACGAAGTGAACGCCGTCGATCAGCAGGTCGCTGGTCACAACGAGCGGCCCGCTCGTCGGCGCGAGCAGGGCGGCGTCGTCGCCGATCCCCAGCAGCACGCCCGGCGGCACGGGGACGCGCGTCCGCAGCCAATCGACGAACGAGAGCTCCATCGCGACGACACGTGGACCGAAGGGCGGGTGCGAACCCTCATCACCCTACTCCGCCAACACGGCCGCCGGCTCGCCTTGCCGCTCAACGGCGGACCGTCGCGCCGGGCGCAGCGGCGACGGCCATCTCGCCGTAGAGCGTCTCGTCGCCGCGGAGGATGTAGAACTTCACGGCATCCATCGTCGCCAACTGGCGGTTGTTGACGATGTAGCGGATGTCCTCGGCCGAGGCCGTTTCCCAGCGGTGCATGCCGACCAGCACGTCGCCGGGGCGGATCCCCTTGGCCGCCGCGGGGCCGTCGGGGCGGACGTCGACGACGCGCATCCCGCCGCGGTACCGCGCGGCCGCCTGGGCGAGGGTCTCGGCCGGCTCGGGGGCCAGCTCGAGCCCGAGCACTTCCCACGCCCGTTGGTCGCGGCGACCAGCAGGCGACGCGGCCAACGGCTCGCGCTCGAGCGGCGTGACTCCCGGCGCCGGGGCGCCGCGACGAACCGTCGCGAGCACCAGGTCGAGCCGTTCGGCGCCGCGGCGGACCGACAGGCTCACCGGCTCGCCCGAGGGCTTGCCGAGCAGCGCCCGCTCGACGTCGAGCGGGCGTTCGAGGCGCGTGTCGCCGAGTCGCTCCAGGACGTCACCGGCGCGGAGGCCGCTCTTGGCCGCCGGGCTCCCCGCCGCGACGCGGTTCACGATTAAGCTGTCGTGCGCGGCGGTCGAGGTCGCTTGGATGCCGTGCCATTTGTTCTCAAGCCGCTCGACGCTCATCAGGCTGGCGGCGATGTCGATCGCGCTATCGACCGGGATCGCGAAGCCGATCCCCTGCGCCCCGGCCCGAACGGCGACGTTCACGCCGATCATCCGCCCCTCGATGTTCAGCAGCGGTCCCCCCGAGTTGCCGGGGTTGATGCTGGCGTCGGTCTGGATCAGGTCGTCGTAAGCCTGCGTGTCGCTCACCTGCACGTCGCGGTGCAGGGCCGAGATGATGCCGCGGGTGACCGTGTGCTCGTACCCGTAGGCGTTCCCCACGGCGATCACGCTCTCGCCGGTCATCAGGTCGTCGCTCGACCCCAGCGGGATCACGGGGAGCGACCGGCCGACCTCGATCTTGATCACGGCGAGGTCGGTGCCGCGGTCGAAGGCGACGATGCGGGCAACGTCGGCGGCGCCGCCGTCGAGCGTCACGCGGATCTGGCGCACGCCGTCCACGACGTGGTGGTTGGTGAGGATGTACCCGCGCGGGTCGATCACCACGCCGGTCCCCATGCCGTTCACCTGCCGTGTGGCGCCGGGGGCGCCCGCGTCGGCGGCGACGGTCTTCTGCCCCTGGATGTTCACTACCGAAGGGCGGACCGATTGCACCGCGCGCACGATCGGTGAGAGCCGTGCCTCGCTCACTTCGGCATGCACGGCGCCGGGCAGCCCGAGGCAAAGCGCAGCAACGCCGAGGCCACGGCGCAAGGGGGCGAAACGCGACGGGCGGAGTTGCGTCATCGGGCGGCGTCGAGGCGGGCGGGAGCGATCCGGCGGCGCTGTGGGGCGCCGCGGTGGCGTGCGACCGGACGCTCGATCAGAGCGTGGTCGGCTCGTGCCGAACGAAGTCGTCCGGCACGCCTAACGGATCGGCCCCCCTAAGTTCAGTCTCCAACCGCACATCCGGACGCCCGCACAGGCGCCCTAGCTTCCCATCGGCCCCGTCGGATCGCCAAAGAACTGCTCACCCTGCGGCGCAAACGGCGGGCTGACCGGCACCGGGAAGAACCTCCCCGGCGGCCCGGCGCCGGCGGGGATCGTCCCCGGCCGGGTCGTCCCGTTGATCCATCCCGGCACGCGGACCCAGCTCCGCAGGCGGGCGCCGACGTTGCGAATCGGCTGGCGGCCGCCGAGGCCGAGGCCGAGGCCGAGCCCGCAGCCCGCAGGGCGGCACGACTCGTCGCTGACCACTTCACCGCACGGGAACTCGTCTTCGTGCGAAGCTTGCTCGACAGGATCGCCGGCAGTGCCACTAGCGGAGTCGCTCGCCGGGTCGCCGACGCCATCGGCCTCGAGCGGCCACTCTCGTTCGAGGTACGAGAGCACGTCGTCGGTGACGGAGGGCTCGCGCTCCGCGAAACGGCCGCTCGCGGGGTGCACCACGCAGCCGGCGCTCACGACGGCGCACGCGGCGAGCGCCGCTAGCAGTCCGTCGCGGGTGCACGAGTGACGACGCACGCCGAGTCTCCGAGTCGTTCGTTGCCCCGCGCAGCGCGAAGCCTCTCGACTCGTATCGGCCCGGCACAACCCGCGCCTTCGGCAAAACCTGCGCAGCTTACGCGGGCGATAGCGTGGTAGGCCCCGGGTCACTGACCCGCTGCGAATCGGACTACACCCCGCGGCGCACCGCGGCCAGCAGCCGCTCGAGCGGCCAGGCATTCGCCACGTCGTCTGCGGTGAGCCCGGCCCGTCGAGCCTGCAGGATGCCGTACCTCAGCACCCCCAGCCCCTCGACGCTGTGCGCGTCGCTGTTGACCACCAGGGGCACGCCGCGGGCCTTGGCCGCGGCGCAGGCCACGTCGTCGAGGTCTAGCCGCATCGGGTTGGCGTTCAACTCGAGCAGCTTGCCGTGCTCGGCGGCGGCGCCGATTAGCTCGTCGAGGTCGACGTCGTAAGGAGCGCGTTTTCCCAACAACCGACCGGTCGGGTGGGCGACCATCGAAACCCACGGGTTGGCAACCGCCCCCAGCAGGCGCTCCATGATCCGCGCGCGGGGTTGCTGCTGGCCGTAGTGCAGGCTGGCGATCACCCAGTCGGCTTCGGCGAGGACGTCGTCGTCGAGGTCCATCCCCCCCGCTTCGAGGATGTCGCACTCGATCCCCTTGAGCACCCGCAGCGGGCGCCCCCCGTCGGCCGCCAGCAGCTCGTTGAGGCGATCGACCTCGGCCCATTGCTCGCGCAGGCGCGACGCGTCGAGCCCGCGGGCCATCGTCACGCGCTTCGAGTGGTCGGTGATCGCGATGTAGTCGAGGCCCCGGCCCCGCGCGGCGGCCGCCATCTGCGGCAGCGTCGCCCCCCCGTCGGTCGCGGTCGTGTGCATGTGCAGGTCGCCGCGCAGGTCGGCGAGCTCCAGCAGCTTGGGGAGCGCACCGGCGCCCGCCGCAGCGAACTCGCGCCGCGCCTCGCGCAGCTCCGGCGGGAAGAGGGGGAGTCCGAGGGCCCCGTAGACGCCTTCCTCGCTCGCCCCCGCGACGCGTTCGTCGGCGCCATCGGACGTGACGCGGTAGACGCCCCACTCGTTGACCTTCAGGCCGAGCCCCTTGGCGCGGCCGCGGACCTCGACGTTGTGCTCCTTCGAGCCCGTGAAGTACTGCAGCGCCGCACCGAACGACGCGCTCGGGACGGCGCGGAGATCGACTTGGATGCTGTGGCGGCCGTCCCCTCGCCGCAGGCGGACCGACATCTTGGTGTCGCCGCGGGCGATGACCTGTTCGACCCCCTCCAGGAGCGCGAAGTGGTCCATCACGGCGGCGACGGCGGCCGGGTCCTGCGTCGGGCCGATGTCGACGACAAAGTCGAGGTCCCCGACCGTCTCCTTGCCGCGCCGGTAGCTGCCGGCCGCCTCGCGGCGCACGACCGCGGGGCAGGCGTCGAGGTGCTCAAGCAGCCCCCCGACAACGGTCTCGGCCTCGGCCCAGCGGACCCGCTCGTCGGCCGCAGCGGCCTGGGTGATCCCGGCCAGGATCGCCTCTTCGGTCTTCGCCCCAAAGCCCTTGAGGCCGCGCACGGCCTGCCCCTCGCACGCCGCTCGGAGCTGATCGAGCGACGCCACGCCGAGCTCCTTGTGGAGCGCCGCGGCCTTCTTGGGCCCCAGCCCGGGGACCTTCAGCAAGTCGAGCACCCCCTCGGGGACTTCGGCCAGCAGCCCTTCGAGGAACGCCAGTTTGCCCGTCGTGCAGAGCTCCGCGATCTTGTCGGCTAGGTCCTTGCCGATGGCGTCGAGCGCGGTCAGCGCCGCGGCGCCCCGTTCGCGGACGATCGCCGCCAGCGACTCGGTCGAGTCCTGCGCCCGCCGCGCGCCCCCCCGGTACGCGCGGACGCGGAACGGGTTGGCGTTCTGGAACTCGAGCAGGTCGGCCACCTGGTCGAGCGCCGCGGCGATCTCGCGGTTGGTCATGCCCTGAGTGTAGCGAGGGGCGACCGCCGAGGGACACTACGCGACGACCACCGATCGCCCGTGGGAAGCTCAGCGACGCTCGGCGCCGCCGTTGTCCCACACCTGGCTGGCGCGGCTGCCGAGGTCGGCGTACACCTGCTTATCGACGTCTTCGCTCAGCGAGTCGACGTGACCATCGACGTAGACGAACTGCACCGCGCCCGAGTGGAGGCTGCCGAACGACAGTTGGAGGGCTTGGCACTCTGGGTTCGACGCGCTGGAGCACTTCTCTTGGTTCTCGATCGGCGTGCCATGGAGGTTGAGCCCAACGGCGGTCGAGCCAAGGAACTCCGAGATATCGGACCAGCTCGATCCGCCCGTGCCAGCGCTGATCGTGGTGTCGATGTCGTCGCTCCCGCCGTACCAGTGGTCAAGGCGATCCCCCAGGAGCGCCTCCTTCTGGTCGGCACGCATCCCCTGGGTCTCCGTATCGTGGACCGCTTCGCCGATCATGAGGGTCTTCGACGTGCCGTCGGTGATCTTTTGCAACCCGATCTTGCCGATCTTAACGTCTTCCTCGTGGTGAATGCCCACCAGCACGCCGTCGGCCCCCTCCCAGTTTTGCGGGCCCTTCCGAACACGCATCCAGAACGAAGGGTCTTGCTGCTGCGCCAGGCCGCTCGCCACGCCGATGTAGCTGCCGGGGACGCGGTTGTTCACCACCCAACCGTCGGCCGAAAGGTCCTTCTGGCCATCGACTAGGTCCGCCGTCGGGCAGCGGAACGTCTGGATGACGGTAGTCACCAATAGCATGTTTTGGTAGGTCGGGCCAAGCGACTGAATCGACGTGTAGGGCGAAGGAGAGGCCCACTGGTAGTTGCCCCCCTTGTCCTCGCCAATCTTGAGCGACGCGAACAGTGACCCCTCTTCGAGGTACGGAAGGATGAATGCCGACCAGGCGCTCCCCTCGCCGAAGAACGCGCCTGGCGGGAGCGCCTTGCTGGTCCCCTCGTAGTTCAGGCAGGCGAGCCCCAACTGCTTGAGGTTGTTTTTGCACTGGTTGCGCCGCGCGGCCTCGCGCGCCGCCTGCACCGCGGGGAGCAGCAGGGCGACGAGGATCCCGATGATCGCGATCACGACCAGCAGCTCGACCAGCGTAAACGCGCGGCTCTTCTTGGCAGTCTGCGGGAACATGGGGGACGCTCCTTGTCGGGGACCGAGGCCGGGCGGGGCGCCGGCTGGCTGGGCGGGGTGGCAGGGGAAGCCGCTTTTCGGGAGCTTTGCAGCGGCGGGGCGGAGCGTGCTCCGAACCGCCTGGCTGCGATTCTCCCGTCGTTGCCGCGCCGAGCGTGAGCACGCCCGGCGCACATCGCTTGCTCGAATTCGACAGGGCCGGCCAGCGGTTGGCCGGCCCTGTCGGTTGCGTAGACTCGACCGACTCGCCGCGGAACGTCCCGCTGCGAGGCCGGGTCAATGACCTCGGCGGATCAGTTGCGCCGACGGCGGCCGAGCGGGACGATCCCGAGCGAAGCCAGAAGCAGCGACGACGGCTCGGGGATCCCCTGGATCATCGCCATCGCGAACTGGGCGGTGGCCGGGCTGGCGTTGTTGAGGATCGCCCAGTCCGAGAGGTCTACCGTGCCGTCGTAGTTCAGGTCCCCGCGGCTGCGGGTCGAGAGGTCGCCGACTGCGCGGCTGGCGGTCTGGTCGTTCGGGCCGAGCCAAGTGAGCCGCTTCTCGAACAGCCAGTTCGCAGCGAACACGCTGGCGTCGGCGAGGGTCACCTGGCCGTCGCTGTTCAGGTCTCCCTGCACCGCGGGGGCGAACACCTGCGCGTAGCCGTTGTCACGCTGGAAGATGTACTCCCCGAAGTCACGCGACGAGTTGAGCCCCATCGCGAACATCGAGAGGTCATCGACCACGCCGCGGAAGAAGCGGCTGTCGGCGAGCGGCAGGCCGTCGAGCGTCGTGGGGCTGGTCGCGCGGCCGACGGTCAGGGGGCTGACGTCGAGGTCGTTGATGTTCGTGAAGAAGTTGTCGATGTTGACGATCGTCTCGACCGCGTACTGGCCGAACGCGACCGCCTCGGCGACGCCATTCACGTACATCACCGAGCCGGTGTTGGTCGGACCGAAGGCCCGCACCACCGACAGGTGGGCCCACTGGTTGGGGGTCGCGGTGACGCTCGACGCGTAGTCGGCCGGTACGATCGTGCGGCCGGTCACGGTGATGACGTCGTCGCCGTTGTTCAGGATCCCGTCGGGCCCGGGGGCCCGGTTGGTGGTCACCTCTTGCTTGCTGGCGTAACGCATCGCGAACTTGCCCTGGGCGTTGATCAGGACGCCGTGCTGCTGGGTGTCCATCACGATGTGCTGCTCGCCGCTGACGGTGGTCGGCTTGACCCAGATCTCGAAGCCGCGGTCGTTGATACGCGTGTAGTCGATGGTCCCCGCCCCGCCGCCGGGGGCGGTGGAGAAGGTCGAGCTGGGGGAGCGCTCGGGGAAGTTGAGCCCCTCGGCGAAGCCGGTCCGCAGGTACTGGCGGCCGAAGTTCGACGCGTTCAACTGAATCCCGACCCCGCCGCGGCCGTCGGGCCGGTCGGCCGTCGTGACGTAGGTCGCGGCCGGGCCGCCGTTGGGCTGCTCGGCCGTGCCACGCCGCACCAAAAGGTCGATGAGCTGGTTCTGGCCGGGGGCGCCGGCGCTGTCGAAGCTCACCGTCTGGGTCACCGACGAACCGGCAGTGGCGCCCTGCGCTTCGCCGAACGTGTAAAGGCGATCGACAAACGGTGAAGGGGGGAGCTGGGCCTGCGCGTCGCTCGAAAGGAGGGCGCCGCAGGTCACCGCCGCCACGGCGGCGGCGCGGCGGAACCGCGTCGCCACGGCGCCGAGCGCCGCGAAGCCCAGCAGGGCGAGCGACTGCGGCTCGGGGACGGCCTGGGCGGCAGCCGACGCGCTGCCGGCGTTCGCCCCGTAGTTGTTACGCCAAACGTTGTAATCGGCTTGGGTGTAGGTGGTCCCGAGCCCGTCTCGCCAAGTTGTGTAGTCGGCTGCGTTCACAAAACCGTCCTGATTGAAGTCACCCGGGATGCTGCCCGCTTGGGCAAAGTACTCGACGATCCCCTCGACGAGGTCGCCGTTGGCGTTGCTGTAAGAGAACTTGACGTCGCGATTCGCGACCGAGGTCGCCGTGTTGAAAAGCTGCCCGAGGTACTCGGTGCGGCTGGTGGTGAACGTAGACGAACCGAACAGGTAGGCCTCGGTGAACTGGCTGCTGGACGACGTGAGCTGCTCCCATTGCTCGCCGAGCGACGAGCCGGGGGCCGTCCCCGCATCGGGTCCGTCGGCCGACTCTCCCGCCGTCACGGCCAGGCCGCCGACGGTGACCGGCTTCAGCACACCGTTCGCGCTGCTGACGTCGATCCCCTTGATGCTCGCGGCGATCGTGTCGCCACCAACCAGGAACGCCTGACCGTTGGCGGTGTTGATCCGCAGCTTTGAGGGGTCGGTCGGGACCGTTACGAGGATGTTGTCCACCGCCCACCACCAGTCGTTCCAGGCGTTGCCGAGGCCGAACTCGACCTGCATCGTCGTAGCGACGCCGTCGTACGCCAGGTCGAGCGACACCCGCTCGCTGACGGCATCGACCTTGAAGGTCTGCGAGTCGGGGTTCGAGTCCCAAGTCAGCACGTTCGTGCGGACCTGGCTCGGCCCCGGGTTGTAGATCGCGTTGACGGTGGCCGTTTGGTTGTTGGTGTTGTCGAGGTCATCCTGGCCCTCGGGGCGCCACGACGAGTCGAACGACAGCTTGATCCGGCCGGCGGGGACTCCGGCGGGGATGTTGATGGTCCGCGTCTTGACGAACGAGTCGAAGAAGTTCGGGGGCGTGGGCAGGGGGCCGTGGGCGCCGTCGTCCCACTCGTCGGGGTCGGCGATCATCACGGTGCCGGTCCCGCGGGCGAACTGCGTGCGTTGCTGGTCGCCGGCGGTCTCGGCCCACCACTCCTTGTCGGCGAACGACCAACCGGCCCATTCGGTGATGCCGTCGGTCGCGGGGTTCCCCAGCCCGGGCATCCCCGAGTCGTCGATCGTCCAGCCGGCCGGGCCGGTCTTCGTCCAGACGTTGGCGCCGGCGAGGGCCTCTTCGACGTTCGGCCCCAGCGGCAGCGACTCGAAGTCCTCGGACAGCAGCGTCAGCTGTGCCGAGGCCTCGCCCGATGCTACGCAGGCTGTCGCAAAACAAACCCCCGCGACGAGCGCCTTCGAGCGACGGCGCGGCGCGGCCGACAAGCGGCGGCGGCGACGGACGGCGCCCAAGCCGGCGAGCGCCAGCAGCGCCCCGGTCGAGGGCTCGGGGACGGCCAGCAGCTGGGCGAACGCGCCCGAGCCGTTCGCGAAGTCGTAGGCCCGCTCGAACTCGATGAAGTCGTTGAGCGTGTGCTTGCCGTCGTTGTCGAGGTCGCTTTGCTGGTAGCGGATGGCCTTGGTGAGCCCGGTGAGGTTCGAGCCAAAGCCCTGCTTGAAGCGGTTCCAGTCGAGGATGCTGATCGCGCCGTCAAAGTTCAGGTCGAGGAAGCTGAACGCCGCCCCGCCGTTGCCGACGAACTCGACGATCCCCTGGATCGGGTCGTTGTCCCCGTCGAGCAGGTAGGTGAACGAGACGTCGGCCAGCTCGTCGAAGTACTTCTCCCACGAGGGGCCGAGGTTGATCACACCCGCGGGGCTCAGCGGGCTGCTGTTGAGGTGGACTTCACTGAGGTCGTTGATCGAGCCGCCGTTTTGCGTGGCCTTGATCCACTGCGAGTTGGTCGCCGACAGGTAGGTCGCCCCCGCTTCGTCGAACGCGCCGGCGGCCGAGCGGACCGAGTAGCCACGCAGGTCGACGTTCGCCCCGGTGCGGTTCACGACCTGCACGCTGCCGGTGTCGCGGTTGATCACGACCCGCAGCGCGCCGTCCTCGCCCGGGCCCGTGCCGGTGAAGACTTGCAGCGAGTCGAACGCCCACCACCAGTCGTTGCCGGCGTCGTAGAGGTTGAACTCGAGGCGGACGTTTTGGGCGCCGGCCGGGTTTTGTAGGTTGACCGAGAGCGACTCGTTCTCGGAGTCGGGCTTGAACGTCGCGAGCGGGTCGTCCCCCGTCTCGAGCGACTTCCAGCGGAACAGCTCGACGCGCGACTCGCTTGCCAAGCCGCGGTTGTAGATCGCCGTCAGCGTCGCCTTCTGCGTGTCCTCGGGGCGCCACGACGAGTAGAAGAACGCCTTCGCCTCGTTCACCCCGATGCCGGCGAGGTTGATCGCCGGGGTGGTCAGCTTGGCGGAGAACTTGTCGCCGACGCCGGGCTGTCCCTCGCCGTTCGAAGCGGGGGAGCCGAAGTCGTCCCACTCGTCGGGGTCGGCGACCGCGATCACGTTGCGGCCGCTGAGGAACTGGCTGCGGTTTTGGTCGCCCGCGGTCAGAGTCCACCAATCCTTATCGACGAAGCGCCAGCCTTCGAACTCGGTCACCCCCTTCAGCGGGTCGCCAGCGAACGCCACGCCGCTGTTGTCGTTCTCCCAGCCGAGGGGAGAGACCTCCGTCCAGGCCTGACGCTCGCGGAGCTCCGATTGGAAGGTCACGACCGGCTTCAGCGTGAGCCCGTCAAAGTCCTCGCTGAACAGGTCAACGGCGGTCGCCCGCGCAGCGGGGACTATGGCCACGGCGGCCACAGCCAGCCAGCTCGCCGAGCGGGCCGCTCGGCCACGCCAAGTGCTAAGGAATTGGTGATTCATTTTGTGATTGGCTCCCTGGGGACTTCCTGATGGACGGGTGCGGTCGGGGGGGGCTTGAACGCTCAGCGCCTGGGGACGGGACGACCGACTCAGTCGGCTTCCGAGGTGAATCGCCCGCGACGGCGCAAACGCCGCCCGCGGGGGAGCCACGTCGAAACAGTGTGTGGCGCCCGAACGGGTCCCCCCGGCGCGCGGTGCGCCGGGGGGAACTCCGGTCAGGGTCGAACGAACTCTCAGCAGCCGCGGCGACGGGCGCCGAGGCCCAGCAGAGCGACACCGGCCAAGAGGGCCGAGGTCGGCTCGGGGATGACGGCGAGCTTCACGTTGTCGATCGCCCACCACCAGTTGTTGCTCCCGCCCAGGTGGGCGAAGTTGAGCGCGATGCTCGAAGCGCCGGTCACGTTGAGCGGCAGGAAGACCGACTCGTTCGTGGCGCGGGCCTTGAAGAACGGCGAAGCCGAGTCCGAGTTCCAGCGGAGGACTTCCACCGGCGCGCCACCGTCGATGACGGCGGTGATGAGCGCGGTCTGGCCACCCTCGGGGCGCCAGCTCGAATCGAACTCGAGGGCCAAGCCCGGGGTCAGGTCGACGCCGACCAAGCTGAGCGTCGGGGTCTTGAGCACCGTGTTCAGCGCGTCGTTCTCGCCGGCGGCGTTGACGGCACGCGGGTCGGTCACGCCGGCGCCCGTGTCGGACCACTCGTCCGAGTCGGCGATGGCGATGTTGCCGGTCCCCTTGGTGAACTCCGCACGACCGTCGTTGCCGGCCGCGAACCCGAAGAACTCGGGGGTGGCGAAGCTCCAGCCTTCCCACTCGAAGACGCCGTTGTTGTCGTCGCCAAGGCCCGGGGTGTCGAGGTTATCGACGCTCCAGCCGGCCGGGGCCGTCTTGGTGAACGAGTTCGGGCGGGCCTGGGTCTCGTAGACTACACCGCGGACCGTGTTGGTCTGGCCGGCAGCGCCGGTCACCTTCGAGACGAACGCCAGACGCTCGTTGATCGAGGGCTCGAGGACCGTGTCCTCGAAGTCTTCGGTGTAGACCGTGGCGCCGATCTCGCTCTCGACCTTGATGTTGTCGATCGCCCACCACCAGTCGTTGGCGGCGTTCACTTGGTTGAAGCTGATCGACGCCGAGGTGGCGCCGGCCGGGGCGGTGAAGAAGAAGCCCGTGCCATCGGACGCGAAGGTCTCGTTGGTGTTGGCGGCCTTGAAGAAGGGGCTGGTGCCGACCGAGTCCCACTTCACGATCTGGACCTGACCACCGACGTCGAACTTGGCGATGATCTCAACGGCCTGCGTGTTCGTGTTGTCGAGGGCCGACGGCACGAGGTCGTTGTAGCTGTCGTCGAGCGACTCGGGACGCCAGCTCGAATCGAAGCCGACGCCGTACGAGACGCCTTCGGCGACCGGGAACGACGGGCTGTTGAGCCCCGTGTTGTAGAACCCGGTGCGGGTCCCGAGGTCGTCCCACTCGTCGTTATCGGCGACGGCGACGACGTTCGTGCCCTTGGTGAATTGGCTGCGCTGCTGGTCGTCGGCGGTGATCCAGAACGTCTTCTCGGCGAAGGACCAGCCTTCCCATTCCTGGACGCGCGTGCCGAGCGTCGGGACGCCGGCGTTGCCGATCGTCGGGGCGCCGTCGTAGGTCCCCAGGTTGTTATCGATCGTCCAGCCCGGGTTCGACTTGCTGAACGCGGCCGGGAACGGCTGGGTGCCGGGCTCCGTGGCGGGGACCGTTACGCGGCCAGCACCGGCGCGCTCGTTGACGCTGCCACCCAGCGTCAGGCTGTCAAAATTCTCGGAAAACAACACCTGGGCGGGCGCCGAAGCGGCTCCGCACAGCGTCGCCGCGAGGGCGAAACACGAGATTCGTAGCGTCTTCTTCATTGGAACCTTCCTCATGGAGGCGAGTCGAAGCACGACGCGAACCGGCCCAATGCCGGCGCGATCGTTCACGCGCTGCGGGGCCGTCGAGGGCTCACCGAGCCCGCTTACTCTGGTTGAGCTTCATGAAGGGGCGATGAAGCCGCCGCGCGAGATCGAAGGATCGCCAAGATTGTGCGGCTTTTACTTGCGCCGATTTGACGCTGAGCGCAGCGAACGCACCCGTAACCGCAACGCATCGGACTGCGGCTAGCACGGGCGCGCGGGATCGGCCCGTTCGTCGATTATGAAGAAGCAGTGAAGGCCCCTGGCGCGCGCACGTCAGGAGCCCGCAGAAGAGGTGCGGCGTGCGTGAAGCCGCCGGCGCTAGAGCGGCTAGTGGCCGGCTTCCATCACGCGGCTTTTGGCCATCGCGTCTTCGGCGAGGCCGATGAAGCTCGTGTCGCCGGTGCCGGCGTAGGCGCGTTGGTAGGTCACCGACAGCGCGGTGAAGCTGAACGCGTCGTTCGGCTCGAGTTCACAGACCTTCAGGGCGTGCTCGATTGCCTGCTGGTGGTTTCCCCTACGCTGCTCGAGCACCGCGAGCCCCGAGTGGGCGAGCGCGAACCCGGGCTCGACGCCGAGCGCTTCCTCGAGCTTCGCGACGGCGCCGTCGAGGTCTCCCGCGGCCTTGAGCTGGTCGGACTCGGAATACAGCGTGTGGACGTCGGCCATCGGTCGTTGGGCTTAGCGGAAGGGAAGCGTGGAGAGGGCGTCCGGCGCGGCAAGGGCGACGCCAACGCGGGCCGGCCCGATTGTAGACGCTCGCTCGCGGCGCTAGCAGCGCCCCGCCGCGCGAAGCAAAGAATCCGCCGCGCTCCGCGGCCGAGGGCTAAGCCCTCGCGATCGGCACGGCCGATACCAACGGAGGATGGCATCGCCTTCACCGTCGCCCACCGCGGGCGCGAGCGACCGCCGTCCGAGTGCTAGCAGCCGAGGCCCCTCCCGTGAGCATTCACCCCTTCGCCTTGGTCAGCCCCGAGGCGGTGCTCGGCGAGGGGGTGTCGATCGGCCCCTTCTGCGTCGTCGAAGGGGGCGCCACGATCGGCGCAGGGTGCCGCCTCGCCGCGCGCGTCAGCGTCGGGTCAGGGGTCACGCTGGGGCGAGACAACCAGCTCTTCGAGGGGGTCGTCCTGGGAGGGATGCCGCAGCACCTGGCGCCCCCACCGAAGGTTGGAGCGGTCGTCATCGGCGATCGCAACGTGATCCGCGAGAACGCGACGATCCACCGCGCGATGCACGGCGACGGGGTCACGACGCTCGGCGACGACTGCCTGATGATGGTCGGCGCCCACGTTGCGCACGATTGCCGAGTCGGCAGCGGCGTGATCCTCACGAACAACGTGATGCTCGGCGGGCACGTGACGGTGGGCGACCGGGCGTGCCTGGGGGGGGGCGTCGCCGTCCACCAGTTCTGCCGCATCGGACGGTTGGCGATGATCGGCGGCATGGCCCGCGTGACGCAGGACGTCCCCCCGTTCCTGATGCTCGACGGCGGCTCGGCGATGGTCGTCGGCCTCAACCGCGTCGGCCTGCGCCGCGCCGGCATCGGCCAAGAGCGGGTCCGCGAGCTGAAGCGCGCCTACCAGGTGATTTACCGCAGCGGGTTGTCGCTTGACGAACGCCTCGGGCTGCTCGCCGAGTGGTTCGCCGACGGCCCGGCCGCCGAGCTCGCGGCGTTCCTGCGAGGAGGCACGCGTGGCTTCGTCCGCGAGCGTCGCCTCCCTCCGAGCGGCGGGATCCGCGCGATCCACGACGCCCTGGACGAAGAGGCCCCGCAGACGATGGCCCGCAAGGCGGCGTGACTGCGACCCCTCTGCGGCGGCGCTGCCTTGCTGAGCGCTACTCGGCGAGCCGGGCCCAGAGCTTGGCGCCGAGGTCCTCGACACGCTGCACTTCGGACTGGTGCTTCGCCACGATTGCGCCCGCCAGGTCCTCGCCGGCCACGAGCGACGTCAGCTCTTCGGTGAGCTTCTGTTCGAGCGCGCGGCTGAGGCCGACGTGCACGACCTGCACGCGGCCGTCCTTGCCGATGATCACCGAGGTTGGGAGTCCTTCGACGCCGTACTTGCCGGCGGCGGTCCCATCGACGTCGAGCGCCACGGGGGGGGTCAGCTCGTTCTCTTCGAGGAACGCTTTCACGTCCTCGGCCGATTCCTGGGCGTTGACGGCGAAGAAGACGACCCCCTTGTCGGCGAACGACGACGCGACGCGGTCGATCGTCGGCAGCGCCTCGACGCAGGGGGGGCACCAGGTCGCCCAGAAGTCGAGCAAGATCACGCTCTTGCCGAGGTGGTCGGCCAGGTTTACCGGCTCGCCCTCCAGGTCCTCGAGTTCGAACAACGGCGCTTCGACCCCCAGCAGGGGGTTCGGCTCGGGGGTTGCGGCCTTGAAGAACGACTCGACCATCCGCGGGCCGTCCGGGCGGTCGATGCGAAAGTCCTCGTCGCCGAGCTCTGCATCAGCCTCCCAACCGGCGAAGTTGAACGTCACTTGGTACGCGAAGTTGTCGAACTTCTTCGCGGCCGGCGTCCCCTTCATCATCTCGGTCAGGTCCGGCAGCACGCGCAGCACGTACGGCTTCCCCTCGGCGGCGTACCAAACTTCGATCGGGAGTTTCCCCTCGACCAGGTAGCGGCAGTGGTGCGCCCGCACGCCGTCGAGGTCCTCGACGGCGACGTACTCGGGGTTCTCGACCTCCCCCTTGAGCTCGGTCGCCGCCGCCGGGTGCAGGAAGCTAAGGCCGAGCGCCCCGAGCCCCGCCCCGATGCCGCGGGTCAGCGGCGAGCGGATGAACGGCGCGATCCCTTGGTCCGATTCCTCGAGCGTGTAGCGCTTCATATCGACGATGTGCGTGAACACGATCCCGCGGTCGCCGCGGACGGTCACCCCCTCGTCGAGGGTTTCGCCCTGCTCGTCGATGGCCTCGAACGCGAACTGGTCGGCGCCCCGACGCGTGTACCGATAGCCGGCCGTTTGGTCGGTCTGCTGTTCCCCCATCGTCGCCTCGGTCCGCGTCGAAACGACGACCGACAGCGCCGCCGAATCGACGACCGCGTCCGCCGCCTCGACGAGCAAGGCGAGCGGGTCGGGGTTGTCTTGGGCGCTCGCGAGGTTCGCGATCAACCCGAGGGCGAGCGTCGCAGCGAGCGCGCGGGCCGGGACACTGGGAGTGCAGAACATTCGCGAGGCCTCGCGGCGAGAACGGGTTGGGGAGTTGAAAAAGAAAGCCGGCGGCCAAGGGGGCTGGCCGCCGGCTGGGAGATTCTACACGTCGAGCGGACCGATTGTTCACAGCGTCCCCTGCGGACCGCCGCGTTCGCGGCCCGACTTACGCGCCCGACAGCGCCGCCTGGGCAGCCGCCAGCCGAGCGATCGGCACGCGGAACGGGCTGCAGCTCACGTAGTCGAGGCCGACCGAGTGGCAGAAGCGGATCGAAGCGGGGTCGCCGCCGTGCTCGCCGCAGATGCCGAGCTTGATCTTCTTGTTGACGCTCCGACCCTTGCTGACCGCCATCGCCACCAGTTGGCCGACGCCCGAGACGTCGATCGACTGGAACGGGTCCTTCACAAGGATCTCTTGCTCGAGGTAATCGGGGAGGAAGCTGTTCACGTCGTCGCGGCTGTAGCCGAACGTCATCTGCGTGAGGTCGTTCGTGCCGAAGCTGAAGAAGTCGGCCTCGCCGGCGATCTCGTCGGCGGTGAGGGCCGCGCGGGGGATCTCGATCATCGTGCCAACGAGCACTTCGAGCTTGGCGTCGAACTTCTTCTTGGCCTTCACGGCCTCGATCGTCTCGATCGTCAGGGCGCGGAGGATCGAAAGCTCCTTCACGGTGCCCACGAGCGGGATCATGATCTCGGGCCGGGCGTCGATGTTCTTTTTCTTGCAGGCGATCGCCGCTTCGATGATCGCGGTGACTTGCATCACCAGGATCTCCGGGTAGGTGACCGACAACCGGCACCCGCGGTGCCCGAGCATCGGGTTCGCCTCGTGCAACTGCGAGACGCGGCGCTCGACCTCGGTGGTCTTGATGTCGAGCGCTTTGGCGACCTCGGCTTGGCCCTTGGCGTCGTGCGGCAGGAACTCGTGCAGCGGCGGGTCGAGCAGGCGGACGGTGACCGGCAGGCCCTTCATCGCCTTGAAGATGCCGACGAAGTCGTCGCGTTGGAACGGCAGCAGCTTGGCGAGCGCCTTTACGCGGGCCGGCTTGTCCTCGGCGAGGATCATCTCACGCATCGCGAGGATCCGCTCTCCCTCGAAGAACATGTGCTCGGTGCGGCAGAGGCCGATCCCTTCGGCGCCGAAGCCGCGGGCCCGCTCGCTGTCGGCCGGGCTGTCGGCGTTGGTGCGGATACCGAGCTTCCGGTACTTGTCGGCCCAGGTCATGAGGGTCGCGAAGTCGCTCGACATCTTCGGCTCGACGGTCGGCATCTCGCCGGCGAAGACTTCGCCGGTCGAGCCGTCGATCGAGAGGACGTCGTTCACGCCGTAGGTCTTACCGCCGACGGTGAGCTTCTTCCCCTTCTCGTCGATCGAGATCTCGCCGGCGCCGGCCACGCAGCACTTGCCCCAGCCGCGGGCGACGACCGCCGCGTGGCTGGTCATGCCGCCGGTGCTGGTGAGGATCCCGGCCGCGGTGTGCATGCCATCGACGTCCTCGGGGCTTGTTTCCTTGCGCACCAGCAGTACGCGCTCCCCCTCGTGGGCGCGATCGACCGCTTCCTCGGCGGTGAACGCCAGTTTGCCGAACGCCGCGCCGGGCGAGGCGGGGAGGCCAATCGTCAGCGCCGACGCCTTCTTCTTTGCCGCCGGGTCGAACGACGGCAGCAAGAGCTGCGTGAGGTCGCCGGCCGGGACGCGCAGGACCGCCTTCTTCTCGTCGATCAACTTCTCCTTGACCATCTCGCAGGCGATCCGCACCGCGGCCATGCCGGTCCGCTTGCCGTTGCGGGTCTGGAGCATGTAGAGCTTGCCGCGCTCGATCGTGAACTCGATGTCCTGCACGTCCTTGTAGTGCTTCTCGAGCTTGGTCTTGATGGCCATCAGCTCGGCGTGGACCTTCTTGCCGATCGACTTGTCGGCCTCGCAGGTCCACTTGGGCATTTCCTCGACGGGTTGCGGCGTGCGGATGCCGGCCACCACGTCCTCGCCCTGCGCATTCACCAAGAACTCGCCGTAGAACTTGTTCTCGCCGGTCGAGGGGTTGCGGGTGAAGGCGACGCCCGTGCCCGAGTCGTCCCCCATGTTGCCGAAGACCATCGACTGCACGTTGACCGCCGTGCCCGCCAGGCCGGTGATCCCCTCGATGCGCCGGTAGCTGATCGCCTTGTCGGCGTTCCAGCTCTTGAACACCGCCTCGACCGCCAAGCCGAGCTGCTCCATCGGGTTCTGCGGGAACTCGGCGCCGGTGTACTTCTTGTAGACCCCCTTGTAGGCCGCGACGAGCTCGACCAGGCCGGCCGTCGGCACGTCGGTGTCCTCGGCGACGTTGTACTGCCGCTTGATCTTGTCGAACGCCTCCTCGAAGTACTCGTGGTGGACGTTCATCACGACGTCGCCGTACATGTTCACCAGGCGGCGGTAGGCGTCGTACGCGAACCGCTTGTTGCCGGTGGCGATCGCCAGGCCCGCGACCGACTCGTCGTTGAGGCCCAGGTTCAGGATCGTGTTCATCATGCCGGGCATCGAGAGCGCCGCCCCCGACCGGACCGACACCAGGAGCGGGTCCTTGGTGTCACCGAACTTCTTGCCGGTCTCCTTCTCGAGCGTCTTGACCGCGTCGGCGACGGCCTCCATCAGCCCCTTGGGGAGCTTCTCGCCGTGCTTGTAGTAGGCGGCGCAGCACTCGGTGGTGATCGTAAACCCGGGGGGGACCGGCAGGCCGATCGACGTCATGTCGGCCAGGTTGGCGCCCTTGCCGCCGATCAGCAGCTTCATCGACGTGTCGCCGTCGGTGCGGGTCTTGCCGAAGTAGTACACCATCTTGTTCGCGCCCTTGGGGGCCGCGGCCGCCTTCTTCTTCGCCATGCCGAACTTGTCCTGTAGGAGTGAGTTTCTTGGGGGCCCTGAGCGGCCGACCGCGTAGCGGACCGGCTCTCTTCGCCGAGCGGCGCGAGAGGGGGGTCGCAAGCCGACCGCCAACTAGCACGCCCGGTGGGGCTTCCGGTGGAAAGCGCGAGGTGCTCGCGCGGTAGGGGGGCGCTTTAAGGAGGGTCGGTTGCGGGTCGCGGGACGTCTCTCGCCCGGCGTCCGCCGGGGGTCCCCCCCAGGGGGCTGTGGAAAACGTGCCTAAAATGAAGCGGGATCGTAGTTCCCGTTTACCCAGGCCGTCAAGACGTCGCGACCCTCCCCGGCGCCCCGATTTGCCCGGTGGGCCCCTCCGTCGATCACCGTCGCCCCGCAGCGACACGGAATGCGAGCCGGCTGGCGACTGCTGCCCGACTCGGATCGCCGCCACCAACAACAAAAGCGGCCCGGTCCACCTTGGACCGGGCCGCTTCTCTAACACGCTTGACCAGCCCACTTCCCCACCACGGAAGTTGGGCCCTTACAGCTGTTCACGCGATCCGATCAGCCGTTGCAACCGCAGCCAGCAGCGGCGGGAGCGGCGGCGCCTTCGACGCAGCCTTCAGCGGCCGCAGCGGCGCCGGCGTTGGCGCAGGTGCGGATGATCTTCACCGGGACCTGGATGCAGACCGTCCGGGGGACGCACCGCTTGACGGTGTAGGCCACCTGACGCGGAACGCACTTGTAGCAGGTCACCATCCGCTCGCACTGAACCGGCACGCACACGTTGTACGAGCAGGTCTTGGTGCGGCACTCGGGGATCATACGGCAGACCTGGTAGGAGCAGGTCTTGCACTCGGGGACCATCGTGCAGACCTTGTAGCAGCAGGTCTTGGTGTGGCACTCGGGGACCATACGGCAGACCTGGTAGGAGCAGGTCTTGCACTCGGGGACCATCGTGCAGACCTTGTAGCAGCAGGTCTTCGTGCACGGCTCGCACACGACCTTCGTGCAGCAGATCTCCTTGGTCTCGCAGCGCGGGACCCAGACCTTCTTGCAGCACGTCTTCGGCGGGCACTCGATCGTCACCTTGCAGCACGAGCCCGGGCAGTAGCAGCACGAGCAAGTGGCCGGGTTGTAGACCCACGAGCCGGGCTGACGCACGTTCTTGACGCGCACCGATCCGGGGATCGTGTAGCTCTGGTTCTCCCAAGAGCCGGTGTTGACCGTGATCGTCTTGGTGTAGGGGACCGACTTACGGACGGTGTAGGTCACATCCTTGGTCCGCGTTTCCCAAACCGGCTTGTTGACGGTGTAGGTGCGGGTCTTGGTCTCGTACACCGGCTTCATGACCGTGTAGTTGACCTGCTTGGTCCGCGTTTCCCAAACCGGCTTGTTGACGGTGTAGGTGCGGGTCTTGGTCTCGTACACCGGCTTCATGACCGTGTAGTTGACCTGCTTGGTCCGCGTTTCCCAGACCGGCTTATTGACGGTGTAGGTGCGGGTCTTGGTCTCGTACACCGGCTTCATGACGGTGTAGTTGACCTGCTTGGTCCGCGTTTCCCAAACCGGCTTGTTGACGGTGTAGGTGCGGGTCTTGGTCTCGTACGACGGCACCATGACCGTGTAGTTGACTTGCTTCTGGCGCGTCTCGGTCACGTGCTTCGTGTAGCTAACCGCCTTCTGCTCGGCCACGCGGTCGTAGACCGTGCGGTAGCAGACGTCGGTTTGCTCTTCCATTACGGTGCGGCGCTCGGTCTTGTAGATCGTCTGGTAAGACGGGCTCTCACAAGCCTCGCAGTTGCTGTATCGGGCCGACCCGCAGCACGCAGCCCAAGCTTGCGAACCCGCAAGCACGACCGCCATCGCAGCGAGCATCGGCATGCCCAACGTACGCTTCATTGCAGTAATCGCCTCCTTGAAAACACAAAACGGGTGGGGGATAGGGGGTCTGGTCAAGACGGGTAGAATCCGTCCCCTGTAAGTTCGGAGGCCACGCCCCCTCGCCATTAGCTGGATTACCCAAGTTCTGCTATCAACCGAGTCAACCCAGAGCACCGCTATCACCCCTAACGCGCGACCCCGTCGCCCGGCGCCCACGGCCCAGATTCCCAGCCGCGCGGTGGCGCCGGCTGTAGCGACACCGGCTGGCGCCCCCGGTCAGGGCGGGGGCGACCGCGAACCCCGCAGCGGATTCGCCTCTGCAGGGGGCCGCCCCGCTGGGGCGAGCCGACCGGGGGCTCGGAGTGCCGCCGAGTCGCCGGCCCCCCTCGCGCTCGGCGCGGCGGGGGG
>JBOFFC010000052.1:0-12506 GCA_051648405.1 Lacipirellulaceae bacterium
CCGCAACGAGCCGTGGCTGCACGTCGATCACCAGCAGCGCGGCCTCTGCGGCGTTCATCAGCAGCGGGCTACGCCGCGGCGAGTCGGAACGAGTCTGGTGGTCCACGGCGTGGCTCGGTGAGGTCGAACGGGGCGAGTCGAATCTGCGGTTGCGCGCGAGGGGAGTGACGGGGGAGCTGTACTTCGCCGCGACCGCTACGGTTGGAACGGCCCGCTTGTCATCCGAGCTTCGCGAGCGCCGCGGCGACCGACGCGAGCTGAGACTGGGCCTCGGCGAGCTTCGCACGCTCGGCGGCGACCACGTCGGCGGGGGCCCGGGCGGTGAACGCCTCCTTCGCCAGTTTGCCGCCGAGCGACGCGATGAACTTCGTTAGGTTCGCCCGCTCCTTCTCGAGCCGCGACCGCTCGGCGTCCTTGTCGAGGAACCGCGCCACATCAACGTGCACCTCGATCGGCGTGTCGTAGCCGCCGAGCGGCTTGGCGGCCGCGAGGTCCGCCGGTGTCGCCGCGGGGCCCATCGCCGTCGGCACGGCACGGGCCATCTGCTGGAAGTAGGGGGTCATCGGCCCCAGCAGCTCGGCGGTCGCCGCGTCGCAGAGGACGGTGAACTCGACCGACTCGCTCCCCGGGACTTGCTGGGCCTGACGGACCTCGCGGACGGCGCCGAGGACCCCTTGGAACTTGGCGAACTGCTCCTCGATCGTCTTGTCGATCGCCTGGGTGTCGGCTTCGGGCCAGGCCGCCACGCAGACGCTCTCGGCGGCGGGTTGAGGATCGGCCACGCCCCGCACCGGGGCGACCTCCCCCAGCAGCGACCACACCTCCTCGGTCAGGAACGGCGCGATCGGGTGGAGCAGCCTCAACAGCGTGTCGAGGGCGTGGGCCAGCACCCGCTGGGCGACCACCCTGTCGGGCCCCGGCTCGGCGAAGCGGGCCTTGGTGATCTCGACGTAGAAGCTGCACAGCTCGTTCCACGCGAACTCGTAGAGCGAGCGGGCGGCGTCGGCGAAGCGGTACTCGTCGAGCGCCCGCGAGACTTCGGTCGTGACGCTCGACAATCGGCTGAGGAGCCAACGGTCTTCGGTGCGCAACGACGCGGAGTCGAGCGCAGCAGGATCGGCTGGGTAGTCCTGCAGGTTCGCGAGCGCGAAGCGGCTGGCGTTCCAGACCTTGTTGCAGAAGTTGCGCCCCAGCTCGAAGCGCTCGCTGGTGACGGCGCCGCGGGGGAGGGCCAGGTCGGCCTCCTTCTCGGCCCACTGCGTGCGGAACGACTTGCTGCACTTGGGGCACTCGACCGCGGCTTGGACGCGGTTCTTCTTCGTCTGCGGGACCTGGGCGTCGCAGTGGGGGCAGACGAAGTCGACCGGCAAGCGGACGTCCTGCGTCTCGGTGGTGAGGTAGGCGATGCCGAACCTTAGAGCATCGGCGCCGTAGCGCTCGATCACGTCCAGCGGGTCGACGCCGTTCCCCTTCGACTTCGACATCGTCTCGCCGAATCCGTCGAGGATCTTGGGGTGGATGTAGACCTGCGGGAAGGGGATCGACGCGGCGTCGTCCCCGAGCGGCTTCAGGTACTTGCCCATCAGCACCATCCGCGCGACCCACAGCGTGATGATGTCGCGCGACGTGAGCAGGACGCTGGTGGGGTAGAAGGCCTTCAGCAGGTCGGTCTGCTCCGGCCAGCCCATCGTGCTGAACGGCCAGAGTGCGCTGGAGAACCAGGTATCGAGGACTTCTCCGTCCTGCCTCACTTGGAAGCTCAGCGGAAGTTGTTGCGCGATTGGTGTCGCGGCCACGAAACCCACTAGTTGATGGTTTGGTAGCCGCCGATGAGGCATGCCGGGCTCGCGTTCGAAGTCGATTGAACGACGCTCGTTCTGAAATTTCTCTATGGCCGATAGGCAATCAATAGCCCGTTGGCTTGCAACGCAAACGCGGAATCTGTGGTGCCCTAGTGGTTCTACTAGGTAGTCGGACGCGTTAACTCCGCAAGCCTCCAACAGCTGCTCTGTTCGCTCAATAGCCACCTGACCATCGACTTCAGAATCACCGTTCCAAACAACGATCCGGTGCCCCCACCACAACTGCCGGCCCACGGGCCAGTCGCGCTTCTCGCCAAGCCAGTCCAGATAGCTCCGGCCGTAGCGTTCGGGGATGATCTTCACCTCGCCCGAGGTGACGGCGTCGATCGCCGACTGGGCGAGCTCGTCCATCTTCACGAACCACTGGTCCGCCAGGTACGGCTCGATCGGCGTCTTGCTGCGGTCGCTGTGGGCGAGGTCGATCAGGCGGTCTTCGACATCCTCCTCGGGGTTGTGGAAGCCCGCCGCGGCGAGGTCCTCGACCACCGCCTTGCGCGCCTGCGGCATGGTGAGGCCGCGGTACTTCTCGGGCACGCCGTCGGCGAGTGTGCCGTCGGGCCTGAGGATGTTGATGGCGCCGATCGCCGGGTGGCGGCCGAACACCTCGTAGTCGTTGGGGTCGTGTGCGGGGGTGATCTTCACGCAACCCGAACCGAGCTCCGGCTTCGCCCATTCGTCGGCGATCAGGGGGATCTGGCGGTCGCACAGCGGCAGCTCGAGCATCACGCCGCGCTTGGCCATCGCGGCGAGCTTTTGCAGCGTGGGGAGCTGCGCCACGCGGCGATCCGCTAGCGCTTCGAGCTGCTTCTCGATCGGCTCCCGCTCCTTCGCCGGGGCGGCGGCGAGCTTTGCACGGAGGTCCGCCTCGGCCGCGTCGAGCGCCTTCGCGGGCTCGGGGTGAACGGCCACCGCCGTGTCGCCGAGCATCGTCTCGGGGCGCGTCGTGGCGATCGTGACGCGCGTCGGCTCTCCCGCTTGCGGCTTAACGACAGGGTAATGGAAGCTCCAGAAGTGTCCCTTCACTTCTTCGTGGAACACCTCGTCGTCGCTGACGGCGGTCTGCAGGAACGTGTCCCAGTTCACCAGCCGCTTGCCGCGGTAGACCTTGCCGTCGCTGAACAGTTTGAAGAACGTCTCGCGCACCGCGCGGGCGCACTGGTCGTCGAGCGTGAACCGCTGGCGCTCCCAGTCGCAACTGCAACCGAGCTGCTTGAGCTGGCCGGTGATCCGCTTCTCGTACTGTTCTTTCCACTGCCAGATGCGCTTGACGAGCCCGTCGCGCCCCAGGTCGTGCCGCGAGAGCTTTTCTTCCGCCAGGAGGCGCCGCTCGACGACCGCCTGGGTGGCGATCCCGGCGTGGTCGGTCCCCGGCATCCAGAGGACCTCGAAGCCCTCCATCCGCTTGCGCCGGCAGAGGACGTCTTGCAGCGTGTTGTTGAGGGCGTGCCCCAGGTGGAGGGCGCCGGTCACGTTCGGCGGGGGGATCACCACCGAGAACGGCCGCTTCTCGCCCGACAGGACCTTCTGCGGATCGGCGTGGAAGTAGCCCCGCGACTCCCAGTGGGGGTACCACTTGGCCTGGGCCGCCAGGTGGTCGTACGCCGAGGGGAGCGAAGCGGGGTCGGTCTTGGGCATCGGGGGGGCCGGCAGCGAGGGAAGGGCGTCGCGGGGAGGCGTGGTCCAACCCCCTAGAATCGCCGATCCCGCCAGGAACGGCCACCCCGGGGCGCGCCGGGTCGAGTCGATGCGAGAAGCACGTGACGGGAGCCCTGAGCATCAGCGACGGGAGCGGCCCGGGTACCAGGGACGGTGCTCAATCCGCCACGAGCCGTAGCCCCGGCACGCGGCGGAAGTGCTCGTCGCGCGTGTCGAGCTCGAGGTTGTGCTGGATCGCCTGAGACGCGATCCAAAGGTCGTTGGAGGGGATCATCGTCCCTGCACTCTTTAGTGCATGGTGGACCTCGGCGTAGACGCCCGCCGTCGTCTCGTCGATCGCGACGACGCCGACCCCCTGGACTTCCAGCAGCACGCGAAGTCGTTCGTCGTTCAGGTCCCGTTGCTTACCACCGGCGAAACCCGCACGGAGCTCGCCGATCGTCACAGCCGACAACCACACGGCTTCCGCGGCGCGGAACCGGTCTACAACCGCAGGGTGATGTTCGACGAGGTCGCGGTAGCGGTTGGTGTCAAGGAGGAGGCGCACCAACCTTACTTCCACGTCTCGGGGTCGATCTGGCGCTGGCTTTCCAAGGCTTCCAGTACCTCTGGTTCGAGCGGGGTCCCGTCAAAGATGGGCGGCAGCTCGCGACGTCGTACCGGCTGAGCATCGACACCGAACCCCGAAGACAGCACGCGAATCAAGGCTTGGTTCAACGTCATGCCCTCCCGTGCGGCAAACGACCTTGCCGCTCGGTCGAGATCCTCGGGGATGTCGTCGATCTGGTACTGCATACTCTCAGTCTACGCTCGGTTCGAAGGCCCGGCAAAGACAGCTCACGTCAGCGTTCGTCTTTCAGCAGCTTGTACTCGAAGCTATCGACGAGCGCTTCCCAACTCGCTTGGATCACGTTCTCGTCGACGCCGACGGTGCCCCATGTTTCGCCGTCGGCGTCGCGGCTCTCGATCACCACGCGGACGCTAGCCGCGGTGGCCGCTTCGCTGTTGATGACGCGGACCTTGTAGTCCACCAGCGACATCTGCGCGAGCGTCGGGAACCATCCCTTGAGCGCCTTGCGCAGCGCCGCGTCGAGCGCGTTCACGGGGCCGTCCCCCTCGGCGACGCGGTGCTGGATCACCTCGGCGCCGCTCGGGTCGCGCACCGCGATCTTCACCGTCGCTTCGGTCAGCGGCCGGTCGCCGAGGCACTCGGTCATGACGTGGTACTTCACGAGGTCGAAGTGCGGCGCAAAGGTCCCCGCGAGCCGCTTCACCAGCAGCGCGAACGACGCCTCGGCCGCCTCGTACTGGTAGCCGTGGTTCTCGCGCTCGACGACCTCGCGCAGGACGCGGTCCATCAGCTCCTTGGTCGCCGCGGGGTCGGGCGACGCGAGGTCGAGCTTCTCGGCCATCGCCAGGATGTTCGATCGGCCCGACAGCTCGCTCACCAGGACGCGGCGCTCGTTGCCGACCGACTCGGGGGGGATGTGCTCGTAGCTGCTCGCCGCGCGGCTCACGGCGTGGACGTGCATCCCCCCTTTGTGGGCGAACGCGCTCTGGCCGACGAACGGCTGGTTCGCGCGGCGGTGGAGGTTGCCCACCTCGTAGACGTAGCCCGACAGCTCGGCGAGCCGCGCGACGGCCCGCTTCTGCTTCTCCCCCCCGCCAAGGACCTCGTAGCCGCGCTTCTTGAGCGCCAAGCAGGCGATCGTCGAGACGAGGTCGGCGTTGCCGCATCGTTCGCCGAGGCCGTTGATCGTCCCCTGGACGTGCGTGGCGCCGGCGTCGAGCGCGGCGAGCGTGTTGGCGATCGCCAAGTCCGAGTCGTTGTGCGTGTGGATCCCCAGCGGGACCTTGACCGCCGCGGCCGCTTCTTCCGTACGCTGCGCGACCTCCTCCGGCAGGCTCCCGCCGTTCGTGTCGCACATCACGATCCGCGTCGCGCCCGCTTCGGCGGCGGCCCGGATGGTCTTCGCCGCGTAGGCGGGGTTGCGCTTCCAGCCGTCGAAGAAGTGCTCGGCGTCGTAGATCACCTCGCGCCCCTGGGCGACGAAGTAGGCGACCGTGTCGGCGATCATCGCCAAGTTCTCCTCCTCGGAGACCCCCAGCACCTCGGTGACGTGAAAGTCGCTCGTCTTTCCGACGATCGTGATCACCGGCGCGTTGCTATCGAGCAGCGCCCGCATGCCGGGGTCGTCGGCTGGTTTCATGCCGCGCCGGCGGGTCATGCCGAAGGCGCACGCCTTGGCGTGCTTCAGCGGCTGCGCTGCGAGCCGCTGGAAGAACTCGGCGTCCTTGGGGTTCGACAGCGGGTAGCCCCCCTCGACGAAGTCGAAACCCATCTCGTCCAAGCGCCGCGCGATCAGCAGCTTGTCCTCGAGCGAGAAGTTGACCCCTTCGCCCTGGGCCCCGTCGCGGAGCGTCGTGTCGTAGATCTCGATCTTGGTCACGCGGAATCGCCCCGGCCGGTGTCGCGAACGAAAAAGCCCCGCCGCCCGTTGCCCGGGTGCGGGGCTTCGATTCTATCTCTTGGCCACCGACTTGGCCTACCTCCGACGCCGTCTCGCCAGCAGCAGTAGGCCGGCCAGCGCCGTTGCTGAGGCGGGCTCGGGAATGCCGCGTCCGTTTGGCCGGGCTACGTAGTGCAGGGGGTCCATGAGGGTCTGATTGCCGAAGCCGGTGTTCGTCACCTCCGCCGACGAGCCCCCTTTCACGAAAACATCGCCCCACACGGGCTCGCGGTTCGAGGTGAACGTGTAGACGACCGTTCCGTCGGCCCCCTCGTCGAACTTGACCGCGCCGGTGATCCCGTCCTTGTTGCCGATCTCGACTGGGGCCGGCGAACCGTTGAGCCGGGGATTGGTGACGGCGTCGGGGTCACGCACCGCGTCGTCGGTCAAGTCGAGTGTCACGTGGCTCACGGCGGGGCGGTCGAAACCGGTGAGCGTGTACTCGTAGTCGAACGTGCCGTCGCCGTTGGGGCTGACCGACCACGCGATTGTGGCGTCGAGCCAATCGGGCTCGGCGGTCGCGAGGCCCGGGGCGCTAACGACCCGCAGGCCGGCCAGCGCCGCCGGCTCGCCGTAGACAAGCGCTCCGTCCGCATCGGACGGGGGAATCGGGCCGGCCAGACAGAGCAGGGCCGACAAGAGAAAGATGCCTGGCTGCGGGCGCAGCGAACCACGGGCGTTCATGAGCAGCTCCGATTGGAGAAGGGATGAAATATGCGGTCCGGAGATTCGGACCGCGTTCGCAGCGCCCCCTCCCCTCCAATTCCGGCTGCCCTGATTATGCTTGGGGTGCGGAAACACGCAACTATTTCTGAGGCAAAAAGCGAGAAAAACCTGCCGAACCCCTTGTCGTTTGGGCGAGCGGTGGAGCGACCCCCCTCTCGATCCGGGCCTGCGGCGAGTTTTCGGGCGCCGAGCGTTCTCCGCCCCCTCACGCCGCCTCGCCTTCTTCGTCGTCCTCACCCGTTTCCTCCTCGTCCTCCCACTCGTCGGACGCGTCCTCGGCCTCGTCCTCGTACTCCCACTCCTCTTCGCCGTCGGCGGCCTCCTCCTCGTCGTCCCCCTCCTCGTCGTCGGACTCGGCTTCGTCGTCTTCTGCCTCTTCGTCCTCGTAGACCCACTCTTCGTCTTCGCCCAGCTCGCCCTCGTCGGCGGACTCGTCGTCCGAGGCGCCTTCTTGGTCCTCGAGTTCGTCCCCCTCCTCCTCCCAAGGGGGAGTCGCGGCGGGGATCGCCGTGGACTTTTTGGCGGACGCGGGGGCCGGGGCGCCCCCCTTGCTCATCGCTTCCCACTCTTCCAGCGTCAGCAGGATCTCGCGCGCCTGGGAGCCGTTGTAGTCGCCGACGATGCCGTCCTCGGCCATGAAGTCGATCAGCCGCGCCGCGCGGCCGTAGCCGATCCCCAGGCACCGCTGCAGCAGTGACACGCTCCCGCGGCGCTCGCGGACGACCACATCGACCGCCGCCTCGTAGAGCTCGTCGCGGTTCTTAAGGCCCGCGGGGCCGGCTGCGCCCTCTTCGGCGTCCTTCTCCTTGAGCTGCATCAGCTCGACGGCGAACTGCTGGTCGTCGGTCCCGACGTAGTTAACGACCCGCGTGATCTCGTCGTCCGAGACGTACGTCCCCTGGCCACGCAGTAGTTGGCTCGTGCCGGGCGAGAGGAACAGCATGTCGCCGTTCCCCAGCAGCTTGTCGGCGCCCATCTCGTCGAGCACGACGCGGCTGTCGGTGCGGCTGGCGACTTGGAACGCGATCCGCGCCGGCAGGTTCGACTTGATCAGTCCCGTAATGACGTCGACGGTCGGCTTCTGCGTGGCGAGGATCAGGTGGATGCCGACCGCGCGGCTCTTCTGCGCCAGGCGGATGATGTGCTGCTCGACGTCCTTGCCGGCGGTCATCATCAGGTCGGCGATCTCGTCGGCGACGATCACGATGAATGGCAACTGCTTCGGCACGAGGCCCCACTCGGCGTCGTTCTCCGGCTCGAGCCGCTCGCGTAGCTCGGCCTCCGAGAGCTGGTTGTACACGCTGATGTGGCGGACCCCGGCCCGCGCCAACAGGGCGTAACGCTCCTCCATCTTGTCTACCGCCCAGCCGAGGATCGCCTCGGCCTTCTTCATGTCGGTCACGACCGGGTGCATCAGGTGCGGCAGCTTCCGGTAGCCCGACAGCTCGACCATCTTCGGGTCGATCATCAGCATGCGGACCTCGTCGGGCCCGCGGCTCATGAGGATCGACACGATGATCGAGTTCAGGCAGACGCTCTTGCCCGTGCCCGTCCGGCCCGCGATCAGCAGGTGCGGCAGCGCGGCGAGGTCCACGACCATCGGGTTGCCGCCGACGTCCTTGCCCAGGTAGATGGGGATCTTCATCCGCCGGGCCTGGCCGTCGGTCTCTTCGATCACCTCGCGCAGGCGGACGATCTGCCGCGTGTCGTTGGGGGCCTCGATGCCGACCGTGTTCTTGCCGGGGATCGGGGCGACGATCCGCACGCTCGGGGCGCGCAGCGCGATCGCCAGGTCGTCGGCCAGGCCGGTGATCTTCGAGAGCCTCAAGCCCGCTTCGAGCTCGACCTCGTACTGCGCGATCACCGGGCCGGTCTCAACCTCGACCACCTTCACGTTGAAGCCGAAGTCCTGGAAGGTCTTCTCGAGGATCTGCGCCTTGCGACGGACCTCGCGTTCGTGCTCGTCGTACGAGACGTCGTCGGCCGGCAGCAGCAGGTCGAGTGGCGGGAGCTCGTAGTCCGACGTGTAGGCGCCCCCTTGGTCGGCCGCCTGCAGTTGGTCGATGATTTCGTCGCGCGCGCTCTTCGACTTGGGCTTCTTGAGCACCGAACGGGGCTCTTCACCGTCGTCGCCATCGGCCGCTGCGGCGGCGAGCGCCGCTCCCCCCGCGACCGCGACCGCGGCCGTCGCCGCGACAACCTCCGGGGTCTTCACTCGCAGCGCGGCGGCGAGCCGCTTACCGAGCCCTTTTTTCTTGGGCTGCTTCTGCTCGCCGGCCTCGGCGTCGTCTTCGTATTCCTGTACTTCGTCAGCGGATTCGTCCTCATCGTAGTCCCACTCCTCGTCCGCCTCATCGTCATCGGCGTCCGCTTCGGCGTCATCGACGATCGTGGTTGAAGCGGCTTTCGCCGGGGTCCGCGAGGCGCGGGGCTCCGCAGCGACCGAGTCGAGGTCCGTGCGGCGCGCGGCGAAGCGTTCGCGGGCGGCGCGCCCCAAGGCGCCCGCGCCGGCAAGCCCCGCGGTCGAGGCGGCCGCGGTCGCCGCCGCGGCGCGGAACACGAAGTAGTCGGTCGAGAGGAGCAGCCCCGCGAGCAGCAGGGCGAGGGTCAGCAGCACCCCCCCCGCCGTCGCGAAGTTCGATTCAAGCCACGCCCGCCCCATCGCTCCGACGTAGCCCCCCGCGCCGACCAGCGGCCCGGGGGACCAGCTCGGCAGCAAGATCGCCGCGAGCGTCGCGATCGCCCCGAGCGACAGCGCCCAGCCGAGCGTGCGGACGACCGGCTGATCGACCTCGCGCCGTGCGAGCAGCAGGCCGCTGAGCACGGCGAGCGAGCCGACCGCGTAGTAGGCGCCGACGCCGAGCATCTCGAGCATCGTGTGGGCGAAGTACGCCCCCGCCGTGCCGCAGGCGTTCTGTACGGCGGCGCGAGCCGGCCAGACTCCCCCGCCGGGGGGGTCGGCCGCGTCGTAGCTCACCAGCGCAAGCGCCCCCAGCAGTGAGGCGACGGCGAGCACCAGCGCGACCACGTCGAACTTCGGGCTGCGGTCCTCGAACATCCGTTTCGATCCCTCCCCTGGGTGCGCGCACCACGGGCGCTACGCGGGAGCATCGGCCGCAAGCCCGGCGCCACGGCAACGATTCCGCCGGCGCCGCTAGCACCGCTACAGACGGGGTGTTCGTGTCGACTCATCCGCTATCGACCCGCGCCCGAGCAGCTTGCAAGGGCGGCCTGTACAGCTGGCCGCGACGTCGCTACCGTCCGCCGCCCACTTGGGGGGGCGTTCTCGCTCGGAAGGAAGTCGGATGCACGCTGCGTCACGCCGCTGGCTTTGCTGCGCGCTAGCGCTCGTCGCGGCACGCGCCCCTGCGGCCGATCCGAGCCCCTACGACGCGCTCGTCGTCGCAGCAGTCGCCGAGGCGCCTTCCCCCTCGGAGGGAGACGTGAAGCAGGCCGACGAGCAAGTCGTCCCGGCGTCGCTGCTAACCAGCCCCGGAGAATCAACCGTGAAGGAGCCCACTGCGCAGCAAGTCGTGGCGCCGCCGATCGAGTCCGACGCCGCAGTCCCGTCACCCGACTCGCCACCGTTCCGGCGCTTCCTGTCAGTGGCTTACGGATTCCCGGCAGTCACGAGCTCCGAGACGAGCGAGGTGGCGTCGTTCGACGGCGACACGTTCTCGAGCTTCGAGCTCTCGAAGCAACACGCCCTGCACGCGTCGAACACTCTATCGAGCGGTTGGCGTTTCGACGGGTTCCTCGATCGCGGTCACATCGGACTGGGCGACGAGGTTGCGCCGCGAGCGACCGGGGCGCCCAACGCCAAGAACGACTGGCGTTCGGATTGGTACTCGACGGTAGGCGTGCGTGCGTACTCGCACGAGTCGCTCTACGAGTTCGAGGGGTTGGGCTCGATACTCGGACGCGCGTTCGTCGGTCAGTACAACGACCACTTCGTGCTCGGCCCGCAACTGGGGATCGGCTACGTCGCCGAGCGGTCGATCTGGCGCTTCGAAGCAAAGGTGCTCGGCCTTGCCGGGTACGGACGCCTCGACGCGCGCCAGCGGGTGGAGATCGGTGAGGACTCGATTCCGGGAGCGCTGAACCGTCCTGTAGCCATTCGACGCACCACCAAGAGCTCCGAAGACTTCTTCGCAATCCACGGCGAGGCTCGATTGGGAATAGGGTGCCAAGTGTCAAAGCGCGTGCGCGCCGACGTGACCTATCGCTACATGGTCTTGGGCCCCTCCTACAGCGCCTCGGACTCGTTTGTCTGGAACTACCCTGACGCACGCATCGAGTTGGGTGAACCCACGACCGTCGATCAGCACGCGTTGTTCGTCGGTGCTTCGTACCTCTGGTGAGTGTCCTCTGTTCGAGCGCGGCTCAAGAAACGAACACGCGTGTCGGGCGTAGCTTGCCCGCTTCGTGGCGCGTGAGCGTTGCGATCAGTTCGCCCCGTTCGTCGAGCGCCGCGAGCTCTCCCGCTGAGCCTGAGGTTGCACGGTCGAGGAAGCGGCCGTGCCTTAGTTCGGCGACGTCGTGATCCGACACGACGAGTTGCTCGAGGTCGGCGACGGCCAGGGTCGCCGGCAGCATCGACTCCGCGAGCGACCCCTCGTCGAGCGTGCGCGGGTCGATCGCCGCGTCGAGCGTGAACGGGCCGATCGCCGTGCGCACGAGGGCGCTCATCACGGCGCCGGTGCCGAGCGCCACCGCGAGGTCGCGGCCGAGCGCGCGGACGTAGGTCCCCGACCCGCACGAAACGTCGAGCACCAGCTCCGGGTAGTCGTAGCGCACGACGCCGAGGGTGTGGATCGTGACGCCGCGGGGGGCCAGGTCGGGGGGGCGTCCCTTCCGCGCAAGGTCGTACGCCTTCTGGCCACCGACCTTGATCGCCGAGTAGGCGGGGGGCGCCTGCTGGATGTCGCCGAGGAACCTCGGCAACGCGGCCTCGATCGCCGCGAGCGTCGGCACGGGGGCCCCGACGAGCTCGACGGCGGGCAGTTCGGTGTCGTCGCTGGGGCTCGTGCGCCCCAGTAGGAACGTCGCCCGGTACCGCTTCGGCTGGCGCTGGACGTGGTCGGTGAGCCGCGTCGCGGGGCCGATGAGGACGACCAGCACGCCCGTGGCGATCGGGTCGAGCGTCCCCGCGTGCCCGACCTTCGCCGGCCGCACGAGCCGTTGGACGCGGTTCACGGCGTCACGCGACGTGAACCCGGCCGGCTTGTCGAGGTTCAGGAGGCCGAACAAGGGGAGCAATGGCAGTGGGGAGGAAACGGATGGACGCGCCGCGTGGGGCCCCACACGGCGTCGTGGGGCGTTAAGATAGCAACCTTGGCGGCGTGGCGAGGGTCGCCCCCGCGAGCCGGCACCCCAACGAAGTGAACGCCCCTTTGCCGAACGATCAGCCCGACAACGATTCCAAAGCCCTTGCCGAGGCGCTCGCCGCGGCGGAGATCGCGCTGCCGATCGAGCAATTCGCGCTTCTCGACGGATACCGCCGGTTGTTGTGGCAGTGGAACGAGCGGCTGAACCTCACTCGCCACACGACTGCCGAGAAGTTCGTCACCCGCGACGTGATCGACTCGCTCGAGTTCGCCAAACAGCTCGGCAAAGACGAGACGGTGCTCGACATCGGGTCGGGGGGGGGCGTTCCGGGGATCGTCCTGGCGATCTTGCGGCCCGATTTGGTGGTGAGCGTCTGCGACTCGGTGGTGAAGAAAGGGCGCGTGCTGGAGGAGATCACGGCCGA
>JBOFFC010000053.1:0-59703 GCA_051648405.1 Lacipirellulaceae bacterium
GTCGATGACCCCCAGCATGTCGCCGGCCGAGTAGTTCTGCTTCGACAAGACCGTCATCCCGCTGGCCGCGGTCGGGCTCATGATCGCGAGCTCCTGCGTCGAGCTGACGATCGTCACGTAGCCGGTCGAAAGCCCCGCCGTTACCGGGTGCGCGTTGCTGAGGACCTCGGTGTTGTTGTGGTCGGCGTTCCACCCGTCGGTGGTCGAGAACCCCATTGCGAGGTCGAGGTAGCGTTCCTCGCAGACCACCCCCTTGGTGGCCGTCGCGACATTCCACCCCAGCTCCCACTCTTGGATGGTCATCGGGATGTAGACCACATCGACGGCGGCGACCGCGGCGTCGATCGTCGCCTGGCTGGCGCCGTCCCAAACGGTCGTTACCGTGTGCCCCCAGGTCTGGAACTGCGTCTGCCGCGCGGTCTCATCGCTGGTCAACGAGCCGTTGTTCTGCGTAACCAGCAGTACGTTGGCGCAGTGACCCATCGGGCACAGGCCGATCACGAGCAGCAGCGTCAGCGGAAGCAGTCGGTTCATCGTCGTCGTGCGGCACGGGGTTCCGGGATCAATCCGTCCTAAAACTACGCCACGCTGGGGCGCACTCCCCCCGTGACCGAGGTGCGGTCGTATCGGTCGGACGACTTTAACCACTCCGACGACGGATTTCACCACAGAGGACACGGAGGAATTGCCAATGACCAAGCACCAATGACCAAATGGAGTGGGCAGCCGGCAGCCGGCGACAGGCATTGGTCATTGGTCATTGGTCATTGGTGCTTGGTGCTTAGTGCTTGGTGCTTGGTCATTTCCCCTCCTCCGTGGCGAATCCCCTCGTCCCTCTTCCGCGACGGTCCTTGGCGCTCGTGGCGTCTTGGCGGTTAGAATGCACGCCATGCAAACACTCCTCTCGCTCTCTGCCGGCCCGCTCGAGATGTTGCTCGACCCGGCCACGGGTCACCTGCGGCGGCTGACTCTGGGGGACCCCCAGGCCGGGGGCGTCGAGCTCGTCCGCGGCGTTTACCCCGCGGTTCGCGCCGGCGACTGGACGACCGTCCCGCCGCGCGTCGAGGGGCTCGAGGTCGAACGCAACGAGCGGGCGTTCCGCGTCGTCTACACGGCGACCTGCGAGGACCCGGCGCTCGGGATGGCGTTCCGCTGGAAAGGGGAGGTCGTCGGGCTCGCGACGGGGGTCGTCACCTACGACTTCGTCGGCGAAGCGCTCGCCGACTTGCGCTCGAACCGCATCGGCTTCTGCGTGCTCCACCCGGGCGCGCTCCCCCCGTCGGGGGCAGCCGGCGCCCCCTACACGCTGACCGCGCCCGACGGCGCGACGAGCGACGGACGCTTCCCGACGCTCGTCGTGCCGACGCTGCCGATGGTCGGCGTTCGGTCGATCCGACGCACGGTGAAGCTCGCCAGCGGCGCGACGGCCTCCGTGAGCGTGCTGTGCGACGGGGACGTCTTCGAGACCGAGGACCAGCGCAATTGGTCCGACGCCTCGTTCAAGACGTACAGCCGCCCCTCGGCCCTGCCGCGACCGTTCGACGTCGCCAAGGGGGAGACGTTCCGCCAGAAGGTGACGGTCACCGTCGAGGGCCTCGACGAGGGGCTCGGCACGCAGCTCCGCTCGGCCCCGTCGCACGCACGGCCGCAGCCGCCGACGGCTTCGCTCGCCGCCGGCCCGGTGGTCGCCGCGCCGAAGGTCCGCCTGGCGACCGACGCCGACAACGCAGCGCCGGACTTCACGTCACTCAACGCCAATCGGCCCGACGCCGCGGCGCCGTCGGTCGCGTTCTCCCTCCACCCGCAGATCCACCTGCCCGACGAGCTGACGATCGCCGAGTCGTTCGTCACGCACGGCGTGCTCGTTGCGACGGCCCGCGGTTTCGCGCCGAAGGGGAGGGTCGTCGTCGGGCCGATCCGTTTCGCCCCCAAGGACAAGCCCGACGAGCGGATCGGCGGCGAACTGCACGCCGCGTGGTTGCTGGCGAGCCTCGCGCGGCTTACCGACGCCGGCGCCGCCGAGGTCGTGTGGGACGGCAGCGGTTGGTCGGACAAAGCCGACAGCCCCGCAGCGCGGCTGTTTGCCGCCGTGAGCAAGGCCACGGGCGAGTGGCGCTCGGTCGCCTCGACGCGCCCCGACGAGGTCACGGCAATCGCCCTCGGCGACACGCTGATCGTGGCCAACGCCTGGTTCGAGCCACGCCGCGTCGCGCTCCCCGACGGCTGGGGCGAGCCCCAAGAGCTGACGCCCTACTCCTTCGCGATCGTCGCCCGGCCTAGCTGACGGGGACGGAGGAACTCACCGCGGAGGCGCGGAGGACGCAGAGGAGTCACGCTGCGTATCGCCGCGCCCACTGCGTCTCGGCGGTGGGCTACCTTCGTCTCGAACACGAGAAAGCCCCGACGAGCGACGCCCGCCGGGGCTTGGATGATCGATCGGGTTGTCACGCGTTCCGCTTTAGCCGCGGCGGCGGGCGCCGAGGGCCACCAGGCCGCAGAGGGCCATTAGGGCCGAGGCCGGCTCGGGGACGAGCTGGAACATCGCGGCGCTGGCGCGCATCGACACGAAGCCGTTCGAGTAGGAGACCGTGCCGAAGCCGTCATCGACGACGACCTGGGTGTTGGTTTGCGTCAGCGTGTAGGTCGTGCCGCCGGTCAGCGTGACCTCGCCGAGGAATACCCACTCGCTCCCCGGCAGGCCGCCGGGCGAGTCGGCGTCTTGGTTGGCGGTCGCCGTGAAGAGCGTGCCGGCGCCGTCGGTGAGCGCGAAGTTGGCCGGGTTGTTGCCGGTCGAGATGTTCGAGGTGTTCGGCCAGGTCGTGTACACGCGGTACGTGCCGCTGATCCCGCCGGGCATGCCGAAGCCGAACCCGCCGTCGTCGTTGAGGACCGTGTTGACGGGGATCACCAGGTTGTCGGCGTCGGTCCCGGGGGTGTACTTGAAGGTGTAGGCGTCGGGGGTCGGCGTGGTGGTCCCCGAGGGGGCGTCGCCGCCGAAGATGCTGCCGATCGCGGGCGTGACGCCGAACGCGGGGCTGGTGGCGGTCGAATTCGAGGCGGACGTGGTGTTGGGGCCGAACGCGAAGTTCGCGAAGCCCTTGCCGCCCGAGCGGGTCTCGACGATGAACGCGGCGCTGGCCACTTGGGCCAAGCCGAGGACGGCCGCCAGGGCGGCCATCGTAAGGGTCTGCTTCATGAGACTGCCGTACCTTTCAGAAGGGGTAACGAATCAGAGGGTGAGCGGAAGAGGGCTGGTATGTACCAAGCTAATCCGAACGACAAGCAAGTCCAAACCGCCGAGGCCGAAGGATCAGAACGTGACGGGGACTTTGAGCGGTTCGCTCCCCGTCTCGCCCAGGTTCTTCGAACCGTAGCTGATGTAGACGATCGGCGCGACGTCGTCGGCGATGAACTGACAACTGCCATCGACGAGAGCGAAATTTCCGCCGCCCGGATGGAAGCTGCCGAACGGGAGGTTGCCCGGGTTGAGCGGCTTCTTGCCGTTCGACGGGCCGGGGCGGTCCTTGTCGTCGCGGTGAATGAAGTAGTACCCCACCTGGTCGAGGTTCCCGTTCAGCGGGACCCGCGGGCTGATGTTCATGCACGACCAGACGTCCGACTGTGCGATCGGCTTCTTGGGGATCGTGGCGACGGTCTTGTTGACCCCCTGCGACCAAAGCCGGAGCTGATACCAGCGTTCGCCGATCAGGTACGTCTTGCTCGTGCCATCGACCACCTCACCGATTTTAACGCGGCTGCCGGGGAACAGCATCCCGTCGTAGTTGATGTGCGGGCGATTGAAGGTCGGCGTTCCGGCGCACTCGTACGTGCCCCCCTCACTCTCGCAAACACCCCCCCCGAACTCGCCACCCGTTGCGCCCGCAACGTACGTTGCGTAGGCCGCGGAGGAGCCCATGACCCCGCTGTAGTTGCTTCCAGGAAATCCCTCGCCCCCCGCAAAATCGTCGCGCGCGAAGGGCGCCCCGTCGCTGGGGCACTGGTAGACGCTGACAGCGATGTTCTTAAGCGACTGAATCGACCCGTAGTCGAGTTGCGCATTCGGGTTTGTGCGTCGAGCCTCTTGGAGGGCTTGGCCTACGCTCGCGAACAGGGCGCTGTCCTCAAGGTACGGCAAAAGATCGACGTGGAAGCTCGGGCCGTTGAGGCCACCGACTGGTAGGTAAGTAGCGCCAGGTGGAAAAAAACCCTTAGCGGACTCGTAGTTGAGCAAACCGAGCGAGATGTTCTTGACGTTCGTCTGGCAGCTCATTCGCCGGGCCGCTTCGCGCGCCGCCTGCACCGCGGGGAGTAGCAGCGCCACGAGGATGCCGATGATCGCGATCACCACGAGCAGCTCGACGAGCGTGAAGCCTGGGCGGCGGGTTGCGAGCGGCGCTGTCATCAAACGAGTCCTTGAAGTGCCCGATAGGGTTCGAGGGGCGGCCTTCGTGGGCGCCCGGCAATTGTCAACCTAAGCAGCGGCGGCGATCGAAAACAATGCGCAGACGGCGCAACTAAGTGTCGCTTTCGCGCACCAACGTGGGGGCACGAAGGATGGCCCCCTACCTTCGCAGTCACCGGCCCCAGCCCGAGTAGAGTCCGATCCGGAAGGGGCCTGGGTGAGCAACTCCCCCAGGCCCCCTCCGGTCGGGTAGACGTTCAGACGCGGCGCCGACCGACCGAGGCGGCGAGCAGCCCTGACGCGAGCGCCACGAGCGCCGCCGGCTCGGGGATGGCGGTCGCCGCAGCGGCGCCGGTCCCGTAGTTCGCCACCCACACGCCGTAGTCCCCCGCGTCGATCACGCTGTTTCCGTTGCCGTCGGCGCGCAGGTCGGTCGTCGAGCCGAGCGTGTCGCGGTAGACGGTGTAGTCGGCGGCGTTCACCTTGCCGTCCCCCGTGTAGTCGCCGACGACCGCGACGGCCTTGTCCTCGAGCGCCAGGTAGAGGTTGTCGAACGTGCTCACGCCGCTCGCGCTGGCGACCCCCGAGGGGGATCCGATCCGCAGGCTGTTCATCGGCGAGGGGTTGAACTTGAACGGCGGGTTGTTGAAGTTCTCGGCCATCGAGATCTCGATCTCGACGGTCGAATCGACCCCCGCGAGGCCGGTGGCGTTGTTGATCCCGTCGCGGAACAGGTCGAGCGTCAGCACCGTCTTCGTCTCGCCGATCGTCGCGTCGAACGTGTGCCAGCCGTCGCCGATGTCGGCGAAGCTGACCGCCCCGCTGCCGTTGCCGGCCGTGCCGTTGGGCTTGACGTTCGCCACCAGGTCGAGCGCCGGGTCGAGCGGAAAGAACTGCCAGTCGGGGTTGCGCAGCATCTGGCCGCGGTTCACGCCGTTCTCGATGTAGTCACCCAGGGACGCGAAGCTGAACAGTTGGAGGCGGAACGCGAAGTCGGTTTCGGGACGGAACTCGGGGTCGGCCGGCACCGGCGGGACCGGGGGGTCGGCATTCGGGTCGCCGGGGCTTCCCCCCGAGCAGAGGTTGTCGGCGTCGGTCGGGATGCACGCGCCGGTGCTGTTCCAGAAGCCGAGCTCGACGAGGTTCACGCCGAAGTCGGTCACCGCCGGGTCGGGGTTGCGGTCGAAGCGGTCGCTCCGCAGGCCGATCGTCTGACGGATCGTCGGGCCGGTGGCCGTGTCGGCGAACATGTCGCCGCGCACGACGACGTCCTGGGTCGCCGACGGCTGGATACGGTAGCCGGACGTGTTGATCACCGGGTCGTAGCCGCCGCCGTGCTCGTTGATCAGGCCGGAGGGGCCCGCGGCGCCCTTGCCCGTGATCCCCGCGGGGCCGCTGCCCGAGTCAACCAGGTTTCCGCCGGGGCCGGGGGGCGCCAGGAAGCCGTCCCCGGCGCGGGCCGGCCAAGCGGCCTCGAACGCGGCCTGGTCGGCGTACGAATCGAAGTTGTCGTTCACAAAGATCATGTTGAGGGCCGGCGCGGGGGCCGCGGCCAGCGCGAGCGGGCCGCAAGCGGCGACGCACCGCAGCAGAGAGTGGAGCTTCATGACGGTGTGGTCCTAAGGGTGCGTCGAACGGCCAGGTCCGTCGGACACGGGCGGAGGGCCGCTGCGACGCTCGTTGGCCGGGAAGGCGGGAACAGGTTCAGTTAGTCAGGTTGGTTCGATCGGAAGAGCCGTTTCGTCCCCAATCGTCGGGGTGCCCATCGCTGGGGACCCGCCGCGAACGAAAGGTCGCCCGCGTACGGTCGGGCGCCACAGCCGTCTCGCGGGCGCCCAAGAGCAGGGCCGGCGCCGCCGCGGCGCCCCCCCTCAGATTAGTAGGGGTTCAGGGAAAAGTCGCGCAGAAAGGCGCACCTTTGTCGTCGGAAAGCGCAGGATGCGCGGGTCGAGCGGCCCCATGCCGGGGCGCCCTACGGGGCGATCGTCTGCCCATCCTGGCGGTTCGCTTGGAAGCGGTGGGCGTCCTGCGAGATGTCGTAGGAGACGGTCTGCACCGACCCGTCGCAGAAGGCCATGTTCAGCCCTCCCGCGTGGGCGCTACCGAAGGCGAGGATCGCCGGATAGTTGTGCGGGGGGACTTCCCCGTCTTGCTGCGGCTGCCAGTCCCTCGGCGCAACCGCCTGCGGGTAGAAGGCTTCTAGCCCGGGCTTGTAGGCAACTCGCTGGTTGTCCCACTCGTAGCCGGCGTACATCGACTGGTTGTCGCCATACCGCCCGTTTTCGGAATTTGAATACCCGCTGTTGTCGTCATACGCCTTGGTCGCGACGAACTTCTCGCCGATCAGGTAGGTCTTGCTTGTCCCGTCGGTGACCTGCGCAATCTTGACTTCACTCCGGAAAAAGATCACTCCCGACTGGTAGTTCGGGTTGGCCGCCCCGCTGGCGAGGAACTCCCTCGACGTATTGGGCCAAGCGTAGCTCGCCGACTTACCGAGTGAGTCGGGAACCGCCATGATCTCGCCCCCGAAGCCCCCTTGCGCGTGACGGCGAGCGTCACCGGCGTTCCCGGCGTAGTCTCCCTTCGCGGCGGTGAGGCCGTTTACGAAAGCGAGCTCGGTAGCCATCGTTGCCGCGTGACGTCCGATCGCGACGTTGCGACGGCTCGGGCAATTGAACACGCCAATAGGCGTGCGCATCAACTGCGTGACCGCGTCGCGATACTGCTGCGAACCGACCGTCGTGCCTCGACCCAAGTCGCGGAGCGTATTCTCTTCCAAGAAGCTGAACACGCTGTAATACCAGCTCCCTGGCTGTGCCTCTCCGTAGCCCCGAGTTGGCTCGGCGACGAACGCCGTACCCCACCCACCCGAGGGGAAGAAGCCGTGCGCGTCCTCGTGCAGCAGGCACGCCAGTCCCATCTGCTTGAGTTGGTTGGTGCACTGCGTGCGCCGCGCCGCCTCGCGCGCCGCCTGCACCGCGGGGAGCAAGAGCGCCACCAGGATGCCGATGATGGCGATCACCACCAGCAGTTCGACGAGGGTGAACGCGCGGCGGGAGTCGAGCTGCATCGTCATCAGGATTGCCGAAGGGTGGTTCGTGGTCGCCCGGAAGGGTCGCTCTGATTCAAGACCCACCGCCGCGGGATTTATTGGCAGCGTAGGTGGAGCCGTCGTCGCCGTCACCGCTGATGATTAAGAAGTCCCAAGGTGAGCAGCAAGGGCCCATTGCCGACGTTGGCGCCGTGGCGCTCGTGCGGCTTACTTCGATGTCGTCGGAGACCCACTGAACACTTCCGTCGCACATCGTGGCGTGCAGGCCACCCGGGTGCGCGCTACGCGCCGAGCCTTGTGTGTGGCCACCGGCCTGGAAGCACGTCATGCACGCTAAACGGAGGTACTCGGTGTTGCAACTGAAGTCATCTCGGGTCGAGAACACGTCGTCCGACTCCAGGTTACAAGGGTTGGGCCCGTTGGCGTCTCCGAACGACCCGTGGCCGGCAAGCAAGTTGCCCCCCGCGTGCCCGTACGCCCAGACGCCGCGCGGGTCTCTCTCATCGACGCCGCCCCGTAGTTCGCCGATCATCATCGTCTTGGTCGTGCCGTCTGTGATCTGCGCAAGCTTCAGCGCCGTGTCGATCCCGAAGACGCCACGCCGCGCCGGGTTGCGCCAGCTGCGGCTGTCGGGACCTGCCATCGTGTTCGTGTTGGAAGTTCGCTGGACAGTGATGTCGCCGAAGACTAGCGGAATCCCCATGTTCCCGGCGTAGTTGCCGCGGGCCCAGTTGTCACCGTTGGCTGGCGTGGGTTGGCCGCCGCGGTACATCACTTGGTTGTGGGCGTCGGAGGGGCACAGCATCACCGACAGGGTCGTTCCGCGGGCGACGATGTTGCGGTAGTTCGCTTGGGTTGTCCCCGCGGCGAGGTTGCCGCCTGCAATGGGCTGCGTGAAATCGAACTGGTTGTAGAGCGCTTGCTCTTCACAGTACGGCAGGACGGCGAGAATCCAACTCTCGCCAAAGCCCATCCAGCTCGACACGTCCGCCGTCAATGAGACGCGCCCAAAGCGGCCCGTACCCTTGTAGTCGTCCGGAACCGTGCGCAGCGTCATTCCATTTGGAAACACCTTCTTGGTCAGCTCGTAGTTGAGAACGGCTAAGCCGAGGTTCTTCAGGTTGTTCTGACATTGGGTCCGACGAGCCGCCTCGCGGGCGGCCTGCACGGCGGGTAGCAGCAGGGCGACCAAGATCCCGATGATCGCGATGACGACCAGCAGCTCGACGAGTGTGAAGCCGCGGCGCGGCTTTCGGGCAGTCCGGTGAACCATCGCGTGACGGCAATCCATGGCGTGTCAGCTTTCCTGGAAGGGCCGCGTCGGTGAGCGGCAGTGGGGGGACGTGCTCGGGATCGCCTGCCTCGGGTAGCGTCGCACAGAATCGCATCGCGGATCGACGGCGGGCGGGGCCCGAGAGCCCCGCCCCGCCGCGACCTAAAGCCCTGTCTGGTCTCGAATCAATCCTTGGTTGGGCGATCCGCCTCAGCGGCGCCGACGGGCGAGGCCCACCAAGCCGACGAGGGCCATCACCCCCGTGGCCGGCTCGGGGACGAAGACCTCAAGGTTGTCGTACAGCGTGAACACCGTGCCGCCATCGACCGAAGTGAACGGGTCGTTGATACCGACACTCACCAGGCCGTTGAACGTCCCGGCGAACGCCCCTTGGAACATCGGGCCGTTCACGCCAGTGATCGGGTTGCTCATGTAGAACGTGATCAGCCCCGCGACGTTATTGACCTCGATCGTGACGGTCGTCCACATGTTGCCGGGCGTGCCGGCGAGGTTCGGCGGCGCCGGACGTGCACCGAGCGGAAAGAGGCTCGTGAAGCTGGCGTTCGCGTTGTTGCTGCCGTTGCCGAGGTAGCTCGGGTGGGTGTTCGGCAGGGTTGTGTTGGCCGCGTCGCCGACGGGCGTATTGAGGGTGTCGCGGTACCAGCGGTAGTCGGAGGCGGAGCCGCCGTCCCCGGTGAACGCCAGGAACGCCCCCGAACCGCTGATCGGCGTGAAGACCGAGTTGAAGGTCGTCCCGTTCCCGCCGACGCCGACTTGGGCGTACTCGGTGCTCGCCGTCGCGACGGCGAAGTTCATCCACACATCGACCTTCATGGTGTAGAAGTCCGCAGCAACCGGCGTGCTGTGGAACACCGTCCAGGAGTCAACAAGATTGGTTGGCTTGACCGTGTCGTTGGCGGTCAGGCGAAGGCCCCGACGGGTGCCGGGCGCCGAGCGCGGCGCCAAGGGGATGCCGGCCGCGGTGTAGTCGAACGCGAACTGCTGCGTGCCGTCCGGCGTGGCGTCGTTGACGACCGTATAGCTGGACGACGAGTTGACCTCGAAGTCGTCGGTGATCAGCGCCGCGAAGGCGCCTTCTGAGCAAGTCGCGGCGATCAGGGCCGCGAGCACGAACATGCGGTTCATTAGACAGTTACCTCGTGGAACAGGGGTTGCGAACTCGGGATGCCTGGCAGAGACGCGGATCACAGATACCGTTGTCGGCTCGTTGTAAATCCCCGCGGGCCCGGCCGACCGGGCCCGCGGGGGAAACGCTTCCTCGATTCACTACGAACGGCGGCCGCGACGAACCACGCCGAACCCGGCCATAACCGCCAGCAGGGCGGCCGACGGCTCGGGGATCGCTGCCGCGAGGGGCGTGAGGTCGTAGTAACTACGCCAGACCTTGTAGTCAGCTTGATCGACCGATCCGTTCACGCTGCCGTCGGGGACGGAGCCCGGAGACACCGTTGAGCCGAGTGCGTCACGCCAAACGGTGTAGTCGGCGGCGTTAACGAAGCCATCCGAGTTGTAGTCGCCGAAGCCACCGCCAGCGGCGGTGAACGTCTCTACTAACAGGTTGTCGAACAGAACGTAGACATCGGTCGCTGCGGAGTTGACCGACGTGAACAGGTCGGCGATCCCGAGGCTAACCAATCCATCGAGCCTCCCTGCGAAGCGTCCCTGGAAGGTCAACTGGTTGTCGAACACGTAGCTAATCCGACCGGCGACCTGATCGACTTCAACCTGTAGAGTCGTCCATTGGTTGCCGGGGGCGCCAACCACGTCGGGTCGCGTAGCGATGGGGTTGGTTCCCAGGGGGAACAGACTGCCGAAAAACGGAGCGGGGGTGTTTGCCGGATTCGGAGGAGTCGGCAGGGTGTTGTTGCTGCCGTGCCCCAGGTAGCTGCGGTGGTCGTTGGGAAGGGTCGTGTTTTGCCCCGCCTCGCTAGTCGGTGAGTTTGCGGGTGCGCGGAACCAGCGGTAGTCAGAGTTCGATCCACCGTCGCCGTCGAAGCCGATGAACGAGCCCGAGCCGGCGACCGGAGTGAAGATCGTGTTGACCGAGCTGCCGTTCCCGCCGACCCCGACGTGAGCGTGCTCGGTGCTGAACGTGAGGGCCGTGAAGTTGATCCACACATCGACCGACAGACGGTACTGGTCAGCATCGACAAACGTGTTGTGGAACAGCGTCTGAGCGTCGGTCACGTTCGGGTTCGGCGCCTTGTCGGTGTCGTTGGCCGTCAGGCGCAGGCCCTTGGTGTCGCCTGCCGAGGACCGGGGCGCCAACGGCAAACCCGCGGCGACGTAGTCGAACTGGAAGTCCCTCGTCCCGTCGGGGTTCGCGTCATCGACTAGTGCAAAGCTGGCCGTCGAATCGGTCTCGAAGGAGTCGGTCACTAGCGCGACACCGTGCGCCGCGGAGGCCGCAACTGCCAATATGGTCGTCATCAGAAGTGCTGTTCGCATGCGTCGCTCTCGTTCTTCAGGGGTGCGGGTCAAGTCGCGTGGAGGGCTGGGAGCCCCCCCGGCGGCGAGCGGGCTCACCGCCGGGGGCGCGCCAAATCACACGCTGCGAGTTACCGCTTGCGACGAACCATTCCGGCCGCGGCCAGGAGCGCCAGCACGGCCGCCGACGGTTCGGGGATCGCGCCGACACTGGCGATCCGCGACACGACCACGTTATCAATAATCACGTAGCTGGCGTTGAACGGGTCGAACGTCGTCCCGGCGGTCGCCACCTGCCCGTAGGTCGAAACCCACGTGTCGTAGTCGGCCTGGTCGATCACGCCGTTGCTGTTGCCGTCCGCCCCGGCGCCCGAGGCCACGGTAGCTCCGAGGGAGTCCCGCCAAACCGTGTAGTCCGCCGCGTTGACGGCGCCGTCGTCGTTGTAGTCGCCGGCCGGGGCGACCGGACCGAGTGCAACCTTCGGCGAGTCGTTTCCAGCCACGGAACCGAAGAAGTCTTCGTAGCCGAACCAGGGCATGCCATCGGGTCCCGTGTCGTTGCCGAAGTCCGAGAACTCGATCGTCCTAATCAGCACGCCGTTAAACAGGAAGCTCGTTACACCATCGACGTGCCGCACTTCAGCCTTCGACCAGCGCTCGACCGGCGCCCCGCCGTCCGGGATTCCGTCCGGCGTACCGATTGCTGGCGGAGGATCCGAAATCGGGGCGGTGTAGCGGTCTTCACCGAGGAAGCCCGCCGAGCGAGGGAACGCCAGTTGCGGGGCGGGGTCGGCGTGCTCGATGAACGCGCCGTCGAGGGTCGGGACGCCGCCACGGGTCGTGAAGCCGATGTAGTCGCTCCCCAAGAGGTCGCCGTTGATGTTGACTTCCAAGAAGTCGCTGTCGGGCTGAGCCGTCCCGAATCCGTTCATGTGGCGACCGTCACCGTTGCTCTGGGCGCCGATCATCAAGTACTCGGTCGTCCCGGCGCCACCAGTCTGCAAGTCCCCCGTACCGTTCACCCCTCCGAAGAAGTCGAACGTCATCGAGTAGTTGCCGTCGATCACCGGCAGGTTGGTGACAGGGTCGAGCGGCAGCCCCATGCCTGAAAGCACCGGGTAGAGGTTGATTGAAGAACGATTAGCGGTCGGCCCTAGGTTCGCCGCCAGAAGCAAGCCGCGCTCCGATCCGCCTGCGGAAGGCGCGCCCGTCACGCTTGTCGTGATATCCGCCGTGAGTCGCGAAGTGCCCGTCGCGGTGTAGTCGAAGCCGAACTCGGAGTAGGTGCTCGCCGACGCCTCGACGGGTGGGTCGCCGGTCGTGTTGAGCGAGAACCTCGTGACGTTGAACCGACTGGCGCTCGCCGACGAGTCAAACGTCTCAGTGAACAGCACCTGAGCCGACGCCGTCGTCGCCAAAAGCGCAGCCGCCGCCAGGGCGGGCCAAAGGGGGAGCTTCATAGGGGGGAGTCCTGGGCTTGAGGGCGTTGACTTCGGTTGATGCCGCGGGGAGGAAAACTCGGCGAAGTACAACGAGGTGGGGAACCGGCTCAGTCGGAAGTGCGTAGCAGGGTTGCAACGGCAGCGATGGGATTGGGCCGAATCCGGCGGGGTGTGTTACAGCCCGCACGGATCGCCCACGTCTTCCCTCAGCGTAACGACGCTACGCGAAATCTTAACCACGTTTATGCGCAAGAGGCTAACTCTTCCGCGCAGGTGGATCGCTCGATTCCCGAACGATTTCTGCGGGGCGCCGTGAGGATGAACGGCGGACCGCGTAGCGTTAGCGCGGGCTCCGCAGGCCCCCGAGCCATCTACGGAGCGGGCCCCCCACAACTCCCTCCGACGACGGCACGGCGTCGGCCGACCCCCGAATGGGGGGGGTAGTCGGGCCCCCCTCGCGGAGTGTCCGCTCGGCGTGGGCCTCGATGACGCCCCGATCAACGGGCGACGGCAGCCGCCGCTCGGGGTGTAGGCTTCGCCTTTCAACCCGCTCGCGTTCGGCGACGCGGCGGCCGACGGGCTGAGCAAGAATCGCGGCAGCGCTTGGGTCGGCGCTCGCCTTGTCGATCAGTTCGATCGAGTTTGCCGCAGCCGGCGTGGGGGCGTCCGCCGTGGCGGAGGACGCGGCGGCCGACGCCGACGCCGTCGACTGCCCGTAGGTCGTCTGCCACACCGTGTAGTCGGCCTGATCGACGATGCCGTCGTAGTTGGCGTCCCCGGCGGCGCCAGGGGTCACTGTTTCGCCGAGTGAGTCACGCCACACCGAGTAGTCGGCGGCGTTGACCACGCCGTCGTCGTTCAGGTCGCCAAACGGCGGGGGGGTTAGTACCCCGAAGAACTCGAGCGTCCGCGTCATCACGTCGGTGCGGTCAGCGGCGTCGAGCACCGTCTCGAAGGGGAACGCCAGCATCACCAGGCGCTGGGCGCCACTGGAGAACTGAACGCCGGCCGTCCCCCCGCTTCCTCCTGAGTAGGACATCGCCGCCACCGAACCCCCCAGCGGTGCGATCGTGTCAGGCGTATCGACGTTGTAGACCTGCGACCCGTTGTCGAAGGTCAGATTGACTCCTGCGAAGATCGACCCGGCGGCGCCGATCGCCGCGTAGGTGTTCGCGTCGTCCGATGCGAAGTCCGCCCGCAGCGAATCGTTGTAGAACGTCCGGCCGTTGTTCTGCGAGTCGAGGTCCCAGCCGATCTCCGACCCCGAGACGAACAGCTTGCCGCCGTTGTTCAGATACGTGGTCACGCGCGACTGCTCGTTCGCGTCGAACGTGTCGTTGGCGGTTGATTCCTCGCCAAGGATCCAGAAGACGGCGTCGTAGTCGGCGAGCGAAACCACGCCGCTGGCGACCGACTCGTTCGCCGAGGTGTCGATCGCGGGGGCCACGAGGCCCCCCTGGGCGGCACCGGCGCGGATCGCCTCGGCCATCGTCACCGCGTAGTCGAACGAGTTGCTCAAGCGTGGCCGGACGCGGTCGGCGAGGCTGCTCCCCCCGGCGAAAGGCTCTTTGGCGACGGTCCCGCGGTCGATCCGGTCGAACCCGTTGACGATCAGCACGCGGCTCGACGAGCCGCTTGCGAGCGCCGCGACCACCTCCGAGTCGGGGGACTCGCCGCCGTTGTTCCGCGCGACGACCTTGAAGTAGTACTGCTGGTTTGGGTCGAGGCCCGTGAGCGTGATCGACCCCGTGGCTGCGCCGGCGACCTGCGTGCCCCCGTCGAAGCCGCGGCCCCCGGTCGAGGCGTAGATCGTGTAGCCCGTGGCGGCGCCCCCGGCCCAACTCGACGCCACGCCGGGCGTCCAGTTGAGTGTGACCGAGCCCGCCGCCGTCGAGGTAGCGCGCAACGCCGTCACCGGCGGCGGCGGATCGATGTTGGGGGTCGTCGTGTCGCGGGCGTCGAAGTAGTCGATGACCCCTTGGACCGTTGCGCGGGCGATCGCCAGGCGCACCCGCGGGTCGCGTAGCATCTCGGCGTCTTGCTGGTTGTCGTGGAACCCGGTCTCGACGATCGTCGCGTCGAACTCGCCGGCGATGACCGAGTTGTTGATCTCGCCGTAGTTGAACGTGGTCTCGAACGTGACGGTCGTGCGGTTCGCCCAGTTGTGCTCGAACCGGCCGGCCTGCGCTACGAGGTCGTCGTTCACTTGCCGGCCGAGCTTCTCGGCCAGGTCGAGCTGATTGGGCGTCGCGCCGCCACTGCTCGTGTTGTGCAGGCCCACCACGCCCCGTGCAGTGGCCGTAGCCGGGTTGCCGGTCGAGGCGTTGCTGTGGTAGCTCACGAACACGCGGTCCGACAGCGTGCCGACCCCCTGCTGGTTCATGAACTCCGCGTAGCGGGGCGACAGGCTAACGGTCGCTGTCTCGTCGTTGCTCGACGAGCGGTACTCGCTGGTTGGGATCCCCTGCGAGCGGGTGACGTGCCACTCGACCCAGTAGAGCCCGGCCTCGTTCTCGCGGACCTGCCCAGACACGCCGTTGCCGCGGTTGATGTCGCCGACGCCGTTGCCGAAGCGGATCATGTCGGCGACGACGACCTTACCGACCTCGCTCGAGCGGTTGCTGATCTCGACGTTCCCGGCGCTCCCCGCCAGGAAGTGGTAGGTCCCCAGGTAGACTAGGCCGTTGCCGACGCGGCTGTGATCGACTGTGACTTCGGTCGCGCCCCCGGAGTGGTTGACGCGGTAGACCTGGTTCACGGCGCGGTTCGTGCCCGCCGGCGCCCAGGTGTAGACGGGGTAGTAACCGGCCGACGGGAGGTTGGGCGCATAGGTCGCCACGGCCGTTTCAGTCGCCGACGTGGTCGCGAAGCGGAACCGCACCGCGTCGGCGTCGGCGTCTCCGGTGTAGTAGACGCTCGACGTGCCGTCGGACCACGCGCCGCTGAACGTCACCCCGACGTCATCGTTGTCGAGCACCCGCTCGACCGGCTGGTGACCGACCGGCCGCAGCGGGACGACGGTCGCCCCGGCCTTCATCAACTCGTCGGCGAAGATCGACATCTGGTCCTGGTTCCCCAGGTCCTCGACCATGTTGAGCAGCAGCGGACGCTGGTAGCCCCAGCCGCCGGTGACCGACGTGTAGCCGTGCCCGCCATGGACGTACACGACCTTGTCGGTCAGAGCGCCGGTCGGTTGCTGCCCGACGGGGACGATACCGGCGATCGACAGCATCTGCCGCGACTCGAGCGATTCGATCGCGAGCCGACGGCCGCGCGCCGCGGGGGTGCAGCGCTTGCCGCGCTCCGTGAGACCCAGTTGCCGAAGGCCCAGCCGCGCGAGAATCGAAGGGAAGGACATCAACAGCCTCTGGTGCAGGTTCCGGTTGCGACGAGGGGGGCCGCACTGGCCCACCCTCACGATACACGGCGCTCGGGTTTTTTGCTCATTCGGCGCTCGCTTTCCCGCCAACCCGGGGGTCCGCTACCGCCACAAAGCCGCCGTCGGGGAGCCGCTCGATCGCTTGGGTCACCCCCGCCGCGTCGAGCCGTTCTACCTTGTGCCCGAGCGCCGCGAGGGCCGCGGCCGTGTCGGGGGAGAGCGCCTTTTCGACCCCCAAGCTGTCGGGACGCCACTGGTGGTGGAAACGGGGGGCGGCGACGGCCCCGTCGAGCGAAAGCCCCTGGTCGTAGCGCCGCACCAGCGCCAGCAGCACTTGGCTGATGATCCGCGGCCCCCCCGCGGCGCCGACCGTCAGGCTGGGCTCGCCGCGCTCGTCGAGGACGATCGTCGGGCTCATGCTCGACAGGGGCCGCTTGCCGGGGGCGACCGCGTTGCTCTCGGCGCCGACCAGTCCGAACGCGTTCGGCACGCCGGGCTGGATCGAGAAGTCGTCCATCTCGTTGTTGAGCACCACCCCGGTCCCGGGGACGATCACCTTCGAGCCGAACCCGGTGTTCACCGTCGCCGTGATCGCGACCCAATAGCCATCTGCATCGGCAGCCGCGACGTGCGTCGTGTGGCGCCCGAACAGGTCCTGCCGCCACTGAGGCGGCTCGCCGTGCGCCGGAACGGGTGTCGATCGTGTGCGGTCGATCCGCGCGGCGAGCTCGGCGGTGTACTCGGGCGCCGACAGGCGTCGCGGAACGCCGATGAAGTCCGAATCGCCGAGCCAGTACGCGCGGTCGGCGAAAGCCAGCTTCATCGCCTCGGCGATCAGGTGCGTCGCTTCGGTTGGGTTGTCGCGGAACGCGGCAGCCAGGTCGAAGTGCTCGAGCATGCCGAGGACCTGCGCCACGTGGACGCCCCCCGAGCTCGGCGGGGGAAACCCGACGACCGTGCGGCCGCGGTACGCCGAGCGGATCGGCTCGCGACGTTTGGCTTGGTAAGTGGCGAAGTCCCCTTCGCGTAGCAGGCCCCCGTTTGCTTCCATCCAGGCGCCGACGTTCCGCGCGAGCTCGCCGCGGTAGAACCAGGCCGGCCCGTGGCCGATCAGCGCTTGGTAGGTCGCCGCCAGGTCGGCCTGCACGAGGGTCGCCCCCACCTCGAGCGGATCTCCGCTTGGCGCGAGCAGCCCCCGCGAGCCGGGATACTTCCGCAGGTCGTCCGCGGCCCCCGCGAGCCGGCCGGCGTAGTTGGCGTCGATCGCGAAACCGTCTCGGGCGGCGTCGCGCCCCGGGGCCAGGAGCCGAGCCAGCGGCGTCGACCCCGCGGCGTCGAGGGCCATCTGGTACGCGGCGAGCGCCCCGGGGGTCGCGACGGCCAGGGGCCCCGTTTGGCTTAGCCGCGGGTCGGCCTTCCCCTCGACGAGGAACATGTCGCGGGTGGCGAGCGCCGGCGCCGTTTCGCGGCCGTCGATCGCCAGCAGCTCGCCACCGGGCTTGCGGATCAGGATCAAGCAGCCCCCGCCGATCCCCGAGTTGTGGTTGTCGACGACCCCCAGCGTGAGCGCAGCGCAGACCGCCGCATCGACCGCGTTCCCCCCTTCGCGCAGGACCTCGATCGCCGCGTCGGTCGCGATCGGCTGGACGGTCGCGACGGCGAAGCGCTGGCCCGTGGCCGTGTGAGCCGCGGCGGACGAGGCGATCGTTGCGAGCGAGGCGGCGATCAAGAGTCGTTTCATCGTGTTCGTTTGTTCGGAGGGGGTACGCAACGGCGCACGGTGAACCCATCAGTCGGCGATCGCCGCCGCGGCAACCGCCCCGACACGGGCCGCTAGGCCGTTTACCTCGCCGACGCCGTCGGGGTGCAGCCGCGTCGAGAGGAAGATCACGTACAGGTCAAGCTGGGGGTCGATCCAGAGGGCGGTCCCCGTGAACCCCCCGTGTCCGAACGCGCGCCGCGAGTAAAGATCGGCCCGGTTGCGAGAGTACACGCTTTGGATGTCCCACCCCAGCGCACGGCGATTACCCGACACGTCGCGGGCCCGCGTCATCTCGGCGACCGTCGCGGCCGAAAGAACACGGGTTCCGTCGAGTCGGCCCCCTCGGAGCAGCATTGCCGCGTAGCGTGCGAGGTCCGGCGCCGTGCCGAACAGGCCGGCGTGCCCAGCGACTCCCCCCAACAGCGCGGCGCGGGGGTCGTGCACTTCGCCGACGAGCCAGCGGCCGTCCCGCTGCTCGGTCGCCGCGGCGCGGGCGCGTAACGCCGGCCCGGGCAGGTACGTCGTCTCGCTCATCCCCAGTGGCGCGAAGATCGTCTTTTGCGCGAACCGATCGAGCAGTTCGCCGCTCGCACGCTCGACGACCTTCCCAAGCAGCTCGAAGTTCACGTCGGAGTAGACGAACTTGCTCCCCGGAGGATCGATCGGCGTGAGCGCGAACAGGCGCCGCCACGCCTGGTCGGGGCCTTGCTCGTAGTCCGCCAGGGCGTTGTCGGGGATGTGCCCCGAATGGTGCGTCAGGAGTTGCTCGAGCGTGACAGCGCTGGCGACGGGGTCGGTGATCTCGGGCAGGTGCTGACCGACAGGGTCGCCGAGCCGCACGCGCCCCTGCTCGACGAGCGCCATCAGGCTCGTCGCGGTGGCGATCGGCTTGGTGAGCGACGCGAGGTCGAACACCGTGTCGAAGCGCATCGGCTCGCGGGTCGGCTCGACCTGGCGGTCGCCCCACGCCTCGAGGTACCCCAGCCCCTGGGTACGGCCGACGGCGACGACGCAGCCCGCGAGCTTGCCGAGCGCGAGCTCCGCTTCGACCAGCGGCCCGATCTGTCGCAGACGCCCCTGGTCGAAGTCCTCCGCGGCAGGGGGAACGCCCGACGCGTGAAGTGAAGCGCCAACCATCAGCGCTACGAGGGCCTTGCGCATCATGACGGGCTCGCGGGGTGTGCGGGGACCAACCGATCGACGGCCCACCCCGCGGCGAACGTCGACGTCGATGCGACGAGGGCGTTCCAAGGCCAACTGAGGCCCGACTCACCGGTCAGCGAGGGCCAACCAATCACCACGACGCACACGGCGAACCCCGTCGCGAGCGCCGCGTACGCCGCCGCCTGGGAGCACCGCTCGCGCAGCACCCCCAGGGCGAAGAGCCCCACCAGGATGCCAGTCGTGAAGCCGGCGATCGCCAGCACCATGTCGATCACCGAGGACGCGAGCCCGGTTGCGTGGGCGTAGAGCGCTACCGCGGCCTGCAAGACAGAAAAGGCGACCGTCGCGACCTTAGCCCAGCGCAAGGAGCGATTCCCCGGCGCCACGAGCCCGAGCGGCTCGGCAATGTCCTTCACGAGCACCCCCGCCGAGGCGTTCAGCGAGCTCGAAAGCGTCGACATGGCCGCCGCAAGGATCGCCGCAAACAACAGCCCGCTGACCCCTACCGGGACCTCGTGCGCCAAGTACGCCGAGAACGCTTGGTCGGGCTTGTCGATCGTGTAGGAGAACTCCCCCGTCGCGTAGAACCGCGCCAAGGCCGCGCCGATCAGCAAGAACAGCGCGAACTGCACGGCCACGAACGGGCCGCTGAGCCCCAGCGCCAGCGCCGCACTCCGCTGGCTCCGGGCGCACAGGTAGCGCTGCACCATCAGGTGATCGACGCCGTGCGACGCGACCGACAAGAACGCCCCCCCCACGAGTCCCGACCAGAACGTGATCCCGGGCCCCGTGAGCCGGGGGTCGAAGTCCAGCACGCGAAGTCGGCCCGTCTCGGCGCCGAACCGCAGGACCTCTCCCAGTCCCCCGGGGATCGCGTCGAGCAGCAGCCAGAGCGCCGCCAAGGCGCCGACCAGGTAAACACCGAGCTGCACGCAGTCGTTCCACACGACCGAGGACACCCCGCCGAGCGTCGAGTAAATCGCGGTGGCGATCGTCATCACCAGGATGCAGGCCGGCAGGTTCAACCCCAGCGCCTGCTGCAGCGCGAGCGCCGTCAAGTACAGCCGCAGGCCGTCCGCCAGGGTGCGGCAGACCAGGAACAGGACCGAGGCGGCGCCGCGCGTGCCGCTACCGAACCGCGCTTGGAGCACCTCGTAGGCGGTGAAGTACGAGCCCCGGAAGAACTCGGGCAGCAGCAGCGCCACGACCGCCAGCCGTCCGATCACGTACCCCAACGTCAACTGCAAGAAGAAGCAGCTGCCACCCGCCGCGTACGACTGGCCGGGGAGGCTCAGGAACGTGACGGTGCTGGTCTCCGTGGCGACGATCGACATCAGCAGGACGGGCCACGCGAGGTCGCGGCCCCCCAGCAGGTAGCCCTCATCGGTCGCGGCGGACTTGCGCGGCCACGACCCCCACACGACCGTGCCGATCAGGTACGCGGCGAGGATCGCGATATCGACGGGCGCGAGCGCCGCGGTGGCGAGGGGCAGGGGCGCCAAGATCAACCCGCCGGGCCAGCCGGCGTTCGGGCCAAGGAGTGTGGGGGGGCGAGCGAGGAGCGTGAGGGCGCGGTGAACCCCCGGCGCCGACGACGAGGTATGCAGATTGACCGAACCTATCAACCAGCGGCGGTAGTGAGAGGAGCCAAAGCGCATCCCTATATCGCTTTCGCGCACGTCACCATCGTGCCGGCCTCCCGCCTCGATAGAGTAGCAGTCGCGGCCGTCGTTGAGCCCGCAGGAAGTCGCCCGCGCGCGGACGCCAACGCAACCCCCTCCAGGCCCAGCCCCATGGCCCATATCGCCCTCGATCATCTTACGACCGAGGCCCGCAATCCCGCGACCGAGGGCCTCGATGGCCTGTCGGCGGTCGAGATGGTTCGGCTCATCAACGCCGAAGACGCCCAAGTCGCCGGCGCGGTGGGACGCGAGGCCGAGTCGATTGCGAAGGTGGTCGAGGTCGTTGCCGACCGCCTGGCGCGCGGCGGCCGGCTGGTCTACATGGGGGCCGGGACTTCGGGGCGCCTCGGGGTGCTCGACGCGGCCGAGTGCCCACCGACGTTCAACACCGACCCGCGGCAGGTCGTCGGCCTGATCGCCGGCGGCCGCACCGCGCTGACGACGGCGGTCGAAGGCGCCGAGGACAACGCCGAGCTCGGCGCCAAGGACCTCGCCGACATCAATCTTGGTGCGACCGACGTGCTCGTCGGGATCGCCACCAGCGGCCGCACCCCTTACGTGGTCGGTGGCCTCGACTACGCGCGGCGGGTCGGCGCCTACACGGTCGCCCTGAGCTGCAACGCGGCGGCCGAGATCATCCACCGCGCCGATATCGCGATCACCCCCGTCGTCGGGCCCGAGGTTCTGAGCGGTTCGACCCGCCTGAAGGCCGGGACCGCGACCAAGCTGGTCCTCAACACGATCACCACCGCCGCGATGGTCCGCCTCGGCAAGACCTATGGCAACCTGATGGTCGATCTCCGCCCGACGAACTCAAAGCTGCTGTCGCGCGCCGTTCGGATCGTCCGCCTCGCGACGGGGCTCGATCAGGGGGGCGCCCAGGGGGCGCTCGACCGCTGCGGAGGCGACGTCAAGCGGACGATCGTCGCCCAGCTCGCGGGTTGCTCGCCGGACGAGGCCCGCACGCGGCTGGTGGCGGCGGGGGGGCACGTCGGCCAAGCGATCGCCGGCGTGATCGTCACGACGCCCAACCACAGCGACCACGCGATGGCGGCGCAGCCGCTGGCTGGCTGAGCCGCTGGCTGGCTGAGTCCCTTGGTGTTGGGGCCCGGGCCGGGTGACCCCCTTGTCGGGTCAACGGGTGCGGGTAGTTTCGGGCGCTGGTCGTTTGCGCGCCGCACCCCGGGATCGAACTCACGTGCCCTCCCCGCGCCTACTCCTGGGAGTCGATGGCGGGGGGACCAAGACGGTCGCCCGGGTCGCCACGATCGACGTCAGTGGCCGGCTGTGCGTCGTGGGCTCGGGACACGCCGGCGGTAGCAATCCGCTGAGCGTCGGCTGGGAAGCGGCGGAGCACGCCATTGCGACGGCCGTCGCCCAGGCGCGCCACGGGCTGCGAGACGCCCCGGAGGTCGGAGTTCTGGCGATCGCCGGCTGCGGCACGAAGGAGGCCCGCGAACGGGTCCAGGCCTGGGCGATGCTCGCCGACTTGGCCGACCGGGTAAGCGTGGTCCCCGACACGGCGCCGATCCTCGCCGAGGCCCCGCCCGACGAGGCTTCGATCGGCTTGGTCGCCGGGACCGGCTCGGTGGCGATGCTTCGGCCGCCGCGGGGGGAAGTGGCGCTCGTCGGCGGTTGGGGCTATTTGCTCGGCGACGGAGGCAGCGCCTACGCCCTGGGGCGCGACGCGCTCGAGCGTGTGGCCCTCGGCGCCGACGACGACGACTCGCCCTGCGTTCGGCTCCGAGACGCTGTGTTGGGAGCGACCGGCGTCGAATTCCCCGCCGAGATCAAGCGCGTCGTGTACCAAGCGACCAGCCCCCGGGCGGTCGTTGCCGCGCTCGCGCCGTGCGTCATGCGGCTGGCGATGGCGGGGGACGACGACTCGCTGGCGATCGTGAACCGGGGCGCCGACGAGCTGGCGAAGCTCGTTGGCTACGCGGCCCGCCGGCTGTCGCGTGACGGCGTGCGGCCGTCGCACCTGTACCTCGCGGGGGGCCTGATGGAACGCGCGCCCGCCTACCGCCGCGCGCTGATTGACCGCGTGGCGCACTTGGTCGAGCGGATCACGCTCGCCCCCGATGCGGCGTGCGCGTGCGCGCGGTTGGCGTCGATGCGCTAAGCCGCGAGCGGCGAGCCGCTCGCGACTTAGCGATCAAGCGTTCAAGTTGCGTCGCAGGCTCAGCGTCGACGCCGCGCGAACCCACCCAGCGCCAGCGCCCCCAACACGGCCGAGGTCGGCTCGGGGATGGCCGTGAAGCTGAAGTCGTCGAAGAAGTTCTTGCCCAGCAGCGGGCCCGCGTTAAGGCCGTCTTCCAACTGCCAACGCAAGTAGGTGAAGTCGGTCATGTTTTGGCCGAGCGCCGTGCCGGTCGGCACGAGGTTGGTCCAGGTGCTCGCCGAGACGTCGAAGTAGTCGAGCGAGAACGTGTCCCCCGTCAGGTCGATGTCGAGCTTGATCCCGTCCCAGTTGGTCTGGTCCGCGACAAACGAGGTCGCGTTCCACGGGTTCGACGAGCTCGTGCGCCACACGACCGAGTTGTCGCGCAAGTAGCCCCACTGGAAGCCGACGTTGCCGCCGCTGTCCTTGAACGACATCGTGAACTTGTCCTTCGACGGGGCGCCCAAGGGGTCGGGTGTGTCGCCCGGGTTGGGGCAGAAGTAGAAACCCAGCGAGACGGGGCCCGCGGTGACGGTCGCCGGCACGATCCCGCCGAAGTCGTACTGGTCGAGCTCGTAGTCGTGGACCATCGGCCCCGTGCCGATCGGCGTGTCGTTGCGCAGCGCCAGGTTGAAGTTGTCGGTCCGGCCTCCGAAGTGGCCGCCGACGGCGTACGCGCCGATCGCGTTGGGGAACGAAGCCGAGTAGGGGACCCCCTGCGCAACGAACGCCGCGCGATCGACCGCGTTGGCGAAGTACCCACCGGCCGGGCCGACGATGTCCCACAGCCCGCTACCGGCGGGGATGAAGGTCGGACCCGACCCACCCCCCGCGTTGGCGCCGTAGGCCCCCGAGTTGTAGTAGCCAACATCGCCGCGGACGTCCCCCGACTGTACGGCGTAGCCGTCGTTGGGGGTGAAGCTGTTGAGGATCGCCAGCGCGGGGGACGCGGCGAGCGCGACGCCTCCCACGAGGGCGGGGAGGAACGAGTTGATGCGAGGCATTAGCGGCTCCGGTTCGGTTTGGTGTGGAGTGGCAAAGAAGAGAATCGTCAGCGCATCGATCTCTCAGCGTCGCCGAGCGGTGAGGCCACCGCCGGCGAGCAGCGCCAAGAAGGTCGAGGTCGGCTCGGGGACGACCGTGAAGTTGAAGTCGTCGAAGTAGTTCTTGCCGCCGGTGCCGGCGAACAGGCCGTCCACCAGCGACCAGCGAAGGACAGTCAGGTCCTGCAGCGGCTGGCCCATCGGGGTGCCGGCAGGGACGAGGTTCGTCCACAGGTTGGTCGAGACGTCGTAGTAGTCCATGCCGAACGTGTCGCCGGTGAGGTCGATGTTCACCTCGAGGCCGTCCCAGTTCGTCTGGTCGGCGACGAACGTAGTCGTGTTCCACGGGTTCGAGGGGCTCGTGCGCCACACGACCGAGTTGTCACGCTGGTAGCCCCACTCGAGGCCGACGTTCCCTAGGCTGTCCTTGAACGACAGGGCGAACTTGTCGGTGGGCCCCACCGTCGGATTGGGCGTGTCCCCCGGGTTGGGGCAGAAGTAGAACTCGACGTCGATCGGGCCCGACGTGATCGACGCCGGTGCGATCCCGTCGAAGTCGTACGAGTCGAGCGAGTACTCGTACTTCATCGTGCCGGTCCCCAACGGCGTGTCGTTCCGCAGAGCGAGGTTCGCCTGGTCGCCGGTGCGGCCCGGGAAGTGGCCGCCGAGGATGTACGCATTCGCGTGGTTGACCCCCACGGCCGGGTAAGAGCCGACCCCGGCCGAAAGGTAGGTGTTTCGGTCGGCAACGGTGGCGAACGTGGCGCCGACGGGGGTCAGGAGGTTCCACAGGCCCGAATCGGCGACGATCTGCGCCGCCGCGCCGCCGCCCGCGTTGACGCCGTGCTGGCCGGCGTTGTAGTGCGACACCTCGCCGAGGACAGTGCCGTACCCCGGGAAGTAGCCGTCATTCGCGGTGAAGCTTCCCAACAACGCCCAGGCGGGGGAGGCCGCTAGGGCGAGGCCTCCTATAAGGACGGGGAAGAACAGGTTGGTGCGGGTCATTAGCGGGATCCCGTGGCAAGAGGAGAGAGGAAAAGGAGCGGGTCACGAAGAAGACAACCCGACCCGCCTCAAAGGAATCTTCATCACGCATTGTGCAAACCGCAAGGTGACAGCCCGTATTCTCTTTCTGGCGGTTGCTCGACTCGCGTATCGACGGCCGCGGTGGGCCGCAGCCGCGGGCGATCCCCCCCCTCAGAACGTCATCGAACCCCCGCAGACCGGTTCCTTGCAGCCGGTGGTCGCTGGCATCGTGAGGGGGAGCTCGCGCAGGCGGCGCACGGCGAGCCACGCGAAGCACTCGGCCTCGAGTGTGTCGCTCGACAGGCCCCGTTCGTCCACCGATCGGACGTGCGCGAAGTGCTCGCCGAGCATCCTCATGATCACCGGGTGGTGGACGCCGCCGCCGGTCACCCACAGCGTGTCGGGTTGCGCCGGGAGGCGCTTGACCGCCTGGATCACGGCCCGCGCGGTGACCGCGCAGAGCGTCGCGGCGCCGTCCTCAACGGATAGCGGCGAGACATCGACGTGATCAAAGTCGTAGCGGTCGGCCGCCTTCGGGAGCGGGCGCGAGAAGAACGGCGCCGCGAGCGACTGCGCGACGATCGCCTCGCTCGCCTTGCCAGCAAGGGCCAGTTTGCCGTCCTTGTCGTGCGGCAGGCCCGCCATTTCTTGGGCCCACTCGTCGAGCAGTCCGCAACCGGGGCCCGTGTCGCCGGCGATCAGGGCGCCGTTGGGGCCGAGCCAGGTGACGTTGGCGACGCCACCGAGGTTGAGGACCGCGACGGGTAGCGGGTCTCCAGCGAAGAGCGCGCGATGGAACATCGACGCCAGTGGCGCCCCTTGGCCTCCGGACGCGATGTCGTTGCGGCGGAAATCCGAGACGACGCGCAGTCCCGTCGCGCGCGAGAGCAGCCACGGATTGCCGATCTGCATCGTCAGCCCCTCGTCGGGGATGTGCCGAACGGTGTGGCCGTGGAAGCCGACGAGCGACGCCTCGGCCGACTCCTCGGGGTGCTTCTCGCGGAGCGCGTCGATCGCCCGGGAGTGCCAAGTGCTGAGGTCGCGCTCGAGCCGCAGCAGCTCGGTCAGGGAGACGTCGTGCTGCGACGCTTCCAGCAGCCGCGCGCGAAGCTCGCGGTCGTACGAGAGGGTGATCCCCCCGAGGAACTCGATCCGCGTGTCGCCGTCGGTGCGGAGCAGGGCCGCATCGACGCCGTCGGCCGAAGTTCCGCTCATCAGGCCGATTGCGGTGACGACGTCGGCGGGAGCGCCCGAGGGGCGGGTCGCAGAAGTAGCTCGTGCCACGGGGATTCCTTCGGGCGGCCGCCGGGGGCGGGGTGGGATTTTGGGGCCGGAAGCGGGAGAAAACGAGAGCGAAGTCGCGTTTCGCGCAAGACATCGTCCGAGCGCCGGTTAAAATCGCATCATGGCCTGGACGGCGGCCGCGTCAACCGGATGCGGCCCCGGGCCCTCGATTCGCACGATTTCGCTCCGTTCTCGCTGCCTCGGCGCCATGAAACCGCACTACTCGGTCCCTGGGTCTAGTCCCCTCGCCGCTTCGTCCGGGGGTGGGGTGAACGCCGTCGGCGGCGCCTCGCCGGCCGTCCAGACCACCGAACCGCTGCGGCAGATCGCCGTGATGGTCGAGACCGACAACAGCGCCGGGTGCCGGGTGATCCGCGGGATCGCCAATTACGCCGACCGCCACGCCCGCTGGCACTTGCTGATCGACCCCCGCGACCACGAGCACCGCTCGGCCGTCCCCGACGGCTGGAACGGACACGGGATCATCGCCCGCATCAGCTCGCAGCAGCAGCTCGATCAACTGCAAAAGCGGCGGTTGCCGCTGGTGAACATCGACGACCTGTTCGACCACACGGCCGGGTTGGCCTCGGTCGTGACCGACGAGCAGGCGCTCGCCGAGATGGCGCTCGAACACTTACTCGACCGCGGGTTCCGTCAGTTCGCCTACTTCGCCCCCCCGAGCACCGAGCACTCGCGCCGCCGTGGCGAGGCGTTCGTCGCCCGCGCCGACGAAGCGGGTTACCCGTGCTTGACCTACAAACCCGGCTACCGCGCCGGCCGCAAGCTCGGCTGGGCCGAGCAGCAGCGGCGCGTCGAACGCTGGATCCATTCGCTGCCGCGGCCGTGCGCCGTGCTGGCGGTCGATGCGATCCGCGCGCGGCAGTTCTCGGAGATCTGCCACCTAGCGGGGGTGCGTGTGCCGGACGACATCGCGGTGCTCGCGGGGAGCTTCGACGAGCTGATGTGCGACGTCTCGACGCCGCCGCTGTCGAGCGTGAACGTCGCAAGCGAGCGGATCGGCCACGACGCGGCGCTGCTGCTGGACCGGATGATGGCCGGCGACGCGGCGCCCGCCGAGCCGATCCGCGTGCCGCCGCGCGGCGTTCACAGCCGGCAATCGACCGACCTGCTCGCGATCGACGACGCCGAGATCGTCGATGCCCTGCGGTTCATCCGCAACAACGCCCACCGCGGGATCGTCGTCGAGGACATCCTCCGCCAGGTGCCGATCTCGCGCCGGAGCCTCGAGATCCAGTTCCGCAAGTTCCTCGGCCGCTCGCCGGCGCGCGAGATCCGCCGCGTGCAGCTCGAGCGGAGCCGCGATCTACTGGCCCGACGCGACCTATCGATCACCGAGATCGCCTACTCGTGCGGGTTCGCCAACGCGACGCGGTTCGGCGTGGCGTTCAAGAAAGACACCGGCAAGACGCCCCACTCGTTCCGCAAAGAACTGCTCGCCGGCCAGCGTCAGGCGACGATCAGCGGCTGACGCCGCGGAGAGGCGAGAGGTTTGAGGCGAGAGGCGAGGGCGCCGGAAGCGTTAGCGCCCGGAGTTGCGCCACAAACGACCCTCCAAGCTAGCTCGCCATCACCTCATCGACCGCCCGCGCTATGTCGCGGATCGTCTGCTTCATCAGGGTGTCCCCCGCGTCGTTCGGCTCGGCGCCGTCGATCATGAGCGCCAGCGCGTAGTTGCGCCGCGGGCCGGTGACGACGGCCCACTCGGTCCGCAGCCCGTCGAGGAAGCCCGGCTTGTTGGCGACCGCGACGCCGCGGATCGCCGAGAGCTCGGCGAAGAGGGGGCTCTCCTTCGGTAGACGCAGAGTCGCCATTGCGCGCTTCGCCGCGACGTCCCCCTCGGCTTCGTGGCGGGCGAGGGTGGTCATCAAGCGGACCGCTTCGGCCGGGGTCGATGTGTTCTCGATCCCCTTGGCGCGGGCTTCGAGATCGACCATCCAGCGCCGCAGCCTCGTCTGCGGCCCTGCACGGCGATCGCAGAGCGCGTTGATCGCTTCGAAACCGAGACGCTGGATCAAGAGGTTCGTCGCCACGTTGTCAGAGAGGACCGTCATCAGCACGCCGATGTCCCCTAGCGACAAGCGCGTCGCGGGGCTCGTCAGGTAGCGCACGACGCCGCAGCCGGCCACGTCGGGGACGTCCGCGGGGCTCATGGTCTCGTCGAGCGACAGCTCGCCACGGGCGGCCCGTGTTTCGAGCTCCCAGAGGATCGGGATCTTGATCGCGCTCGCCTGCGTGAAGACCTCGTCGGCCCGCACCGCGAAGGCCTCGCCCGTGTCGATCCGCGTCACCGCGACGCCGACCCGCAGCGGAACTCCGTCGAGCGTCGCGGCGACCAGTTCGGAAAGGGATTGGGGCATGGCGGGACCTCGAAGGACGTCTTGCGGGGCGGGGGGCGGGCGACGGGGTGCGCGGGCCCTCGCGACGGCCCGTCGGGGGGAGTATTGTCCGCACTTTACGGCCCCCTTCTCTCCCGCCACAGGCGCCGCCCGCGATGACCACCTGGGAAAATCTCGCCCCCTGGAGCGTCTACTCGTGCCCCGCGGGGGGGTGGAAACCCGACGCGATCCGCGCGGCGATCGACGAGGCCCTGGCCCCGGCCGCCGGGACCTTCGATCGGCGCCGAGTCGCGACCTCGTTCGAGGGGCGGCCGATCGAGCTCGTGACGCTCGGTTCCGGGCCGAAGCGGGTCCTCATGTGGTCGCAGATGCACGGCGACGAGCCGACGCACACCACCGTGCTGCTAAACCTGATGCGCCTGCTTGCGCAGCGGGGCCCCACCGCCGAGGCGCTGCTCGGCGGCCTGACGATGGGGATCATCGTCCCCCTGAACCCCGACGGGGCCGAGCGAAACACGCGGCAAAACGGCCAGGGGATCGACGTCAACCGCGACGCGATGTCGTTCGCGACTCCCGAGGGGCGGGCGCTCCGCGACACGGTCCGCGACTTCAAGCCGCAGTACGGGTTCAACCTCCACAACCAGCACCACCGCACGTCGATCGGGGCCCCCCCCGAGCCGGCGGCCGTGTCGCTGCTCGTCCCGCCGGTCGATGCCGACGACACCGTCACCGAGGCGACGGCCGAGGCGGCGCGGGTCGCGGCCTTTTTCTGCGAACGGGCTCGCGACCGCTGCGGCCGCCGTATCTCGCGGTACGACGCCGACTACATGCCCCGCGCCTTCGGCGAGTGGGTCCAGCGCCAGGGGGCGGCGACGATCCTCGTGGAGGCGGGGGGCTGGCCGGGGGGGGACTTCTACGTCCTCGAAGAGCTGCACTTCATCGCCTTCATCCAGACCCTCGAGGCGATCGCCACCGGGGGGCTCGGCGAGACGCGGACGGCGAGCTACTTCGACCTCCAGCGTTCGTCGGCGAACCACCTGTTCGATTTGCTGGTGCGGGCCGAAGGGGTTGCTCAAGCGCTCGACGGCTCGATCACCCGCGGCGACCTGGGGATCGACTTCCCGCACCGCAAAGCGGGTTGGTACGAGTTCCGCGACGGCGTCGTGCGGGCGATCGGCGACCTGCACGAGAACGGCGGCCTGGACTGCGTCGAGGGGGGCCCGGCCGTCGCGGCGCCGGGGCGGATCGTGCTCGCCGACCCCGATGAGTCGTGGGAATCGCTGACCGCTCAGGGGGTGACGACCGCCCTGGTGCGCGTTGACCTGTCGAGCGACGGCGTGACGGAACGGGTGGCGGCGCTCGTCTCGACACCGCGGCCGCTGAACGCGGCGCCGGTTGGACACTGGGGGAAGTCCCCGGTGCACAGCGGGTCGTTCTGCGAGCAGTTGTCGTCGGCGGTGGCGGCCGGAGTAGTGGCCGTGGTCGGCCCGCTCCCCAGCGACTCCCTCGCCGTGACCTGCGAGCGTCTGGGGGTCGCCGTGCTCGACCCCGCCACGACGCCCGTTTCAGGGGCCGAGTTGCCCGCGTCGCTGGGGGATTGGCTCGCGGAAACGGCGTCGGTTGCCGACCGGCTTGGCTGGTCGGGTCGCGGGCGGATCGGCCTGGGTGTCGCCGCCGACTTCGTGCTGGTGGACCCCGAGGGGCTGCCGAACTGCCTAAAGCAGAGCACGCTCGGCGATTGCTTGCGGGGGGTCTACGTCGGGGGTACCGTGGTCCGCGACGCGGGGGGCCCGACGCCGCACGCCCCGGGCCGGTGGTTGTTGCGCCGCCGGTAGACCGCGCCGCAGGCCACCGATCGATCGGGTCACGGGGCGCGCATGCTGAACAAGATCTGGTTCTGGATGCTTTTGATCGGGCTGCTCTACGGCCCGGTCCGTGCGGTCGTGGCGCCGCTGCTTCAGTCTGTAGCCGTCGCCGTGGGAGCCGTCGAAGAGGGCATCGAGGGGGGCATCGAGGGGGGCATCGACGAGAAGCGTGTTGAGGTCCCCGCGGCGCCGACGGCCGCGGAGCTCGGCCGGCGCGTGACCGAGGCGGCGCTCGACGGCGCCAACGTGGCTGTCGAGCTCTGCCTGAGCCTCGTCGGCGTGATGGTCTTGTGGCTGGGGATCTTGCAGGTCGCCAAGGACGCGGGCCTGGTCGAGGCGCTCGCCCGCGCGCTCAGGCCGCTTATGCGGTGGCTCTTCCCCGAGGTGCCCGACGGCCACCCCGCGCAGGGGGCGATGCTGATGAACATCTCGGCCAACATGCTGGGGCTCGACAACGCGGCGACCCCCTTCGGCCTGCGGGCGATGCGCGACCTCGAGACCCTCAACCCGCACAAGGGGACCGCCACCAACTCGATGGCGACCTTCCTGGCGATCAACAACAGCAGCGTCACGCTGGTGCCGATCGGCGTGATCGCCCTGCGTGTCGCGGCTGGGAGCAAAGACCCGGCCGGGCCGCTGTTCGGCATGCTGCTGGCGACCATGGTCAGCACCGCCGCCGCGGTGATCCTCGTGAAATGGCTGGAGAAGCGGCGTCGGTTCGACCCCGATTCGGGCGACGAAGCGACCCCCCCCTCAAGCCCCGCGGCGGAGGGAACGAGTTGATGAATCGCACCCTCCTGGCCGATGTAGAAGGCCCCGGCGCGTCGCTGCTCGCCGGCGGGTTCCAGGCCTTCGCCGACACGTTCAGTCAATGGACCGTCCCGGGGCTGATCTTGGTGATCCTTGTGACGGCCTGGTGGCGAAGCGTGCCGGTGTACGAGTCGTTTATCGTTGGGGCGAAGGAGGGATTCGGCGTAGCGATCTCGATCATCCCCTATTTGGTGGCAATCTTGTTCGCGATCAAGGTCTTCCTCGCCAGCGGCGTGTTCGACGACCTCCGTTGGGCGATCTCGCAGGCGCTCGCGACGGTGGGCCTGGGCAGCGCCGCGCAGTCGCTCGAGCTGCTGCCGCTGGCGCTCACCAAGCCGCTCAGCGGCGCCGCGTCGCGTGGCATGCTGGCCGAGCTCTACGAGTCGCACGGCCCTGACAGCTTCATGGGGTACTCCGGTAGCCTGCTGATGGGGAGCAGCGAGACGACGTTCTACATCCTGGCCGTCTACTACGGCGCGGTGCAGGTCAAACGCACACGCCACACGATCCACGCCTGCTTGCTGACCGATGTCGTGGCGTTCGTCGGGGCGATCACCCTGGGCCTGCTGCTCTTCTCCGGCGTTTAACGGCCCTGCGCCGCATCTCTTCTCCCGAGGCCCGCGGCAATGAGTCGATTGCTTTTGCCGCCCCTCCTTCCGGGCGCCGCGATCTCGCTTGTCGCGCCGGCGAGCTGGCCAGCCCCCGCGGCTGTGGCGCTCGCGTGCGAGCGCGTCCAGCGGCTCGGCTTTCTGGTGCGGACCTACCGCGACTTCCCGACCCCCACCCGCTACCTCGCCGGGACCGACGACGAGCGTGCCCGCGAATTCGAGGCGGCGATCGCCGACCCCGATACCTCGATGATCCTCGCCGTGCGGGGGGGCTACGGCGTCACGCGGATGCTGTCGCACGTCAACCTATCGGGGCTCGCCCGGCGTCCCAAGATCGTATGCGGGTACAGCGACCTGACGGCGCTCCACGCGGCCGTCCAGCGCCGCACGGGGCTGGTGACGGTTCATGGGCCGAACCTGGTGAACGGCCTTGGCGGAGACCCCGACGAGTCGGCGATCGAGATCGATGCGTTGATGGCGCTCGTCGCGCACGGTGTCGGCGAGGGGTGGTCCCTCTGCCCCGCCGCGTGCCGCGATCGCCTTCGCTGCGTCGCCTCGGGGACGGGCGACGGGCCGCTGGTTGGGGGGAACCTGGCGGTCCTGGCGGCGCTGGTTGGGACCCCCGACGAGCCGGCCTACGACGGGTGCGTCCTGTTCCTAGAGGACACGGGCGAAGCCCCCTACCGCATCGACCGGATGGTCACGCAGCTTCTCGCCGCGGGGCGGCTGGACCGCGTGGCGGGGGTCGTGCTGGGTTACTTCAGCGAACCGGGGGAGGCCGCGTCGCCGACCGCCGCCGAAGTCCTCGGCGAGCTGCTAGCGACGCTCGGCGTGCCGATCCTCGCCGGCTTCCCCGCCGGGCACGAGCACCCTAACGCGCCGCTGCCGATGGGGGGGATGGTCAGCCTCGACTCGGGGGCCAAGTCGCTCACGCTGTTGGGCCCGATCGTCGATCGCCCGACGGCTTGAGCTCGGCGTTTTGCGCACCGCGCTCGCGGCCCCGCGGCCGGGCGTTGTCGGGGGCCAGGGGTTGGCGTAGAACGGGCTCGGCTTTGCCCCTCGCGGCGCTCTCCAACGCTTTCCCCAACGAAACCGGCATGGGTTCGAACGATCCGCCACGCGTCGGCGGCGACTGCCTCGTGATCCTGACCGAAGGGCGGACCGATCCCCTGACGGCCAAGACCGCCAACGTGTTGCTGCGGTACCGCGGGCCCGACGTCGTGGCGCTGGTGGACGCGACGCAGGTCGGCAAGACGGCCGACGAGCTGCTCGGCGTGGGGGGCGCGACCCCCGTTGTCGGGACCCTCGACGAGGCGTTCCGCGTCGCCGGCGACCGCCGCCCCGACACGCTGGTGATCGGCATCGCCCCCGCCGGGGGCCGCGTGCCGGCCGAGTGGCGGGCCGTGATGCTCGACGCCCTGTCGCGCGGCATGTCGATCGTCTCGGGACTGCACGAGTTCCTCTCGGAGGACCCGGAGTTCGCCGGCGCGGCCAAGGCCAGCGGCGTGGCGATCCACGACGTGCGCAAGAACAGCGAGCGCGACGTCGCCACACGCCAAGGGATCCGCGACGAGTGCCTGCGAATCCTGACCGTCGGGCAAGACTGCTCGGTCGGCAAGATGGTCGCCGCGCTCGAGGTCGCGCTCGGCCTGAAGAAGCGGGGCGTCGACGCCAAGTTCGTCGCCACCGGCCAGACCGGCATCATGGTCGAAGGAGACGGTCTGCCGATCGACTGCGTTGTCTCCGACTTTGTGAACGGCGCCTGCGAGAAACTCGTCCGCCAAAACCAGCACCACGACGTGCTGCTCGTCGAGGGGCAGGCGACGATCACCCACCCGCGCTACTCGGCCGTCTCGTGCGGCCTGCTGCACGGCACGAACCCCCACGGAATGGTGTTCGTGTACGAGGTCGCGCGGACAACGATCCGCGGCATGGATCACCTGCCGCTCCCCACTTTGCGAAGCGGGATCGACGCCTACGAGCACCTCGCCGCGTTCGGCTACCCGGCGAAGGTGATCGCGATCGCGATGAACAGCCGGCGGGTGTCGGCGGCCGAGGCCGAAGCCGAGCGACAGCGTCTGCGCGAGGAGTTCGGCCTCCCTGTGGCCGACCCCATCCGCCACGGCCCCGACGAGCTGTGCGACGCGGTCTTGGGCTTGCGCAAGCAACTGGGCTTTGGGTGACGGACCGGAACCGCCAAGACGCCACGAGCGCCAAGGATCGCGAAGAAGCGAAAGAGTAGCCGCCGATGAACGCAGATAAACGCAGATGAGCTGAGATGGTCACCGTCTTGTGTCCGCGCACATCTGCGTCCATCAGCGGCTATTCTCTTTTCCTTGGCTTCTTGGCGGACTTGGCGCTCGTGGCGTCTTGGCGGTTAGCTTTCGGGAGAGCAACGTTGATTGAGCTAGCGCTGTGGTCGTACCGGTTGCCGCTCAAGCACGTGTTCACGATTGCGCGGAGCTCGAGCGCGGTCCGCGACACGCTGATCGCGTCGCTGTCGGCGGGGGGCCAGACCGGGTACGGCGAGGCGACTTCCAACAGCTACTACAAGGCGACGATCCCCGAGCTTCAGGCCGACCTGAACGGCGTGCGGCCGCTGCTCGCGGCGTTCTCGGCCGACGACCCCGACTCCCTGATCGAGGGGCTGCTGCCGCGTGCGGCCGAGCTGCTCGCCCACAGCCCGTTCGCGCTGTGTGCGCTCGACCTGGCGGCGCACGACCTGTGGGGCAAGCTCCACGGCGAATCGGTCCATCGCCTGTGGGGCCTCGATTCTGCCCGGGCGCCGGTCTCGAACTACACGATCGGCATCGACACGATCCCGAAGATGGTCGAGAAGATGCGCGAGGTCGCCGACTGGCCGGTGCTGAAGATCAAGCTCGGGACCGACGACGACCTGGCGATCGTGCGCGAGCTACGCCGCAACTCGCAGGCCGTGTTCCGGGTGGACGCCAACTGCGGCTGGACCGCCGAGCAGACGATCCGCTACGCGCCCCAGCTCGCCGAACTGGGGGTCGAATTCATCGAGCAGCCGCTGCCGGCCGACGACGTCGAGGGCTCGCGCGAGGTGTTCGCCCACTCGGTCCTGCCGGTGATCGCCGACGAGAGCTGCGTCGGCGAGCACGACGTCGCGCGCTGCGAGGGGCGGTTCCACGGCGTCAACATCAAGCTCACCAAGTGCGGCGGCCTCGCCCCCGGCCGCCGGATGGTGGGCGACGCCCGCGAGCGCGGCCTGCGCGTGATGGCGGGATGCATGACGGAGTCAACGGTCGGGATCTCGGGCCTCGCGCAGCTCGCCCCGATGCTCGACTTCATCGACATGGACGGCGCCGCCCTGTTGGCCCACGACATCGCCGACGGGGTCAAGGTGGTCCGCGGACGGGCCGAGTACCCCGGGCTGCCGGGGAGCGGCGTGTCGCTGCTGCCGTTGGAGGGGCTCCCCCCGGAGATGGCGCCCACACCGCTCGGCGAGGGGTGACTACAATCACCGCTTCCGAATCGAGCTCTCGGCGCCAGACGTTGCTGGCCTTCGATCGATCCAATCGCTCCCCGGTGAACCAAATGACGCGATTCGTTCGCAGCGCCGCCTGGGCTGTCGTGGCTTGCGCCTCGGTCGTGGCGTCCGTCGCCGGCGCGAAGCAGGCGCCCTTGTCGGTCCAAGAGCGTCTCGACGCGGCGATCGGGCCCGCGATCGCCGCCCACCGCGGCGTCGTGACGGTCGCCTTCGAGCACCCCAGCAGCGGGAACGTTTACCTGCACGACGCGGCCCGGCCGATGGCCTCGGCGAGTCTTATCAAGTTCCCGGTGATGCTCGCCGCTTACGACGCGGCCGCCAGCGGCGAGCTCGACCTCGACAAACACGTGACACTGCGCGACGAGGACAAGGTCCCCGGCTCGGGGGTCCTGACCGACCACTTCTCGGCCGGCGTCACGATGTCGGTGCGCGACGCGATCCGACTGATGATCGCCTACTCGGACAACACGGCGACAAACTTGGTGATCGACCAGGTCGGCATCGACGCGGTGAACGGGCTGATGGACCGCCTGGGGTGCCCCGGGACGCGGCTCAACTCGAAGGTGTTCCGGCGCGACACGACGGTGAACCTCAAGCGGAGCGAGGAGTTCGGCCTGGGGGTGATGAACGCCGCCGAGACGGTCGCGCTGTACAAGCGACTGCTGTCCGGCGACCCGTTCGGCGCCGACAAGGGGGGCCCCAAGGCTTCCGACGAAGCGTGCCGCGAGATGATGGAGCACCTCCGCGCCTGCGAAGCGAAGGACATGGTCCCGCGCCTGCTTGCCGACGGGACCCCCGTCGCGAACAAGACCGGCGCGGTTGCCGAGACGCGGTGCGATGGCGGGATCATCGAGTCGGGCGCCGGGCCGATCGTCTACTGCGTGATGACGACCGACAACGACGACCAGTCGTGGGGCGACGACAACGAGGCGTTCTTGCTGGGCGCCGAGATCGGCAAGGCGGCGCTCGCCGCGTTCAGCACGACCGACGGCGTGGTCGATGCTCCGCGCGTCGCGCGGGTCCTGCGGATGGGGGCCGACGGGCCGATCGTGATGTCGTTGCAGCGGACGCTCAACAGCAAGTTACCGCCGAACGAGGGCTGCGGCGTCGATGGGGACTTCGGCCCCAACACCCAGCGGGCCGTGATCCGCTTCCAGAAGCAAGCAGGACTCGAACCAACCGGCGACGTCGATTCGACGACGTGGCTCGCCTTGGGGCCGCTCGTCCTCGAGGGCGCCCCCGTGCCGACGCCGGCCGAGGTCGGGCAGCAACCCTTGCCGGCGATGATCGACGAGACCCTCAGCGGCCCCCCGATCACCACCTGTCCCGCGTGGGCGGTCGCCGACGGCGCAACGGGCGAAGTCCTCTGGGGACTCAACGAGACCGCCTCGCGCGAGCCGGCCAGCACCACCAAAATGATGACCGCGCTGCTGGTCGCCGAGCTCGCCGACGAGGACCCGAAGGCGCTTGCCGAGCTGGTCACCTTTAGCGAGGGCGCCGACAACACGAGCGGCTCCTCCGCCGAAGTGCGGGTCGGCGAGCAAGTCGCGGCGGGCGAGCTGCTCTACGGGCTGATGCTCCCCTCGGGGAACGACGCGTCGGTGGCGTACGCCGAGCACTTCGGCAAGCGCTTCCCCACGGTCGCGGGGGCGCCCACGGCGACCCCCTACGACCGGTTCATCGCGGCGATGAACGCCCGGGCGACAGCCCTCGGCATGGTCGCGACGACTTACCACAACCCGCACGGCTTACCGGCCCCCGGGCACGTGACGACCGCCGCCGACCTGACACGACTGGCGCGAGCGGTCGCCGGGAACCCCCACCTGGCGGAGGTCGTCAAGACGCGCCGCCGCGGGGCGACGCTCGGCTCGATAGACGGTCACCAGCGGAACGTCGTCTGGAACAATTCGAACCAGTTGCTCGGTATCAACGGCTACCGCGGCGTGAAGACCGGCACCACCGACGCGGCGGGCTGTTGCCTGGCGTCGATCGGCGAGCGCGGTGGCAAGGAGCTCGTCGTGACCGTGCTCGGATCGACGAGCGGCGACGCCCGCTACGTCGATTCGCGGAACCTTTACCGCTGGGCTTGGAAAGAGCTGGGCGTCGAATGAACAACTCGCCGGGGCCCCACGGGGTGGGGATTCTGTTGTCGCTCTCGATCGCTGTCGCCGCGGGCGCCGCCGAGCGCGGGCCGATCGTCGTGACCGACGCGGCGCGCGTGCTCCACGAGTCGTGCCTCGTGATCGACGGGCACAACGACATGCCGTGGGAGATCCGGCAGCAGGGGTCGAGCGACTTCTCGAAGCTCGACATCGCCGTTTCGCAGCCGACGCTCCAGACCGACTTGCCGCGACTGCGTGAGGGGGGTGTCGGGGCGCAGTTCTGGAGCGTCTGGGTCCCGGCCGAGACGGCGTACGACGGCTCGGCGCTGGCGACGACGCTCGAACAGATCGAGCTCGTGAAGCTGATGCTGCGGCGCTACCCCGACCAGATGGAGTACGCCTCGACGGCAGCCGACATCCGCCGGATCGCTGCCGAGGGGAAGATCGCGTCGCTGATCGGCGTCGAAGGGGGCTACTCGATCGAGGGCTCGCTCGGCACGCTCCGCCGGCTCTACAAGCTCGGCGCCCGGTACATGACGCTAACCCACTCCGACACGATCGCGTGGGCCGACTCGGGGACCGACGAGGAACGCCACGGCGGGCTAACAGACTTTGGCAAGGAAGTCGTCCGTGAGATGAACCGCCTCGGCATGATGATCGACATCAGCCACGTGTCGATCAACGTCATGAAGCAGGCGATCGAGACGAGCGCCGCGCCCGTGATCTTCAGCCACTCCTCGTCGCGGGCGATCGCCGACCACCCGCGTAACGTCCCCGACGAAGTGCTGCGGCTGCTCCCGGAGAACGACGGCGTCGTGATGGTGAACTTCTTCAGCGGGTTTGTCGTCCCGGCCGGCGCCGACAACTACGCCCAGCGGTTCGACCTCGAGCGCAAGCTCCGCGAAGAGGCCTACGACGAGGCCGCCATCCGCGGCCGGCTCGCGGAGTTTTCGCAGAAGAACCCGATGCCCAAGGGGACGATCCACGACGTGCTCGACCACATCGACCAGATCGCCAAAGTCGCCGGTGCGCGCCACGTCGGCCTCGGCTCCGACTTCGACGGCGTCAGCGTTCTCCCCGAGGGGCTCGAGGACGTCGCCTGCTACCCGCGCATCACCCAGGGGCTGCTCGACCGCGGCTACTCGCCCGACGAGGTCCGCGGCATCCTGGGGGAGAACATGCTGCGCGTGATGGAGAAGGTCGAACGCGTCGCCGAGGCGAGCGCCGCCACGGGCCCTTCGGAGGAGTGACTCGATCGGCAATCATCCACAACAGCTTAGCGAGAGACCAATCCCCCTCCTCTCTTTAGGGGGAGGGGGGATTCGCTCCGCCGCACCGCTCGGCGCGGCAGTTCGTACGGCCTCGTTTCCGCGTGGGATTCGACCTACTGACGACGTATAACTTCCACTTGGCGCCCCCGATCGGCCGCGACACTTGATGACGACCACGACCCCCCCCGCTGACCTGATCGCCGAGCTCCGCAGCGTCGTCGGCGGCGCGAACGTCCTGACCGACCCGGTGGATGTGACCCCCTACGCGTTCGACGGCACCGCCACGTTCCTAGAGAACCCCGCGGCGGTCGTCTTCCCGCAGACACGCGACCAGGTGGCGCCCTGCGTGCGGGCGATCACCTCGCGCGGCGTGCCGTTGGTGACGCGTGGTTCGGGGACGAGCCTTTCTGGGGGTTCGGTCCCGGTCCGCGGCGGCGTGACGCTCTGCCTGACCGCGCTCGACAAGGTCCTCGAGCTCGACACGGCGAACCTGACGATCCGCGTCGAGCCGGGGGTGATCACGCAGCGCGTCGATCAGGAAGCGGCCAAGCACGGGCTCTTCTACCCCCCCGACCCCGGCTCGCAGAAGATCTCGACGATCGGCGGCAACGTCGCCGAGAACTCCGGCGGCCTGCGGGGCCTTAAGTACGGCGTCACCCGCGACTACGTGATGGGGCTCCGCGTCGTGCTGTGGGACGGCGAGGAGGTGTGGCTGGGGAACAAGTGCGTGAAGGACGTCGCCGGCTACAACCTGCGCGACCTGTTCATCGGCTCGGAGGGGACGCTGGGGATCGTCACCGAGGTGCTGCTGAAACTGCTGCCGCGTCCCGCGGCGCGCAAGACGATGGTCGCCACCTTCGCGTCGATGGAGGCGGCCGCCCAGGCGGTGTCGGACATCATCGCCGCGCGGATCGTCCCCTGCACGCTCGAGTTCCTCGACCGCACGACGATCCGCTGTGTCGAGGGGTACGCCAACCTGGGTCTGCCGACCGACGCCGCGGCGCTGCTGCTGGCGGAGTCCGACGGCCACCCGGCCGCCGTCGAGGACGAGTCGCGCCTGATGGTCGAGGCGTTCCAGAAGGCCGGCGCCGAAGGGGTTCAGGTCGCCAAGAACGAAGAGGAGGCCGAGCGGCTCCGCACGGCCCGCCGCGCGGCCTTCGCTGCCCTCGCCCGCGAGCGGCCGACCACGATGCTCGAGGACGTCACCGTCCCGCGCAGCGAGCTGGCGGCGATGGTCAAGTTCGTCAACGACTCCGCCGTGCGGCACAACGTCCAGATCGGCGTCTTCGGCCACATGGGGGACGGCAACCTCCACCCGACGTTCCTGTGCGACGAGCGCGACGAGGACGAGATGCGCCGCGTCGAGGCTTCGCTCGACGAGATCGTCGAAGAGACGTTGCGCCGCGGCGGCACCGTCACCGGCGAGCACGGCATCGGGCTCGCTAAGAAGAAGTACCTCCGCGGCCAGCTCGGCGACTCGAGCTTCGAGCTCATGAAACGCGTCAAGCGCGTGCTCGACCCCAACGGCCTGCTCAACCCCGGCAAGGCGTTCGACCTCTGACGCTGACTTTATGAGAAGGGGATGAGGGGGACGAAGGGGAGACAGGGGGAATGGTTGCTTGACGAGGCCACGTCCAACCGCTCGCCAACCTCCCGTTCTAAACCATCCACCGCGCAAGCCTCCCGAGTCCGTCCTACTCCCGATCATCCCCCGACCATCCCGCTATCTCCCTTCCTAAAGTCTCCCCTGCACGAGTCCCGGCGTGAGCGTCGCTGATCAATCTCCCTTGAACCTGCTGCGGTCGATGGACTACTCCGTCGTCCAGCAGTGCATGCACTGCGGCATGTGCCTGCCGACCTGCCCGACGTTCGTCGAGACGGGCCGCGAGCGCAGCAGCCCGCGCGGCCGCATTGCACTGATGCGCGCCGTTGCCGACGGGCGGCTCGAGCTGTCGCGCGACTTCGCCGAAGAGATGGACTACTGCGTCGGCTGCCTGGCGTGCCAGACGGCGTGCCCCGCGGGGGTCGAGTACGCGCAGCTGCTCGAGACGGCCCGCGCGACGAACGAGTCGGCCGGCCTGCTCGCCTCGCCGTCGCGCTCCGTCTACCGCTGGCTGGGGATGCGGTTGTTGTTCACGCGTCCGCGGCTGCTGCGCTGGGTCGCGCGGCTGGTCGCGGTGCAGCAACTGCCGGCGATCCGCGGCGGGCTCCGCAAACTAGGCCTGATGTACCTGGCCCCCAAGACGCTGCGCGACCTCGAGCCACAGGCGCCGCCGATCGACCCGCCCTTCAGCGACACGCGGATCAAGGCGGTCGAGACACCCCAGGGCGCCGTCCACGCGAAGGTCGGCCTGCTCACCGGCTGCATCCAGGACATCGTCTACGCGCGCGTGAACCGCGCGACGGCCGACGTGCTGCTCGCCGTCGGGGCCGAGGTCCACACGCCGCGCGTCCAGACGTGCTGCGGCTCGCTGCACGCCCACAACGGCGACCTCGAAGGGGCCCGCCTGCTCGCGCGGCGGACGCTCGACATGTTCCGCGAGGGGGGGCCCCACCCGCTGTCGGAGCTCGACGCGGTGATCTCGAACTCCGGCGGCTGCGGCTCGCACCTGCGGCACTTCGGCGACTTGCTGAAGGACGACCCGCAGTGCGCCGAGCAGGCCCACGAGTGGGACGCCAAGCTCCGCGACGCGCACGAGTTCGTCGCCGCGACAGGCGCTTGGACGCCGCCGCAGCCCACCGGGCCGGCGAAACGCGAACGCGTCACCTACGACGCGTCGTGCCACCTGTGCCACGGGCAGAAGGTCGTGCGCCAGCCGATCGACCTGCTAAAGAGCCTGCCGGACTTCGACTTCGTCCCGCTCGCCGAGAGCGACTGGTGCTGCGGCGCCGCGGGGGTCTACACGATCACCCAGCCGGAGCAGGCCCAGAAGCTGCTCGACCGCAAGCTGGGCCACCTCCGCGCGGCCCGCCCCGACGTGGTCGCGACCGCCAACCCCGGCTGCATGCACCAACTGACGATGGCCTGCGCCGCGGACGAGACGCTGAAGCACGTGCGCGTGATGCACCCGATGGAGCTGCTGGCGGCGGGGTTAGGGTAGAATGGAGGGTGGCGTGCTCCACGCGTGAGCGTGGGCATGCTCGACAGACGAGCCACCGTGAAGCACGCCGAACCGCGACAAGCGTGGATGCCACGAGACAACGCTTATCTGGACGTGATAGCCCTGCTATCTTCGTCGGTTTGGCGGTAACCCCAGCCGGTCCTGAACTACACCCGAGCATCGCGATGAGTAAGGGTAACAGTACTTCCATAGCAGCCTCTGGTCCCACTGCACCGGTACCTAAGGACCCGCAGCCAAGCGTCGATCGCATCGACGACCTTGCCCGCAGAATCCTTAGCGGCGATATCTTGCTGCCGAAGTTTCAGCGGGGATTCGTATGGGAGCGACCCCAGATTATCGAGCTACTAGATTCCGTCGCGAGAGGCTACCCAATCGGCAGTGTGCTCCTGTGGCAGAGCCGCCGAGAACTCAGGAGTGAGAACGCTATAGCTGAGATGGACATTGCGCTCCCGCGACCAGACTACCCCGTCAACTATCTCCTGGACGGCCAGCAGCGACTTTCTGCCATATGTGGAGCCATGCACTGGAGGGGGGCCGATCCCAAAAGCCGCTGGAACATCGTATACGACCTTCGATCAAAAGAATTTGTCCACCTCGATACTCTCGATGATCCACCCCTGCACCAAGTTCGAGTTAACAAGCTTGCGGATTCAGCGGGATTTTTCAAGCATGTGGCGAGTCTGGACACTCTTGCAGCCCCAGATAAAGCGGACCTTAAGGCGCAGGCTGACCTGCTTTTCAACCGCTTTAAAGACTACAAGATCGCCACCGTTACTCTCGGTGACATGTCCGTTCAAGACGTTGCTCCGATCTTCGAGCGCATTAATAGCACTGGAACTGCGCTTACGATCGTCGACTTGATGCGCGCGGCGACTTGGAGCCCGGACTTCGACCTCATTGACGCTATCGACGCGATTCTGGAGGAGCTTGGTGAAAAAGGCTTTGGTGACATCGACAAGAAAGTGGTGCTGCGAATCATCTCGGCAGCTGCAGGAGCTGGGTATTCGTCCGACAGCATCGACCAGTTGCGCCATCACGACTCTTCGGCGCTAAAGGACGCAGTTGCCAACACAGGCGATGCATTTAAGCGGACCGTTGATTTCCTGGCGACGCACCTTCGCGTACCAGGCGCGACAGTCATTCCGTACTCGAACCAGTTGACTGTGTTGACGGATGTCTTTCGCCGGATTCCCAGTCCATCCGCCGAACAGACGAGGGCGATTCAGAAGTGGTTCTGGCGCTCGTCCATAGCGGGCTACTTTAGCGGTTGGAACACTGGAATGATGAGTTCTGACTCGGAGTCAGTAAAGCTGTTTGCTTCCGGTGCAAATAGCGAAATCGCTCTCGACGTCGCAAAGCCCAGTGCCGACACCTGGAGGTTGAGACAGTTCAGGTTAAACAATGCGCACGCAAAAATATTGGCAATCGTTCTGTCGTATCAGCAACCGGTGGATTTACTAACCGGGGCTACCATCGATATGGCGACTGCGCTTTCATGGGGCAATTCAAAAGAGTATCACCACTTCTTTCCGCAAAAGTTCTTGAAGGGCAAGAACGAGCCATCGGCGCGCATCAACAGTCTCGCAAACATTGTGCTCCTCACATCGGCGAGCAACAAACAGATATTAGGGCTAGCCCCATCGGTGTATCTAAAGAAGGTGCAGGTTGCTGCTGGTGCTGAGCGCGATCGGTGGCTTCGATCGAATCTGATCTCTGGTGAGGCTTTCGATGCAGCACTTGAGGACGACTTCGACGCATTCCTTAAGGCGCGTGCATCTACTATTCAAGATGAGGTGGATAAGCTTACTGGGTGGTAAGTCTGTCGTTGCATCGATCGCCTGTCCGGTGCCACTGTCTGGCTTGTCCAGCAGTGCGAAGCGGGTACCCGGCGTCCACTGCTGGACGAGCCAGACAGTGGCACACAGGACGAACCGAGGCGTCGCTCCGGGGGCTCACGCCACCCGGCTCAGGACGAGTGCCTCGGTGACGACGACCCGGGCGCCATGCTGAGCTTTGTCGGAGGGGCACAGCGCCCGCCTACCGCAGACCGCACGACGAGTCCGCCGCCTCTTCTCCAGCCAAGCCCGATATGCCAAACAACATTCGCCGCCGCGCATCCGTGTGTCTCTGCATTGCCGGGTGGTGGTCGCCCGGTCTCGTTCATGCCCAGGCCGACGCGGCCCCGAGGTTCAACTACGCGGAGGCGATGCAGAAGTCGCTCTACTTCTACGAGGCGCAGCAGTCGGGAGTCCTGTCTCCGAACAACCGGGTCGCCTGGCGCGGCGGTGCCTGTCTGACGGATGGCAGCGATCTGGGGCGCGACCTGAGCGGCGGTTGGTTCGACGCCGGCGATCACTGGACCGCGAACCTGACGATGGCTTGGTCGGCCATGGCGCTAGCCACCTCCGCCCAGGCGTACCCTGAAGCCTGGACGCAAAGCCAGCAGATGGATGAGCTGCTGGAAAGCCTGGTGCACGTCAACGACTACTTTTTGCGCTGTGTGCCCCCCCCGGGAGTCTCGGAAGCCGATCCCGCATTCGAAGTGGTCATCGGCTGCGGGGGCAGCGAGGGCGTCCCTCCTCCCAACGTGCACTCGATCTGGGCGCCCGCCGAGGTGGCGCATCGCCTGACCAACCGACCGACGTTCCGGCTCAACGACAAGGCGCCGGGGGGCGATATTCCGGCAGCGATGGCGGCGGCGATGGCGGCCTCCGCAATCGTCATCAACGAGCACCGCGACGCGCTCGAGGGAAAGAACGGATTCGAGGACTGGGACGGCGAAGCCTACGCGGCACGGCTGATCGAGGCCGCGGAACGACTGCACGGCTTCGCCTTCAAGTACCGCAGCGCCGAGCACAATCAGGGAAAGGCGCTCCGTTCGGACGGGCAGGTTGTCGGCATCGGTTATCGAACGAACGTCGTGGTGGACAAACTGCTGGCGGCAGAGGCCTGGCTTGCGGTCTGGCATCGCGATCGCGCCGACTCCGCCGCCGCTCAGCACTGGCGAGACAAGGCGTTCGCCACGCACCAAGGGGAGTACGCTCAGGAGGGCTTGAACGATTGGTGGCGGGACAACGGAGCGGGGTTCTTCGGAAAGGTGGCCGCCCTTGTTTTACTCCAACTCGATCCCGGGAACGAAGCCGCTCACAGCGAGCTTGCCCATTACTGCTCTCGGATTCTGGAGTACCACCGGACGCCGGGAGGTCTCCGATTGCGGGAGCCCTCGGCGCACGAATGGGGAAGCCTCCGACACGCCGCCAATGCGGCGATGATCGCCCTCTATTACAGCGACCGCGTGAGTGACGCTCCGGAATTGCAGGGAAACGCCGAGTGGCAGCGCGGCAGGAAGCCGCTGGAGCGCAAGCAGGAGTGGTTGCGAGTTGGGCGTCATCAGATTGACTACGCGTTGGGGAAGAATCCCTATGGGCGCAGTTATCTGGTGGGCTTCGGAAACAATCCGTTCAACGCCCCTCACCATCGAGGGGCCCATGGCGTGTGGGCGGGCTTCGAGCATTTAATTGCGAAGGCGCCCGAGTACCGACCTTCGCAATGCCGCCACGTTCTCTATGGCGCACTCCTGGGCGGCCCGGATAACCAGGACGTCTTCACCTGCAAGCGAGTGGATCAAGAGTACATCTTCCAGCACCCGACGGTCCCCGCGTGGGGAATCGTCAAACCTCGCGCTGGCTATGTGTTCTCCGGGAGCGACGTCCCTGTTCAGTTGGTTTCGAACCCCCAGTTCAATGAAGTCGCCATCGACTATAACGCCGCGTTCACCGCGGCGCTCGCGTTCCTCGAAGCAAAGAAGTTGGGAGTCGGAACCCCCCTTCCCGACACGGAGTTTCCTCCGCCGGTGGTGCGGACGGACAGCGACGACGTCCTGACGACCGACCGCGAGTTCTTCGCGACAGCGAGGGTCCTAGCTCCCGAAGCTCCCTGTCGCATCGAGATCAAGGCGTACAATCGGTCGCGTTGGCCACCGCGAGTGACCACGATCGAGAAGGTGCGGATGCAACTGGATCCCGCTTTGGCCAAGGCCGCGAGATGGAGCGTTGTCGAGGACGCGACGGTGAAGATTTCGGTGGTCCCGACAGAACGAGGGCACGTGTTGCTCGAGGTCGAGCTACCGCCGATCGAGTTGTTCCCGGGGCGTCGCGATCCAAAGAACGACGACCACTACCGACTCGTGGTCGAATGCGACTGCAATATCGAGTCGCTGCGGAAGCATCCCGCGTTCGCGAAGGCGTCCGAGCAACGAGAATCGATGCTCTCTCGAACGCAGTTGGTCCATGGTCAGTCGGAGTGAGGCGTCTAGCGCCACGCCCACGCGACCGCGTCGGGCGTGTTCGCACGACTTGACCTCGCTCGGGCTGGCCGGACTGCACCCGGTGGGGATGGGGCCCGCACTAGTCGGCGAGTCGATGGAGCCTGCCGGGCGCTAGAGTGCATCAAGCCGGCGTCACTCCGGGGGCTTACACAACCCGGCTCCCAGTAGATCAGCCCCGTAGATGTACAGCAGCCAAATCTTTCAGGAACAGCGTCCATGAAGCGATACCGAGCGCCCCGGTCGTTTCCACGGTGGCGCGCCGCCTTTGCTGGGCTTGCCTTCACTGGTGGCGCCTTGCTGACCACTTCGGCAACGGCGAACGAGACGCCGCCGAACCTCGTTGTCGTCTTCGTCGATGACTTGGGTTACGCCGACATCGGCCCCTTCGGTTGCAACGCCTACGCGACGCCGAACCTCGACCGGATGGCCGCCGAGGGGCGTGCCTTCACCGACTTCCATTCGGCGACCGCGGTCTGCAGCGCGTCTCGCGCCGCGCTGATGACCGGTTGCTACCCCCCTCGCGTCAGCGTCGAGGGGGCTTACTCCCCGTGGAACCGCAACGGGCTGCACCCGCAGGAGGTCACCCTCGCCGAGGTCTGCAAGTCGCGGGGGTACGCGACGGCTTGCGTCGGCAAGTGGCACCTGGGAGACCTGCCGCAGTTCCTGCCGACCCGGCAAGGTTTTGACGAGTGGTTTGGCTTGCCCTACTCGAACGACATGTGGCAGTACCGCGACGGCGAGACGACGCTCGAGCACGGCGTCCGGTCTTCCGGTGAGAATCGCGTCTGGCCCCCGCTGCCACTGTACGACGGCGAGCGGGTGATCGACGACAACCTCACCCCCAAGGAGCACGAGGAGTTGACGGCCCGCTACACGCGTCGGGCCGTGGACTTCGTAGATCGGCACGCGGGACGACGCCCCTTCTTCCTCTACATGCCGCACACGATGGCGCACGTCCCCTTGTTCGTCTCGCCACGGTTCGCCGGCAAGAGCGGCGCGGGGTTGTACGGCGACGTCCTCCTGGAGCTGGACGACTCCGTCGGCCAGGTGATGGCCGCTCTCGAGCGTGGCGGCGTGGCGGACGACACCCTTGTGATCTTCACCTCGGACAACGGCCCCTGGCTGTGCTACGGCGATCACGCCGGTTCGGCCGGTCCCCTCCGCGAGGGGAAGGGGACCATGTTCGAGGGGGGCTACCGCGTGCCTTGCCTGATGCGTTGGCCGCGCCGCATCCCGGCCGGCACTTCGTGCGACGAGTTGTGCTCGACGATGGACCTGCTGCCGACCGTGGTCGCGTTGCTTGGCGCCGACTCACCCCCCGACCGCAAGGTCGATGGTCGCGACGTCACGGCGCTGCTGACGGGGGACGCCCGTTCGCCCCACGACGCCTTCTATTGCTACTACGACGGCGCGCTCCTGGCCGTGCGCGACCGCCGCTGGAAACTAGTGTTGCCCCACCGCTACCGTACGCTCGGAGATCGTCCCGGTGGCGCGGGGGGGCGAGCCGTCCCCTACGACCAGGCCGAGGCCGTGCAGTCGCTCTACGACCTGAAGAACGACCTTGGCGAGACGACGGACGTCTCCGCGGCGAACCCCGCGGTGGTGAAGCGTCTCCTGACGCACGTCGAAGCGGCGCGGCGCGAACTCGGCGACCGACTCACCGGCCGCGAGGGGGCGTCCCGCCGGCCCGTAGGCTTCGTTCCGAAGCCTGAGCGAGACCGATAGCAGCCTGTTGATTTTTCGACAGGCTGCGTGGTCGCAGGGAGGCGACGTCGAAACCGTGGCGTTTTCGCCGCGGTTTCGCGAGCCGCGAGTGGCCCCACGGCGGCGCCTCACACCGTCTCGACTTCCACCGGGGCCTGGGTCTTGCGGCGCGAGCGCGAGCGCTTCGGCGCGGGGGCGCCCCACTCTTTGGTGAGGGTCTCGAAGACCTCGGGGGACTCGTAGCGGACGATCCCTTTGCCGTCGGGCATCGGGCCGATCAGGCCCCGGAAGACCGGGAAGCCCCGCAGCGTCAGGTCGGTCGAGCAGTCGTCGATGCCGATCTGCGTGTGCATCTTCAGCACCGCTTCGGTGTGCGGGTAGTCCTTGCTGCGGATCTCGCCGCCGGCGCCGCGGGTGACGATGCGGATGGTGCGTTCCATGGCGTGGGGCCGGGGGTGCGTTGGAGTCGGCGGGAGGGTGGTCGGGTCGTCTCGGCCACTCCCTGCGCCGCTCGCCCCACCACTAGGGCGCCTGTCGGGCCATCCTCGGCCCGGCGACGCGGCGGCTTGCCCAACCCCGGGCCTTGTTGGCCATGGGTACGGGGCGCCGCGTCACTCAGCTAGCATCGGCGATTGGCGGGCGGCGTCTGCACTCGCCCGGAGGCCCCGCCGCACGCCGGGCACAGCCCCCCCAGCCGGACCCGAGGGGAACGCGGAAAGGGGAGCTCGGAACGCGGAATCGATGATGCCCGCAAGCCCGTGCGCTGCCGCGCGACCCTGCCGAATTCCGCATTCCGAACGCCGCATTCCGCGTTCTCCGTCCGCTTGCCGGGCCCGCCAGCGGTCGATATTGTTGAGACGCTACCCCGGAGGGTAAGCGAATGGTTAGCAGGCTGACTCGAAATCAGTTGCCGGGTAACCGGTTGAGGGTTCGAATCCCTTGCCCTCCGCTGGTTTAGGGTTTTCCTCGGTGTTCAGCGTGGCGTGGGGGGCGGCGTGAGCCGAACGAACCCCGCCTCGGCCAGGATCAGGGCCACGGCGTCGCTTGCCTCGGGCCGACCGGGCCGCCCCAGACCGTGGCCCGGAGGCCGAGGACGACGCGGAGGCGGGCGGGGAAGTCGAGCATGAGAGTTACGGGGGGCCGAGGCGATGAAACGATTGCCGCCATGGGTCGAGGGCATCGGCGTGGTGAGCGCCGCCATCCTAGCGATGCAAGTCGTGTGGTCGTGTGTCGCGTGGCTCGTCACCCCGAGCGACGAGACGATGGCCAAGCTGTTGCTCCCCGTCGCTCGCCTCGACCTCTATTGGGCGATGTGCGGGTCGATCGCTGTGAGTTGCGTCTCGGCATGGTACTGGGACTGGCTGAAGGGCAATCGCACTCAGGCACAGATAGATCGCCAGATCGCGGAAGCAATCGAACAGGCGCTCGCCAACGCGGGGCAGGCCAAACACGACGAAATGGACCACCAGAACGCAGATGACGATCGGCGGACCAAAGTCGATGGCAGCTTAGGTGAATCGTGAGCGAGGCATGGCTACTGGAGGTGTTCGGGCGGTGAAGCGGTTGACGGACTTGCATTCGAGTATCGGAAAAGATACCATGGCACCGAGTATCCGACCACCCCGAAGAGTTAGCGCTGTGGATCAGCTCATCGCCGAGATGCGGCGTGCAATCACTGACGGCCGTTCGTCTGCGATAAAAATCGCAGCCGCAGCCGGCACGACGAAGATGCACGTCTATCGCATCATGGACGGGGAGAACATTCCGTCAGCCAAGCTCGCGGAAGATATCGCCGCGCACCTGGGCTTCGCGCTCAAACTAGAGCCGATTGCCTGACGCCGCTCCCGTTCAACTGCCCGCTTCAGCGGGCTTTTTCGTTACGTAATTAGTAACGCATTCGATACTTACGGCAAAGTCACGAAAACGATACGCTCGGGCTTAATCAGTAGGATAACAAATTAGATACTCGCCCCATCAAGCCGCTCGACGCGGCGAACACCCCGCCCGTCAGGGCCCCCCGCACGAGCAGGCCGTCGCGCTGCTCGCCGAGCTGCTGCCGCGGCTCGCGGCGCAGGGCTGGCGTGTCGCGCCGGTCGTCGTGGTGCGCGGCGCGCGTGTCGCGCTGGTGGACGAAGTGGGCGAGCTGTTCGGCGCGAAGGTTGCGATGATCGCCCTCGGCGAGCGGCCGGGCCTCGGCGCCGCGGACAGCCTCGGGGCGTACTTCGTGCACACCCCGCGGGTCGGCAACACCGACGCGCAGCGGAACTGCGTGTCGAACATCCGGCGCGGGGGGCTATCGTCACGGGACGCCGCCCAGACTCTCGAGCACCTGCTGCTAGAATCGCTCCAACGCGGCATCAGCGGCTTCGAGCTGAAGGACCTGCGAGCGCTTCGACCCGCGCTTCGGTGAGGTCGCGAGGCGAGTGCCGCACTCCGCAGGGCGACGATGCGCGTGTCAAGGACGCTCCCCCTCCCCCCAGCCGCCACAACCGCTACAGGCCGATCATTGAAGTCGCCGCGACGCTGACTAGCATGAAGCGAGGCCGGTTCGAGTCGAACCGATGTTCGCCCTACTTCGGAAACGGCAACCATGAACCTCTCTTCTAAGCTCGTCGGCGCGGTCTGCCTCGTGACGGTGGCCAGCGCGGTGTTGCTCGGCTCGTCCCTCGGGCCCCGGTCCAGCGCACCTCGGGGATTCGATCAGAGCGACTCGACGACGGTGGCGGCTCGTTGGTACCAGCGTGCTCGCCAGGGGCAACTGCACTACCGAGCGACCCCCGCGGGACGGAACTTGCAGCACACCCTGAAGCCGATCAGCAGCCGACGGGTCTAGCAGCCCGTTGAAAAACGCCGTCGTGGCGTTTTTCAACGTCGCCAAGCTCACGGCCGAGCCGCTCGCGGCTCGCGAAACCGCGGCGAAAGCGCTACGCTTTCGAAGTCCCCTCCGAGCGACGACGCAGCCTGTCGAAAGTTCAGCTAGCTGCTAACGCGAGGCGTCAGAACGCGACCTGGTAGCGGAGCCCCGCCACGACCGCGTCGCGTCCGGTCCCACTGGGATTCGCGACGTACTGCAAGTCGGGTTGCAGCAACATCCACGGCCGGACTTCGGCCGTGTAAAAGAGCTCGATCGCCGTCTCCGACGGCGCGTCGGACCCCCCCGCCTGCGGCCGTAGGAGGGTGTGTGCCTGACCGCGATGCACGGATGCGAACGACAGGATGTTGGGGCTCGCGATCTGCGGACTGAACCGCGCGTGCGCGACGCCGATCCCGAGGTAGTCGAAGTCTCTTCCGCGGAGCGGGCCTTTGTACAGAATCCCCCCGCCGACGTACTCGCAGACTTCGTTCCACTCTTCGGGTGACCAGCCGTACTGCGCGAAGGCCGCGAGCCCTTGGTCGTTCTCGACGTCGCCGCTCTCGCGCCACAGGTACTGCTCGGCCGCGAGGTAGACGCCGTGGTTGCCGCTGTGAGGTACTCCGGTGGCGATCTCGACGAATTCACCGCTGTGGTGCCAGGCGCCGAAATGGTACCCCCCGGGGAAAAGGCCGTCGGAGAACGACGGACGGTAGATCGCTTCGAGTAGGGTCACGGCGCCCCCTGCGCCGAGGTCGCTCCACCCCCACGTCCGGCCGTCGGGCGTGGCGTCGAACACCCCCGCGCCGAACCACCACTCGTCGGCTGGTGTGAAGTACAGGGCGCCCCCCACGCCGGGGTCGGGGAACGTTGTAAGCGGCACCGTGGGGATAAATCCGAACGATGATTGGACGAAGCCCGCGGCGGCGTCGAGGGCGCAAAAATCGGCGTTCGCGTCCTGCTTCCCAAGCTTGAACGTGACAAGGCCGTCGGCGACCGGCTGCAGCCACCAGTACTCGCTTACCTGCGCGAGGTACCCCGCGTCGATGTTGCTCACCGTCTGGAAGTCGCCGACGAAATCGGACGTGATGCCGCGGCCGTGCCCTTCTTGGGCGTACACAAAGAACGTTCCGCCGGTCAACCCGGCGAGCGCCTCCAGGTCGCAGTTCAGAACGCAGTCGAGGTTCCCGCGGTAGTGCGTCGCGTCGTTCGTGTCCAAGCCACCGCGCGCGTTGCTGAAGACCTCACCCGTGTAGACGACTTCCGAGGTCAGGGGTCCGAGCGCGTGGAGCTCGTTCGAGAAGAGTGTGAGCTGCTCGGCGGGCTCGTCTTCGTCCTCGTCCTCGGCCCCGTCTTCGTCGGAGCCGGAGGACGGTTCGCCGTCGTCGGGCCCCAGCTCGCCGGTCCCTTCGTCATCAACGTCGGGTTCGACGGGGTCGGGCTCGACGGTTGCAGCGGGGAGCGGCGCGGAAGCGTCGATCGAGGCCGGCCACTCCAATTCGCTGGCGGCCGCTGCCGTGAGAGACGCGATCGCGGCAACGAGCGTCGCCGTCAACGCGCAGAGTAGACGGTGGCGCTTCGCGACCGAGGGGCAGTCCCGACTCAATCGTCGAGGCAAGTGAGGTCGCACTTTCGTCTCCTTTGCAACGCGCTTTACTGCGGGGGTCCGATGGTCTGCGTCGCACGCGCTGTTTGCGGGGCCGCGCTGCGCGTACACGAAATAGCGCTCTCCGTCCTGACTCACGCGAAATCATCGGGTTCGCGCGCTGTGGTTCTCGAATTACTCGCGAGAAAGTGCATGTTCTGCGGTCGCGGCGACCCGACGTCAGCGCGACGGTTGATGCCGGAGGTCCTGGAGGTGGGGGAGCTGCGGGAGGAAAAATCATCGAGACAGCGCGCGAGCGGCGCAAGGAAAGCGATGGCGACGTAGACCTCAGGAGTGCGGCTGCGCCGACCGAGCCCGGCTTGGTTACGGCGTACGAGCAGAGACCCGCGTCTTCAGCACCTGTCGATTCCCTGGGTGACTACGATGAGCGTGACGATATCAAGCAAGCTCTCCCTTCTCACGTTGGCCGCGATCGGGGCGTTGACTCTGATCGGGGGACTCGGGTTCTGGGGCGTCTGGCGGGTCGCCGCGCAGATGAAAGAGAACGTCACTGTGTCGAGCGCGCAGCATTTCTCGGACGTCGGTGACATGATGCACGACGGCATCCGCGCCGACGTCCTCGCGGCGCTGTTGGCTGCGGACGCGGAGAGCCGCGCAACCATCGAAGCGGAGTTCGCCGAGCACGCGAGCACCTTCGGTGAGCAGATGAAGGGGCTCGCCTCGCTTGTTCTGCCAAAGGAGCTCGGCGAGTCGGTCTCGCACTCGACGCCGTCGGTCGAGGCTTACGTCGAGTCCGCGGCGGGCTTCTTTCGAAGCCTGGCCGCGAACCCCGAGAGCGGCCGCGCCTTGCTCCCGGCGTTCGAGCAGTCGTTCGGCGTGGTCGAAGAACTGCTGGGAGCGCAGGGAGAGTTGCTGCACGAGTACTCGATTGCGAACGCTCGTCGGTCCGACGCCACCGTCGGTCAGACGGCTTGGCTGCTCGTCGCCGCCGCGATCTTCGCGGTAGTCGGGCTCTCCGTTACAAACCTCCTCGTCGCGCGGGGAATCGTTCGGCCGCTTCGACAGTGCATCGCGGGACTAAGCGACATCGCCGCGGGCGAGGGCGACCTCACGGCACGGCTTCCGGCCGGTCGCCGTGACGAGCTGGGTGAGCTTGCCGGCGCCTTCAACCAGTTCGTCGCGAAGATCAGCGGTGTCATCGCGCGGATCAGCGAGAACGCCGACGACCTGGCGGCGTCCTCGTCCGAGCTGCTGTCCACTGCCGGAAGCCTGTCCTGCGGGGCGTCGTCGTCGTCGAGTCAAGCGGCCGCGGCGGCCGCGGCCGCTCACCAGATGACGGCGAGCGTTTCGAGCGTCGCCGCGACCGCGGACGAGATGTCGAGCAGCATCGGGTCCGTCGCGGCCGCGATCGAGGAACTCGAAAGAAGCATCGGCGAGATCGCAACGACGGCTACGAACGCCACTTCGGTCGCCGCCAAGGCGTCGTCGCTAGCCGACGAGAGTGGCCTAACGATTGGCCACCTGAGCAGCGCCGCGACCGAGATCGGCGAAGTGATCGACGTGATCCAGAGCATCGCCGACCAGACGAACCTTCTCGCTCTGAACGCGACCATCGAGGCGGCCCGCGCGGGCGAAGCGGGCAAGGGCTTCGCCGTCGTCGCAACGGAGGTGAAGGAACTCGCGCAGCAAACGGCGAGCGCCACCGATGGGATTCGGTCACGCATCGAGAACATCCAGACTTCGACCGCCACAGCGATGAAGTCGATCGGTCACATCCAAGAGGCGATCCAACTGGTCAATTCGGGGTCCCTGTCGATCGCCGCCGCTGTCGGCGAGCAGAGCGCTACGACCAGAGCGATCGCTTCGAGCATCGGCCAATCCGCAGAGGCGGTGAGGATGGTTTCAATGAGTGTCAACGAAACGGCAACCGGCTGTCGCGGCATCACCGAAAGCGTTGCCGCAGTGACGTCCGCCACGAAGAACACGGCCGATGGAGCGCAGCAAGTCGATCGCGTCAGCAACTCGCTCTCGACTCTCTCGTCGAGCCTGAAGGCGCTGGTGTCGCAGTTCCGGTACGAGTCCGTGCGTAGCTAGCGCCGCGTGCGTAGCGGACTGTGGACCGTCTCGGAACACCGCGGTCGGCCGTGTTGAAGGTGGGAATCGATCGTCCGCCGCTGCGTACGGAGGAGGATCAGTCGGCGGCGTGCCTGTGAGTCGCCTTCTGGTCGTACAGCACGTCTCCGCCGACGGCGGTCAGCTCGACCTGGACGTCCTTGATCTTGCCGGGCGCCACGCGGCGAGGGTCTTCGGAGAGCACGACGAAGTCGGCCAGCAGGCCGGGGGTGATCTTCCCGACGCGGTCGTCGGCGAACGACGCGTAGGCGCTCCCGGCGGTCCAGGCGTAGATCGCCTGCTCGACCGTCACGCGTTGCTCGGGCCCGTAGGTTTTTCCCTCGGCGCTCGTGCGGGTGACCATGTCTTGGATCCGCAGCAGCGGGATCGCGGCGCTGACCGGCGAGTCGCTGTTCCCCGCGACCGGGATTCCGAGCCGCATCGCGGCGCCGTTGGGGTGCATCCAGCCCCAGCGCTGCGGCCCGTAGGCCTCCATCTTGTCCCCGTGCTCCCAGATGTAGGAGTGCGGCGCTAGGACGACCCCGAGCCGCTTCACGCGGTCGAGGATCGCCGCGTTGACGACGCTGGCGTGCTCGATGCGGTGGCGGTGATCGGCGCGCGGCTCGGCCCGCAGCGCCACCTCGTAGGCGTCGAGTACCATATCGATCTCGCGGTCGCCGTTGGAGTGGATGCACGCCTGCATCCCCGCGCGGTGGATGGCGAGCACGCGCTCGTTGAGCTTCGCTTGCGAATCCGCCGGGGGGATCCCGTAGTAACCGGGTCGCTCGTGGTATGGGTCGTAGAGCCAGCAAGTCTGGCCCGACAGTGAGTTACCGTGGAACGCTTTGATGGCGCCGACGCGCAGCCAGTCGTCGCCGCGGCCGCTCGCCTCGACGATCTGGCTCAGCTCGTCGAGGTGCTCGACGCGCAGCATCACGTACAGACGCACCAGGCGCTCGTCGGCCTGCGCGGCGGCGTACTTGCGCAGGGAATCGGGACTCGTGCCGGCGACCTGCACGCTCGTGATGCCGTGGCGGAGGTACTCGCGAAACTGCCGCTGCATCCCCTCGACCCACTCGGCTGTCGTCGGCTCGGGGGAGGGAGGCCCCGCGGCGGAGACGACCCCCTTGGCGGACTCGCGCAGGACGCCGGTCGGTCGGCCCGCGGCGTCGCGGTCGAACGCCCCGCCGGGGGGGTCGGCCGTCTCGGGACCAACCTTGGCTAGGTCCAGCGCGTAAGAGTTCACGGCCGCCACGTGGCCGCTGCTGTGCGTCAGCCACACCGGGTGTGTCGTCGAAACGCGGTCGAGGTCGTCCCGCGTTGGGTGGCGGCCGAGCTTGGTGTCTTGGTAGCGTTCGCCGTAGACCCACTGCCCGGTAGGGGTGCGCAGGGCCTTGCGTCGCAGTCGAGCGATCATCGACTCGAGGTCGGGGGTCGAGGCCGGGTCGCACGGCACGCGGCCCAGCGGCGAGTCCTCGTCGAACATCGGACCGGGGTGGATGTGCGCGTCGTTGAAACCCGGGACGACGCAGCGACCTGAGGCGTCGACCACTTCGGTCGCAGGTCCGACGAGTCGCCGTGCCTCTTCGTCGGTCCCCACGAGCACGAACCGCTCGTCTCGAACGGCGAGCGCCGTCGCCTCGGGGCGTTCGTCGTCCATCGTCAGCACGGTGGCGTTGACGACGACCAAGTCGGCCGGCCCGGCGGCGTAGGCTGTGGCAACCAAGCACAACGCGGCTACGGCCGCCCGTCTCGTCAAGGAGAGCATCGCGTTGGGCCTTCAGCGGGTGCGCGGCGGGGGGAGTTGGACCTCGTACAGCAAGCCGCTCGCTTCGGCGGCCACCAGGGCCGTCCGCTCGTCGAGGAAGCAGGCCGCCTCGGTATCGGCGCCCCCCTTGAGCGGGACGCGCGTCGCCGGGCCGGCGAGCGGCTCGGCGGGGTCGGTCACGTCGAACAGCCACAGGTCGGTGTAGGTCAGCACCATCACCCGCGAGCCATCAGGCAGCGCGTCGGCCGCGGTCGCCTGGCCGTCGAGCTCCACGCGGTGGACGAACTTAGCATCGATGGTGGCGTCGGGCGCGGCCGCATCGACGTCGAGCCGGTAGACCCGCGCGTTCGTGTCGCTGCGGTGCTTGGCGACGATCCACGGCGTGTCGCCGAGCGTGAACAGCGCCTCGGCGTCGTAGTTGAAGTCATTCCGTGGGGCGGGACGCTCGCGCTGCTCGGGGAAGCGAAAGAAGACGCGGCGCCGCCACGTCGTGCGGCCGGCACTGGGGGCCGGCTCGTTGAGGTAGTACAGGACGAGGTCGCGGCGGTCGTTCTCGTTGTTGCCGAAGTCGGCGACGATCACGTGCCCCGACGCATCGACCGCGATGTCCTCCCAGTCGATGTTGATCGCGCCGCCGATCAGCGTGCCGGGCGCGTCGTAGCGGTCACTCGCGAAAACCGAGCCGTCACGGCGCACGGCGTAGACGCGCGGCTCGTCCCCCGAGTCGTTCTGCATCCAGAACACCCCCGGCCACTGCCGGCTGGCGACGATCCCCGAGTTCTCCTTGCGCGGCCCGGCGCCGAGCTCCTTGCCCGCGTCGAGCGTCACCGCCGGGGCGACGAGAACGTCGGCGGCAGGCGCGACGGTTGCTGAGGTGGCGAGCACAAGCAGCGAAGCGAGAACGCGCGGCATTCGGACCAGTCCCAAGGGTGAGAGGCGGTTGCCGCCGCACCCTAGGGCCGATCCGCCGATCGCTCAAGCGTCGCGAGCGCCGGACAGCCCGCCGTTTGCGCAGGAGTGCCGCGACCGGGGGCCAGGCGCTCGGCCTCGGGGTTCAGGCGGTGCTCGGCGACCCACGCCACGGCATCGACCGAGACCGCGTCGCCGAAGCCGAACAGGGCCTGGGTCAGCGGCACGGTGACGTTGTAGTCGCCGGCCCCCATCAGGCGGGCGCACTCCTGAGCGTTCAGCAGGCGGACCTGGTAGCGCCCACGCCCCGCGACAAACAGGATCTGCCGGCCGCTCCCCCCCTTGGGGGTCCGCAGGCAGCCGGCGAGGCCGTCGGTCCGCAGCTCTGCCATCGAACGCTTGCCGGTGGGGGTCAGCCGCACGCGCCGGAAGACGGTGGCGTAGCTGACCCGCTTCGCCGCGATCCGCCGGTTGGCTTCGGCCCGGTGGCGGTCGCTCATCTGGTTCAGGAGGTACGCGGCCCGTTCGTCGCTCCACCACTGCGGGTCGTCGTCGGCGAGGTCGCGGTCGATGATCGAGTCGAGTGTCGTCGCCCCGTAGGCGGGGGGCTCCGGCAGATCGTAGAGCGCCCAGTCGATGGCGGGGTTCGCACGGATCGACTCGACGAGCTTCGCCGGGCGGACCGTGGAGGGTTGAAGCTCGTCCAGCGAAACGCAGCGCGAGCGGCCAGCGCGATCCGCCGCGACGCCGACGACGAACAGCCGCGGGCGGCTCTGCGGCGTGAAGTGGGCGGCGTCGATCATCATCGCATCGACCGCGTAGCCGAGGTGGTTGAGCTCACCGACGAGGGCCGCGAAGTCGGCCCCGCCGCTGGACGACAGCAGCCCGACGACGTTCTCGACCAGAACCAGCGGCGGCCGGCGCTCGCCCAAGGACCCCAACAGCTGCGTCCAGCCCCAGAAGGCCGACGACTGCCCCTCGTTGAGCCCGCGCCGCCCGCCGGCGAGCGACAGGTCGGTGCAGGGGAACGACGCATGGGCGAGCAGGGCGTCGGGGACGACGCGGGGGTCGCCGGCCAGCTCGTGGACGTCCCTCAGCAGGTAGTGCGGCGTCGGCCCAAAGTGCCCGTCGTGCATCCGGCGCTTGGCGGGGTCGAGGTCGTTCGAGAAGACGACCTCCCAGCCGGCGCGTTCGAGCCCGCAACGCGCGAGCCCGACCCCCGCGAAGAACTCCAGCGCCGTCCACCCCGTCACCGGGGCGGGGCAAGGCGAGGCGTCGAAGAGTGGTCGCTGGGTGAGCATCCGTGCCGTTGAGTCGAGTCTGTCGGTAAGCGAAGACGGAGCCGCGACCGTTAAGGGAGCGCCCGGGGAAGGGTCAACATCTAGGTGTGCCGGGGCTCCTCACCGATCGGACCAGTAGCCGGGCTGCTGAGCAACGTGCGGGAACGCCACGACCCGGATGACGTCGCCGGTAACCTCGTAAAGAAGAAGGTACGGGAACCCGGTCGCCAAACGCCGTCGCCAGCGTCGATGCTCAACCAAGGGTTCGTAGAAGCCCCAGCGCAGAGGGGCTGACTCGACCTCTTCGAGTAAGGAGTCGATCTCGTCGGCAAGACGTGTCGCTAGCCCTTCGGAGACCTCTGCGTAGTAGTCAACTGCGAGCTCCATCTCGCCCCGTGCAAGGGGGTGGACGATGAGCCTCATGACGAGAATCGCCGCGCGATCCTCGACCGCAACTCGGCGCGCACTTCTGACCAAGGGACCCCGACAACCGCTCCCGAGTCCATCTCGGCGGAACGACGCTGGACCTCGCGGGCGACCTCGCTCTCGCTCTGCTTAGCGCCTCCGGTGCAAGCGAGGCTGTCGATCAGGCGGGTGGCCAGGTCGGCTCGCTGGTCGGGCGGCAACGCGAGGACCGAATCCAGCAGCTCGTCATTTGGGATTTGCACGGCGTACTCAGCGATGCGAGGGTCAGGTCGGGGTCAGCCTGCTGTCAGTGTAACTGTCGAGGTCGTTCGAGAACACGACGTCCCACCGGGCCCGTTTAAGATCCGACCTTCAAGGGAGCGACCGGGGGGCGTCTACGCTCGATCGGCGTCGCACTTGCTTACGAGCCGCGTTGGTCGCTCCCTTGACGGTCGCGGCTCCGTGACGAGCTATAACGTAGCGCAGCTCGCCGCGGGCAGTGGTCCCGCTGCCACCAACTTCTTCTGCCGCGCATCGACCATCAGGCTCAAGCCCTCCAGCGAGCGCGCGCCGAGTAGCAGCAGGTCGCCAGGCTCGGCGAAGACCACCTCATCGACGGTGAACCTCCCCTCGGCCGCCACGATCGCGAAGCCGACCGAGCGGGTGATCTGCTCGCCGTTCGCCATTGTGAAGGCGAGGTCCTTCTTCTCCAGGGCGATCCCCAGTTGTTCGAGCAGGCCACGCGGGACCCAGGTGTACTCGCTCCCCGTGTCGACGAGCATCGACGGGAGGTCTACGCTGCGCGAGCGATCGACCACGTTCGTGATGCGGCAGGGGACGGAGAAGGTTCCCATGGAATCGGTCTCGATCGAGTCGGCACGAGCTCGGGTTGGGTTGATTGTACCATCCCTTTCAAGCTGTCACTTTCGTTGATCGAGGAGCCTTGCGGTGCTGAGGTGGGGGGAAGAGCCGGT
>JBOFFC010000054.1:0-15671 GCA_051648405.1 Lacipirellulaceae bacterium
AACTCAAGGCCGAGGCCGACGAGCTCGGGCTCGAGGTCACCACGCTCCTGCTGCTCTGTCTCCGCCGTGCCCACAAGCTCCGCGCCAACGACCGTGGACGCGACGCAAAGCTCGATGCGGCTCAGAAGCGACTCGACGCGGAAGTGAAGGCGGCCAAGAAGGCGGCTAAGTGGAGTGGCTAACGCGGAGAGTGAGGGGGTGACACCGGCAGCCCCGGTATCCCAACGGCCCGGCGCCCTGCGAATCGGCGGATCTATCGGTGTCTGTCGGACCTGTGAGGATCGCCGCGTCGTTGGCCTTTCGCCGGCAAGTCCCCGGGGATTTCCCCCACAGCCGTTCAGTTTCCCGTTAGCGGCTCACTCAGCGAGGCGAACAGCTTTTCGACTCCCGAACGAACGCCCGGATCAACGCGCGTACTTCGCGACGTCCTCGGCGGTCAGCGAGATGTCTAGCCTGTTTTCGTCATCGGCTTTCACCTCAAACGCGCTCGGTACGCTGAGACTGCGAAAGCCCAGCTTCTTCGCGCGGTTCCCTTCGCGCGGCGCCGAGATCGTGACTAGGTGCGTGCCAACCACAGCCCCGTCGCGCTCGGCGAACGTGCTCACCTCGTAGCGCCCCTCGGCGTCCAGTCGGCCGTAGGCGGGCTTGCCCGGGTTGATGTTACCGCCGGCCGGCTGCGGGGCGAGCATGATACGGCCTCCGGCGAGCGGCTTGCCCTCGACGGTGACCGTGCCGTGGACGCGGGCGACGGGGATCTCCGACTTACTACAGCCAGCGAGCGCGCAGCACGCGGCGACGGCCACCACCGCCGCGCCGACGCCGCGCGTGCTATTCCAGCTGGCCAATGATCTGCCCATCGTGTCGATCACCCAAGTTGCGGAACGTCGCGAGCGCGATGTTCTCGGACAAGAAACGGACGCTGCCATCGACGAAACCAAAGTACGCCCCGCCGACGTGCCAGCTGTAGGCGCAGTCGTCGTCGTTGACGTCGGCCCCGCTCGTGGCGTCGCGCAGTTTTTCGAGGTCCTCGTCGCTCAAGGGGAACGCGCGCGGTCCCCCGAGGTTGCAGTTGATCGCCGCCGAGGTCTTCATGAGCACCGACCCGTCGTCGTAGGAGGCGCCGACCCAAGTGGGATAACTCTCGATCGAGAAAACGTACGCCGCCTCGCCGACGGCGATCGTCTTGCTGGTCCCGTCGGTGACGTCCTTGAGCGCCACCTTGGTGTAGGCCGACTTGGTCACGTCGTCGATCGTGCCGTCGCCGTCGATGTCCACGTCGCAAGCGGTGCTGGCGACGGAATGGACGCGCAAGCCTTCCGAGCGTCGCCAGAACATGCCGCGGTCGCAGTGTCCTCGCGACCCCTTGTAGTGGGATGCGCCGTAGCCGACGTTCTTCGGGACTTTCGACGCGGTGATCCCCCAGTAGCCGAGGTCGGGGACGTTCGCCGGCAGTTCGACGCTCGGGCACTGGAACACATTCAGCACCGCGTCACCGCCTGCGAGCGGCCGTCGGCCGGCGACCTCCGCCGCCTCGAAGATCCCCGGTTGCCACGGGTTGCCGTGGTAGTTCACCGCGCCGCTCGTCAGGTTGTTGTCGGCGAGCCGGTCCTGCACGGCCTGCTCCTCGATGAACGGCAGCGTCTTGGTGGCCCACCCCAGGCCATCCTCGGCGTAGCGGTCGTTCCTCTTGGCGGCGGTGTAGGCGCCCATCGGGAACCGCTTGTGGCCGTCGTGGTAGTTGAAGAGCGCCAGCGAAACCTGCTTGAGGTTGTTCTGGCAGGTCAGCCGGCGGGCCGCCTCGCGGGCCGACTGGACGGCCGGCAGCAGCAGCCCGACGAGGATCCCGATGATCGCGATCACGACCAGCAGCTCGACGAGCGTGAAGCCCCCGGCCGCCCGATCGTAAGCCGCCTGCCTTGTGGGCATCCTGGCTCCCTTCCTGCAAACCGGGGACAGGCTGCCCAACAGCAACCGGTCCGTTGTCATCGGGGGCCGACGACCGGCCCTCCCCGCGTACGACCCCGCAGCGATCGCCTCGACGCCAGCCAGCCAAGCCGGTCGCTTGATTCCCTCTCCCTCCGGAAGCAGGCTGGGGGGGAGGGCGAGCCGGGCCGGTGGGGAGGCCGCGTTGCGAATGACAGGCTCTATGGCCCTCGCGGTTCCCATGCGATGTCCTGACTCCGACCTTCGTACTAGACTACAGCCATGACGACGATCAACGCCCATTTCGACGGCCAGCATTTCGTCCCCGATGAACCGGTCGTGGGGCTCCGTCCCGGAGACCGCGTCGAGGTGGCGTTGGCGCGCCCGCTGGGCCCTGCGATTCAGCCGAGCGCTGCGATTCAGCAGGGCGCCGCGACTGCGGACGAATCGGCGTGGCGGGAGAGGCTTCAACAAGCGATCGATCTCCATTCGGTGGTCGCTACGGCGGTCGACGACCGTCGGGAGTCGATCTATGCGGGGCGTGGTGAATGAGGGTCTTGCTCGACACCAACGTGCTGTGTCGACTCGCGGAACGTGGCCATCCGGACCACTCGGTCGCCGAGCGGGCGGTCGCCGCGCTGCGCGGTGGTCAGCACGAGCTGTGCCTCGTTCCGCAAGTGCTCTACGAGTACTGGGTCGTGGTCTCTCGTCCGCTGGCGGAGAGCGGCCTGGGCATGTCGACGGCGGACGTCGATGCAGCGATCACCCTGTGGCTGGAAGTCTTCACGCTGTTTCGCGACGAGCGAGGCGTCTTTGCGCTCTGGCGTGAGCTCGCGCGTCAACACGACGCGAAAGGCAAGAGCGCTCACGACACGCGGCTTGTAGCGGCCATGAATCGACATCGGCTCACGCATCTCCTCACCTTCAACGTGACGGACTTTCGACGTTATCCAGGCATTGAAGTTCTGGACGCGCGATCGTTCACCCCGGCGTAAACAACCCAAGCTAGCCAAACCGGCCGCGACCCTGCTCGGGGCCGCGACCGGTCGAAAGCTTCTCTCCCACCCCCTACGGCGCAGAGCGAGGGTGAGGATTACATACGCCCGCGGCGGACCGTGCCGAGCGACAGCGCGCCGAATGCCACAAGGGCGAGCGACGCGGGCTCTGGAACCAGCGTCGTCTTAAAGATGCCGCTCGAGGAAAAGCTGTCAAAGTACAACTCGAAGACGAGCTCGTTGTTGTTGTTCAACGCACCAACCTGAGGTTGTCCATCCTGGGCAAAGGCAGGCAATCCCCCAAGTGCGGTGAGATCGATCGTTCGTAGGTCTTGACCGGGGGAGGGATCCACGTCAAAGAGGGTCCCCTTGCGGAACACCAGTTCTAGAGCGCCGTTCGGAGCCATCCACCAGACCGCTTCGTTGTTGGAGGCGTCGACACCGGTCCCGGTCAGCTCCGTGTGGAGAGCGAAATGATGATTGTCATTGACGGTCCAGGCCTTAATCGCGCCGATCGTGATGCCATTGAGGTCACCTGCGGCGTCGCCTTCGCGGACCATCAAGCGGGTCGTGGATCCTTCGTAGAGCCAGATCCCGCGGTCATTCTCCGAGTTCACCCCCGTTCCCGTGAGCTCGGCGCTATACGCGATCCCGCCGACACTTGTCAGAACGTTTGCGAAGTGGTTGACCGAGTTCACGTTCTTGTATTCCGCCGGCGTACCGGGAGCGGCGGCTCCCGCCAGAGCGACTAGCGATATCGACGACGCCCCATCAGGCCTCGAGTAGAGAGCGCTGACGCTATCCACGGTGCCAGTTCGCGAGAACGTTCCACTGAACGCCGTGTCGCCGGAAGCATTCAGTTGTGGCCTGTTGATAAAGCCGACCTGGCCAGCCGCCCCAGCAGGCACGTCGCCCGACCGAGCAACGAGGCTGTTAACGCCTCCATCGTTGAAGAACAGCGAGTCGCCGCTGGTGTTGCCGTTGGTTACGAACGCGATGCGGCCCATCGAGATCGCGAGTCGACCGGCGTTCGGAGCGTCGTAGGCTACTCCCGGTCCGAAGGCTGGAGCGGGGTCGCCCTCTCGCGCCACAAGCTGTTCGGACCCGGACTGGCCAGCAAACAACGCCGTGTCGTTCGCCGTCGAGACCCCGGGGCCAATCAGACGAACGCCGAACGCTGCGTTCCCTAAGTCATCGAGGCGTGGCTGATCGGAGGTCAAGAGGACGCCGTACGTGATCGGCGACAGTGAGCCAGCAGGGCTACCTTCACGAACAAGAACGCTTGGAGTCCCGTTTGGAGCGATCAGGTAGGCAGCCAAGTCATTCGCCGCGCTGACACCTGCCCCGCCCAGCCCGAACGGTTGGTAGACCGCACCGCTGTTGTTGATGTTCGCTGTTGATTGGAACTCGAAGAGATCGGTGACGACGACCCCCGCGCTAGTTTGCGGGGCTGCGTCGCCCTTCCGAACGATCGTTTTCTTGACTCCGTCCGTCCACACCTGCATCACGCTGTCCGTATCGCTACTCACTTCTGCCCCACTGAGCGAAGAGGCGAAAGCGACCTGACCAGCGTCGTTCATTGAGAACGTCCCCGCGAATCCGTAGTCGATGCCGGTGCCGAGGCCGGGGCCAAGCGGGTCGAGGTCCGGCCGGCCCGACACCATCACCGTTTCGAACTGAAACGACACCGCCTGTGAAGTCGACGCGGCAAGTGCTCCAGTCAGCGAGGCGACAGCGAGCAGCGTTCTAAGTCTTGCGGTCTTCATTAGCATATCTCCTTGTGGTGCAGGATCAGGGGAAACGAATCAGCTGCGACGTCTGAGCGACTCGAAAGGACCGGCCGCGGCCCTGCTCGGGGCCGCGACCGATCGGAAGCTTCGCTCCCACCCCCTGCGACGCAGGGCAGGGTGAGGGTTACTGACGCCCGCGGCGGACCACGCCAAGCGACAGCGCACCGAACGCCACGAGGGCGAGCGACGCAGGTTCGGGGACGCTCGGCGCGAACGTCACGCCCCGGAAGTAGGTCCCTTCGGCAGCCGTAGCGATTGTCGTGGGCGCAAGCGCACTGAAGTCCCCGTTGTGGCCGGTCGTGTCCAAGAGCGACGTCAGCTCGCTGTTGAGCTTGGTGGCGTACAGTTGCACGTCATTACCCACAACGATGCCGGTGAGTCCGTGCCAATCTTGATTCCCAGCGGGGATCGTTCCGCTCGCGAGCCAGGTGTTGTCGGCCTGCTTGGAGTACTTGCGGAAGGCGTCGCCGCCCATGTTCGTGTAGTACATCACGTCGAGACCTGGCACCTGCGCGTTGACGTCGAAAAGGGCCATCGTCGCCGGGGTGCCAGCGGGCGGGTTCACTCCGGAGAGAGTGATGGCCGCCGCCTGGCCCGTCGTCGGCAGTCCTGTACCTACCTGATAGACAACCGTCATCGGCGAAACGGGCCGGTTGTTGGTGCCGGTGGTGACGAACAGATCACCGCCCCAAATTCCGATCCCGCGCGTCTGATGGTTGACGGCGTTGTTGCCGGGCGCCGGTTCGCCGATCACGTTCGCGAACGTACCGCTGCCGAACTGGGTGTAGTTCACACCGATACCGGGGCCAAACTTGCCCGAGACCCAGATCGAGGAGCCGTCGGTCGAGGCGGCGGACACGAATTGCGCCGCGGAGTAGAGGTTGCCCAAGCCGGTGCTCGTGTCGATGTTGCCCGCGTTGTCGATGCGGCCGAGCACACGTTGATTCGTCGTACCAGAAACGGCGGAGCCGGTGACGTTGGTGGTCCCAACGGCGGAGCTGTAGCCCGGAAGCACCAAGTATCGACCGTCGGTTGAGACCGTCAGCAGACCCTCTTCGGTCTCACCGCCACCGTAGCGGCCCGTGAACCCGAGTTGGTTCCCGGTTGCAGTCGTGGGCATCGGGATCGACTGCACCAGCGTACCACTCGGCGTGTACTCATCGACGAAGACCGGCGCGGCGACCCCGTTCGCGTACGACTGACCGTCGCCGACGCGGTAGACCGCCAGATTGCCCGCGCCGAACGCGCCGGCCTCGGCGAAAGATGACACCCCGACGATCATCGCAATCATCGAACACCGCGAGAACGTAATCACAGTAGCTTCTCCTTGGTTGTGGTTCAGGTCCGGTCGAAAATGGTGTTGACGCGGAACGCGACTATGCGTCCCCGCGAGTGCGACGACACGATGCGAGGGAGATCAGCGAACCAATGCTCAGCGCCGTGATGCCGGTGGGCTCGGGCACCGCAATGTTCGTCACGAAGATTCCGTTGGTGCCGTCGTCAAAGATCATCCCCACGGTCATCCAACCGTTGTCGGTCAGACCAAGCGTCTTCGAGTCGCTGCCCTGGAAACTGTCGCGGCCACCGACGAAGAAGCTGGCGATGATGCGCTGATCGACGCCGACGCCCGGATCGACGTCAAACAGTTCACCTTCGCGAAGCATGAGACTCATGTCTCCGGCGGCGTTGACGAGCCATAGGGCGCCGTCGTTGACGGTGCTCACACCCGGCCCCGTGAGCGCGGTCTTGACGACGAGGTTGCGGCTGTCGTTGAACGCCCAGTCTTCTAACGCGCCCAACGTCACGCCAGGAAGGTTGCCGGCGGCGTCTCCTTCGCGAATGGCCAGTTTCAACGACGAGCCGTCCTCGACCCAGATCCCTTGGTCGCTCGTGCTCGGTCCGGAGACGTTGGCCTCGAACGCCACCACACCCGAGGCGGTGATTTGGCAAAGCGTCGGACCGTTTGCGCTACTCCCCAAGATGCCAAACGTCTCGCCCGTGCCGGGCGCAGTGCCGCCCCACTTGGCGACAGACCGAAAACCACTGGCCGCGGAGCCGGTGAAGTAACCCGCATTCGCCTCAAACACTACATGGCCGGCGCCGTTGACGCGTACGTTGCCGAAGCCTTGGTAAACGCCACTGCCGTCAGGGAGCGGATCGCCTTCCTTCGCTAGAGCGACGACCACCCCCGCCTCGCCGCCGAAGAGGGCCTGAAACACGGAGTCGAGATCCGGGTCGTTGTTGTCGTGGAGGCCCGCTGCGAAGGCGAACTTGCTGCCGGAGAACGCCATCGCGGCGTGTGGGAACTCGCGATAGACGACATTCGCGGGATAGCCAGGCGGCTGTTGGCCCTCGCGCACGAGGAGCTGATAGGCGCTTTCGGGGCCGTGAAAAAGCGAGTCGTTGCTCTGACTGGTGATCCCAGGACCTTGCAGCCGGTCAACGCGAAACATTAGGTGTTGCGAGGAATCCCGCATGGGCATCGTAAAGCTCTCAGATCCGTACGGCATCGTTGCGAAGAGACCAGGAGCGGGATCGCCGGCGCGAAAGACCTGCGCTCCCACTCCGGGCGCCTCCAGCCGTACGAAGGCGGTGTCGTTGACGCCCGCCGTCACCCCGGCGCCCTTGAGACCAAGAAAACCAAGCAGTAAGCCGTCATCGATCAACTCCGCTCCGTTCATGCCGGCGCCGAGGTTGCTCACCACCACACCCGCTGGAAGACCCGGCGCCGGCGCGCTCTCGCGTACGAGAAGCTCTTTCGACCCGGCGGTCCAACGCCAGATCGCGGTGTCGTTCTCGGCGCCCTCATCGGACGTGATCCCCGCGCCGACGAGGTCCGCTGAGAACGCGACCTGCCCCGAGCTGTTGACCGAGAAGCCGTTGAAGTAGCCGAAGTCAACGCCAGCGGCCATTTGCGGCCCAAGCGGGTCGCCGGCGGGACGGCCAGCAACCATCACCGTGTCGAACTCGAATGCCGACGCAGGAGCGACTCCTACGAGCAACGCCGCGAACATGGCGGCGCATCCGATTGCCGTCTTCATTAGCTGACTCCTTGTGGTGTGGGATCAGGTGTAGCGACTCAACAGCGACGTGTGAGCGACTCGAAAAGACCGGCCGCGGCCCTGCTCGGGGCCGCAACCGGTCGGCAGCTTCGCTCCCACCCCCTGCGACGCAAAGCAGTGTGAGGGTTACTGACGCCCGCGGCGGACCGTGCCGAGCGACAGCGCTCCGACCGCTGCGAGGGCGAGCGACGCGGGTTCGGGGACCTGGGTGACGAACACGCCGCGGCTACCGCCAACAAAGTTGAGCCGAACTACTAGGCTGCCGCCGTTGGTTAACGTCTGCTCGTTGGCCTGTCCCTCCACACCTCCTGCCACTCCGCCGAGAAACAGCTGGGAAATGGTGCGTGAGTCGATCGCCGACGAAGGATCGACGTCGAACAGCTCACCAGTTTGAAGGACCTTGCTGACCGTTCCGTCGGCTGTCGCCAGCCACATGGCGACGTCGTTGACGCCGGGCGTAACATTACCGACCAGATTGCTGACGAAGACCAAATCTTCGTTGTCGTTGAACGTCCAGTTGAGAATGCTGCCGACATTGACGCCGCTCAAACCCGGCGCAGCGTCTCCTTCGCGGACTACCAAACGCGTCGCGCCGTTGTCGTGGACCCACAAGCCACTGTCGCTCGCCGCGTTGACCGAAGGGCTAGCTGCCAGTTCTGCGTAGAAAGCAAGGTCACCCAAGCTGGTGAGGTCCATCGGGTAGGGTGTGCCGAACCCGGAACTTGGCGACTTGAACACCTCCGACGTTCCCGGTGCAGGCATGCCGTCGGTGGCGATCAGCTGCGGCCCGCTGCCGTTGCTCAAGTAAAGAGCGCGCGTGTTGACGTCGAAGGAGTTCGTGAACGCCACGTCGCCCGCGGCATTGTTCTTCGGAGCAGACATCAGATTGAACGTTTGCGCCGTGCCGACGGCCAGGTCGCCTTGCTTTGCGATGGCGGTGAGCGACCCCGGCGTTCCTGCCAACAAGGCCTGGTTCGTCGTGCCGCTGTTCACGCCGATGACGAAGGCGACCTGATCGCCGGTGGCGTAGGTGTCGGCGAATCCAAAGTCGCCGTAGGTCGCCGACAGGCCAAACGAGGGCGCCACGTCCCCCTCGCGCACCAAGAGCAGAGCGTTCCCGGGAGTTCCGTACCACAGCCCGCGGTCGTTGCCGGTGTTGACTCCCGGTCCTGCGAGGCTCGTGAAAAACAAGGCCTTTCCGTTGTCGGTGATTCCCGGCCCGTCGTCGCGGATCGAGATCGAGGTTCCGTAGACCACAGGTGACAACCCCGGGGCTGAGTCCCCGACCCGGGCCACCGGCGTGGGTGTGCCACTGGACGACACCGACAACCAAGCGAGGTTGTTGCTGGTCGTGACGCCGGCGCCAGTGAGAGAAGAGCGAAAAAGGACCGTGCCTGATTCGTCGATGTAATTCTCAATGGCGGAAGCCATCGCATTGACGGTCACGCCGGCGGAGAGGCCGGGGGCCTGACTCCCCTCGCGGGCTAGCAACTCCTTGACGCCCGCCTGCCACCGCCAGATGCCGACGTCGGTCGCCGCGGTCGCCCCCGCCACTTGCCCGCGAAACGCGACCTGACCCGCGCTGTTGATCACTGCGTGCCGAGCGTCGCTCCAGTCGATCCCGGCCCCGAGCTCGGGACCAAGCGGATCGCCGCTTGGCCGGCCGCTGACGAGAATGGTGTCAAACTCAAAGGCCGCGGCGGGGGCGACCCCTACGAGCGCCGCCGCGAAAAGCGCGGCGGACCAGATTGCCGTGTTCATTAGCGAGTCTCCTTGTGGTGTAGGATCAGAGGTTACGATTCCGCGTTTCGTGGAAACGTCGTTAGCAGTTAGTCGTTAGGAAACGGCCGTCGGCTATCGGCTCTCAGTCGTCGCAAGGCGGAGCAGGCGCCGACCCCCAGAACGATCGTGACGAGGGAGCAGGGTTCTGGCACGCTCGCCGCCGTTCCGGGCGCGACGTAGCCCGGCACGTCGCTCCACGAGTAGCCGTAGCGGGCCCGCCACCAGTCGTAGTCCTGAGCGTTCACGCTACCGCCCCCGTCGCCGTCGGCGGCGAGCGCCAGGCCGGTCTGGCCGAGCGAGTCACGCCAGACGGTGTAGTCGGCGGCATTGATCGCCCCGTCCTGGTTGTAGTCCCACGGCAGGTGCTCGAGGTTGAGCGGGTAGTTGGGTGCCCCGAGAGTGGTCGTAAGCGGCGTGCCGTAGGGAACGTACTGGCTTGTCTCGACGAAGCTGCCCAGCGGCGTGTCGTGGTAGCCCCCCGACTGGCGATAGTCGATCACCGGCGGCGGGCCAGGGCTGGTGGTCGCTGAGGCACTGAAGAACCCGGCGACGGTCCGGTCGGAGAGGTTCGTGGCGTGCCAGTCGGCGAGCGTGTGGCCGGTCGAATCGCCCCAACGCGAGATCATCTCGATCTCGTAGCCACCACCGAGGTAGACCGCGTCGGGCTCGATGTTGCCGGTCGGCTCCTGGCCGAAGTTCACCTTGCCGTACAGCCGGCCGTTGGCTTCGTCGGCCTCGCCGTGGATGCCGATCGAGTCGAGGATCGTCCAGTTGTTCCGCCAGCCGAACTGGCCCGGGGCAGCGTCGAGCCCATTGTTGCCGACGTCGAGGTCGAGTCCTAAGAACGGTTGACCGAAGACCGGGTCGCCGATGTTACGGATGAGCATCGCGGTGAAGCCGCTGTTCTCAATCCGCGTCTTTCCGGCTTCGCCCGAGTGGCGGATGGTGCTGCTGGAGTCGCTCCCCCAGCCGCTGCCGCTGCCGGTCTGCACGAGGTCGGTCGTGCCGGCGGGAGGATTGGCGTAGAGCGTGTCCTTCTGCCGCATCGTCAGGAAGCCGTTGCTCCCCAGGGCGTAGGGTGTTTCAATCCCCGGCGTGTTGGGGTTGTCGCCGAGCGTGAAGATGTTCTCGACGATCCCCGCGTTCCCCTGCCCGCTCAGCGAGACCTCGTTCTCGACGAAGATCAGGTACAAGTTGGCGAGCGACATGCCGGGCGTGCCGCGGAGCTCGATGTACTCGTCGCGTTCGTCGGTCCCGGCGCCCCCCGGGTCGTTGAAGATCTCGTTGATGACGACGAAGTTGGCGCGAGAGCTCGCCGGAGCGCAGGCCGCCAGCAGCGTCAAGACGGCGACAGGGTAGACGCCGAGCGTCTGTTGGAGCGACGTACGCATCATGGGTTTCTATCCGAGGGCGGCGTGAGCGAGACTCGCTGTTCGACCTCCTCGGCGTTTCGCAACGCACGTGACCCGGTCGATGGCGTTCAGGTTGCAGGCGGTCGGGGGTGTTCTCAATGCTGATAAGTCGATAGGGACAGGCGTCCACTAGGAATAACCGCGAGAATCGTCGAATCCACGCCGGAACTTAGCGCGTTCTTCACAGCCGGACGCGGTTGGGGGAGCAGGCCGCCGCAGACGGCTGTTTGGCCTGCGTTACTCCGGCAGCACGAGGCGGCCCTGCGCGGCCAAGCCGTACGCCTTGCTCACGAGGGAGCTGACCTCGGCGGAGGTGGTCACCCCCAGCTTCCCGAGGATGTTGCCGCGGTGCACGCCGACCGTGCCGGTGGTGATCCCCAGCTTCTTGGCGATCTCCTTGGAGAGCAGGCCTTCGGCGACGAGCTTGGCGACCTCCCATTCGCGGGGACCGAGCAGGGTGATCTGCCGGCGGGCCTCGGCGACTTCCGCCAGCTGCTTCCGCGTGATGAGGTCCTTCGCCAAGGCCTCTTGCACGCGCGCCAGCAGCGCTTCGTGCTTGAACGGCTTCTCCAGGAAGTCGATGGCCCCCAGCCGCATCGCCTCGACCGCCAGCGGCACGCGGCTGTAGGCGGTCATGATCACGAAGGGGTGGTCGCCCCCGCGTGCGCGGAAGTCCCGCAGCAGGTCGAGCCCCGTCCCCTCGGGGAGGTTGACGTCGAGGACGAGGCAGCCGTGCGGTTCGGGTTCGTAGGAATCGAGCGCGTCGGCGATCGTCGAGGAAGCGACGACACGCAGGTCGTGGGACTCGAGAAACCAGACCAGCGATTCGCAGAGCTTCCGGTCGTCCTCGACCAGGAACACGGTCGGCTTGGGGGTCATGACGCGGCTCTCCGTAGCGTTTGGTCGGGCCGGCCCACCGAGGGGGCTGACGGCCCACGCCGCGCTTGCCAGGACCGCTCAAACCCCCATTCTGCCCGCTCGGGCTCCAGCGCCCACTATCGAGTTTCTTTAATCAGCGGCAGCTCGTCGGCCGTCCTGTCGAGGAGGTCGGTCGGCGGTGGCGGCAGCGTCACGTGGAACGTGACCCCGCAGTCGGTGTTGGTCTCGGCCCACAGCCGACCTTCGTGCATGCCGACGATCGAGCGGGCGATCGTCAGGCCGATGCCGAGGCCGTCGGGCTTCGTGGTGTAGTGCGGCTGGAAGACGCGGTCCCCTTCGCCGCTGGCGAATCCGGACCCGAAGTCGATCACGGTGAAGTGGACCCCCGTGTCGTCCGAGTCGAATCCGATGACGACGCGTCTCCGCTCGCGGCTTTGGCCCGTCGATGCGTCGATCGCGTTGGAGACCAGGTTCACCAGCACCTGCTGCAGTTGCACGCGGTCGGCGTAGACGGTGGGCGCCGCCGTCGGCAGCTCGATCTCGACCGCCACCCCCTCGGTGGCCGCCTTGGTCCCGCAGATCTTCTTCACCGAGTCGAGCAGTTCGGCCGCGTCGATACGGGTGGGCTGGAGCGGCTTGTCCTCGACCATCAGACGGGCGCGTTTGACGACCTCCCCCGCACGAAGCGCCTCCTCGCGCATGAACGCCAACGCCGGCAGGATGTCGTCCGCCTTCAGCTTCCCCTCGCGCTGCAGCTCGATCAGCCGACCGGCGTAGATCGCGATCGAACTGAGCGGCTGATTCATCTCGTGCGCGAGCGCCGCCGCCATCTCGTTGGCTGCCCCGCGACGATTGGAAAGCGCCAGCGCTTCGCGTTGCAAGTCGACTTTTTCCTGCGAGCGCTTGAACCCCGTGATGTCGGTCACCAGCGTGTAAAACCCGATGACGGCGCCCGATTCGTCGATCCGCGGCAAGAACTGGAACAGGTAGAAGTAGACGCCGTCGCCACGGATCATCTGCTCCTCGAACTGCACGCGCTTGCCGCGAAGCACCGCGGCGACCTGCGGCTCGATTCGCCGGTACATGGCGTCGCCGACAAGTTCTCGAAACGCTCGACCGTTCACGCGCTCAGGTGGCACCCCGTAGGCGTCCTCGTGGGCCGCGTTCGCGAAGCGGAAGGTCTGCGAAGAGTCGACGTAACCGATCAGCATCGGGATCGCGTCGGTGAGCGTCTGGAGTTCGAGCAGCCTCTCGCGTTGCACCCGCTCCGCGTCTTCCAACGCGGTCCGCCGACGCTCGTTGCTCTCGCGGATGGCGGCGATCACCGCCCGCGACTGCTTGTGGAAGTGGATGCCGGTGACGATCAGCATCCAGGTCGTGAAAACCGTGGCCCCGCGGAGCGTCGCCACGACCCAGGCGGGTAAGTCGATGGGGGGCGCCAGGAGGTATCCGACGGCGTTGGTCAGCGTGGCGACCGTCGCCAAGACGAAGGCGTCGCGGGCGGAGAAAAAGAACGCGCTGATCACGACGATGACGTACGCGACCCCCGCCAACGCGCCGAGCGGGAGGGTGACGTCGGCGACGAACACGCCGACCAGGCAGAGCAGACCGGCGAAGAGCCCGCGTTGGCGCCTCGTGCCGTCACGACTCATCGGCCTGGTTCTCCGAGAAGCGGTTACGACGGCGAGCGAGGACAACGTGAGGGCGATGCGATCAGCCCGGCGACCGCTGCTGCTCGACGGGGTCGCCTCGCAGCACGCCCCAGTCCGTGACGAACTCCGCGACAACCGCTCCGCCCGCTGGGGCGACGGACGCATCGACCCCTACGACGTATCGGTTTGCCCGGCGGTCGGAAGGAGGTTCGAGCAGCACAGCCGCGCAGGCCCACTCGACAACTTCGCGCATTCTTAACGCGCCTAGACTAATCTGAAGCCACCGCCACAGCCAGCAGCAAAGCGGTTTCGGCCTCGATTGGCAGTCCCCCGATGCTCACCTCCACGGACACGACTGCGGGCAGCGAGGTCCGCCGAACCCCGGGAGGATCGGCTGTCAAAGAGGGAGTGTCCGAACGGTGGTCGTGGGGACTGATCGCCGGGCTGTTGTTCGGGCTGTGCCTGGCGATTGCGCTCGTCGGCTGGGCGGCCCGCGTCGCCATGCAGCGCGAGTCCCGTGCCGAAGCGCAGGACTCCCTGCTCGGCTTCACCGGCCTCGGCCCGAGCGTCAGGAAGTCGCTCGACGCGAAGTTCGTCGACGCCGACGGCGACCTGCTGGCCGATCCGCCGACTTCGCCGGACCAGTTCGCCGCCCCTTACACTCTTGTTCTGGCCCACTACCTCGGCGACGACGAAGGGCAACTGCGGGTCGATTGGGAGTCTTTGCGAGAGAAACTGTCGGTCGCCACGGGGCTCACCGTGAAGGTGCAGGCCTACTTGCACACCCCGGAAGAAGTCGCGGCGATCGCAGCTGGCAAGATCCACCTGCTCGCCGCTCACTCGGCCGAGATGCCGAACAACGTCAACTCGGCCGGCGTCGTCCCTTTCGCGGAGCTGGCCTCGCGTAGCGCCACCGACGGGAACCGCTCGTTGATCGCCGCCGTGGCGGGTGGTGCCATCCGCTCGCTCGACGACCTGCGCGGCCAGACACTCGTCTGCACCTCGCCCGACTCCATCACGGGCTACCGGGCGGCGATTGTGGCGGTCTACCTGGAAACCGGCATGCTGCCGAATGAGGACTACCGCGTTGCGTTCTCTCACAAGCACGAGTGGTCGGCGCGGGGGCTGGTGGTCGGGAAGTTCCCGGTCGTGGCTCTCTCCGACGACGTGGTCCAACGCATGGCGAGCGAGGATCGCCTGCGGGAGTCTGAGTACCAAGTTCTCTACAAGTCCGATCCCATCCCTCGGCTCACGATCGCACGAGTCCACGACTTATCTCCTGAGATCGCGCGTGCGGTGACCGACACGGTGCTCGCGTTCGAGAACCGCGTCGGCGAGCAGTTTCGCTTTCAACCCGTCGACTACCAGCGTGACTACGAGTTCGTGCGGCGGCTCGACGACGCCTTCAGCCCGCGGTTCGGCGACATCTTTATGGTCGAGGAATAGCCGAACCATAAACCAGCTGCATCGGGATCGCGATACTTGGTTGGACCACTCTAGACCCGCAGACCTCGGAACGTGCAGCGATCCTGACACGATGACCTGAGCTACAAGCGTACCTGGGTCGGCTACTCCGCGGCCTTAACCCTACATCCGCGGAGGTTTGATCGACCGATGTAGATCGTCGTGACCGCCCATGAGGGGAGGGGGGCCTCGATGACCCGGGATGACCTATCGGGGCCATCGACCATCGGACAGTGCGTCGGTCACTGGAGGCAGGGTTTCGCGGGCCCAACCGACGCGCTCAGCGACCCAAAATCCCGCAGCCTCACCCACTTTACCCGCTGCCCGCCTTACCCAAGCCGAGCCCCCCAAAAGCGCCGACGCACCTCCGGACGCACCCGGAACACCCCCCGAAAACCCCGGGAAATAGGCCGTTTGGCGATTTAGGCCCGTCAAGGCCCTGGAAGGCCGCAGGCCATTCTCGCGGCCCAGCGGACGCGAGAATGGCCTGTTTTGCAGCCTTTTCGGAGCCCAGAGGGAACTCCGTCAGAGAATGGAGGCGGCGGGAGTCGAACCCGCGGACTCGGGATGGGGACGCCGGAAGTCGGGGCGGTTGGTGGGCCGGACGCACCTGCGGACGCACCTCCGGAAAGGTCCGCTTGGGGGCTCGGCGCGGGGACCGGGAGCACGGTAGATGAAGGGCAAGATTCCGCAGACCGCGGCCGCCGAGAAC
>JBOFFC010000055.1:0-1502 GCA_051648405.1 Lacipirellulaceae bacterium
AACTCAAGGCCGAGGCCGACGAGCTCGGGCTCGAGGTCACCACGCTCCTGCTGCTCTGTCTCCGCCGTGCCCACAAGCTCCGCGCCAACGACCGTGGACGCGACGCAAAGCTCGATGCGGCTCAGAAGCGACTCGACGCCGAGCAGAAGGCGACCAAGGCGACTGCCAAGCGGAGTGGGAAAGGCAAGGCGTGAGGAAGGGAGCGCACGTCGTCCCCCTCACCCCTTCCCGCGTGCTACGAGCGACCGGTCGGCAAGCGGCACCAAGAGCCCCGGGCTCGGCCCCTCGACCAGCCACGCTCGCCGCGCCTCGGGGGTCGTCAGTAGCACCGGCATCCGGTGGTGACCCACGGCGCGGACCTCGGCGTTGGGCTCCGTCGTGAGCAATGTCGCCGTGGTGAGCGTCACCGGCTCGCCCGATGAGGGGGCGTCGCGCCACGTTTCCCACAGCCCAGCGAAGGCGATCGGCTCGGGGTCGGCGCCGTCCGCTTCGAGACGTTCGCTGCCGGCGAGGCGGAAGTAGTGCCCCCGCTCGAAGAACTCGCCGCAGGGGATTAGGCAGCGGCGGCGACGCATCGCGTCGCGGAAGGTCGGCTTCTCGTGCGCCGTCTCGCTGCGGGCGTTGATCGTCTGCCGCTGGAATGCTTGTCGCTTTGGGGTTCGCTCCGACGGCTTCCACCAACCGGGTAGAAGTCCCCATTCGGCCACAAACACCTCGAGCGACGCTCCTGGCCCCTCGCCGTCGAGCCGTAGCGCGGGAATCGTCCGCAGCGGCCAAGCCCCGAGGTCGCCGCTGGCGGTCGCCAGCTCGCTGAACAGTGTCCGCTGGTTCTCGCGCAGCGAGTACTCGGCAACGAAGTGCGCGGGGAGCTTCGCGGCGTTGTTGAAGTGATGGCACATCGTTCGACCCCCCAAAAGCCCGCCGCCTCACCCACTTTACCCGCGTCCCGCCTTACCCAAGCCGAGCCCCCCGAAAGCGCCGACGCACCTCCGGACGCACCTGGAGGGGCCCTCGAAAACCCCGGGAAATCGGCCGTTTGGCGATTCCGGCCCGTCAAGGCCCTAGTACGCCGCAGGCCATTCCCGCGGCCGTCCGGACGCGAGAATGGCCTGTTTTACAGCCTTTTCGGAGCCCAGAGGGAACTCCGTCAGAGAATGGAGGCGGCGGGAGTCGAACCCGCGGCCCGCGATCGCGGACGCCGGGATTCGGGGTGGCTGGGCGGTCGGACGCACCTGGGGACGCACCCGGAAGAAGTTCGATGGGCGCCGCGATCACCTACGCCCAGAACCAGTGGGCCGCGCTCTGCGTGTACGCCACGCAAGGCTTCCTCGCGATCGACAACAACACCAGTGAGCGTGCCTTGAGTGAACGTTCCGTGATCCACATCTTCTAGCCGCCCGCCTGGCGGGTCAAGCTTCGTCTTTCTCTGGCTTGGAGAAGGTCGATGGCGAACGTCGAGCGGGACTTGGCGAAGGAGCGGTGCTGGCGTGACCTGCTTAGCC
>JBOFFC010000056.1:0-44077 GCA_051648405.1 Lacipirellulaceae bacterium
CCGGCGACGTCAGTCGTCGGAGTCGTTGCGCCACTTCACTCCGACGACTCACGTCGCCGGCTCGCCATCACTCCACGCTCACATCAAACGCCTGCAACAACTCCTGGTCGCGAAGGTACAGCACGCCGTTCGCGATCACGGGGTGCGTCCAGATCCGCCCCGAGGGCTTGCGCCGCTCTGTCTGCGGGTCGAGCTTGAAGCGGCCGTGTTCGCGCCAGCCTTCGGTTGTCGGCTCGGCCAGGACCACCTCGCCGTCCTCCTCGTCGAGGCAGTAGAGGCGGCCGTCGGCGTAGGCCACGGCGCCCTTGCCGAGCTTGCTGCGCTCGCGCCACACTTGCTTGCCGGTGGCGAAGTCTTGGCAGACCCAGCCGACCCCGTCGGAGTGGCCGTACAGGTGGTCCCCCAGCAGCATCACGCCCCCGTGGTGGTTCTTCATCACCTTGTTGTCGTAGACGACGGTCGCCTTGTTGGCGGCATCGACCTCGACGAGCATCGACCCGGCGCCGTAGCCGCTGGTGACGTAGACGCGGTTGTCGCGCGCGATCGGCGTGGGGATCACCGCCACGCTGCCGGGCCAGGGCGCCTCCCACAGCAGGTTGCCCGACTGCGGGTCGAGCCCGACGAGGCGCTTCTCGAGGAGCTGCACGTACTGCAGCTTGCCGTGGATCGTCGCCGCGACGACCGACGAGTAGTGGGCGCCGTCCTCGAGCGCGGTCGAACGCCACACGACGTCGCCCGACTCCTTGTCGAGGGCCGCGATCGTCCCGTCGTCCCCGCCGGGGGTCACGACCACCAGCTGGCCGTCGATAAGCGGCGACTCCGAGTAGCCCCAGTGAGGGACTTCGCCCCCTAGGTCATCGACCAGCGACTTCGTCCAGACGGCTTCGCCGGTCTTCGCGTCGATGCAGGCGAGCGTCCCCTTGGCCGCCAGGGCGTAGACGCGGCCCCCCTCAACGGTCGGCGTGCCGCGCGGGCCGTCTCCCCAGTTGTTGTCGTAGACGTCCCCCAGAGGCGTTGACCAGAGCTCGTCGCCGCTCGCGGTATCGAGGCAGAAGAGCGCCTCGGCGTCCCCCTTGGTCCCCATCAGGTAGAGCCGGTCGCCGACGACTGCCGGGCCCGAGTACCCCAGGCCGACGCTGCGCGAGACCCACAGGCTCTTCGGACCCTCGGCGGGCCACTCTTGCAACAGGCCCGTCTCGGTGCTGAGGCCGTCGCGGTTCGGGCCGAGCCACTGGGGCCAGTCGTCGGCCGGGGCGATGGTGGCCAGGAACAACAGCGACAACAACGCAGTGCGGCGGATCATCGGCGGTCTACCGTGGTGAGGGGTCAGCGAAGCGCCCCGATTAGACCACGATCCCACCGAATGCGGCGAGCCGGCGACGTCAGTCGTCGGAGTGATCGGCGCAATCGAGTCAAGTCGCGTAAAGACTCCGACGGCTGGCGCCTCCGGCTCGCCGAACGTTACGGCGTCGCACGTCGGTAGAACTCCAGCAGGTCCTTGCGGAGTTTCACGAGCGACGGCTCGTGCAGGTACATCATGTGACCCGCTTCGTAGTACGTCGTCGTGAACCGCTCGCGAAGCGCAGGCTCGAGCATCGTGTGGTCGCGCGTGTGCTCCATCGCCGTTGCGGGGGTCGCCAGGTCGTAGTACCCACAGGCCGCCAGCGTGTGCAGGTGGGGGTTGTCGAGCATCGCTTGGCGCAGCGTGTCGCCGGCGGTGACGTAGCGGTTGACGAACGGCTCGTAGCTCCACGGGTGGACCGCGCCGGTGAGGACCTCGTAGACCAGCTCGTCGCGGTAGTCGAGCTCGTCGGCCAGGTAGCCGTTCATCGCGCCGGTAAAGGCCCCAAGGACGGCGGTGAAGCTCGGGTCGTACTCCTGCTTCTCGGCGATCGGGTCGCGAGCGAGGCCGACGTAGCGGCCGTCGAAGCGGCCGACGACCTGGTCGCGCTCGCGCAGCAGTTGCTTCGCGAACCGCGACTGGCTGACGCGCAGGTTCGCCCCCTCGGCGTAGTCGAGCGGAAGGCCCGTGAGCCGGGCGTACCGCTCCGCAACCTGCTTGCGATGGTCGGCCGGCAGCGAGGCGCCGCGTAGCAGGGCGTCGGCGTAGGGGCCGTACGCGAACTCGGTCGCCTCGGCCACGACCGCCTCGAGCGGCTTCGCGAGCAGGTCCTGCGCGAGCGCCTTGTGCTTCCAGGCGGTCGCCGCGTAGCCCGGCAGGAACAGGACGTAGGGGAGGTCGTTGTTCGAGGCGAAGTCGAGCGTCGTGAAATCGACCACGGCCGAGACCATCACGACTCCGTTCAGGTACATCCCGTAGCGCTGCTGCAGCTCGCCCGACAGTCCGGCGACGCGCAGGCCGCCGTAGCTCTCCCCCAGCAGGAACTTGGGGCTCTCCCAACGATCGTGCTTGGTGACGAAGTCGTGCACAAACTTGCCAATGCTCGACAAGTCCTTCTTGTAGCCCGTGAACTGCCCGTTCTTCTCCCCTTCGGCCGGTCGGCTGAAGCCGGTCCCGACCGGATCGACGAACACCAAGTCCGTGACGTCGAGCAGCGAGAACGGGTTATCGACCACCTCGTACGGGGGGCGCGGCGTGACGGCCTCGGCGGGGAGCTTCACGCGGCGCGGGCCGAGCATCCCCAGGTGGAGCCAAACGCTCGACGCGCCGGGGCCGCCGTTGAAGCAGAACGTGATCGGCCGCTTCGTATCGACCCCCGCGGGGACGCCGGGCGTGGTCTCTTTGTCGTCCTCTCCCTGGACGGCCCGCACGATCGCGGTCACGACGTCGACTTCGGGCGCCGGGGTCTTTGCCGGGTCGCGCCGCGCGTAGTAGACGAAGAACACCTCGGCCTTGGGCTTGCCCGCTTCGTCGCGCTGCACAAACTTGCCGGCCGTCGCCGTGTAGGGGACCTCGACGCCGTCGATCGTCACGGCGCCGTGCGTGATCGAGACGTCCGGCTCGTCGGCGTCGGCCCCCTCATCCGCCGGCTTCGCAGGGAGTTGCTCGGCGGCCTTGGCCTTAGGGGCGTCGTCGGCGCGTGCCGACGCCGGAGAACAGACGGTCGCTGCGGCGAGGAGGCCGAGAAGCAGGGCGAGGCGGAGCATCGAAGGCATGGCGCAATCGCGGTGGGAGGGGGGGCGAGCAGGACGCTAGCCCTTCCAGTCTACCCACAACGCACGGCTCGCGCGGGGCCGCCGTTCGGCCCTTCGCACCGGCCGAGCGTGCAAGCCCTGACGGCTTGCGGTGGGCCCTGATAGACTCGGGTCTCTGACTCGACTTTCGACGCCCGCTCCCCGCTCTTCGCCCCGCTTGCCGGGGACGTTTTCGATGGCCGCCAATCAAAAGTACATCTACCAGATCGCCGCGCTCAACAAGAAGCACGGCGTGCGGGAGATCCTCAAGGACATCCACCTGGCGTTCTACCCGGGGGCTAAGATCGGCGTCCTGGGACGCAACGGCGCCGGCAAGAGCACGCTGCTGCGGATCATGGCGGGGCTCGACATCGAGTACGAAGGGGAAGCCAAGCTCACCGAGGGGTTCACGGTCGGCATGCTCACGCAGGAGCCGCAACTGAACCCCGACAAGGACGTCTTCGGCAACGTCATGGAGGCGGTCGATGCGACCAAGGCGCTGCTCGACGAGTACAACGCCACGTGGGAGAAGATGGCCGAGGTCGCCGACGACGCCAAGGCGACCGAGAAGCTCATGGCCCGCCAGGCCGAGCTGCAGGACCGCATCGACGCCTGCAACGCCTGGGAGATCGACCGGACGGTCGAGATCGCGATGAGCGCGATGCAGCTCCCGCCGGGGGACGCCGATGTCGCGAAGCTCTCCGGCGGCGAAAAACGGCGCGTCGCCCTCTGCAAGATCCTGCTCGAGCGGCCCGACTTGCTGCTGCTCGACGAACCGACCAACCACCTCGACGCCGAGAGCATCCTGTGGCTCGAGCGGCACCTGGCCGAGTACACGGGGACGATCGTCGCGGTGACGCACGACCGGTACTTCCTCGACAACGTCGCCAAGTGGATCCTCGAGATCGAGTACGGCCGCTGCCTGCCGTTCGAGGGGAACTACACCAGTTGGCTCGAGCAGAAGGCGAAGCGCCTGGAGCTCGAAGAGAAGACCAAGTCCGCGCGGCAGAAGACGCTCGCCAAGGAGCTGGAGTGGATCCGCAGCTCTCCCAAGGCGCGGCAGGCCAAGAGCAAGGCCCGCATCACGTCGTACGAGAAGATGGCGTCCGTAGAGTTCGAGGAACGGACCGAGGACCTCGAGATCCAAATCCCCCCCGGCCCGCGGCTCGGGGACCAGGTGATCGACGGGGTGAACCTGTCGAAGAGCTACGGCGACAGCGTGATCTTCGAGAACGTCAACTTCCGCCTCCCCCCCGGGGGGATTGTCGGGATCATCGGCCCCAACGGCGCCGGCAAGACGACGCTCCTCAAGATGCTGATGGGGCAAGAGACGCCGACCAGCGGTCAGTTGGTCTTCGGCCCGACGGTGGCGCTGGGGTACGTCGATCAGTCGCGTGACAACCTCGACCCCGACAAGACGGTTTGGCAAGAGATCTCGGGGGGCCACGACCTGATCGAGATGGGCAAGAAGACCGTCAACAGCCGGGCCTACGTCGCCAAGTTCAACTTCCAGAAGAACGACCAACAGAAGAAGGTCGGCGTCCTCTCCGGCGGCGAGCGCAACCGGGTCCACCTCGCGAAGCTCCTGCGCGGCGGCTCGAACGTGCTGCTGCTCGACGAACCGACGAACGACCTCGACGTCGACACGCTGCGGGCGCTCGAGGAAGCGGTCGCGACGTTCGTCGGCTGCGCGGTGGTGGTGAGCCACGACCGCTGGTTCCTCGACCGCCTCGCGACGCACATCCTCTCGTTCGAGGGGGACGGCTACGTCCACTGGTGCGAGGGGAACTTCCAGGTCTACGAGTCGCAGCGCCGCGAACGGATGGGCGAGTCCTCCGACGAGCCGAAGCGCTTCCGGTACAAGAAGCTGAAGTGAAGTGAAAGCACCAATGACCAATGACCAATGACCAAGCAGAGTAGGCAGACGGCAGCGGGCGGCAGGCAGTAAGCGGCAGCCCCTTAGTCATTGGTGCTTGGTGCTTGGTGCTTGGTGCTTGGTCATTCCGGCCACCAAAAGAACTACCTTCACGAGAAACGATCCCCGACATGAGCACCGTACGCGTGGGTTCCAACAAGCAGTTCGCCGACGGCTGGGACAAGGTCTTTGGCGGCAAGAAATCGACAGGCAAAGCAGCGCCCACCGCCGAAGCGAAGCCCAAGAAGGCCAGCGCCAAGGCCAAGGCCAGCGCCAAGAAGAAGCCCGCCGCGAAGAAGAAGGGGGGCAAGAAGTAACGCCCACCCGAAGCGCGATCGTTGGAGCCCGTGGCGTGAGCCGTCGGCGCGACCGCGCGGAGGACTGTGCGGCCCCGCGCAGCCCACGCCGATGGCAGAAAATGCGCGTGACACGGCCGCGGCGAAACCGGCCACAATCACACAGGGCCGCGTTCGCTCTCGTCACAGCCGAGGTTCCCTCAGGAGGTTCCCATGCGTCGCTGGATTGGCTGCTGGGCCGTTGTGGCCTTTGTCGTCGGCTCGTCGGGGGTGTCTGGGCAAACTGTGCGCTCGTACACGGTGCTGTCGCGTAACAGCACGCTCGTCGAGACGGGGGGCTTCGCCGGGGTCTCGAACACCTACCGCGTGAGCGGATCGTTCGACCTCACCACCTCGAGCAGCAGTTGGCTTGGGGGGACCGCCAAGTTCTCTACCGCCGAGCTGTGGGGGGCGTTGATCTCGGACAAGCCGTCGATCGCCGCCAACGACCCGACGCCGTCGATTGTGATCGACGTCGATGACACGCTGAATCTCGAAGAGCTGGTCGGCGTCGGCCTCCCGGTCGCCGGGCCGTACGACGCCTACCGCTTCACCGGCTTCCTGGGGAACTCCGACGCCGCCTCGCCGCTCGAGCACGGGTCATCGATCCAACTGCTGGGGATCGTCTTCGGGCCGTGGATCTACGTCCGCGGCGGGACGCTCGCCCCCGCAGGATCGGCCGACTTCTTCGACTACAATCTGCGGATGGTCGCCCGCACGGGGGACTGGGCCGACGCCAACGGCGACGGCGTCGTGAACGCCGCCGACTACACAGCGATCCGCGACGGGATGGGTGGCGGCCCCGCCGCGGTGTCTGCCGGCTCGGACGACCCCCTCGCGCTGTGGGCCGCGCAGTACGGTCAATCGATCCCGAGCACCGCAACGTTCGACGCGATGCTCGCCACCGCGTCATCGGGCGCTACGGCGATCCCCGAGCCGGCGACCTTGGCCCTCGTGCTATTGGCCGTCGCGCCGTGGGCTTCCCGCGGCCGGGCTAGCTGACAGCCGTTGAGAAACGCCGTCGTGGCGTTGACGCAGCCTGTTGAAAAGTCAGCAGGCTGCTAACCGGCGCCGTTGGCGGCGAACCGGCGATTCGATCGATCGACGTCGCTCACGCCCGGCCGAGGAACTCGCCGGTCCGTGTGTCGACTTTGATGACCTCACCTTCCTTGAGGTACTCGGGGGCGTAGACGATCGCCCCCGACTCAAGGGTCACGGGCTTCGTACGCCCGGTCGCCGAATTGCCCCGCACCCCCGGGTCGCACTGCGTGACCTTCAGCTCGACGGTCACCGGCAGGTCGATCCCCACGCACTCGTCGTTGTAGACGAGGGCCATGATCCCCTGCAGCCCTTCGACGACGTACTGCATCTGGTCGATCACGTCCTCGCGGGGGATCGAGTACTGCTCGAAGTTCTCGGTGTCCATCAGGTGGACCTGCTCGAGGTCGGCGTACATGACCGTCACCTCGCGTTTCTTGAAGTCGGCGTCTTCCAGCCCTTCGGTCCCCTTCAGGGTGATGTCGAGCTTGGTCTTGGTGACCAAGTTCCGCGCGCGGAACTTGTAGAGCGTCGCCCCGCCGCGGGCCGACGGGCTCTGGACGGTCAGCGACTCGATCAGGCAGGGGGCGCCGTTTTGGACGACGATTGTCCCGGGCTTGACGTCTTTTGCGAGCATCGCTTCGAGCGCTTGTTGGGGAGAGTTCGAACTCGGTGGACGCAACTAAAGCAGCCGCTCTCCCGCGACGGTGTCGAGCGCCACCCCCCCCGTGAGCCGCACGAGGGCCGCGACCGTCGCCAGCAGGCTCGCCGGGTCGAGGGGCCCGCCGATCGGCTCGGTCGCGTCGTCCACAGAATCGTCTTCCGCAAGCCCGCGGGACGCCAGCCCCCGCGACGTGGCGGGTTCAGAGTGCTCGAAGTGCTCGACGTCGAGCCGCGCGTCCGAGGCGGCGACCTTCTTGAGCGACGGCCGGTCGAGCGTTTCGACGAGCCAGGCGGCGAGGTCGCGCGCCCGCTGGACGACCTCCGGCCCCTCGTGGTAGGTGAACCGCAGCGTGGCGGCGTCTTCCGGCGCCTCGACGATCGCGGCGAGGAACCGCCCGTCGTCGTCGGCCTCCAGGTGCGCGACGCGCCCTCGGCCGCCGGCGCCCGCGAGCGCTTCCTCGACCTGCAACAGCGTCGGCCGCTGAGCGCTCGACAGGCAGACGCAGTAGACGCCGTGCGGGTCGATGTCGTTGGACGTTTCGTAGAGCGAGAGCTCGGTCATCGTCGTGAGGTTCCTTCCTCGCGGCCTTATCGCAGAGTGCGCCGGATTGGCACAGGTCACCAGTCGCCGTCCGGCGGACCCATCCCCCCCTGCCAAGCCTCGAGCTGCTCGATGACCTTGTCGCGCTCGCCGACGTTGGCCCACACCGACTCGTCTTGCTCGAGGCGCACCTCGTAGTACCCCTCGCGTTCGCAGTCGTCCTCGCCGCAGAAGTGGGGCGTAGCCGCCACCCACATCACGCGGTACAGCGGGACGTGCTTGTCATCGACCAGGGCGAGGATCGACATCGCAGCGACCTCGTGGTGGAAGGGGTTAGGGCAAGAGATCAGTCGTTGAGCCGGCCGAGCTCTACCGAGCGCACCGCGGCGGCGACGACCGCTCCTGAGAGCGCCGCCCGCAGGCCGCGTCGCTCGAGCTCGGCGAGCCCTGCGACGGTCGTGCCGGCGGGGCTGGCGACCGCGTCGCGGAGGACCGCCGGGTGCTGACCTGTGGCGATCACCATCTCGGCGGCGCCGGCCACGGTCCGCGCAGCGAGGTCCGCCGCTAGCGCCCGCGGCAGGCCCGCTTCGACCCCGCCGTCGGCGAGTGCCTCGATCACCGTGTAAACGAACGCCGGACCCGAGCCCGACAGCCCCGTCACCGCGTCGAGCAGCCGCTCGGGGACTTCTGCGGCCGAGCCGACGGCTGAGAGCAGCTCGTGGACGATCGCCCCGTGCTCGGTCGAGGCGTGCGCTCCGCGGGCGTAGCAGCTCGCCCCGCGGCCGACGAGGCACGGCGTGTTGGGCATGACGCGCACCACGGCGGCGCCCCCTCCCAGCGATCGATCGACCGCCGCGAGCGACACCCCCGCGGCGATCGACACGAACAGCTTCTTGCGCAGTTCGTCGGCCGGGACCCCGGCCGCCGCTTCGGCGAGCGCCGCGTGGGCGTACTGCGGCTTCACGGCCAGGAACACGATGTCCGACGCCTTCACGATGTCGGCGTTCGACGTGGCGATGGCGGCGCCGGCGCCGACCCGCTCGATGAACTTCTTGCAGGCCGTCGGGTGGGGGTCGAACGCCGAGAGACGCTCGGAGGTCACGAGGCCTTCGCGGACCCAGCCGCCGGCAAGGGCTTGGGCCATCTGACCCGCACCAAGGAAACCCACAACGCCGTCGATCATAGTTCGTGCCGCCGTGAGTGCCGCGTGCCGTGGAGAGGAAGCGAAAGCCCCGCGGGGGCGGGCCGGTCCTGTCGCATGCTAGTCCGCTTGGGGTTCGATGCTAGGAGATCGGCCGGGCTGCCACAATCGCGGGCGCCCCCCGGCGGGGGGGCGGCTCGACGCAGAAACGCCGGCGACAGAATGCCCTCGACAGGGGGGATCGATCCTGCGACGGTCCCGCGACTGGACAAATCCCCCCGCTGCGGGGGGCGTATCCAACGAGGGTTGGGCACACAGGAGTCAGGGACCAATGTCTCGCGACCAAACGATTCGCCGGCGGCTCGTTTCGAACCTGCTCGTCGGGAGCGCTGCGCTTTCTGCGACCTCGCTGTCCTTGGTTCAGGCGTCGATCGGCGCCGAAGCGGCGCCCGCCGCGGCCAGCGACGCCTCGATGGTCGATTCCCCCTGGTTCAACGTCGGTTGGCCCAAGGTCGAGATGCCGAAGATGAACTGGAAGCCGGCCTGGATGAAGGGGGACGGCGACGCCATGACCGCCGACAAGAACCCCGTCTCGAAGGCCCTCGACAAGGTGGCGGACACCTCGAAGCAGGCCGCCGACAAGGTCCGCGGCGCCTGGGGCGCGGCGGTCGAGAAGCTCACCCCCGGTGGCGGCGCGCCGTCGCAGGGAGTCGCCTCGAACAACGCCCAGCCCGGGTTCTGGTCGAAGATGTTCGGCGCCCCCCCCGACCCCAAGCCGCAAGGCTCGGAGACGGTCCAAGAGTTCCTCGCGCAAGAGCGCCCCGGCACGGTCCGATAAGCGCCTCGCGGCGCGATCGCCGCCGATAGGCGGACCCCTGGGGTTGGGGATACAACCGGGGCGTCGGCCCCCGCGGACGCGGGGGCCCCTCGGTCAACCCGTTGTGCCCCCTCGATGACGCCGCAAGAACTCTGGGGCAAGCTCCCGTCGATCGCGGAGCTCTCCGCCCACCCGCGTGTGCGCGACGCGGTCGAACGGCTGAACCGTTCGCAAACGCTGGCTCGCGTGCGTACCGCGGTCGAGGACCTGGCCGCCGAGGCGGCCCGCCGGGCCGAGCAGTGGCAGGGAGTCGGCCCGGGAGACCTCGTCGAGCTCGTCCTGCGCAAGCTCGAACGACCGACCGCTTCCTCCACGGCGCCGGTCATCAACGCCACGGGCGAGCTGTGGGGGCCGCACGTCGGTCCCGCGCCGCTGGCGGCCGCGGCGCTCGAAGCGGTCGCGCAACAGGCGAGCGAGTACGCCCCGCCGCGCCACACTGACGAAACTTCGGCCGAGCGTTCGCTGCGGACGCTCACCGCCGCCGAAGCCGCGCTGGTGACGCCGTCGCTCGCGACGGCGGTCGCTGCCGTTCTGCGGGGCGTCGCGGCCGAGTCGTCGGGGGTGCTCGTCGTCGCGCGGTGCGAAGTGGCCGACGTCGATCACGGCGTGCGACTCGCGGGCCTCTGCCAGGAGCTCGGGTTGGCCCTCGACCAAGTCGGCGACGCCGACCGCGTGACCACCGAAGACTACGCCGCGGCCTGCGCGCGACGACGTGAGTCGGGCGCCGCGCGCCCCGCCCTCTACCGCCGCATCGCGGAGACGTACGCCGTCGTCGGCGGGACACCACGGCCCGACAGCGCGGCGGTCGTCGCCGGCGTCGGCCCCAGCGGAGCGATTGTGATCGAGGACCTCGCCGGTTCGCCCCCAATCGAAGCCGTCCCCTCGGGGGGCTGCGAGTGGCGTACGGCCGAGCACGCCCTTCGTGGCGGGGCGGACCTCGTCCTGCTGCGCGGCGACGGGTTTGTCGGTGGGCCGCGCTCCGGGATCGTTTTGGGACGCAAGGAGCTGATCGACGCCGTGCGCGCCCAGGGGGGGGTAACGTCGGCGTCACGGAACGCTTCGCCGCTGGTCGATGCGATGCTCGCGGCGACGGTCGAGCTGTACCGCGACCCCCAGCGCTTGCCCTTTACGCACCCCTTGTGGGGCCTTGTGGACACACCGCTCGAGAACCTTCAGACCCGCGCCCAGCGGCTCGCCCCGCAGATCGCGGCCGCTGCCCAAGAGCCCGCGGCGGCGGGGGACGTCGCCGCCGCCGAGGCGATCGCCATCGACGCGTCGGAGGCTCGGCCCCGCGGTCTGGTGCGGCTTCCCTCGTGGGGCGTTCGCCTACAAGCCGCGAAGACATCCCCCGAGACGCTCGCCCAGCGCCTCGCCGACGGGTCGCCGCGCGTGCTGGCTCGGTTAGATGGGGACGCCGTGGTCCTCGACCTGCGGACGGTCTTCCCGCGGCAGGAGGGGGCCCTCGTCGCCGCGGTCGCGGGGGCTCGTCCGGGCGCCCGCGAGCCGTGAGCCCCCCCGGGGGAATTTGCGGGTCCAGTCGATGATTCGGATGCGGTACACTAGGGAAACCCGCGTCCGCACTCCGGTTTCACGAGTGCCAGTCCCCCGCACGTTGGCGCCCTTGACCCTGGACCGCCGAACCGCCGCCCGAGCCGCCTTGAAGCTGCTCGCCGGGAGCGTGCTCGTCGCCCTTGGCGTCGGCGTTGTGCGGGGCGACGAGTCGTGGGGCTTGGCGCCCCCCCCGCTGCTGGCCCCTGCGGCCGTGAAGCTCACGGCGGCCGAGGAGCTGCTCCCACCGCCGGGGGGGCCTTCGATCGCGCCCGAGCTCGACGCCACACGCCCGCCGACGACTGACCTGGGGAGCGATTCGCCCGACGCCGACGCCGGGGGCGCCTTCCCTCACGAACACCACCCGTGGGCGGCGTTCGCTGCGGGCGCCTGGCGGCAGTCGCGGATCACTTCGGAGTCGTTCGACGAGCGCGGCGCCCTGGTGGGGCGGAGCGTCACGGCGCGGACCGAGCGCCTGGTTTCGAAGTCGCCGTCGGGTTATACGCTCGAGTTCGAGACGCTTGTCGAGGTCGGCGGCAAGCGGATCCCGGGGCCGCGGCAGCGTGCGGCGTTCGCACTATGGACCGACGAGCCAGTAGCTTCCGACGAGCAGGCCCTCCCCCCCCTCCGGGGGCCCGACGCGGCGATCAGCATCCGCCGCAAGCCGGTCGCCTGCCAGGTTTGGAGCTCCACGAGCCCACTCGAACGGGGCGAGCGCACCGAAACCGTCTGGTACTCCCCCGGCGACGCGCCGTGGGTCCTACGCCGCGAGCGGATCGACCGCATCGACGGCGTCGAGGGGATGCGCCAGCGCTCGAGCGTCACCCGCCGCGGGGCCGCGCTCGCGTTCGGCGGCGGGATCGTCGAGGCATACTTCGTGTCGATCGACCGCGACCTGGCCGGGGGAGGGTGGTCGGAGGCTTACGGGGCGCACTCGACGTTTGTTCCTGGCGGCGCGCTGACCCTCGGGCAGGCCGAGTACGACGCCGCGGGGCGTCGCACCCGCTGGACCGCGACCGAGCTGGTGGCCTGGGGGGTCAGCCCCTCCGACCGGCAGGCGGGGGTCGCCCCCCCGCTTGGGGCCGCCGCCGAGGGGGGCTCGGCGGCGCAGGCCCCGGGGGCCGTTTCTGGGGCCGACCTTACCAATCCCGCCGCTCCCCCCGCGGCGGCGCCGCCGCGGGACACGCGTCCGAGGCGCCTGCTGCGGCAGCGGCGGCGGGGCGAGATCGCCCTCGAAGCGCCGGCCGCGTCGCCGAATCCAGCCGAAACCGAGGCCCCGCCGTTCGTCGGCGGAACCCCGGAAGCGGCGAGTCCGTCTGAACCCCGCTAGCGATTGTCGCGTAGGTCGATTGGGGGTTCGGCGCCCGGCGCGACCGTTGCAGCCGTGCGATCTTGCCCCGTCCGTTCCCCGGCTGTAACGTCGGTCCCTCGCCCGCAACAAGCCCGCTCTCGCCGCGTTTTCGCGGGGGCGCCGGCTCGTTGGTCGGGAAGAATCGAATCCAACTTCTTTCGAGCGGTGCGGCGGCTTCGGCCGCGGCGCCGCAACGCCCTGGGGTTTGCTCCGTCATGCGCTCTTCCCTCGCGGGTTCGTCCCGCCGCGGTCGGTTGGTGTTGTGCCTGTTCGCCGTCGCGCTCGTGGCGACGATCGGCCCCGTGGCGCTCGCCCGGCCGGACGGCCCCTCGACGACCGACCGCCAGATCGCGATCGCCGTGCGCCTGCTGATGGAGCAGAAGCACGTGTCGCGGGTCGGCTTCAACGACGAATCCTCGAAGCGCTGCTTCAAGGCGTACCTCGAGGCCCTCGACCCCTGGAAGCTGTACTTCCAGCAGGGGGACATCGACGCGTTCACGGCCGAAGAGACCGCGCTCGACGACCTGCTGCGCCGCGGTGACACGTCGTTCGCGTTCCGCGTCTTCGAGCGGTTCCTGTCGCGCGTCGGCGAGAGCTCGACCGTCGCCCAGGAGTGGGTCGCCGCCGAGCACGACTTCAAGGCCGACGAGCAGATGCTCCGCAAGCGCGAAGAGACGACCTACGCGTCGGGCCCCGAGCAAGCGCGCGAGGCGTGGCGCAAGCGGATCAAGTACGAGCTGCTGCTCGAACTGGCCGACGACACCCCGCTCGACGAGGCCCGCGAGAAGCTCCGCAAGCGCTACTCGACGATCGGCAAGCGCTGGGAGCAGACGAGCGACGACGAGCTGCTCGAGTTCTACCTCACCGCGATGACCAGCGGCTTCGACCCGCACTCGAGCTACATGAGCCCCTCGACGCTCGAGAACTTCAACATCCAGATGAAGCTCGAGCTCGACGGCATCGGCGCCTCGCTCCGCACCGAGGACGGCTACACCGAGGTCCACGAGATCATCGCCGGGGGCGCCGCCGACCAGCACGGCAAGCTCAAGGTCGGCGACAAGATTGTCGGCGTCGGCCAAGGGACCGCGGGCCCCGTGGACGACATCGTCGACATGAAGATCAACGACGTCGTCAAGCTGATCCGCGGCAAGCGCGGCACGGTGGTCCGCTTGCAGGTCAAGCCGATCGACAACCCGAAGGAGTCGATCGAGTACGCGATCACCCGCGCCCGGATCGAGCTCAAAAACCAAGAAGCCCGCAGCGCGGTGGTCGATTGGGGGAAGAAGCCCAACGGCCAGCCCTACCGCCTGGGGGTGATCCACCTGCCGAGCTTCTACATGGACATGGACGGCGCTCGCGCCGGGGTCGCCGACTACCGCAGCACGACGCGCGACGTCGCCCGGCTGCTCGAAGGGTTCAACGCCGACGCGCAAGGGATCGACGCGGTGGTGGTGGACCTTCGCTTCAACGGCGGTGGGTCGCTCACCGAAGCGGTCAACATGACGGGCCTGTTCATCGACCGCGGCCCGGTCGTCCAGGTGAAGGGCCCCGACGGCCGCACGCAGCCCTACGACGACGAGACCCCCGGCATGCAGTGGCAGGGACCGCTGGTGGTGCTCACCAACAAGTTCAGCGCGTCGGCCAGCGAGATCTTCGCCGGCGCCATCCAGGACTACGGCCGCGGGATCGTGGTCGGCGACGAAGCGACCCACGGCAAGGGGACGGTGCAGCAGCTCTTCGACCTAGGGAACGCGATCTTCCGGATCGGCGAGCGCCCGAACCTGGGGGCCCTCAAGATGACGATCCAGCAGTTCTACCGCCCCGGCGGGGACAGCACCCAGAACCGCGGCGTGCTGGCCGACGTAACGATCCCGTCGCTCACCGACCACCTCGAGGGGATCACCGAGGCCGAGATGGACTTCGCGTTGCCGTTCGACCGCGTCCGCGCGCTCGAGCACGACCAGATGGGGATGTCCGCCTCCGGGACCTCGTCCGAGCTGCAGCGACTCTCCGACGAACGGACCGCGGCGTCGAAGGAGTTTCAAGAGGACTTCAAGCGGATCGACCGCTACGAGAGCCAGAAGGAACGCGAGACGGTCACGCTGAACCTCGACGAGTACCTCGCCGAGCGCAAGGAGCTCGACGCCGAGAAGCAGGAAGAGGAGATCGGCGAGAAGATGAGCGACTCCGACCGCCCCGTCTTCGACGTCGAAGACCACTACAACAAGGAATCGATGTCGATCGTCATCGACTACCTGAAGCTGCTGCGCGAGAACAAGGTGGCGATCGCCCGCTGAGGGCGGTGCGCTGTTGGCCTCGGCCCCCGAGCGTGAAGCCCCGGAGGGGCGAAAGCACATAGCCCCGCGGGCGAGAATCCCTGGTCTCGGTGTAGTACAGATCACGAAGCCCTGTACGGGCGACAGAGACGATCGGTTGAGTATCTGTCGCCCCTCCAGGGCTCTTCGACAGGCGGCACGTGCGTGGTCCACTAGCACGTTGACGCGTATTGAAGCCCCGCGGGCGGTTCTTGCAGCACGGCCTGAGCGCTACTAGCATAAAAACGCTTTCATAAGCCGTTTTCTGCTCATCGCGGCCCCTCGTCATGCTCCGTGCTTTCCTTCGCCGCGCCGGCGTCTTCGCGGCGCTGGCTTCCTTGATGGCCCCCGTTGGCGCCGCTGCGGCCACGTCGGCCGACACCACTGCGCACGCGCGGCACGTTTTCTTTGAGTCGAGCTCCGGCGCCGCCGCCTACTACCACAGTGCCGCAGAATGTGTCGCGCCGAGCCGGCTCGAGACGGCGCTCGGCCGGGCGCCGGTCGAGAGAACGCGCAGCCACAGCGCGCCGAACTGCGTGCGGCTGGCGTGGACGTCGGCGTTCGGCGGCGACTGGCGCGTCCACCTGAAGGCGCCCACGCGGTACGGCAAGCCGGTCGCCTTCGAGGGTGACACGCTGGTGATGTGGGTCTACAGCCCCGAGGGGCTGGTGGTTGACGACTCGCCCCGTGTGAGCCTGACGTCGGTCGGGGGTGGTTCGACGAACTCGGTCGCGTTGCTGTCGCTCCGTGGCACGCTCGCGGCGGGTGAGTGGGTGCGACTCGAGTTCCCCCCCAGCGCGTTCCAAGGGCTGTTCGGCGGGACCGATCGATCGACCTTCGACCTCGGGCGGCTCGAGGAGGTCGGCTTCGTTCAGGGGCTCGACGACGGCAAGCCTCACGTCCTGCTGGTCGATGACATCCGTGTCGTGAATGCGCGCGACCTCGCCGACACGACCCCCCCGGCGCCCCCGACCGGCCTGACCGCCGAGGGCGCCGAGCTGCACATCGAGCTCGCCTGGACCGCGAGCGCGAGCGACGACGTCGTCAGCTACGGCGTCGATCGATCCACGGCCGGCGGAGCCTTCGAGCGGGTCGCAACACGGCCGGCGTGGTTCTCGCGCGCGGTCGATTTCCTGGCGAAGCCGGGGGACTTGGCGCGGTACCGCCTGACAGCGATCGACCGCGCGGGGAACGAGTCGGCCCCGACCGCGATTGTCACCGCTTCGACGCGTCCGTTCAGCGACGACGAGCTGCTGACGATGGCCCAGCGCGGCTGCTTCCGCTACTACTGGGACCTCGGCCACCCGGTCGCGGGGATGGCGATCGAGGTCCTGCCGGGGGACGACAACCTAGTGGCGCTCGGCGCGTCGGGCTTCGGTGTGATGGCGCTCGTGGTGGGCGCCGAGCGCGGGTTCGCTCCGCGCGAGGCGGTCGCCGAACGAGTCCTCAAGATCGTCCGTTTCTTGGCGAAGGCGGACCGGTTTCACGGCGTGTGGCCCCACTTCTTCGACGGCCAGACGGGGCGCACGAACGCGTTCTTCGGACCGCACGACAACGGCGGCGACCTCGTCGAGACGGCGTTCATGATCCAGGGCCTGCTCGCGGCGCGGCAGTACTTCGACCGCGACGACCCGGTCGAGCGCGAGCTGCGCGACACGGTCACGCGGCTGTGGCGCGAGGTCGAGTGGGACTGGCACCGCCGCGACGCCAGCAGCCCCGTCCTCTATTGGCATTGGTCCCCCGACAAGGCGTGGGTCATCAGCCACCCGCTGATCGGCTGGAACGAGACGATGATCGTCTACCTGCTGGCGATCGCGTCGCCGACGCACGCCGTGCCGGCCGAGATGTTTTACACCGGCTTCGCGGGGACCGACGAGCGGGCCATCGCCTACCGACGCAGTTGGAGCCGCACCACCGACGGCGACCACTACACCAACGGCAAGACGTACGGCCGCGTCACGCTCGACGTCGGCTGCGGGAACGGGGGAGAGCTGTTCTTCAACCAGTTCTCGTTCCTGGGGTTCGACCCGCGCGGCAAACGCGACAAGCACACGAACTACGCCCGCAACAACCGCAACATCGCCCTGCTAAGCCACGCTTACGCGGTTGAGAACCCGCGCGGGCGGAAGGGGTACGGCGCGAGCTGCTGGGGGCGCTCGGCGGGGATCAACTCCGGCGGCGGCCGCGCCCAGCCGCGCGACGACAACGGCACGATCTGCTCGTCGGCGGCGCTAGGGGTGATGCCGTTCACCCCCGACGAGTCGATGGCCGCGCTGCGGCACTTCTACCGCGAGCTCGGCCCGCGGGTGTGGGGCGCGTACGGCTTCCACGACGGCTTCAACGAGACCGAGGACTGGTTCGAGGAGGTCTACATGGGCCTCAACCAGGCGCAGATCGTCGTGATGATCGAGAACCACCGCACGGGGCTGTTGTGGCGCTCGTTCATGGCGAACCCCGAGGTGGCGCCGGCCCTGGAGGCGATCGGCTTCGAGCCCGATCCCGACGGCGACCGCTAAACAGCCTGTATGATCACGTCAGCGGCACGCGCAGCCCGTCGTAGGCGAGCTCCATCCCGGCCGGGAGCGAGGCGTTCGTCGCTTCGTGCTCGAGGTCGTGCGACATGTGCGTGAAGTAGGTGCGCTTCGGGCGCAGCTCTTCGGCGAGCGCGACCGCCTGGGCGAGGCTGAAGTGCGTGGCGTGCGGCTTGTCGCGCAGGGCGTCGACCACTAGCACGTCGAGCCCTGCGAGCAACTCAAGACTATCGTCCGGCACCGCGTTTACGTCGGTGCAGTAGGCGACGTTCCCGACGCGGAAGCCGAGCGTGTCGAAGTTCGGGCCGTGCCGCAGACGCACGGCGGTGACCGAGGCGCCGAGGACCTCAATCGGGGGCCAGCCCCCCGACGTCGGTCCGATCCGCTCGAACGCCAGGTTCGGCACGGCGCCGACGTGCAGCCCCGCCTTGTGCTCGAAGGCGTAGTCGAAGCTCTTACGGACCCGCGTCTCGACCGCCGCTTCGCAGTACAGCCGGACCGGGCCGCCGAGGTAGAACTGCATCAGCCGCAAGTCGTCGAGGCCGAACAAGTGGTCGGCGTGCTCGTGCGTGTAAAGCACGGCGTGGACGATGCCGACGCGCTCGCGCAAGAGCTGCTGCCGCAGGTCGGGGCTCGTGTCCACCAGCAGGTTCCCCTCGGGGAGCCCCAGCAGCACGCTGCAACGCGTGCGGTTGTTCTTGGGGTTCGTGCTGGCGCAGACCGCACACCCGCAGCCGAGCGCCGGCACGCCGACGCTGGTCCCCGTTCCGAGCAGGATCATCTGCCCGGTGATGTCGGTCGTGGCGATCTCGCGCGACAACGCTTGGAACCCCGGCGGTGCTACGGAACAGGGCAAGTGTCCCCGCGTAGCCCGCGGAATGTCCAGTGCCGGCCGCGCGCCCGTCGAGGAAGGCGCCCTAGCGCGTCCGCACGCGCTCGGTGCGGAGCGTCGAGCGCGCTTGCAGCGTCTGGCTGCGCGTGAACCGCGGCACGACCCAGCCGTTCTGGTCGAGCGGGATTGCGACCGTGACCGTGACTTGGTTCGTGTCGTTCGCGAGCACGGCGGGGTTCACGGTCACCCGCGCCCCGCGCGTCGCGACGACCGACAGCAGGCGGTTCGCCTCGGCGATCGCCTCGGCCGCCGTGGCGCCGGGGACCATCGCGACCCGCGCCGCCTCGTATGCAGCGTTGTCGGCCGTGTGGCGCAGCACGTTCATCCGGCTGAACTCGAAGAGCGCGAAGAGCACCAGGAAGAACGCCGGGGCGACGAGCGCGAACTCGACGGCGGTGGCGCCGCGGCGGTCGTTACGGCGACGGAGAGTGCGCTGCTTCATCGGGGTCTTTAGGGAGTCGTGGTGCGGTTGCGAAGTCAGCGGGCTACTGCGTGACGACGACCGGCAGGGTGCGGGCGATCTCGCGGAACACGGCCGCGAGGTCGGCCGCCGTGTCGGCGTGGAAGTGCCGGCCCCCCGTGGCCGAGGCGACGGCCCGCATCCGCGCGAAGTCGGTGTTCGGGCTGAAGGTGACCGTGTGGACCACAGCGCCGGCCGCGTTCGCCTCGGCGGTGACGACGATCGGCTCGACCCCCAGGTTGTGGCGGCCGTCGGTCATCAGCACGATCGTCTTGATCGCGAATGGCCGGGCCCGGTCGAGCGCCCGCACGCCGACGCGCAGCCCCTCGCCGATCGCCGTGCTGCCTCCGATGCCGTTCGTGAGGAAGTCGTTCATCACGCGGTTGACCGCGCCGTAGTTGAGCGTCAGCGGCTGGTCGAGGTTCGCGATCCGATAGTTGAGCCTCCCCGCGCCGCAGGGCGTGCTGAAGTTGCTGCTGTAGCTGGCCAGTGCGACGCGCTCTTCGGGGAACGTCAGGTTGAGCTCCGCCATGAACGCCGACACCGCCTGGGCGAGGGCGAAGAACCGAGTCCGGCCGTCGAGCGGCCCGCAGTTCTGCCCGTTGCCGGTCCCCGTGAAGCCAATGTCGAGCCCCATCGAGCCCGAGCGATCGACGACGAGGCAGATGTCGCGGTCGAGGACGGTTGAGGTCGCGGTCTGCACGGGCTCGAACGTGCGCGTCGCGAGCACGCCGTCGAACATCAGCCCGACCGCCCCCGAGGGCGAACCGGTCGTGCGACGCCCCGTGACGCGGACCGCGTTGGTCGGCGTGCCGCGGAGGTCGAACGCGAAGCGAGTCCCAGGGGTCGGCTGGGCCGAAAGGCCGAACTCGACGTCGCGCGGCGCGAGCCGCAGCGGCTGGCCGGCGACGAGGTTCCGCGAGGCGGCGTCGATCGCGGCGCGGCGTGCGGCGTCGATGTCTTGCCTGAGCGACAGCTCCTTCGCTCCGGCGCGCGACGCCGCGTCGGTCGCCGTCCGCAGCTCGGTCCGCACCAACTGCATCCAGGCGATGTTCACCGCGAACGCCGACAGCACGACGATCGTCGGCAGCAGGATCGCGAACAACGGAACGATGGCGCCGCGGCGGGCCGGTTTGGCGGTGGCGCGTGTGGCCGTGTCGGCGATTCGTCGAGAGCGAGGCATAGCGAGCGGCGCGGCGGGGTAGGGGAGGGGGTCGTGAACCTTGTCACAGTTCCTTCATCAACACGGCCGACGCGCGCAGCGTGTGGCCGCGGAAGAAGCTCAACGGCAGGATGGCGTTCGCGCCGGAGGGCGCCGAGACGCGGACCTCGAAGTAGTCACCCGGCGCAACGGCGGCGAGGTTCGCCGGGACGACGTCGATGGTCGCCCCTCGCACGCGGCGGTCGGACAGGATCGCTGCGCACGTCGCGCGGACCTGCGCGGGGGTCCCGTCAGGGGCGACGGCGACGTGCCCCCCCTCGTACGCGGCGACGCTCAGCGCCTGCTTCAGGAAGATCATCGAGCAGGTCTCGATCACCCCCAGCAGGATCAGCACGAGCACCGGCAGGCAGACAGCGAACTCGGTCGCCGCGACGCCGTGACGATCGGCAGCACGACGGCGGTCACTTCGTAGGGTCACGGCGAGCTCGTTGAACGAAAGGACGGGTTGGCGACTTCAGACGCTGGGGTCGGCCTTGCCGTCAACCCGCTCGATCACGCGGTTGAAGTCGCTCGCGACGTCCTTCCAGAAGTCCCCGTCGCGGAGGTCGATCTTGCGCGGCGTCTCGCCGTCGGCCATCTCGCGGATCGCCTTCCGCAGCCGCAACACGGGCCCGGTGAAGCGGTTGCTGATCCTCACCGAGTCGAAGACGAACACGGGCGTCAGGCAGATGAAGACCAAAAGCACCGGTGCGTAGGTCCACCACGCATCGACGAGGTGTTCGCTGATCGGCGTGAACGGGTTGCTCATCCATTTCAGACCGACGACGAGCACCGCCGCGATCGAGAGGAACAGCACCCAGTGCAGAGCCAGGCGGCGCGCGAGCGCTCCTTGGACCTCGGGATCGACGAACTCGATCTTGCGGCGGTGGATTTTCATCGAACGAGCCCCCGAGAGTGAAACGCCGTTCCGGCGCGTGACTCGCGCCGCTTACCCACAAGGCTAGCTCACAAGTCCGCGGTGTGCCGCACGCCGCTGGGCGCCGAGGCGCGAAGCGCAACCGTCACGATCGGCACAGACGGGCCAACCGGGGATCAGAGGGAGAGCTCGGCGAAGTTCTTCAGCAGCCGCAGGCCCACCGACTGGCTCTTCTCGGGGTGGAACTGCGTCGCGAACAGCCGGTCGCGCGAAACGGACGAGCAGAACTCGCCACCGTAGTCGGTCGTCGTGGCGACCAGCGACGCGTCCCCCGGCGCCACGTAGTAGGCGTGGACGAAGTAGAAGTAGGCGTCGTCTTCGATCCCCGCGAAGAGCGGCGAGGGATGTGTCTGTCGCACACGGTTCCAACCCATGTGCGGGACCTTCAGCTCCTTCGCGACGTCGAACCGCACGACCTTGCCGGGGAGGACCCCCAGGCCCCGGTGCTCGCCGTCTTCGTAGCTGACGTCGAACAGCATCTGCAGCCCGAGGCAGATCCCGAGGAACGGCTTGCGCTCGGCGACGGCTTCTTTAATCGGCCCCTCGAGCCCCCGCTCGCGCACCGCCCGCAGGGCGTCGGCCGACGCCCCCACCCCCGGCAAGACGACGCGCGTCGCGGTCGCCACCACAGCCGGGTCGGTCGTGATGACCGCCGCGTGACCGACGCGCTCGAGCCCCTTCTGCACGCTGCGAAGGTTCCCCATGCCGTAGTCGATGATGGCGATCATGGGGGAGAGATCAGATGCTAGATGGCAGATGACAGAAACGGGGGGCGAGTCTGCTGCCCTCCCATGCCGCATCCCGACGCGATAGTCCCCCTCCCCCGCTGGGGGAGGGCTCGGGCGGGGGCGCCACGCGAAGGGGGGGTCGCCCGCCAGCAAAGTAAGAGTTTCGCCCACCAGACCACACAACTCCACCCCCGTCCTCTAGCATCTATCCTCTAGCATCCGCCATCTCCAGCGTCAGCGGCCGACCGTCTCGGGGTAGACGACCAGCTCGATGCGGCGGTTCTTCTGGCGGCCCGCCTCGGTGGCGTTGCTGACGAGTGGGTGGTTGGCGCCGTGCCCGATGACGAACAACTGCTGGGACGGGGCGCCGCCGCGCCGCAGCACGTCGTAGACGCTCGTCGCCTGAGCGACGGACAGGTGATGGCTCGTGGGGAACTGGGCCGAAGTTACCGGGGCGCCGTCGGTGTGCCCCTCGATCCCCAGCAGGTGCCCCGGGTAGGCGGCGAAAAGCTCGCGGGCGACCCGCTCGACGAGGCGTTCGCCGGTCGGCTGCAACTGCGCCGCGGACGTGTAGAAGAGTTGGTCGGACGACACGGCGACGCGGATCACGTCCCCGTCTTGGCGGACTTCGACGCCGGAGCTCTCGGAGAGCGTCAGCGGGCGCAGCAGCGTGCTGTTGGGTCGCATCGACGCGGCGAAGGGCCCGCCGATCGGCGCGCGCGACGAGGCCACCAGCGCCTCGGTCCGCGTCCGCAGGTCGGTGTTGTCGTTCTGCGTCGCCGCCAGTCGCTCGGCGGTCGCCTTGAGCTGTGTCTGGGTCGCCGCCACCTGGTCGTTCAGCAGTTGCACCTGCTGGCGCGACTGGGCGAGCAGCGACTCGAGCTCTTGGTTGTCGGTGTCGAGCCGCGTAGCGCGCTGCTGCAAGTCGGTCTGCTGCTGGGCGAGGAGCTGCTGCTGTTGCGGCGTGATCGACAGCGGCTGCTGTTCGGTCTGGCTCGGCTTGAAGACGACACGCCCGCACCCGACCGCCAAAGGCAGCAACAGCGCCAGGCAACAGGCGAGCGCGGGTCGGGTCATCCGGCGAGCGGCGTGCTACGGGACGTGGCTGCGGAAGGGGAGCAGGCGCGGAGACTAGCAGCCCCCCCCCGGGCGGCCAAGGCCGCTGTGCGGCGCCGTGCTAGCGGCAGTCGCCGACCGAGGCCCATTCCGGGTACACGCCGTAGAACCGCTTGATGTAGTTTCGCTGGCGCCAGCCGGGGGCGTGCGGGGCCCAGCCCATGCGCGCCAAAAAGCGATCAGAGAGGCGGCGATTGGCGGCGTCGCAGAGCAGGGCGTCGCTCTGCTTGAGCCGCGCGACGCCGTCGAGCGCCCGCAGCGCCGCCACCAGCGTCGCGTAGCGCGTGCCGGGGGTCGCCGCGACGTACCGCAGCGCCAGGAAGCGCTCGTGCCCGCGTGGCTGGTTGTAGTAGAGCCGGACGCGGTCGGGCTCGCCGGCCGGTCGCCAGAGTTCTCCCAGCGGGAGCAACTCGCGCATCGAGAAGAGCGTCGGCCACGGCCGCAGCGTCACGCCAACGAGCCCCCCCGCGCGCGCCTCGATCACCCCGTAGCGCCGCTGGGCGATCCGCTTGGCGCCGGCGTCCAGCGACTCAAACGTCTCGATGCCGAAGCCACGGGGGAAGGGGGAAGGGGAAAGGGGGAACGGGACGGCGTGCTCGGCCGCCTCGGGCGTGTCGATTCTCATGTCATCACCTCGTAGCCGAAGAGCCCGCCGCGAATGACCAAGCACCAAGCACCACTGACCACTGACCACCTGCCATCTCACCTCTCGCCTCGGTCCACTTCCTCCCAATCTTCGCTCCAACCGAACGCCCGTACCTTCACCCACCGCCAGACGGCGAGCATGACACCCAGCAAGACCAGGCACACAACCAGCACCGCCGGCACGACCGGCCCCAGTGCGAACAGCGCCTCGGTCCGCGACCAGACGGTGGCCCAGCCGACGACGACGGCCGCCGCGCCGAGGCACAGGAAGGGGCCGTAGGGAATCGTGTCGTCGCGGCGCAGCAGGTACTGCGCGAGCCCGAGGACCAGCCCCGCGAACGGCGCGACGAAGAACACGAGGAGCCCCGCCTGCCAACCGAGGTACGCCCCGATCATCATCATCAGCGTCACGTCGCCAAAGCCCATCGCCTCTTTGCCGAGCGCGGCCGACGCCACGACCCGCACGGCCCACACGATGCCGCCGCTGGCGATCATCCCCACGAGCGCCGTCAGCAGCCCCTGCCACGCATTCCCTCCCATCATCCAGACCGCGACGACCGCGAACGAGCCGATCACCAGCATCTCGCGCAGCGGCCGGCTGGCGAGCGACCGCACGGCGCGGCGCAGCAGCAGCACGAGGCCGCGCACCACCCCGCGACGTTTCCGCCAGACGCGCGGCGCGAGCGCGAAGCACCACAGGGCGTAGCACCCGAGGCCGACGCCGAGCCCCGTCGCGACGGGGCTCCCGGCGAGTCGTGGCGGCCACGCGTTGGGGGCGCCCGCGTGCGTGGGCGTGAGCGTCACGACACCCCCCAAGGGGCCCGCCCCACCCGGGACGTCGATGCTCATTCCCGCGGGCGTTCCGAACCATTCCTGAACGCACGGCAGCATCCCCCACGGGAGGACCGCCGCAAGAACGAGCCCCAGCAGCGTGCCAGGGATCGTCACCTCGTCGGGGATTGTCTTTTCGTCACAGTCGATGAGCGAGGCGATCAGCATCCACGTCGCGAGGACCGCGTGGAGGACGAAGCCGCACGTCGCGGCGCTACGGGCCGCGTCGAGGTTCAGCGTCGCCGGGAGGCCGAGCCCTTCGAGTTGCCCGCGCACGAGGCCGAGCCGATCGACCTCCCACCACCAGAGCGCGGCGAGCGCCGCGCCGAACCCCAGCTCGACCAGCAGCGGGCGGACCCAGAAGCCACGCCCCAGTTGCGGCGCGTCCCTCCGCAGGCGCAGCCAGCCGACGACCGGCAGGCAATCGACCCAGCCGCGTTGCGCGCACCCCTCGGGGCGCCCCTGCCACGGCGAGACGAGGCGGTGGTTCCAGGCCCACTCGTAGACCGCGGCGTTCGCCAGCGAGGCGACGCTTGCCCCGGCGACGAACACGAGCACCAGCGTCCAGTCCATTGGATTGCCCGTTTGGGACGTAGGGGAACCGCGAATCGACGCGAATCCGCGCGAATGCTTCCGGGGGATCGCCAACTCGGTCGGCGACTTAGGGCCTGTCGAAGGCCCCCCGCAGCCGCGCGACGACCTCGTCGGCGATCAACTCGGGCGAGCGACCCTCGGTCGCGACCGCAAAGGTAGCACACGCCGCGTAGACCGGCGTCCGCTCGGCGAGGACCCGGGCGACCTCCTCCGCGGGGGGCAGGCCGGTCAGGCTCGGTCGCCGCAGGGCCGTCGCGGCGTCGGCGGCCAGCCGCCGGGCGAGCTCCTCGGCGGGCGCCGTCAACCAAACAACCGGCCCCGCCTCCGCCAGCCGCTTTCGCGTCGCCTCGCGCAGCACGGCGCCACCACCGAGGGCGACGACCACCCGCTCGCCCCCACAGAGGTCGGCCACGACCCGCTCTTCAAGATCGCGGAACACCGGCTCGCCCTCCTCGGCGAACATCGAAGCGATCGACTTGCCGGCAACCAGCTCGATCTCGTCGTCGGCGTCGATCGCCGACCAAGCCTCGCCCGTCGACAAGCTCAGCTTCTTAGCAAGAATCCGAGCGATGGTCGTCTTGCCGGTCCCGCGATAACCGGTGAGGAACAACCGGCGTATTGCCCGGGATCCTGTTTCGAGATCGGTCGGTTCCATAGGGTATGTCACCTTGCGATCGACCGGAAACGGGACCGCAAACTCTCAATAGGTCGATAGCGTCAGATGCAAGCTCGTGTCCAGGACGATCACTGTCCCAGCACCGGAGGCGTAGCCGGCTGCCCGCGGAGCTCGGGGATCTCTTCAGAGAGTCCCACTCCCCTGAAGCGGGCAGCGATACGGGCTCCGAGCGTGTTCGCCCTCGCGGCTCGCTTCTCGACCTCTCGCCGAAGGATATCCTCGACGGTCTCCTCGACGCTCTTGCCGGCCTCGCGAGCCATGGCGTCCAGCTCGTCGCGGACGCTGTCGTCGAGATTGCGGACGGTCAGTTCGGCCATGTCAGCATTCCGGCAAGGGAAACTCCCGATCAAGTATTCTACCTCGGTAGCGGTCCCGCGGGCGCCGCGATCGGTTCGAGCCGCGTGGCTTGATACCCCCCCTCACATCTTCACCGGCCCGATGACGCGCTTCAGCGTCTCTCGCATGACCGCGGTGGGGGCTTCGGCGCCGGTGAACAGCAGGTACTGCAACGCCGCCTGGCGGACGAACATCTCGACCCCCGTCACGACGCGGCAGCCGTGCTCGCGGGCTTCTTTCACCAGCAGCGTCGATTCGGGGTTGTAGACCGTGTCGAAGACCACCAGCGACGGCTTGAGGTATGTCTTGCCGAACGGCGACTCATCGACGTTGGGGTGCATGCCGATCGGCGTGCCGTTGATGAGGACGTCGATCGTGGCGTTGTGCCGCGCCCCCCAGTCGACCGCCTTGGCGTCGAACTCCTTGGCGAGGCGGTCCGAACGTTCGCGCGTGCGGCTGGAGACGGTCACCGTCGCGCCGCGTTTCTTGAGCCCGTAGAGCAGCGCCCGTGAAACCCCCCCGGCGCCGAGCACCAGCACGCGCTTGCCGCCCAAGGGGCTCGGCTTGTCGGTCGGCGACTCGCCCGCCGCGCGAGGGGGCCCGAGCGTCTGTTCGAGCGAGTCGATCGCCGCCTTGTAGTCGGTGTTGTAGCCGAGCACCGCGCCGTCGCGGAACACGATCGTGTTTACCGCCGCGATCCCCTTGGCGGCCGGATCGACCTTGGTGAGCCGGCGGGCGATCGCCTCCTTGTGCGGGATCGTGACCGAAAGCCCCTTGATCCCTAGTCGCGCGACGTCGTCGATGAACTCGTCGAGGGCGTCGGCCGGCACGCGGAACGGGACGTACACCGCGCTGCGCCCCTGCTGCTCGAACGCCGCGTTGTGGATGTGCGGGCTGAGGCTGTGCGCGACGGGGTCGGCCACGACGCCGAAGACCTCGGTCTCGGGGCCGATCTGGTCGTAGCGGTAGATCGACTTCATCTGCTCGAAGCTGAGTTGCCCCGGCGCCAGCGCCCGCTCGTGGTGGAACGTTGCGTAAGTCCAGGGCGTGCCGAACTTGGCCCCCAGGATCCGCGACGGCGTGCCGATGTCCCCCATGCACATGCCGACCGTGGGGACCGTCGCCGAGCGCACGAGCTCGAGCATCCGCACGTTGTCACGCGGGCGCTGCGCCATGGTGGCGATCTTCACGACGTCGGCGTCGAGCGCCGCCAGGCGGGCGTGGAGCGCCGGCAGGTCCTCGGGGGTGTTGCGGAAGTTGTGGTGACTAACGATCCGCTTCGTCTTGCCGTACCGCGGGATGAGGGGGGCGATGTCCTCTTCGAGGTCGACGTAGTCGGCCCCCAAGGCGACCGCCTCGCGGATCATCATCCGCCGCGCGTCCTCCGAGCCGAGCCACTTGCCCCCGTCTTCTTCCCGGCGCACGGTGACGATCACCGGGCAGGGGCGGTCGTTCAGCAGCCGCTGCAGGTTCACGCGCGAGCTGATGTAGTCGAGGCGCAGCTCGACGAGCTGAGCCCCTTGCTCGACGAGGTGGCGGTGCTCCGCCAGCATGTGCTTGTGCCGGCTGCGGCCGATCGAGACGCAGATCATTGCGGGAGAGGGGAGAGGTAGGAGGCGAGAGGGAGAGGTTAGATCGCAGATGATCGATGGTAGAGATGAAGCGGCGCCGGTTCCGGTTGATGGGCGAGCTGCGTACCCCCCTCCTCCTTCAGGGGGAGGGGCCGGGGGAGGGGGGGGAAGTGGGTACTCGACCTCAAGTCCTCGTCGTTTCACCCACGGGGTCAACGACCCGGGGCTAACGTAGCCATTGTCGCCACAACGGGGCGCCGTCACTAGGCATGAGAGGCGTAAAGCGGGCCCCGGGTTCGCCCTCCGAATCGGGCCAATCGGACCTCCCGGTTAGGTTCGCCCGAATCGGCGGTCCAGCTCTTCCCGCGTGAAGACCAGCGAAGTCGGCCGGCCGTGCGGGCAGTGGTGGTGGTTCTCGGTGGCGGGGCGCTCGGCGAGCAATGCCTCGACTTCCTCTGGCGAGAGGGGGTCGCCGTACTTGACTGCCGCTTTGCAGGCCATCGTCGAGAGCAGGTGATCGCACAGGTCGCGGGCCGCGTCGTCGGCGCCGTCGGGGGCCGCTTCGCCGGCCACGAGCCGCGCGGCGACGTCGCGGAGGACGTCGGCCGGCGCCGACTTCCCCCCCAGCAGCGTCGGGAACGACGCGACCAAGACCGTGTCTCCGCCGAACGGCTGGGCCTCGATCCCCAGCCGCCCCAGCAGCGCGCGGTTCTCGAGCACCGCGGCCGCCTCGGCGGGGGCCAGGTCGACCGGCTCGGGGACGAGCAGCCGCTGCGTCTCGAGCGGCCCGGCGAGGATGCGCGTCCGCAAGCGTTCGTACAGCACCCGCTCGTGCAGCGCGTGCTGGTCGATCACCTCCATCCCCTGCGCCGTCTCGACCACTAGGTAGCGGTTGTGGAGCTGCATCGCCTTGCCGACCGCCGGCGCGGCGAGCTGGTCGGCATCGACCTCGCGCGGAACGTCGGAGGCGTCGAGCGGCCCGCGGTCGTCCCAGGGGACGTCGTAGCGCGTCGCCGTGTCGCGCGCGGGGGGCCCCGCCAGTGGCGCGCCAAGCCGCGGCGGCGCCGAGGCCGACTGCCGCACGAAACGGTGGAGCGCGAGCTGCGAGGCGGAGCGATTGTCGGGGTAAGGGCGGAAGTCGCTCGGCGCGTGGGGCCCGTCGAGACGTTGCCCCTCGCGCTGCGCACCGTCGTGTTGCCCAGCGTCGGCTTGCGCAGCGCCCGCCGTGCGGGCCCACTCGACGATCGCGCTGGGGCCCGACACCACGGCGTCGAGCTCTTCGTCGCCGCTGGTCGCGCTCGGGGCGCGGGCCCGCAGGTCGGTCGAGAGGAACTTCGCACGGAGCGTCCCCAGCAACTGGCTGTAGACGGCGCCACCGTCGCTGAAGCGGACCTCAAGCTTCATCGGGTGGACGTTCACATCGACCATCGCCGGGGGCATCTCCAGGCGCAGGAAGCAGATCGGCTTGCGTCCCGTGAGGAGCAGCCCGCGGTAGGCCTCGCCGAGGGCGTGCTGCAGGGCGCGGTCGCGGATCGCACGGCCGTTGACGAACAGGTGCTGCAGCTTGGTGTGCGAACGGCTGTGGGCCGGGTCGGCGACAAACCCTTCGAGCCGCACCTGGCCGTCGTCGCTCGCGACCGGCACCAGGCCCGCGGCCAGCTCCTCGCCGAACAGCGTCGCGATGCGGTCGCGCCAGTCGGCCAGGTCGGCGCCGGCCTCGCCGTCGGCCCCGACGCCGCTAGCCCCAACGCAGGGGGGGAGGTCGTGGACCAACCGCCCGCCGTGCGACAGCGTGAAGTGGACCCGCGGGTGGGCGAGCGCGACGCGGGCCAGCGCCTCGGTGGCGTGGGCCGCCTCGGTCTGCGGCGAGCGCAGGAACTTCTTCCTCACGGGCGTGTTGTAGAACAGGTCGCGGACCTCGATCGTTGTCCCCACGGGGGCGCCCGCGGGAGCGACGTCCGACAGCGTCCCGCCATCGACCCGCAGCTCGGCGCCGGCGGTCGCCCCTTGCTGGCGGCTCCGCAGCACGAGCCGCGAGACGGAGGCGATCGACGCCAGCGCCTCGCCGCGGAACCCCAGCGTATTGACCTCGAACAGCTCGTCGGCGGAGGTGATCTTGCTCGTCGCGTGGTTCGTGACGGCGAGCTCGAGCTCGTCGGGGGGGATCCCACGGCCGTTATCGACCACCCTTACGAGGTCGGCCCCGCCGCGCTCGAGCACGACATCGACGCGCGTCGCCCCGGCGTCGATCGCGTTCTCAAGCAGCTCCTTGACGACGCTCGCCGGCCGCTCGACGACCTCCCCCGCGGCGATCTTGTTCACGACAAGCGGCGGGAGCATGCGGATAGGGGGGCGAGCGGCTTCGCTCATTTGGTCGTCCCTGACTTCAATTCGGAGGTCGGATTGCGGAACGCGGAATCGAGCAAGGCAAGCTGATCGAGCGGACTCGGCTCGATTCCTCCTTCCGCCTTACGACTTCGCCCTTCAACTTAGGCCGAACTCTTTGATCTTGCGGTACAGGGTCCGCTCGCCGATGCCCAGCATCTTGGCGGCCTCCTCGCGGTTGCCGCCGGTGACTTTGAGCGTCTCGCCGATGAACATCCCCTCGATCTCCTCCAGCGGCTTTCCCACCAGGTCCGCGAGCCCCCCCCCAAGCGAGACCGGCACGCCACTCTCGTCGAGCGCCAGGAACTGTTCCGGCAGGTCGTCGAGGTCGAGGACGCCGTCGAAATCGACCACCACCATGCTCTCGATCACGTTCCGCAGCTCGCGGACGTTCCCCGGCCACTCGTAGGCCAGTAGCCGGCGCCGCGCCGCGCCCGAGACGGCCGTCACCGGCTTGTGGTGCCGCTTGGCGTGCAGCTTGACAAAGTGATCGACCAACAGCGGCACGTCCTCGCGCCGCTCGACCAGGCGCGGCAGGCGCACCGTGACCACCTTCAGGCGGTGGTACAGGTCTTCGCGGAACGTGCCGGCCTGGATCGCCGCTTCGAGGTCGCGGTTGGTGGCCGACAGCAGGCGCACGTCAACGCGTTTGACTTCGTTCGAGCCGACGCGGGTGATCTCCCCCGACTCCAGGACGCGCAGCAGCTTGATCTGCGTGGCCAGCGGCGTGTCGCCGACCTCGTCGAGCAGCAGCGTGCCTCCGTCGGCGTACTCGAACTTGCCGACGCGGTCGTGCGAGGCGTCGGTGAAGGCCCCTTTGACGTGGCCGAACAGCTCGGACTCGAGGATGTTCTCGCTCAGCGCGCCGCAGTTGAGGGCCACGAAGGGGCGCGACTTGCGCGGGCTGTTCTGGTGGATCGCCTGCGCGACGAGCTCCTTGCCGCTCCCCGTCTCGCCGTGGATCAGCACCGTGGCGTCGGTGGAGGCCACGCGGCTGAGGCGCTCGATCACGGCCCGCATCGGCTCGGAGTTGCCGACGACCCCCTCGAAGCCGAACTTCTCGTCGAGTCGCCGTCGGAGCTCGGCGTTGGCGCGCCGCAGGTGTTGGCTGCGGGCCGCGTTGTCGACCACCGCGCGGAGCTGCCCCAGGTCGAGCGGCTTCAGCAGGTAGTTGAACGCCCCCTGGCGCATCGCCTCGACGGCCGACTCAACCGTGCCGTGCCCGGTGACGAGGATCACCTCGGCGTCGGGGAGCAACTCCTTGCTCTTGGCCAGCAGCTCGAGGCCCCCCAGGCCGGGCATCACCAGGTCGGTGACGACGACCTCGAAGGCGCCGCGGCCGAGCATCTCGACCGCCTCGCGCCCGCTGTGGGCCACGGCGCAGCGGTAGCCCACCTTCGCCAGGCTCTCGCTCATCGCCTCGGCGTGGCCCGTGTCGTTGTCGACCACCAGCACCTGGATCGGGGGGCCGGCGGCGGCTTGGGTCCCTGTTTTCGCCATCCCCGGATTATGGAGTGGGCGGTCGGCAGTGGGCAGTGGGCGGGGAGTCGTGCTAGTCGCTGCGGCTCAGGGGATGCACGGCAAAGATCGCGGAGGACGGTACGCAACCGCGAATACGCGCGAAGGAACGCGAATGTCGGAGCCGTCTTTCATTCGCGTTCCTTCGCGCGAATTCGCGGTTCGTTCTTACTTCCTTCCTCCGTGTCCTCCGCGCTCTCTGTGGTGAACCCCGTCGGCAGCCGCGCCACCGCCGGCAGGCCGATCGTGAACCGTGTGCCGCGGCCCGGTTCGCTCTCGACGGCGATCGTGCCGCCGTGCGCCTCGATCAGTTTGGCGGTCGTCGGCAACCCCAGGCCCGAGCCGCCGGGTTTGGTGCTGAAGAAGGCCTCGAACATGCGGCTCATCGTCCCTTCGTCCATGCCGACCCCCGTGTCGGTTAGGTAGACGGCGACCGAGTCCCCCACGGCGCGCGTCTGGACAACGATCTGCCCCCCGTCGGGCATCGCCTGCTTGGCGTTCAGCAGCAGGTTCACCAACGCGCCGCGGAACGCCTCGCGGTCGAGCCGCACGGTCGGGAGGTCGGGGTCGAGGTAGGGGACGATCTCGATCCCCGCGCCGCGGCACTCGGGCTCGAAGAAGTCGAGCGCCTCGGAGATCTCGACGTTCAGGTCGCGGGGCTCGAGGTCCACGCGGCGGACCTTGGCGTAGTCGAGGAAGTGGTCGAGCAAGTCGTGCAGCCGCTGGCACTCGCGCTGCACGGCCTCGATCCGCTTCGCCGCGCGGCGCTGCGGCAGCGAGAGGGGCGGGGCGTCGTCCCCCTCGGGGAGCAGGTCCTCGGCCAACAGTTGCACGTTGAGCCGGATCGTCGAGAGGGGGTTCTTGATCTCGTGCGCGAGCCCCCCCGCGAGCCGAGCGATCTCGGCGTACTGGTCCATCAGCCGCTGGACCGTCTCGTCAGTCGAGGGGGGCTTCATGTCGATTCAGGAAGGGGAACCGCCACGGCGCAGCGAGCGCAGAGTACGCAGCGACGAAGAGCAGAATCAGCCGCAAATGGACGCGGATAAAGCTTCAACAATGTGCATCTGCGTTGATCGGCGTCCATCGGCGGCCAGTGTTTTCCATTCTTCTTCGCTGCGTTCTTGGCGCTCGCTGCGCCGTGGCGGTTCAGCGTCCAAGAAAAACAGCCGGGCCCCGCGGTGAGGCGAGGCCCGGCTGAGGGGTTCACTGGGTCGTTCGCATCGCGATCACGCCTTGGTCTCGCCGCCGGCTTGCTCGGCCATCGCGGCGCGGCGGCTGAGCTTCACGCGGTCCTGGTCATCGACGGCGATCACCTTGACGGTCATCTGGTCGCCGACCTTGCACACCTCGCCCACCGAGCCGACGTAGCCGTCGGCCAGCTCGCTGATGTGGCACAGGCCGTCCTTGCCGGGGAGGATTTCGACGAACGCGCCGAAGTCCTTCACGCTCGTGACCTTGCCGTGGTAGATGCGCCCGACCTGGACGCTCGCGGTGAGCGCCTCGACCCGGCCGAGGCCGGCGGTGACGGAGGCCTCGTCGGGGCCGGCGATCGTGATCGTGCCGTCTTCCTCGACGTCGATCTGCACGCCGCACGACTCCTGGATGCCGCGGATCGTCTTGCCGCCGGGGCCGATCAACAGGCCGATCTTGTCGGAGCTGATGCTCGTGCGTGCGAGGCGCGGGGCCGTCGGCGACGTGGTCGCGCGCGGCCGCTGGATCGCCGACAGCATCGACCGCAGGATCTCGATCCGCGCGTCGCGGCTCTGGGCCAAGGTCGCGCGGATGATCTCCTCGCTGATCCCCATGATCTTGAGGTCGAGCTGGATGCCGGTGATCCCGTTCTGCGTCCCGGCGATCTTGAAGTCCATGTCGCCGTAGTGGTCCTCGTCGCCGATGATGTCGGTCAGCAGGGTCCACGAGCCCCCCTCCTTCACCAAGCCGACCGAGATCCCCGCGACGGGGTTCGTGATCGGCACGCCGGCGGCCATCAGGCCCAGCGTGGCGCCGCAGACGCTCGCCATCGAGCTCGAGCCGTTCGACTCGAGGATGTCGGAGATCACGCGGATCGTGTAGGGGAACGAGTCGTGCTCGGGGAGCACCGGCCCGACGCTGCGCTCGGCGAGCATGCCGTGGCCGATCTCACGACGACCGGGGCCGCGGATCGGGCGGCACTCGCCGACCGAAAAGCTCGGGAAGTTGTAGTCGAGCATGAAGTGCTTCGAGTACTCCTCGAACATCCCATCGACGCGCTGCTCGTCGCGGCCGGTCCCCAGGGCGATCGTGATGAAGGCCTGGGTCTCGCCGCGCTGGAACAGGGCCGAGCCGTGGACGCGCGGCAAGAGATCGACTTCGCAGTGGATCGCGCGGAGGTCCTTGGGGCCGCGCCCGTCGGGACGCTGCCCTTCCAGGATGCTCTCGCGGACGACCTTCTCTTCGAGCGCGTGCCAGATCCCCGAGAACGAACCGGCGTCGAACGCACCGGGCGCCTTGGGGTCGGGGATCAGCTCGGCCAGGGCCTGGGCCTTGAGGGCCGAGCAGGCCTCGGCGCGGGCGTGCTTGCCCTGCGTCAGCTTGGCCGCCTTGAGGCTCTGGTGGTAACCCTCGGCGAGCTTCTCCTTCAGGCCGTCCGACGCGGGGGGCGTGTAGGGCGCCTTCTGGACGCCGACCTTCGCCGCCAGCTCGAGCTGCATGTCGCACAGCTCGCCGACGATGCGGTGCGCTTCCATCAGCGCGGCCGCCATCTCGTCCTCGGGCATCTCGCGGGCGAAGCCCTCGATCATCAGGATCGCGTCCTTGGTCCCCGACACGATCAGGTCGAGCTCACTGAACTCGAGCTCTTCGGCGGTCGGGAACGGGACCAGCTTGCCATCGACCTTGCCGATCCGGATCGAGCCGAGCGGGCCCATGAACGGCATCGGCGAGATCACCAGCGCGGCCGACGCGCCGTTCATCGCCAGGATGTCTCCGTCGGTCTGGCGATCGCTCGCCATCACGACCGACTGGATCTGCACCTCGTCCTTGAACCCTTCGGCGAACATCGGCCGGATTGGGCGGTCCATCAGACGCGAGGTGAGCGTCTCCTTGGTCGTCGGCCGGCCCTCACGCTTGAGGAAGCCGCCGGGGAACTTGCCGGCCGCCGCGTGCCGCTCGCGGTAGTCGCAAGTCAGCGGGAAGAAGTCGATCCCGGGGCGGGGCTCGCTGGTGGCGGTGGCGGTCAGGACGACCGTCTCGTTGTATTGCATCAGGACGGCGCCGGCGGCCTGCTTGGCCAGCGCGCCGGTTTCGATCGACAGCACGCCGCGGCCGATCTGCTTCTCAACTCGGATTCGATTCAAGGGTTACTCGCCAGAGTGTTGCGTGAAAAAGCGCGGCGGAAAGGTTCCGCCTCCGTCAGGCCGCCCGGCCGCTGCGCCCGAAGAGCGCGCCCCCGACCGCAGCGAAAACGCCCCCGCAAAGGCGGGGCAGGGGAGGGCAGTGTCAGGGCCACAGCGCCATTCTCGATCGGCAAGCGAGAGCGGGGACGAAGTACGTCCCGCACCAACGTGCGCGATAAAAACGGGCGCCGGCCCGAGACGAGGGATCGACCATCGCCGGTTAAGCCGCTGCGAGGGACGCCACGGGGGGCAATCCGGCGTTGATGCCGGAGGGCGCCACGCGGTCCTTCGCCGGGGGCTACTTCCGGATGCCCAGTCGCTGCAGCAGATCGAGGTACAACTGCGGGTTCTTGCTCTTCACGTAGTCGAGCAACCGGCGGCGACGGCTGACCATCCGCAACAGACCCCGACGACTTGCGTAGTCCTTCGAGTGCGTCTGCATGTGGGACGTCATCTGGGCGATCCGACTCGTGAGCAGCGCGATCTGCACCTCGGGCGAACCGGTGTCGCCGTCTTTGCGCTGGTAGTCGCTCACAACCTTTTCGGTAACGTCGGTCGTCAAAGCCATCGCGTTTCGGGGGGTCTCGACGGGGATCGGATCGCAAGAGACCGACGCCAACCCTGGTGGGTAGCAGGCCGGTCGCCGCGTGACTTCGTCTGGCGCAGGTCCCTGCCGCTCGAACGGTTCGCGAGCGATAGAAGGGAGCGCCTTCTCTCCTGGGCGCGGCCGCCGTCGGCCCGCGCTTCCACTAAGGTCTTAGGTTCATTAACGACAAGCCGCGGAGTATACCCGCTGGGCGGCCGTTTGCAACGGGGCGGCCTCGCGAATCGTCAGCGGCGGCTGACCGCGGGCCGGCTAGCCCTCCGGACCTCCGGGCAGTTAGCAGCCCGTTGATTGTTCGACAGGCTGCGTCGTCGCAGGGAGGCGACGCCGAAACCGTGACGCTTTCGCCGCGGTTTCGCGAGCCGCGAACGGCTCGGTCGTGAGCTTGGCGAGGTTGAGAAACGCCACGACGGCGTTTTTCAACAGGCTGCTAGGCCGGCTTCGTCCCCTTGGGGATGTCGCGGACCCGGATCACGTTCCACGCGAGGCCCGTCTTCTCCATCAGCAGGATGACCCAGTAGGTCATGTCGAGCTCCCACCAACGGTGCCCCTGCGACGCGACACGCTGGTAGGCGTGGTGGTTGTTGTGCCACCCCTCGCCGAACGCCAGCATTCCGACCCACCACAGGTTGCGGCTGTCGTCGGTCGTCTCGTAGTTGCGATAGCCCCACAGGTGCGTCGCCGAGTTCACCAGCCATGTGACGTGCATCACGTAAACCATCCGCAGGGCGAGCCCCCAGAGCATCATCGAGAACCCGTAGTAGACGGCGTCCTTGCCCCCCATCCCGAGCGGCGTCCCGAAGTACCCGACCGCGAACAGCCCGAGCCCGAGCACGAAGTGCGTCGGCAGGAACAGCTTGTGGAGGACCACCATCATGCGGTCCTTCATCATGTCGGGGGCGTAACGCGCCAGCAGCTCTTTGTGCCACTTTTGGCCCAGGTTCGGCATGAACCAGAACATGTGGCTCCACCACTTGCCGTGACGCGGAGAGTGGGGGTCGCCGTCCTTGTCGCTGAAGGCGTGGTGCTTGCGGTGGTTGGCGACCCAGGTGAGCGCCGAGCCTTCGCCCGAGAGCTGCCCCAAAAACGCCAGCAGCCAGCGGACCGGCTTGTACGTCTGAAAGCTGCCGTGGGTCAGCAACCGGTGGTAGCCCATGCAGACCCCCAGCGAGCCGGTCGCGAACGACAGCACAACGAACGTCACCAGCCCTTGCCAACTGAAGTAGAACGGGGCCGCCACCGCCATGACGTGCATCAGCCCGATCCAGATAACGGTCGGCCAGTCGAGCCCGCGCGACCACATGGCCCACGAGTTGGCGGCGGGCATCGGCGTCTCCATCGCCGGACGAGGCGTCGGCTTCATCGGGCCCTTGTGAAGTCGCTCGACGGCGGGCTTCGGCAAGGCGACAGCAGAGCCTTCGGATTCCTTGGTCGCTTCGAACGACATGCGGGCCTGTGCTTTCAACAAAAGAAGGCGCGGTGGAGCGTTGCTTCGGGGGGCGCCCGATGGTGGACTACGGAGAGCGGAGCCGACATCAACTTGAGACATTGTCTCAAGAGCAGGATGGGCCGCCCAGCGAGAATAAGGGGGCAACCCCAAAGTGGCTAGTCCAACGCGCGGCGGCAGAACGCCGCGGCGTCCCCACCCCCGTCTACGGCGGCGCTAGCCCTCCGGTTCGCCAGGACCGCGACCGCACCCCTTTTGCGTTGAGGACCACGTCGATCCCCCCCGTGTCGTGCGTGTTCGCGACCCACGCCCCGGCGAGCCGGTACGCCCCCGCGACCGAGCTCTCGGGCCGACCGCTGGAGATCACCACCCCCTCGGGCCGGGACCAGCGGGCGAGTCCTGGGGGATCGCTGCGCTCGCTGCCGTGGTGCGGGGCCACGAGCACGTCGCAGTCGTACGGCTCTTGGGCGAGGACCTGCTCGAGGCCGGGGGTCTCGAGGTCCCCCGTCACGAGCACGCGGCGCCCGGCGTGCTCGACGCCGAGCACCAGGCTGTTGGCGTTGTCGGAGCCCATGACCCCTAAGTCGGTGGGGTGCAGCACGCGGAGGCGTGTGTCGTCGCTTGGGGGGCCGACCCGCAGCACGTCCCCCGTCACCAGCCCGCGCAGCGGAGTCCCGCGCTCGGCGAGGAGCCGCACCAACGCGGCCGGAGCGCCGGCGTCGGTCTCTTGAGCGCTGCGCGGGAAAGTCCGGTGCGAAACCCACACGGCGCGGATCGCCATCCGCTCGAGCAGCCCCGGCAGGGCGTTGAAGTGATCGACGTCGGCGTGCGAGACGACGACCGCGTCGAGCCGCGTGACCCCTTTCGCCCAAAGGACCCGGGCGATCGTGTCGGCCGACTGCACGGGGTCGCGTAGCGCGCCGGCGTCGCACAGCACCGCGGCGCCCGACGGGCTCACGATGAGCGTCGCCGCCCCGTGGCCGACGGCGAGGAACGAGCACTGCACCCCCTGGCCAGGGGCGAGCGAACGCACCAGCAGCGGCGTGAACGCCGAAGCGACCACCGCGAGCGTCGCGCGAAGCGCCACCCCGCGCCACGCCGGGGCGAGCCAGCCCGCGACCCCCCCGCTGCCGAGCAACACGTGCCACAGCGGGACCCACCACGCCGGGGGCCCGGCGGTCGGCAGCGCGCCGCCGGGGGCCTCGGCCGCGCCACGGACGGCGGCGGTGGCGATCGACACCAGCGGCTCGCAAACCCAGGCTGCCGGGGCGCCGAGGATCGTCGCCAACCCGTCGCTCCAGGGGCCGATGAGGCCTTCGATCGTCGCGAGCCACAGCCCCAGCGGCACGACCAGCGACGTAACCGGCGCGAGCACCAGCGACAACGGGACCGCGGCCGGGCTCACCCAGTGGAACTCCTCGGCGATCATCGGGCCGCACGCCACCAGGACCGCCGCCGTTGTCGCGAGGACCAGCAGCGTCGTCGCGAGGAACCGCCGCGCGATGCGCTCCACGGGCGCCCGGGACCAGACCACGAGTCGCTCGATCGGCGACAGCGGCCGCGCCGCGCGCCACGCGACGAAGGCGCCGACCGCCAGTAGCACGGCCGTCGCCAGGAAGCTGAGCCGCGTCCCGGGCGAGTGCCACGCCCCGGGTGACGCGGCGAACACCGCGATGGCCCCCCCCGCCAGCGAGTTGATCCCCAGCGCCCTTCGACCCGCGGTCCACGCAAAGCAGGCCGCGACGACAACGACCGCCGCGCGCACCGCCGGGGGCGAAGCCCCCGTGACCGCCGCGTAGCCTACGGCGCCGACGACGCTCAGCAGGATCGCCCATCGCTGCGACAACACCCCGCGCCGCGCGAGCCAGACGGCGAGCAGTGCGAGCAGCCCGACGTTGAACCCCGACACGACGAGCACGTGCAGCGTGCCCGTCTTGCGGAACGCTTCGACGAGGTCCGCTTCGAGCGCGCCAACGTCCCCCAGCAGCATGCCGCGCGTCACTGCCGCCACTTCGGGCGACAAGGCGCCGTCGAGGCCTGCGGCGAGCCGAGCGCGTGTCGCGTCGAGCGATCGCTGCGCGGCGGCACGCCAACCCCCCGCTTGCCCGAGCTTCGTGAGGCACTCGGCCGAGTCGGTCGAGACGCTCGCCAGCCTGCGCTCGGCGCGGGCCGCGGCGGCGACGTCGCGCTCGCCCGGGTTCAGCGGCGCCGGGGGGCGGCGGAGCTGGCCGAACACCCGCAGCCGGTCACCGGCGGCGACGTCGAGTGGCCTGACTTCGCCCGGCACGGCGTACACCGTCACTTCGCACAGGCCCGAGGCGCCGCGCCACGCCGCGCCGTCGCGGAGCCGTTCGGCGCGGAGCCGGACGACCCAGCGGTCGCTCGCCGGGATCGCGCGGTAGGGGCTGGAGGGCGGGGCGCGGAAGAACTCGGGCCGGGCCAGCGCGACCCCGTCGAGCGCCACCGGCGCCGCGTCGCGCGGGGCGAAGCGGCCCAGGTCTTCGCGCTCGAACACCCGCCACGCTAAAGCCTGCCAGCAGCCGGCGGTGGCCGCGATCGCGACGAGTAGCGTCCAGCACGCCGCGTGAGCCTCCCCCCGAACGACCGCCCCGCGCCACACCACCGAGGCGGCGACCACGGCAGCGAAGAGCAGCGTGAGCGGCGCGGCGCCGAGCGCGCACGCCCCCGTAGCGGCCGCCAGCGCGACCCACACCAGCGGCATCGAATCGGGGCGCAGCGGGGCGACGCGGCGCAAGTAGTGTCCTTCGGCGCTCCAGCCGTTGGCCCCGGAGGGGCTGCGGCGAGCGGGTCGGGCGGCGATCGGCGGGGGGGGCAGCATCGCGGCGCCAGCATACCCTCGCGGCGGGGGGTGAGCGGCGCATCCGGGCCCCGTCTCGCCCCCGTTGCCGAACTCACCCCCGTTGCCCCGCGTAGCGATCCGGGACGGACCCGCTCTATACTCGCGGCCTGACAGCAAGCTCGCACTGCGTCCGCCACGGCCGCTCACTCGAAGGGCCGCCCACTCGAAGGGAATCTCACCATGCTGCGCTCGCTCTCCCGCTCGGCAGGCCGTCGCGGTGCTCCGCGCTCCCCGCGGCCTTCGGCTTCACCCCGTCGCCCGGGGTTGATGGCCGCCGAGCTCGCCCTGTTCGCCACGCTGTTGCTGGCGATGGTCGCCGGTTGCGCCCAGTCGGGCCCCGTTGACGGCGGGGCCGCGTCGATCGACGCCCCGTCCGCCGGGTTTACGACGACCGCCGAGAAGGCCTCGGGGCTCGCGAGCTCGCTGCAACCGGTTTCGACGACGTCGTCCAAGGGCACGTCAAACGCCGCTAACGCTGGCGCCGGTGTGGCCGACGCGCCGCTGATCCCGCGCGAGGTGCTGTTCGGCAATCCTCAGGTCGCCCAGGCGCGGCTGAGCCCCGACGGGAGGCGCCTGAGCTTCCTCAAGCCGGTCGAAGGGGTGCTCAACGTTTGGGTTGGTCCCGTCGATGACCCGTCGAAGGCCGAGCCGGTCACCGACGACAAGCTCCGCGGCATCCGTTCGCACGGCTGGGCGTACAACAGCCGCTACATCGTCTACACCCAAGACAAAGGGGGAGACGAGGACTGGCACGTCTACGCGACGAACGTCGCGACGAAGGAGACCAAGGACCTCACGCCGATCGACGGCGTGAGCGGCGAGCTCTCGGGCGCCAGCGAGCGATTCCCCGACGAGCTGCTCGTGGGGATCAACGACCGCGACCCCCAACTGCACGACCTTTACCGCGTGAACCTCGAGACGGGCGAGCGCAAGCTGGTCCAGGAGAACCCGGGCTTCGCGGGGCTGGTGACCGACGACGACTTCCGCGTCCGGATGGCGATCAACTACACGCCGCAGGGGGGCCAGGTTTGGCTCATGCCGAAGGAGGGGGCGCCGGGCGACAAGGGCTACGCCGACTGGGACACGACCGAGGAGTTCACTTCCGAAGACGCGATGACGAGCGGGCCGGCCGGATTCGACAAGACGGGGCAGGTCCTGTACTTCGAGGACAGCCGCAAGCGGAACACGGCCGGCCTCTTCGCGCGCGACCTGGCGACCGGCGAGGTGCAGCTCGTCGCCGAGGACGGCCGGGCCGATGTCGGGGGAGTCCTCGCGCACCCAACCGAGAAGACGCTGCAAGCCGTCTCGTTCACCTACAGCCGGCGCGAGTGGAAGGTGCTCGACGAGTCGATTCGCCCCGACCTCGAGTTCCTCAAGGCCGAGCAGGACGGCGAGTTCGAGGTCACCAGCCGGACGCTCGACGACGGTCAGTGGACGGTCGCCTACATCCTCGACAACGGCCCGGTGAAGTTCTTCCGCTACGAGCGCCCCACGGACGCGTCGCCCGAGAAGCCGCGCAAGCTGAACTACCTGTTCAGCAGCCGCGACGACCTCGAGGGCTACCCCCTCGTGGAGATGCACACGCCGCTGGTGAAGAGCCGCGACGGGCTCGAGCTCGTTTGCTACTTGTCCCTTCCGCCGGGGAGCGACCCCGACGGCGACGGCGTTCCGAGCGAGCCCGTGCCGATGGTGCTCGACGTCCACGGCGGGCCGTGGTCGCGCGACGGCTGGGGGTTCAACTCCACGCACCAGTGGCTCGCCAACCGCGGCTACGCGGTGCTCTGCGTCAACTACCGCGGCTCGACCGGTTTCGGCAAGGAGTTCATCAACGCGGCCAACGGCGAGTGGGCCGGCAAGATGCACGACGACCTGCTCGACGCGGTCGATTGGGCGGTCGAGCGCGGCGTGGCGCAACGCGACAAGGTCGCCATCATGGGGGGGAGCTACGGCGGTTACGCGACGCTCGTTGGCCTGACGTTCACCCCCGAGGTGTTCGCCTGCGGCGTTGACATCGTCGGCCCGTCGAGCCTGCTGACGCTGATCCAGAACGTCCCCCCGTACTGGATGCCGTTCATGCCGGTGATGAAGCTCCGCGTCGGCGACTGGACGACCGAGGAGGGGAAGGCCGAGCTGACCCGCCGCTCGCCGCTGACGCACGTCGAAAAGATCGTGCGGCCGCTGCTGATCGGCCAAGGGGCGAACGACCCGCGCGTGACGCAGCTCGAAGCCGACCAAGTCGTCGCCGCGATGCAAGAGAAGAGGATCCCGGTGACCTACGCCCTGTACCCCGACGAGGGGCACGGCTTCGCGCGTCCGGCCAACAGCAAGAGCTTCAACGCGGTGACCGAGGCGTTCCTAGCCGAGCACCTGGGGGGCCGCTACGAGCCAGTCGGCGCCGACCTCGAGGGCTCGACGCTGCACGTCCCCGCCGGGGTGGAGGGGGTCCCGGGCCTCGCCGAGGTGCTGCCGGCGGAGCGGCAGAAGATGCCGGTGAAGGAAGCGGCGAAGGCCGAGTGAGAGCCTCGGCGAGCTCGTCCGAGCCGTCCACTACAATGACATCTTGCTCAAGACCGAGTCGTGGAACCACCGTGGGACCTCTTGACCGGACTTCAGTTCAAGGCGAGTCCCGTCCGTGATCTCCGCGAGCCAACGCATCTCCGCACCCGAGTTGTCGAAAACGTAGGCCCGGCTCGTCAGTCGAATCGCATCCGGTAGCAAGCCGAGTGACCGCGTGTAGCGTGTGCGCACCTTGTCCTCAGGTACGTCGTGCCCTCCTTGCCGGGCACGATTGCGCACTCGCGAAAGGTTGATCTCGGGATTGTCAGTTGCGACGAAGTAGAGGTAGGTCCGATACCCTGCCCCTCGGGCGCGACGGATCAAGTCGAGCTTGGAGGGGTGCGACATCACGGTTTCGACCGAGAACGGTCTGCCGGCATCCATCAAGGCCTGCCCCAGGCAAGCGATCGCCTCGGCCGCCACGTAGGAGTTGACCTCGGAGTCCTTGAAGTCGAGTCGATTGCCGACGACCCGCAAGCGGGCCATGTCGGACGCGAGACCTGCCGAAGCCAGTCGCGGCGAATCGCGGAGGTGGGCCGACACCGCGCGCGCGTCCCAGCTGACTTGATACCACACGGGGTCGAGCGAGCGTTTCTCGCGCATCCTCGACTCAAGCTCGTCGGCGTTGAGAAATGCGCCGAAGAACGAGTCCGCGTACTGCTCTCGGAGCGACCGCTTCAGGGTGCTCTTGCCTGACCCGTTGGGCCCGCCAAACAGCCTCAGCCGCGGTGTGTAGTTGCTCACCCGATCCGAAAGACCCTTCGCGCGACCTTAACGGCCGGTGGAAGCTGCTTGACGACGCGACGGGTCCCGTCGGGCGACAGGGCGATCAGCTCACCACCCTCCGCTTGCAGCACGGTCAAACCGGCGCGGAACGCGCTCGCGCGACCACGGGCGGGCGCCGTCATCGACGCGCGGACAAAGTCACTCTCCAGTCGCTTCATTTTGCGAATGCTCACGCGTCCCATCGTCTCGGCGCCCTGGAGGTAGAAACCCGGTTCACCATCGAGTGTAGCTCCGGACAACCGGCGAGTGAACCGCGTGCTCGCTCGCGCCAAAGCCTTGCTCTGTTGGTTTCAGCAGCGGTATCCGCCAGGCAGCCCCGGCGTCCGCGGCCAACAGCCGGACTCCGGCCCGTGGCTGCCCCCCGGGCTGAGCGGCGACCGGTGGGCGTGAATCCCGCGAGCCACCGAAATCCGCGACACGCGGGGGGCGTTTCCGGGGTTCCTGGGGGGGTGCGTCCGAATCGCGGGCGCAGCGTACTCCACCTCGGAACCGGAGCGGTCCTCATGAAGCGCACCCTTGCGTTCGTTCTTTCCGCGTCTCTTCTGGCGATCGGGCCGGCCGCCAGCCCCACGCACGCGGCCGTGGTTGGTGGGGCTGTCACGGGGGGTGACTCGGGGGGGGCGTTCGAGTTGCTCGTGGCGCCGGCCGCCGCGGGGCCGAACGTGTTCCAGTCGCCGAACCTGATCGCCTTCGACGAGCTCCAGGACGTCACGCTCACCGAGCCACTGATGATCGGCCCGGGGCTGCTGTTCGGGACCGGTTCGGTCTTGTCGAGCCACTACGTTGTCTTCGACCCGGCGCAGCCCGCGACGCTCGACGGGACCGTGCTGTTCGACGAGCCGATCGTCGCGTTGCTCGTCGGCACTCCCCCGCCGATGAACCCGGTGCTGCCCCTCTTCGGGCTGCCGGCGACGACTTACACCTTCGGTTCGGCGATGGGGATCGAGCCCCCCGACACGGCCACTATCGCGATCATGAACCCGGCGCGGCTCCTTGTGCGCCTCAGCGCCGCGTCGCCCGGCGACCACATCCGCGTGCTCACGGGGACCGTGGTCCCCGAGCCGAGCGCCGCGGTCCTTGGGCTGCTCGCACTCGCGCCGATGCTCAAAACGCGGCGTGCTTGATTCGGCAGCGACCGCGCGATGACAACGAACAACGGGGGGCCGGGGC
>JBOFFC010000057.1:0-3835 GCA_051648405.1 Lacipirellulaceae bacterium
CGGCGGTGCAGGCGGCACGCGAGGCGGCACGTCGCGCGCAGTGCACGAACCAACTTAAGCAGATCGGGCTGGCGTACGCCAACCACGAGGCTACGCACAAGTTCTTTCCCTCCGGAGGGTGGGGGGGAGGTTGGGTCGGCGACCCCAACGAGGGGGTCGGCCGCTCGCAACCCGGTGGTTGGGTGTTCGCCATCCTGCCGTTCATCGAGGAGACCCAGATCGCGAGCATGGGTCAGGGCGCCGCGACGCCACAGCAACGATTCAGCGAGCTCGCTCGACGCGACGCGCAGGTGGTCGCCGCGCTAAACTGCCCGACCCGCCGTGACGCGAAGGCGTACCCAAACACTCTCAACAAGAAGCCGGTGAACGCCGGCGTCGCGCTTGCGCACGCTCGGACGGACTACGCGGCGAACGCGGGCACGATGTCTCAGATCGAGAACTTCAATGCCCCGACCGGCGGCGGGCCGTTCAAGAAAGAGGACCTCCTCGACGGGACGTTCAAGATCCCTACTTCGAAGTGCCACGACGGTGTCTCGATCAACTTCTCGCAGATGCGTGTGGCTCAGATCACCGACGGAACTAGCAAGACCTACGCCGTGGGTGAACGCTACATCGACCCCAACCACTACGAGGATGGGGCGCACTTTGCGAACGACTGGAGCATGTACTCGGGGCTGCAGAACGACACCTACCGGACCGCGTACTTCAACGCCGTCAGCGGAGCTGGTTATCCGGTCCTGCCGGACACGCCGGGGTCCGACTTCTCGAACTCGTTCGGTAGCGCTCACCCGGCGGGGGCGAACTTTGTGTTCTGCGACGGGTCTGTTCAGCTCGTCCCGTTCGACGTCGAGCCCCTGGTGCATTGGCGCGCCGCGTCGCGGTTTGACGACGGAGGAACGCCTGACAGAGAATACCTGCAGAACGGCCCGACGCAACGTTGCGTTAAGGTCCCGTTCTAACGTAGCGCACCGCGGCGTGGAGTGCGGAGTTACCCGGCAAGCGAGGAGGTCGAGCGTGGCGACACCCGGCAAGAACACGGTCACGACCAGCGGGGCCGCTCGCGAGGCGGCCCAGCGCGCCCACGGCGAGCTGCGCCGGACCATTGTCGAGTCGCTTTTGAAAGACATCCTCGACGGCAAACTGGCTGCGGGAGAGCGTTTGGTGACCGAGTCGATGGCCACACGCTTCGGGGTAAGCCACACGCCGATCCGCGAGGCCTTCGGGACGCTCGCCGGGATGGGTGTCGTCGAGCTGGCCGCGAACAAAGGCGCGGTGGTCAAGAAGCTGTCACCCGGCTACGTCCGCGAGATCATGTACGTCCGCGCCGTGCTCGAGGCGGAAGCGATCCGCACCGCCTGTGGCCGCGTGCCGCAGAGCGAGCTGCTGGACCTCCGCGCGGCGTTCGACCGGCTTTCGCAGATCAAAGGGGAGCCGGGACCACAGGACGTGGTCGATGCGCAACACGCCGACACACGTCTACACACGACTGTCCGAGCGCACACGACCAACGAGTTCCTCCGCAACGAGCTCGACCGCTTGATGGCGTTCGTCCGAATCATCCGCGACGCCGCGTGGGCGCGGCTCGCCGAGCAGCGCGACCTGAAGCGCGTTGCGGAGGAGTCGGCCGAGCACCTCGCGATCGTTGAAGCCTTGCTAGACAACGACCCCGACGCCGCGTCGGAAGCGATGCTCACCCACCTGCGAGCCGGCGCCGCGTATGTTTCGCGCGCCGTGTAACCCACAACGCTCGCCAAGCCTCTCGCCGGTCGAGAGGCCCCACAGCCCCGTCCCCCAGGCGGAAGGCGCCGCCCCGCGGCGCGCCGACTCAATGGCCACTCCGCGCACCCAACACTCGGCGCTCGCGACCGCAACGGCGGTGCTGGTTGCGTTTGCGCTGGGCGCGTGCGGGGCCGAGTCGCGGGTCGATTTCAGCCTGCAAGTGCGGCCGCTGCTGTCGAACAAGTGCTTCCACTGCCACGGCCCCGACGAGACGCACCGGCAGGCCGAGCTGCGACTCGACGACGAGCTGGACGCGAAGGCCGAGCACTCGAGTGGCGTGCCGGTCGTCGCCGGCGACTCGAAGTCGAGCGTCCTGCTAGAGCGCATCAAGAGCGACGACCCCGACTCGGTGATGCCCCCACCGTCGGCCCACAAGGATCTGACGCCGGAAGAGGTCGCGCTCGTCGAGCGGTGGATCGCGGAGGGCGCCTCGTGGGGGGAACACTGGTCGTTCGTCCCCCCCGCCAATCAGCCGGCGCCCGAGGACCCGAGCGGCTGGGGGGCCACCGACGCCGACCGCTGGGTCGCGAAGGGGCACGCCGAGCACGGACTGAATCCCGCTCCGGCCGCTGACGCCTACACGCTCTGCCGCCGCTTGTCGCTCGACATCGTCGGCCTGCCGCCGACGGTCGCGCGAGTCGATCGTTTCGTTGAAGAGCATCGCAAGGGCGCCGACGCGGCCGTCGCGGCGCTGGTTGACGAGTTGCTCGCCTCCAAGCGCTTCGGCGAGCACTGGGCCCGGGTGTGGCTCGACCTGGCGCGCTACGCCGATACCAAGGGATACGAGAAGGACCGCCGCCGCGACATGTGGCCGTACCGCGACTGGGTCATCGGAGCGCTGAACGACGACATGTCGCTCGAGCAGTTCACGACCGAGCAGATCGCGGGGGACTTGCTGCCGGGCGCCACCGAGGAGCAGCGCGTTGCGACCGCGTTCCACCGCTCGACGCTCGCCAACGACGAGAACGGCACCGACGACGAGGAGTTCCGCGTCGCCGCCGTGAAGGACCGCGTCGACACCACCGTGCAGGTGTGGATGGGGCTTACCATGGGGTGCGCTAAGTGCCACACCCACAAGTACGACCCGATCTCGATCGACGACTACTACCGCTTCTACGCGCTTTTCAACCAGACCGAGGACTCCGACCGCTACGACGATAGCCCGACGCTGTCGCTGCCGACCTACACGCAGCAGCGCGCGTCGATGCGTTTGGAGCGCAAGAAGAAGACGAGCGACGCGGAGCTCGCCGCCGCGCGACAGGCTGTGCTCCACCGCCGCGAAGCCGACTGGACCGCGGCCAAGCCCGCGAACGCAACGACCGAGTCGGGGGCGACGCTCACGGTCGAAGACGACGGTTCGGTCGTAGCTTCGGGAGAGGTTCCCGAGAAGGACGTCTACACGCTCGAGGCGATGCTCCCGGCCGGAGTCTATCGCTCGCTTCGGCTGCAAGTGCTGACCCAGCCCGCAGGGGAGGGCGCCTCGGCGGTCGGTCGCAACCCGAAGGACCCGGGATTCGTCCTATCAGAGCTCGAGCTGATGACGATCGACGAGTCGGGCGCCGAGTCGCCGCTGCGGCTCGAGGGCGCGCACGCCGACTTCAGCCAAGAGCATTTCGATGTCGGCTACGCGATCGACGGCATCGTGGGGACCGGATGGGCCGTCGCGTGGCAGCAGCGTGCGCCGCACTGGGCGATCTTCGGCCTCGCCGAGCCGTTCACGTCGGAGACGCCGGTGCGGGTCCGACTGCGTCTGCGACAAGAGGGGGGAAGCAAGTGGGTGCTCGCCCGTGTGCGGTGGTCGATGGGCGAGCGCGGCGCAGAGTGCAACGTGCCGACCGACGACGTCGTCGCTGCGAAGCTAGCGCGCGAATCGAAGGAGCTTGGCGAAGCGATCGCCGCGGTCAACTCGGCTATCCCAAAGGTCCCCGTGATGCGCGAGCTCGGTAACGACGGCCACCGCGCCTCGCACGTAATGCTCCGCGGCAACTTTCTAGACAAGGGAGAGACGGTCGAGGGGCAGTTCCTCACCGGCATCGCTCGCGCCGGCGAGGAACTG
>JBOFFC010000058.1:0-2696 GCA_051648405.1 Lacipirellulaceae bacterium
CGACCGTCAAGGGAGCGACCAACGAGCGCGCCACGTCGTCCGGCGAAACGCCGCGGTTGCGTCCCCCGGTCGCTCCCTCGACGGTCGCGGCTCGGGCGTAGAACAAACTCGCCGCCGGCACGCATACGCCGCGTACATCGGCCCTCGGGGCTCCACGACGTGTCACTCCGCGAGTTTCGCCAAGGCGACGCGATCTTCAGTCATGACTTGTTGAATCGCCGTGAACTGTCGCAGCACGTCCTTGCGTCGCTCCATGACCTCCGTCATGGCGTCGAACTGCCCGTCGGCGTCATCATCTTTCACACGCAGCACACTGCCGTCGAAGCTGATCTCGCTCCCTTCGGTGATCCCGACCCCCTCCGGCAGGAACACCGCGGGTTTGTTGTCGATCATCGTTACGCGCAAGGTCGTCATCGGTGGTTCTCCTGTCGAGAAAAGGACACCTGGAGTATCGACCGAGTTCGCTCCCGTCGAACGGTCTGCCGTCCGCGCGTCACGCCGGCCAACGCGCCCACACGCCGCAGTCGAGGCGCCCCCCGTCTTTGGTCGCCAGCCACGAGCGGCCGCTCGCCGGGGGCTGGCCGCAGTGGCCGACGACCCCCTCGCTGAGGTACGCCGACAGCTCGGCCGGCCCGACCCCCGGCGTGTGGCACGTGGCGAGCAGGAAGCTGCGCGACTCGCGCGAGAGGTCGCGGCACAGCTCGATGAGCGTGGGGAAGTCCCGCTCGAAGCGCCACTCCTCCCCCTTCGGCCCGTGGCCGTAGCTCGGCGGGTCGAGGATCACCCCGTCGTACAGCGACCCACGCTTCAGCTCGCGCTGGCAGTACTTGAGCGCGTCCTCGACGAGCCAGCGGACCGGCCGCTCGGCGAGGCCCGAGAGCTCGGCGTTCCTTCTTGCGAGATCGACCGACGGCTTTGACGCATCGACGTGCGTCACCTCGACGGCGTGCTCGCCCGCGGCGCACGCGGCGGCGAGCGTGCTGCCGCCGGTGTAGGCGAACAGGTTCAGAACGCGTAGCGGCCGGCCCGCGCGGCGGACGCGCTGGGCGATCCAGCGCCAGTGCTCGAGCTGCTCCGGGAACACGCCGACTTGCCCCGCGGGGGTCGGCGTTACGCCGAGTGCGAACGCCACGCCTGCGGCGAGCTCGACCCGCAGCGAGGGCCACTCGCGCTTCGCAACGCCCGCGGGCTTCCAGACGCCGTCGGCGGCGCGGGCCCCTTCGTAGCGCGCGTCCGCCGCGCGCCAAGCCGCGGGGTCCCCCTTGAGCACGCCGCCGGCGGCGGCGCAGGGGCGATCGACGACCAGCTCGCCGAAGCGCTCCAGGCGTCGCCCCTCGCCGCGCGCGTCGGCGCCGAAGTCGAGCAGTGCGTAGTGGGGCCAGTCGGGCACGGCGTCAGTACAGCTCCTGCATCCACTGGCCGCCGTGGCGCGGGTTCCCCGTGAGCTTCTGGCTCCGCATGTCGATGACCCAGTCCATCAGCTCGAGCGGTACTTGGCCGATCAGCACCGGGCACTCGTCCGGCAGTTCGGTGACGTCGATGATGCAGTCGCGTCCCATGACGGTGAGCTTCACCGCGCCAAACAGCCGCACGGTGCGCTCGCCGCCGGCGGTCATCGTCGTCGCCTCGCGCCGCACGCGCAGCCCGAGCTGGTTGACCAACCGTTCCGGCAACGCAAGCCGCGTCGCCCCGGTGTCGACCAGCGCGTCGGCGACGACGATCGACCGCACTTGGTCGGCGGGGATCTCGCCTCGCTCCGAGCGGTAGAGGTCCTCGAGGTTCTCGATTCTTGCGGGGGTGGTGACGCGACCCATCTCGGTGGTCTCGGCCATGACGCGGCTCCTGCGGGGACACGACTAGTGTACGCCGAACCGCCCGCAACCGCGTGGCGTGATCCAGCGGGCGCGCCTGCCCTCGCACGCGCCGGGAGCCCTCAGCGCCAGCGCCGGGAGCTGCGCCGTGTACCCGCTTCACTCCCGGCGTTGGCGCTTAGGGCTCCCGCCTGCGGTGGAATGCGCGTCGCTCGTTGTTCGCGCCCGTGCCTAGGCGGCCGCCGATACACGTGCGAATTCGCGCCCACGGCCTCGGCGGTCCTGGCTATGCTGTCGCGATCCGGAGACCGCCCCCCTCACTTCGAGCCCGCCCCCATGCCCACCGCCCGCGCGTTTCTGGCGCTCCTCGCCGCACTCCTACCGGTCGCGGCGGTGGCCGAGCAGATCGTCTTCAACACCGACACGGGGGTGATGACGATCGACGGCGTGGCGCGGACCAGCTTCTTTGGCGTCACCGTCCAGTCGTCGGTCGTGGGGGGCAAGATGCAGTTCCGCTTCCTGGGAAACCTGGACTTGCTGAGCATCGACACGGTCAACGGCGTCGGCTCGCGGCCCCTGTCGCTGTTGGCGGGTAACGACGTGAACATCAACGCCGGCGCGGTGCTCAACTTCGACGCGGGCGCGGCGCCGCGGCTGGGGGGCGGGGCCGGCGGCGGCGCGGTTCCCGGGGGGTCCGCGGGCGCCGGGGGCAGGGAGGCGTTGTCCAGCCTCGGCGGCGCTGGGGGCGCAGGGGGAGAATTCACCAGTGGGGGTTTCGCAAGACCCGGCGACCAAGGCGGGGCGGGGGGGCCAGGAAGACAAGGCGCCGGTGTGGGACCCGGCCAGGCCGGCTCGCTTGGCAACCCGGGCCAAGCCGGCTTCAAC
>JBOFFC010000059.1:0-2863 GCA_051648405.1 Lacipirellulaceae bacterium
TGGTCATTGGTGCTTGGTCATTGGTCATTTCCTCTCTCCGTGCCTCCATGGTGAATCGTCTTTCGTGAATTCGTAAGCAAGGAAGCGAACGATGCGTAGCGCAGCGATGGCGGTCGTGATGATCTTGGGGGCCGCTTGCCCGGCGCTCGCGGCGGACGGTGCGAAGCACCTGCTGCGGTACAAGCTCCGCCCGGGGGAGGTGCTGCGGTACGAGGTCGATCAGCGGTCGAGCGTCCGCAACACGATGGAAGGGACCACCCAAGAGGCCCAGACCAAGACCGTCTCGCTCAAGGCGTGGAAGGTCATCGACGTGATGCCCAACGGCGAGATCGAGTTCATCAACCTGGTCGAGCGTGTGCGGATGGAGAACAAACTCCCCGACCGGGCCGCGATGGTTTACGACAGCACCCAAAAGCAGCCCGCCCCCCCCGGGTTCGAGGACGCGGCCCGTGCGGTGGGGACACCCCTCAGCTCGGTGCGGATGACCCCCTGGGGCGCGGTGAAGTCCCGCAAGGTGAAGCACCACCAGCCCGCGGCCGACCCGCACGAGTCGATCGTCGTGCCGCTGCCGAAGGACGCGATCGCGATCGGCGACGTGTGGACCGCGCCGCAAAAGGTGACGGTCAACATGCCCGAGGGAGGGCCCAAGTCGCTGGAAGCGCAGCGCAAGTTCACGCTCGCGTCGGTCGAGAACGGGATCGCGACGATCGACGCCGACTTCCAGGTGCTGTCCCCGACGACGCCGGCGATGGACGGCCAGCTCGCCCACCGGGCGGCGAAGGGGACGATCCGCTTCGACCTGGCTCGCGGCCGCGTCGTGTCGCAGCAGCTCGACGTCGATCGCCGGGTGCTCGGCTTCGCCGGCCCCTCGAGCAGCATGCACCTGGTGACGCGGATGGAAGAAAAGCTCGCCGACGGCCCCGCGAGCGTGGCGAGCCGCAAGTAGCGCGACCGGCGCCGCGTGTCGCCCGCGAATCGGTCTACCGGCGATTCGCAAACGCCGATATTTAGTCCGGGAAGCGCGGCGACCTTCGTCGCCCGCCCGCCTTCACGAGGTGGACCATGCGAGTTCGTCGTTGGTTGCTGGCAGCGCCAGCGGGTTTGTGCTTGTTTTCGCCGTCGGCCTCGCCGGCCCAGCAATACCAGTACGCCCCGACACCCGACTACTACCGCAACGACACGGCCCAAGGGACGGTGGTCGGCGGCGGCCTGGGCGCGGTGGCCGGGGCGCTGATCGGCAACGGCCGCGGGAAGTCGACCGAGGGGGCCCTCATCGGCGCAGCCGCCGGCGCGTTGACGGGGAACCTGTTCGGCCGTTCGAAGGACGCGAACGACCAACGCCTCGCTCAGAACGGCTTCGCCAACGCCGCGAACGCCAGCGCGCAAGCGGCCGCCCTCGCCGTCACGAACTACGACCTGGCCGAGATGTCGCGCGCGGGGCTCGACGACGGCGTGATCGTCGGCGCCATCCAAAGCCGCGGCGGGCGATTCGACCTCAGCCCCAACGGGCTGATCCAACTCAAACAAGCCGGCGTGAGCGACCGGGTGGTGATGGCCGCCCAGAGCGCCTCGCCCGGCCCCGTGCCGATGATGGCCCAGCGCCCGGTGACGATCGTCGAGCCGGCGCCGGTCTTCGTCCGCCCCGCGCCGGTCTACTACTACGAGCCCGCCCCGACGGTCTTCTTCCACTTCGGCGGCGGGCATCACCACCACCATTGCTGGTGAGTGATCTCGTAGTCTGAGCCGCGACCGTCAAGGGAGCGTCCGCCGAGCTCGCACCCAAAGTTCGTGTCGCCCTTGCGACGACGTGACCCGGTCGCGGCTCGGAGGATCGACTTCGAGCAATAGCATCGTCGCCGCGAGCAGCGCCGCGTCATGACGCGGTGCCGAGCCCCTGCCGTGCCCGAAACTCGGCTTCCGCTACTTCGGCGGGTCGAGTCCGATCCGCGTCCGCGTCCGCGAGGCCGCGTCGAATCTCGTTGAGGTCGCTGTCTGCCTTCAAGACGAGCGTGCGGAGGTCGGGTGGCAGCGGAAGGGTCATGGCGTCTGCTCCAGGAACGAGATGACAACCCGATTCTACACGTTGAGGATTCCGGATCCGAGAGGTTTGCGGCGAGCCGAATCGCAGGGTAATCTGACGGTCCTGGTTGCCGGCTCGTCCTCGCCTTTGGAACAGGCTCATGAATTCGTACGTGACGACCCGGGGCTCCCGGTCCGCGGGGCTACGGTGCTTCGCCCTACTGGCGTGCCTGCTCACCACGGCGCCAGCCGAAGCGGCGACGCTGTTCATCGACAACCCCTTCGAAGCGGGGACTCGCTACGCCGCTGGGCCGATCATGGAATGGCCCGTCGCGGCCGGTGGCAACGGGCACCATTACCAAGTGGTCAGTACGTTTCTGAATCGCGTTGCCCCGCGCGTTGGTCAGTTACAGTGGGAATTGACGAGGCACTACAATTGGGACCAAGCGAGGCAGATTGCTGAGCGAGCCGGAGGCCACCTCGCCACTATTAGGTCCGCCGCGGAGAACTCGTTCGTCTTAACCTTGGTCGATTCGTTTCCACGCGGAACGATCCCGTTCACCTCCGACGCGGGATTCCTTTCAGCGATAGCGGAGTTCAGTCCGTTCCTTGGAGCGATTCAAGATCCCGGAAATACGCCGGCGGCCGGATGGCGATGGATCACCGGCGAGCCGTTCGAATTCGCTGACTGGGCGCCGGGTGAACCCAACGACTACCTGGGGATCGACGAGCGGCGGCTGCAGGTCTTTCCGCGGAACTGGGGATCGCTCCGCGGAAGGCCTCGCGCGAGGAAGTGGTTGGACATCGATACAGGGGACGGCCGCGCATTCCGCAACACGCTGGT
>JBOFFC010000060.1:0-4242 GCA_051648405.1 Lacipirellulaceae bacterium
GCCTTCAACGCATGCACGCGGAAGAGCAGGGGGTCCTCCGCGACACGAAGCGCGCGACCGAAGCGGAGCGGGGAGCGCGCGCGGCTCTGATCGCCGCGGCCACGCTCGCCGATCGCCAAAGTGCCGTCGCGCGAGACGCACGCCGCGCCGCCAGCGTCGTCCGCGAGGACGGCCGGTCGATCGTGTTCGTCGATGCCCTCGACCAAGTGGCGGGGGAGGCGGCCGTCGTCGAGCGCCGGCTCCGCGACGGCCGGCTGGGGAGGCTCACCGAGCGGCTCGAAGAGGGGCTCGTCGAAGCCCTGGCCGAGATGCTGGCCGCGGTCGAGCAGGAGCTCGACGACTTGCGGCAGCAGCAGGCGCAAGCCGGTGGCGCCGGGAGTCCCGGGGGGGGCGAGACGAGCCTCGTGAGCCAATTGGCCGAGCTGCGAATGCTGCGCGGCGTGCAGGCGCGGCTGGGGCGGCAGACGGGGGCGTGGGCCGACGCGGTCGCCGAGGGGGAGACCTCCGCCGACGAGGCCCGGAGCCGCCTGGCCGAGATCGCCGCCGCCCAAAGCCGCCTGGCCGAGGCGGCCCGCAACGCGGCGGCGAACGCCCCCTAGCAGCCTGTTGATTTTTCGACAGGCTGCGTGGTCGCAGGGAGGCGACGTCGAAACGGTGGCGCTTTCGCCGCGGTTTCGCGAGCCGCGAGCGGCTCGGCCGCGAGCTCGGCGAGGTTGAAGAACGCCACGACGGCGTTTTTCAACAGGCTGCTAGGGGGCGGATTCGGCCTGCATTGTGCGGCTTGGTGCGCTCGCGTTGCCGCGGTTGTCGCGTTCGAGGATGATCGGAGATGGTCGGACCGGCCTGCCCTCGGCGCCGGCGAGCCCACCCATCCCACTAAGGCCCACGATGCCGCGGCCCTCCGCCGACGCCGTTCATCCCTTCCGGGTCGCCCTGACCGCGGTGGCCGTCGGCCTCGCCCTGGCGGCGGTCGGCGCCTCCGGAGCCGAGCGGCCGAGCGCCACGCTCGAATCGTTCGAGCGTTGGCTCGTCGCCGAGGCGCCCCCCGCGATCCTGTCGGACTTGCGCGAGCAGGCGGGGCTCGTCCCGGCCGATGCGCTCGGCGGGCCCCTGTTCGCCGCCGCCGCGCTCGCCGACCGGCGTGTCGAGGAGCTTGCCGCGCTCCCGATCGAAGGGGGGGGCGCCGGGCCACCGCGTTGGCTGGGCTCGCTCCCGGTCGAGGTCGCCTCGTCGATCCGGCTGGCGGTCGCCGAGCGGCTCTACTTCGGGGGTCGCTACGACGCGGCCCTCGTGTGGCTCGACGGACTCAAGCCCGAGTACGTTTACAGCGAGGCCTTGCTGGCCTACCTGCGCTGCGTCGCGGCGCACGGTGTGGTCGATGACCCGCGGGCCCGCGAAGGGCTCGCGGAGCTCCAGCCGCTGAAGACTCAGCTCGGCCCGGCCCGGCGGTGGGTCGTTGATTGGGTGTCTCGCGAGCTCGCGAAGGACGAGGCTCGGCCGATCGACCTCGTCGAACGGCGGATGCGCGACGCCCACCGGCGGCTAGCGGGCGCCGACGCGAGCGACGCGACCGTCGAACGGCAAGAGGCGATCGTCGCCGAGCTCGACAAGCTGATAAAAGCCCTGGAGGAGCAGGCGAAGCAGGCCCAGCAAGCTGCGCAGCAAGCGGGTGGCGCCGGCACGCCGTCGTCCTCGCCGGCCGAGGACAGCAAGCCGAGCGACCTCAAGGGCCCGGGCGACGTCGATCGCAAGCGTGTCGTCGCGGGGGGCGAGTGGGGCGCTCTGCCCCCCGCCGAACGCGAGCGGCTGGCTCAAGGGATCGCTCGCGAGTTTCCCGCCCACTACCGGCGGCTGATCGAAGAGTACTTTAAGACACTCGCCGACCCCGATGCCGCCGCAACGGTCGGGCGGGCTTCTGAGGGCGAGCCGGCCCCTTCGGCGGAGGAACGCTGATGGAGCGCGTCGGCCATGCTGCGCGGGCGCTCGCGCTCGTCGTGGCGCTCGTGGCGCTCGTTGCGACGGGCGCACCAGCGCAACCCGTGATGACGCGCATCGAAACGCTCGAAGGGCCGACCGCTGGCATGCTGCGGTCGCTCGACAGCGAAGCGTTGCGGATCGACGTCGATGGGGAGCTTACCGCCGTTCCCACCGATCAAGTCGTCCGCCTGGAGTTCGACACACCGGCGGACACTCCCGCGCGGGCCCGGCTCGGCGAGGTGACGCTCGTCGAGGGGTCAGTGGTTCCATTCGAAATGGCGCGCTTCGCGGCGGAGTCCGTGCGGCTGGAGATCGGGCCGGTCGATCGACCCGCGCTGCGGGTCGATACGCCGCTCGGCAACGTGCTGAGCTGGCGGACCCCCGCGTCGTTGCCGGACCCCGATTCCGCCGCCCTGGAGTCCCAGTGGCGAGCGATCGCGGTGCGTTCCGCAACCACCGACGCGGTGGTCGTTCGCAGCAAGGGGGGGGCTTCGATCGACTTTATCGACGGGGTTGTCGAGCGCGTCGGGGCAGAAGGGGTTGGTTTCGCGGTCGAAGGGGAAGCGATCGACGTCCCCTGGTCGCGCGTTTTCGGGCTGGTGTTCTTCCGGCCCGGCGCCTCGACCGAAGCGGCGCCGACGCTCGACCGCGGGTCGGCCAGGGTCATCGTCACCGGCGCCGCCGGGCTGCGGCTCGTTGCGACGTCGGTCGAAATGAAAGACGGCCGGTTCGCCTACGAACTCGGCGGCGCGCGCGGCACGGTTGGCGTCGCGCTGGTGGAGTCCCTCGACTACTCCGCCGGAACCGTTGTGTTCGCGTCGGAGATGGCGGTTGAGGAATCCCGCTGGACGCCCCTTGCCGAGGGGGCGCCGACACGCGATCCGGGCGCCGTTCTGACGCTCCCGGGCGCGCCGGTTGCGGACCACGCTCTAGGGGGCGAGCCCCTTTCGCTGCGATTCGCTGACCCCCGTGCGCCACGCGTGTGGCAGACCAAGCGGTTCGCGCGGGGCTGGGCGATCCGCAGCCGCGGGACCGTCACGCTGCGGCTTCCGGCGGGGGCGCGGCGACTACGCGGGTGGGTCGGCATCGACCCGTTGACCGCCGAGTCGGGCGCCGCGATCGCACGCGTGCTCGTTGACGGCGCCGAGGTCCTCAAGGCCACGATCGACGGCGACACGCCGCCGGTCGAGGTCGATGCGCCGCTCGGCGCCGCCGTGGCGACGCCCCGGGTCCTAACGCTCGAGGTCGATTACGGCGACAACCTCGACACGGGGGACAACGTCCACTTCGCCGACTTGCGGGTGACCCGATGAGCCGCCAGCGCCACCGCTCGCTGTGGCCGTTCGTCGCCGCGGCCGTCGCGTTGACGCTCGCGGCGCCGCGTTCCACCATCGCGTCGGGGGACAGCGCCACTGCCGAAGATCGCCGCGTCGTCGCCGCGGCCCGCGCCGCGGAGCCGACGATCGCGCTGTTCGAGCAAAAGGGGGACAACGGGGGCTCGGGGGTCGTCGTGACGGCCGACGGCTACGCGGTCACGAACTTCCACGTCGTCGCCCCCTGCGGCCCGCGGGTCCTCGCCGCGACCTCCGACGGCCGCCTGCACGACGCGGTGATCGTGGGGATCGACCCTACCGGCGACGTCGCGCTGGTGAAGCTGCTTGGCGACGGGCCCTTCGCGGCGGCGACGTGGGGCGACAGCGGCGGCGTGCGCGTCGGCGACGGGGCGATGGTGCTCGGCAACCCGTTCCTGCTGGCCGACGACTTCCGTCCGACGCTCACCTGTGGCGTGATCTCGGGGGTCGGCCGCTACCAGGAGCCGGCCGGTTCGCTGCTCGAGTACGCCGACTGCCTGCAGACCGACGCGGCGATCAACCCCGGCAACTCGGGGGGGCCGCTGTTCGACGCGAGCGCCCGCCTGATCGGGATCAACGGCCGCGGCTCGTTCGAGAAACGGGGCCGCGTCAACGTGGGGATCGGCTACGCCGTCTCGTCGAACCAGGTCCAGAGGTTCCTGCCGCTGCTGCGGAGCGGGCGCGTTGTCGATCATGGCGCGCTCGGGGCCACCGTCCGCACGATCGCCGGGGGCGCCCCGCTTGTGGACGCCGTGGACACGTCGTCCGACGCCTACCGCCGCGGGCTCCGACCGGGGGACGAGGTCGAATCGATCGGCGGCCGCGAGGTCCGCACGGCGAACGACGTGCTGAACGCGATCGGCGTCCTCCCCGAGGGGTGGCGGACCGTCGTCGCGTGGCGGCGCGGCGACCA
>JBOFFC010000061.1:0-24715 GCA_051648405.1 Lacipirellulaceae bacterium
AGCGGGCGAAGAACTTGAAGGGGCACTCGGCGTACGTTTCGAGTTGGCTAGCGCTCCACAGCCGCGTGCGGCCGTAGCGCTCGGCGAGGAGGCCCGCCGCCGCGGAAGCCGAGGCGCCGAACGACCCCTCGAAGGGCCCAAACGCCTCGCCGCGCGACCGCTGGGCGATCGCGTCGAGCCCCGCCACCAGCGGCACGGCCGCGGACCCCGTCGCCGCCAGGCAAGCCGCTAGCGGTTTAGCGTCCCCCCCAATCGCTGCGCGAACCGCACTCCTGCGCCACTCGCGCAGCGACAGCGGCGGCGCGTCGGCGAGCGGACCGCCGCCGCGTCGAAGCGAACCTGGCGCGAACAGCCGCTCGACGTCGGCGACGAAGGGGCTCGGCTCGAGGGGCTGGGCCCGCGCGTCGAGCCCCGCGTAGCAAAGGACCAGCCCTTGCTCGGCCGAGGTCACCAGGTCGTAGAACCCGAGCATCGCCTCGTCTTGGGGCGTCGCGGTGGCGGAGTCGGCAGGTTCGGCTGATACCGCCGGCGCCGACGGCCCCCCCGCGAACGACAACTCGTCGAGCCCGACCACGACGACCCACGGCGCGCCGACCGTCGCGGCGACGTCGGCCGGTTCGATGCGCACTACGCTCTCGGCGGCTTGGTTCGCCCGGACGGGGAGCCGCGTCCGCCACTCACGCAGCGCCGCGAGCCACGCCCGCAGGTCCCAAGTCGGCGCCGGCCGGCCACGCAGCGCCGCGAGGTGCTCGACCTCGGCGGCCGCCGCTTCGAGCGCTTCGAGGGCAGCCGAGTCTTCGACCACGCGAACGCCGGGCGAGTCCGCGCGCGACGCGGGGGCGTAGCCAAGCGACGCGAGCGCCCGGTTCGACGCGTCGAACCACCCGAGCGGCGTCGCCGACGTGGGGAGGGAGTCGAGCGCAGCGGCGAGGCGCCCCAACAGGCCGCGCGCGGCGCGGGCCGCGACGACGCGTCGCGACGGGCCCGCAGCGTCGTGGTCCTGGTCGTCCTCGTCGTCGTGTAGCGGCTGGCTCGCTGCGACGGCCGCCGCGTGCCCCAGCACGTACCGACGGCCTGCCGGCGCTTGAAGTTCGCGCAGGAACCACTCGGTGAGGCCGCGCTCGCTTGCCGAGCCGGCGTTCGCTCGATCGCGGCCTTCGGGTGACGCGTCGAGCGCGGCGAGGTCCGAACGGCAGACCGCGCGCAACAGCTCGTCGTACCCCCAGTCCGAAGTCGCGACGCTCAGCACGTCGATCAGCGCGCCGACAACCGCCGCGTCGCCGAGTTGCGCCGGTGGCCCCAGCGCGACGGGGACGCCGTACTCGGCGAGCCCCTCGGCAATCCGTCGCCCGCGGTCGGGGAACCGTCGCGCCGTGACGACGACCTCGTGCGGCTTGGCCACTCCGCTGTGGAGCAGCTCCTTCACGCGCCGCGCGGCGCGATGCGTGGCGTCTTGCTCGTTCGTTCCGACGAGGACCTCGACCGCGCCCGGCGCGAGGTCGAGCTCGCGCTCGACGGTGGGCCCGTCGGCGAACAGCTCGGCGGCGACGCGCCGCAGCGCCGCAGGCGTGGCTCGGGTGACGCCGACTTCCTCGATCGACAGCTCCCCCGGAAACGCGGCGGCCCACGGCGCCACCCTCGCTCCGCTCGCAGGGAGCCGCGTGACGGGGGCAAAACTTGGGTCGAGCGCAGCGGCGACGGACGCACGGTCCCCGGGTGCGAGCAGCACCACGCTCTGTGCGCGGTCGGCGAAGCCGCGCACGAGCCGCTGTTCGAGCGGCGTGCGGATCGCGGCGAGCTCGACGACGAGCGTCGCGAGCGACCCCGTTGACTCGGCCCACAGCTGCGCGGCGAGGTCGACGCGCCCCTCGGCGTCGAGCAGCGCGTGCTTGTCGAGCGCTTCGCGGTACCTGCCCCACAGGTCGTGGATCGCGAGTCCTACGGGCCCTTCGGCCCGCAGCATGCTCTTGATGGCGCCGGCGGGGCGCTCCATCGACGCAAGCTCGACGAACCGCCGGACGAGGTGATCGACTAAGCCGGGCGCCGCGCCGAGCTCCGCCAGCGGGTGCGGCGTGTCGCGGCTGCGCGACGCGGCGATCGCGTTGCGGACGACCTCGGCGACGATCTCCCGCTTCGCGACGGACCCCAGCGGGTGGACGTCGGGAGAAGATGCGCCGACCAAGGCGTCGGCGGCTCGCCGAACAGTGCGGACGCCGGGCGAAAGCCAACCGCCCCCTGCGGTTTCGGTGGCGACGCGAACGAGCCGTTCCTTGGCGGCCGAGGCCGACCGGCCGTTCGCCGCGATCCACGTCCGTGGGCCCAGAAGCGAGTCCCCCGGCGAGTCCCCCAGCCCCCCGTTCTCGGCGTAGCGGCGTGCCGCGTCGTCGAGCCGCGCCCCGCTCGGGCCGACGAGGAGCGTCACCCGCTTTGGGCCGGTTGGAAGGGTGGAACCGTCGGACATCCGTCGCGGGCGATCTTGCGGGAAGCAGCGGACGAGAAAACGGTACACTTAGTTGACAGGAAGGTTCGGCCGCGTCTAGGCTTACGCTCAGATCGGAGTGAGGCTTTCCCCCCAAGGACAGCCACGTCGCCGCCTCAGAACCGGCGATTTGGCGAGAGGTTTGTCTTGGGCTGGAGTTCTCGCGGAGATTCCGCGATGCCCGATCGGGCAACGCGTTCCTATTCTCATTTTCTGTTGTTCTCGTTTTCCCTTTTGCAGGAGTTTGCCATGAGTCTGTCGTTGCGAGCGCGCTTGGCGCGCTCCCGGCGGGGGTTCACCCTCGTCGAGCTGCTGGTCGTGATCGCGATCATCGGCATCTTGGTCGCGTTGTTGTTGCCGGCCGTTCAGGCGGCGCGCGAGGCGGCCCGTCGTAACCAGTGCCTGAACAACGTCAAGCAGATCGCCCTGGCACTGCATAACGCGCACGACCAGCGGCAGGCCTTCCCGCTGGCGTCGCGACGGCCGTTCGCTGCTGGTGCAACGGGAAACACGGCTGGTACGCTGGCAACCATGTACCAAGGCAGCCTGCCGACTTCGGCAACGGGGACCGGTAGTCCGGTCGCCACCGCAGCCGACGGATACAGCTGGTTGGTGCAGTTGCTTCCGTTCATCGAAGAAACCGTGCTGTTCGACAAGATTCAGCAGCAGACTCGCCGCTTCGCCCACGACGCTTTTGCCCCGTTGAACACCATTCCAGCGAGCGACACGGCGAAGACAACGGCGAACCAAGCGACAGTCAAGTATTTCTGGGAGCAGAAGATCGACGGCTTCGTCTGCCCGAGCACTGACGGTGACGAAACGGCGGGGATCGTCGCTCCGGCTCCACTCGTTACCAACGAACCCGCGTCGGGCAACTACGTGGCGATCGCGGCTACGCACTTCGCCGGGCCGGCGACCACCCGCCCAACCTCGCTGACGACGAACCCCCCTCCCGCAACGGGCGTGGGTCTTCCCAATCAATGCGGCGGCGCATACTGCGGTAACGCGACGCTGGCGTTCCCCGGCGTTTCGGCTGGCAAGATCACGGACAAGGGTTACGGCTTCCGGAGCATGACCGACGGCACGGCGAAGACAGTCGTCTTCGCGGAGTCGCGCGAGCAAAACTACGCGTCGTGGTACTCGGGCGTTTCGGCGTACGTCGTAGGCGTGTGGCCCCAGCGCACCGGCGGGACTCCTGACCTGATGAATTTGCCTTCTGGTCCGGGTACCGACCTCAATGCACTCCGCGGCGCATGGACGTTTGGTACTGCCGTTGGCGGCCTCGCGCTGAACCAGGGCACCAACAAGACCACCACGGGGCCTCCCAATGAGACCTTGAAGTGGTACTGCAGCGTTGCACAGACGCCGCACCAGGTGGCGGGAATGGCCCGCAAGTGGGGCCCCAGCTCGCTCCACCCGGGGGTCGTGATCCACGGCTTCGGCGACGGCCACGCGTCGGGGGTGAAGGAAGACGTCGCCAATAACACCTACATCCACTTGATCACGCGCAACGGCCGCGAGCCGGTGAACGAGACCAACCTGTAAGGTGACCGTCGGAGCTTGATTCGAACGCCGCCGCGGCAGGCCCTCCTGCCGCGGCGGTTTTTTTTGAACCGCCACGACGCCACGAGCGCAAAGATCGCCACGACGAAGTACGAGTTCACCACAGAGAGCACGGAGGACACAGAGAAAACGCTTCGTCGTGTAGCCTCTGCGATCTCCGTGCTCTCTGTGGTGAAGTTTGCTTCTGTCGCTGCGTCCTTGGCGCTCGTGGCGTCTTGGCGGTTCCGTTTCGTCCAGGAAAGAACGCGATGACGCCGATCGAGGTTTCCTGCCAGGACGTGAAGCGGCTGATCGACGGGGGCGCGCCGATGCTGCTCGTCGATTGCCGCGGCGCCGACGAGCACGCGACCGCGTCGATCGCGGGGGCGCGGCTCGTCCCGATGGCCGAGATTCCCGCGGCCGTCGCCGAGCTGGCCGCGGCCGAGGGCGCCGGCAAACAGGTTGTCGTCCACTGCCACCACGGCATGCGCAGCCGGCGGACCGCCGAGTGGCTCCGCGAGAACAGCGTCGGCGGCGCCCAGAGCATGGCGGGGGGGATCGACGCCTGGTCCACCGAGATCGACCCCGGCGTGCCGCGCTACTGACGGACGGGGAACCGCCACGACGCAACGAGCGCCAAGGACGCCACGACGGAAGAAAACTCACCACAGAGAACGCCGAGAATGAAATGACCAACGACCAAGCACCAATGACCAAAGGGCTGTCGCTGACTGCCCACTGCCCACGTTTCGGTCATTGGTGCTTGGTCATTGGTCCTTTTCCGTCCTCTGTGTCCTCCGCGCTCTCCGCGGTGAACTAGCGTCTTTCGTGGCGTCCTTGGCGCTCGTTGCGTCGTGGCGGTTCCGCTTCGTCGTTTCGTCAGGCGGGGGGCTTGCCCGAGGTTCGGAAGCGTGGCATTCTTTGGGGCTCGGCTACGCCGCCGTGGCGGAATTGGCAGACGCGCATGGTTCAGGTCCATGTGCCCGCAAGGGCGTGGAGGTTCGACTCCTCTCGGCGGTAGTGCAGCCCGCACCGGACACGTTCCGGGGCGGGCTTTTTTCTGCGCGAGTTGATTTCATTGGCTCGAACGGCTCGAGGGGAGCTTCGCGATGCGGATCGTCCGCTTTCTGGCTCCGGCGGACGTCGCCGCCACGGGGGACGAAGCCGAGCGGCTCGCCCGCTGGGGCTTCGAGCAGAGCGGTGGCGCGTTCACCCGCGCCGACGGCGAGCTGTTCCCCTCCGCGACGAGTCCCGCCTCGACTCCTGCTTGGGGCGGCCTCGCCGACACGGGGGAGGGGGTCGAGGTCGGCCGGCTGCTCGCCCCCGTGCGGCCCGCGGCGATCCTTTGCATCGGCCTCAACTACGCGGCGCACGCTGCGGAGCAAGGCAAGCCCGCGCCCGAGCGGCCCGTGCTGTTCATGAAGACGCCGACCGCCGCGCAGCACCCGGGGGGGCCGATCGTCCTGCCGCGGCGCCTGCCGAGCTCGCGCGTCGATTACGAGGCCGAGCTCGCCGTCGTGATCGGCCGCACGGCGAAGAACGTCCCCCGCGAGCGGGCGCTCGACTACGTCCTCGGCTACACGTGCGGCAACGACGTGTCGGCCCGCGACTGGCAGCGCGACGGGGGGGGAGGGCAGTGGTGCCGCGGCAAGACGTTCGACACGTTCGCGCCGCTGGGCCCCGCGCTCGTGACGGCCGACGAGCTCGGCGACGCCAGCGGGCTGCGGATCTCGACGACGGTTACCTCTGCCGGGGGTTCGCCGCAGGTGCTGCAAGACTCGACCACGGCGGACATGATCTTCGGCGTCGCGGAGCTCGTCGAGTTCCTGTCGGCGAGCACCACGCTCGCCCCCGGCACGGTGATCCTTAGCGGCACGCCGTCGGGGGTCGGCTTCGCGCGGAACCCGCCGCGCTGGCTTCTCGCCGGCGACACGGTGACGGTCGAAATCGAGCGCATCGGCCGCCTGACGAACGTGGTCGTCGAGGAACAGGCCGAGGCCCTCGGGTGCTGGTCGCTAAGCGAGTGAACCCGTTGCACAGCGCAGCGTGAACAGCCCAAGCTCGGGGGGGCAGTTGTAGCGCAGCGGGAAGAGCGAGCCCGTGCCGCGGCCGACGTGCATCACCGTTCGCCCGCGCTGGAACGTGCCATCGACGTAACGCACGCCGTGGCGGCTGGGGCAGAGGATCGCGCCGAACCAGGGCAAGCAGACCTGCCCCCCGTGGTTGTGGCCGCTGAGGACTAGGTCGACCCCCAGCCGTGCCGCGCTCGCGAAGCGGTCGGGGGTGTGGGCGAGCAGGATCGTGAACCCGGAGGTGGCGTCGATGTTGGGGCTGCGGAACCACGGACGCTCGTCGCCGGCGATCGCCAGGCGCGACCCGCCGGCCCCACGGACGATCGCGGGCTCGGCGCCGACGTCGATCAGGCCGGCCGCCAGCAGTGCTGCGCGGACGGCCTGGGCGTCGGCCTTCTCGTCGTGGTTGCCGAGGATGAAGTACGAGCCGAGCCGCGCGCGGAGCGCGCCGAGCGTCGGCGCGACCCAGTCGCAGCACTCGAGCCGCTCGACGATGTCGCCGGTGACGCAGACCAGGTCGGGTCGCCATTCGTTCGTCGCGCGGACGACGGCGTGGAAGTAGTCGATCGCCAGCCGCCCCGACATGTGGAGGTCGGTCAGGTGGGCGACTTTCAGCCCGTCGAGCTCCGCGGGCAAGCGCTCGAAAGCCAGTTGGCGGTGCTCGACGTGCAGCCGCAGCAGCTCGTTGCGCGGCAACCGCGCGGCGGCGCTCATCACGGGACCGAGGGTCAGCACGGCGCCGGCCGGCGCGGCGAGGTCGATGCGAGTCGTTTCGACCGGGCGTGTCGCGCCGTGCCGATGGGGGTCGAAGCGTAGCGCGGCGCGCGTCGCGGCGACGACCGCCAGCGCCGCGAGGCAGGCCGCGGCGTACCAGTGCAGCCACGTCGGCGCCGCGGCGAACAGGTCGCCGGTCTGAAAGGCTAGCCAGGTCGCGTAGCCCGGCAGGGCGAAGAACGCCAGCGCGCAGAGGGCCGTCAGCGCATCGACGAACTTTCTCGGCCAGCCGAGGCCGTGGAAGCGGTTCACTACCTCGACCCACAGGGCGACGTGCCCAAGGGCCACACCGAATAGTGCGAGCGGCGTCATGGTCCGCAGGCGTCCGTCACGCGCCGGTGCGTGTGGAGACGATCTGCTCGACCGTTTCGAGCAACTGGTCGAGTCGGAACGGTTTGTAGAGCACTGCCCTAAGCCCCGCTTGCCGCGCCTTGACAATCGTGTGCCCCGGGTCGTAGCCGAAGCCGGTCATCAGCACCAGCGGCGGCGAATCGACGAGCTCCTGGAGCTTCAGCAGCAGCTCGTACCCGGAGAGGTCGGGCAGGCGGATGTCGGCGATCACCGCGTCGTAGGCTTGGCCCGCGTCGAGGTTGCGGACCATGGCGATCGCCTCGCGGCCGTCGTGGGCCGTCTCGACGACGCAACCGTAGCGCTCGAGCAGGTCGTGGGCCGTGCCGCGGACCGTCTCGTCGGCGTCGGCCACCAAGACCCTGCGGCCGACGAGCAGCGGGCGGACGTCGGGACGCACGCAGGCCGGGCGGGCCTCGACGGGGGCCAGCGTGTTGCCCACCTCTTGGATCACTTGCTTGATGTCGCGGGCGTTGCGGAGGATCCGCTGGAGCCGCTCGACGACCTCGGGCTCGTGCCCGATGTAGCGCTCCATGACGTTGACGGCGTCGTTGAGGATGTCGTCCATCGGCAGCGCAACGGCGCTGTGGATCGCCTCGACGCTCGCCGCGGCGGTGGTCGCCTTCTCGGCTTCGAGCAACTGCATCGTGTTCAGCGCGAAGGCCACGTTCCGCGTGAAGATCTCGAGGAACGCGACGTCGCCGTCGTTGAACGCGCCGGGTTGCGGGTTCTCGACGTTGAACGTCCCGATCACCTCGTCGTGCAGCAGCAGCGGGACGGTGAGCGAGCTGCGCGCCCCCTGGGCGCCCTCGATGTACAGCGGGTCTTCGGCCGTGTCGTCGCACAGGTAGCTGCGGCCCGTGGCGGCGACGAAGCCGGTGACGCCGTTGCCGCTGGTGGCGGCCCGCAGCGGGCGGCGCTCGGCCTCGGGCTTGATGCCGACCGCCAGCAGCGGCTTGAGCTCGCCGGTCTCTTTGTCGAGCAGCCGGACCTCGACGACGTCGAACTTCAGGACGTCTTGCGTCCCCTTCAGGATGTTCTGCTTGAGCAGCTCGATCCGGTCATCGACGTCGAGCTCGGCGACTTCGTCGGCGGTGAGGTCGGCGAGCTCGTCCCCCGCCTTGTGGATCGCGTCGAGCTTCTGGCGCTGGACTTCTTCGGCGGTGACGTCGCGGACCGTGACGATCAGGTGCTCGGGTCGCTCCCCCTCGAAATGCCGCACGGGGGCGGCGTGGACGCGGAAGTAGCGGTTGTCCTGACAGCGGAGCGTGGTGGCGGTTGGTTCGTCGTCGGTGAAGGCCCGCTCGAACGGCGCCATCTCGGGGCCGACGATTTCCGGGCCCCCCAACACGCCGTAGAACAGCTCGCCGACTACCGATTCGCGGCCACACCACTCACGCAACCGCCCGTTGCCCCACACGATGCGGGCGTCGCGGTCGAGCAGCACGACGCCGTCGGGCATCGCGGTCAGCACCTGCACGTTGAGCAGCAGGGCGGTGGCGTCGGCCGCGGGGGCGAAGTACTTGGTGTCGGCGTAGATGCCGTCGAAGCCCCCGCGGGCGAGCAGCGTGACCGCCCTCGCGGGCGAGCTCACCGGGACCACTTCCGTCGAGTCCGCCAGCCGCGCTTGGACTTCGTCCGCTTGGTCGCGGCGTTCGCACAGGCAAAGGATGCGTTGGACCCGCGTCTCCGAACCGTCAGCCTGGTCGGCTTCAGCCGCCGGCGACGACGCAGCGCTGGGGACAACGACACCCATCAGCGATTCGGCTCCGCAAGGGGGAACACGCGGCGCACCAGGAGGGAGGACTTGCAGCGGGCCCAGCCAACCGGCAACCACCGGGGCCCAACGCAGGCGGGGGAACGGGGCAACCACTGGCGGCCCGATCCGCGTCGCGCTAGTGGCTTCCCGAACTCAAAGTATAGAGACCACCGCAACTCGCGACAACAGAACGTCGGGCTCGCGGCGACTTCTGGGTAAATCTTGCGCCACGCGGCGTCTGGTTAGCTCTTCGGTTGGCGTGAAGTGTGCCGATCACGGCGAGTTGTCCCCGCGGGGAGAGATTTCTGCTGTCGGGGAGTGCAAAGGCGGACCAACTCGCACCCCCGGGCGCTGCCCCGCGACTACCGCACGCCGGTCTAGCGATGACAAGGGGCGCCCCTCCCCCTTAGAATCAGAGGGCTCTGGCCGACCCGTCGGCGTCCCCCCTGCGGGGGGCGACCCGCACGCGATGCCGACCGTTCCCTCCCACCGCTCGACGCGCCCGCGACTATCCGCAGCACGTCCCCGCCCCACGGCCGACCCCCCCTCATGACCGCCACCCCGCAAGAAGAGCTCCGCAACGTCGCGATCATCGCGCACGTCGATCACGGCAAGACGACGCTGGTCGATCAACTCCTGTACCAGTCGGGGCGGTACCGCGAGGGGCAGCTCGACAAGCTCGCCGGCGGCCAGCACGGCTTGGTGTTCGACTCGAACGACCTGGAGCGCGAGCGCGGGATCACGATCTTCAGCAAGAACTGCGCGATCGAGTACCTGGCGCTCGACGGGCGCAAGCTGCGGATCAACCTGATCGACACCCCGGGCCACGCCGACTTCGGCGGCGAGGTCGAGCGGGTGCTGATGATGGCCGACGGGGCGCTGCTGCTGGTGGACGCCCACGAGGGACCGATGCCGCAGACCCGCTTCGTGCTCCAGAAGTCGCTCGCGCTGGGGCTGCGGCCGATCGTCGTGGTGAACAAGATCGACCGCCCCGACGCCCGCCCCGACGAGGTGCTGACCGAGGTCTTCGACCTGCTGGTAGACCTGGGGGCCGACGACGAGACGCTCGACTTCCCGGTGGTTTACGCTTCGGGCAGGCAGGGATTCGCCGCGCTGACCGCCGACGAGCGCCCGGCCGACATGCGGGTGCTGCTCGAAGCGGTTGTTGAGCACGTCCCGCCGCCGCGTGGCGAGCCCGACCAACCGACGCAGGTGCTCGTAACAACGATCGACTTCTCGGAGTTCGTCGGACGGATCGCGATCGGCCGAGTGTTCGCCGGATCGATCCGCGACCGGCAGAAGGTGGCCGTTGTCGATCGCCACGGCGACATCACGCAGCAGCAGGTGGCGCAGTTGTTCACGTTCGAGGGGCTCGAACGGAAGCAGACCACCGAGGTCCGCTGCGGCGACCTGTGTGCGATCGTCGGGCTCGACCCGATCGGGATCGGCGACACGATCGCGACCCTCGACGCCCCCCGTGCGCTGTCGTCGGTGCTGATCGACGAGCCGACCCTGAACATGACGTTCCGCGTCAACGACGGCCCGCTCGCCGGCCGCGAGGGGAAGTACCTCACCAGCCGGCAGATCGGCGAGCGGCTCCAGCGCGAGCTACGCTCCGACGTGGCGCTCCGCATCGAACCGGGCGAGACGGGGGACCAGTTCCTCGTCTCCGGGCGCGGCCTGATGCACCTGGGGATCTTGATCGAGAACCTGCGTCGCGAGGGGTTCGAGGTCTGTGTCGGCAAGCCGCAGGTGGTCGTGCGCGACAACAACGGCGTCCGCGAAGAGCCGATCGAGATGCTGGTGATCGACGCCCCGACCGAGCACGAGAGCTCGGTGATGGCGCTCGTCGGCGACCGCCGCGCGCAGCTGCTGAAGATGGGGCAGAAGTCCAACGCCGGTGGGTTCGTCCACATGGAGTTCTCGATCCCCGCCCGCTCGCTGATCGGCCTGCGGAGCCGGTTGCTGACCGCCACGCAAGGGAACGCCGTGGTCCACCACTCGCTGCTCGGCTACGAGCCGGTCCGCGGCGCCGTGAACCACCGCTCGAACGGCGTGTTGATGGCCAGCGAACCGGGGAGCGTCACGGCCTACTCGCTCGACGCGCTCTACGATCGCGGGGTGTTCTTCGTCCGCCCCGGCGACGAGGTCTACGAGGGGCAAGTCGTTGGCGAGAACTGCAAGGCCGGGGACCTGGTGGTGAACGTGGTCCGCGGCAAGAAGCTGACCAACATGCGGGCCTCGGGCAAGGACGACAACAGCCAGGTCCGCCCGCCGCGCGAGATGTCGCTCGAGGGGTGCCTGGAGTACATCGACGAGGACGAGCTCGTCGAGGTGACCCCCACCAAGGTGCGACTGCGGAAGATCATGCTCCGCGAGTCCGATCGCCGCCGCGAGTCGCGCCGCGCTACGGCCGACGTCTGACGCGGGCCGGCAGTCAGAGGAGGGCCGTACGACCCTCCCAATCGTCCCCTGCGGCGCGGGCCGATCGCTACGTGGTTTCCGCCGCCGCGCACTGCGGGTGACCTAGGGTTTTGTGTTGCGTTGCGTTCCCACCACTTCGGGGGGCCGCGCACCGCAGAGCCCCGCACCGCTCGAGGCTTACCCCCTCGAGCCACCGCGCCGCCATGAACCAATCCCGCAGCCACCGTGGCGTTTCCCGTGTCGAGTTCCTCGGCGTCCTGCTCGCCGTCGGAGGGGGCGTCTACATCGGGTCCCAGTACCTGGGGGTCGATCTGAACCGGGCCGCGTACCGCGCGCTCGACGAGTCGTCACTGCTCGAGAAGATCCCCGACAAGTGGCGCCCGGCGAACCCCGATTGCCCCAACGGCGACTGTCCCGACCCCAACGAGGTGCGGGCCCATGCCGAGCTCCAGCTGCGCTCGGAACTCGACCGCCTGACGGTCGAGATCGCGCGGCTTGGCAACCTCGACACCGACAACCCTGCGCAGCTCGACCCGGCCCTCGAAACCCAGCGTGACGCCACGCTGGGTTACTGGCAGCGGCTCACCGAGGTCGTCGCTACGGTCGAGCGGCTGCAGACCCGCGTCGAGCCGTTCGCGACCTCAGCCGACCAAGCGCACGTCTTCGCCCTGCGTCGCCGGGCGATGGAGTACGGCCAGCGGGCGATCGACCTGCTCGACGCCAAGGAAGTCGATTCGCGGGCCGTCGAGAGCGGCATCCGCTTGGCCGAATGGTACTCCCACGGGGCCGAGCTGCTGGGCCGGGCTCACGACCTGACCGGCAGGCAAACCCCCGACGGCCGGGCGGTTTCGGCCCAGCGTCTGCTTGCGCAAAACGAGCACGACCACGCCAAGCGGACCGAGCTGGTGCGCCGCAAGGCGGACGACGCCGCGGTCTACCTACACGGGCGGTACCTGGTGCCATTCCCGCCGTTGGCCCTGTAAAGCCTCGCAAATCGGCGTTCCGGGGCGCCCGGGCGCGTTGATTTCGGCCTCTGCTGCTGACTACGATCAAGCGTTCGCGGCGTGACGGTCCGTCCGTTCGCCGCCCCCAAGCTTGTTTACGCCCCTCAAGCCGATCCCACCTGGCGTTTCCCTCCGATGGCTCGACTCCTGCACCGCGTCCTGGCCTTCACCCTCTCGCTGCTGATGGTGGTGAACACCGCCGCGGCGGGCTACTGGCTGCGAGGCTGCGTGTGCGGCCCGGCGGTCTGCGAGCCGGCCGCTTGCTGCGAGGTCACGACTGTCGATTCGTGCTGCCCCGTTGAGTCGTACGAGCCTTCATGCTGCGGCGAAGTGGTCGCCCACGAGTCGCACGTCGCGACGACGACAGGGTTTGACGACTGCTGCGGCGGCGAAGTGGCGCCCGCGATGACCGGGTCGGTGGTCGTTGAGCCACCGACCACGACCAACTACTCGCCGACGCCGGCCGAGGCCACCCCGGCCCCCGAGCTCCCTGCGGAGTTCGAGCCGGCGCCCCCCGCGCCCGTAGCTGACGAGGCGGTGGCGCCCGCGCCGATGCCCGAAGCGCCGGCGACCGACCCGGTTGCGGACGAGCCCGTCGCGGACGAGCCCGCCGACGATCTGCCCGCCGAGCCCTTCGGCGAGCCGGCTGCCGATCCCGCGACCTCGGAGGTCGATGCGGCCGACGCCGTCACCGAAGAGGCGCCCGCCGACGACCTGTTCGGCGAAACCGCCACTATCGAGCCGGCCGCCGATCCCGCGGCCGACGCCCCTGCGGACGACTTGTTCGGTGAGCCGGCCGCTACCGAACCCGCGGCGGAAGCCCCCGCCGACGCGCCCGCCGCCGACACTCCGGCTGACGACTTGTTCGGCGAAACCGCCGCCGAGGCCTTGCCGGCGGAAACAGCCACCGAAGCAACGACCGACGCCCCGGCCGCCGCCGACGAGGCGCCGGTTGGCGACGATCTGTTTGGCGACGCCGAGGCGACGGAACCCGCCGTCGATGCGGCGACCGACGAGGCCCCGATGGACAGCGCCCCTGTCGAACAGACGCCCGTTGACGAAGCACCGGTCGAGGAGGCCGGCGCGGACGACTTGTTCGGCCAGCCCGAGGCGACCGACCCCGCCGCCACCCCGATGGACGACGCGGCCGCCGACGAAGCCCCGGTCGAGGAAGCCGCCGACGCCGACCTGTTCGGCGAGTCCGCGACGACCGAACCCGCAACCGACGCAGCCGCCGCCGAGTCGGCGCCCGCGGACGACTTGTTCAACGAGGCGGTCGATGCCCCGGCGACCGACACGGCCCCCCCGGCGGACGAGGAAGACCTGTTCGGCGAAGTCACCGAAGACCCGGCGGCCGAAGACCCGGAGATGGGCGACGCCCCGGCCGACGATGCGGCAACCACCGAGGCCCCGGCCGAAGACGCGCTGTTTGGCGACGAACCCGCCGCCGACGCGACCGAAGAGATGCCGGCCGAAGAAGCCCCAGCCGATGAAGCGATGGACGGCGACGCCCCCGCGGAAGGTGACGACGCCGAGGACGACCTGTTCGGCGACTTCGGGGCGATCCTCCGCGAGCCGGGCGGGTACTACAGCGCCGACGAGCGGACCTGGGTCGATAACACGGGTCGCTACTCGACGGTCGGCCGCCTGATCGCCGTCGAAGGGGCCGCGGTGCGTCTGTCGAAGCGCGACGGGGGAATCGCGACCGTGCCGCTGGGCCGGCTCAGCCAGTCGGACCTCGAGTTCGTCAACCGCCAAGCCGCGGCGCAGTTCGAGAGCGGCGACGCCGTCCGGACCGCGCAGCGCTAGTCGGCGCCGGCGACAGACCTCTGTGCTGCGAGCTCGCCCGAGCGGACGCACTGCGGCACGCCGACTCCGCGGTACGCGGCGCCGGCGAGCTCCAGGCGGGCGATCGCGGCGACACGGGCTTCGATTCGCTCGACCCGCTCGACGTGGCCGACGTGGTACTGCGGCATGCTGCGCGGCCAGCGCACGACGCGTCCCCACAGCGGTTCGCCACGGAGGCCGACGAGCGCGCGCAGTTCGTCCGCGGCTAGGCGAACGAGGGCGTCGTCGTCGAGTTCGGCACGTTGCGGGTCGAGCGCCCCCCCCACGAACGCCCGCGCGAGCAGCCCCCCGTCGGGCGCACGGCCGGGGAACTTGAGGCTCGCGAAGCTCACGGCCAGCACGCCGCGCTTCTCGATCGCCGGCACGACGAAGCCGAAGCCGTTGATCGGGTTCGCGACCTGGTCGGCACGCAGTCCCAAGCAAACGACCGACGCCCCCGCGTACTCGATCGCTGCGAGCTCGTCCGCCAGGCCCGTGTCAACGCCGCGCACGATCCGCGCCGCGTGGTGCGCGGGGGTCGCGACGATCACGCTGTCGAACCGGCCGAGGGAGTCACCGCGCGGATCGACGACGTTCCAGCCGGGCGCGGCGCCCGTTCGCTCGATCGCGGCGACCGGCCGCGAGAGCTTGACCCGCTCCGCCGGAAGCCGGGCTGCGACCGCGTCGATCAATTGCTTCATCCCGCCGCGGGGGGCGAGGAACAAGCCGTAGCGCGCGCCGCTCTCCGTGGCGTCCTCTATCGATGACGGCTGGCGACCAGCGCGCCACGCCGCGCGCAGCAGGCTGCCGTGCGTGCGCTCTTGCTCGACGAACTGCGGCAGCGTCGCCCGCATGCTCAGCTTCTCGGGGTCGGCCGTGTAGATCCCCCCGACCAGCGGCTGAACGAGTCGCTCGAACACCTCGCGCCCGAGGCGGCGGCGCGCGAACGACGCGACGCTCTCGTCGCTCGGGTCGCGCCGGCGGGGGACCAGCGGCTCGCAGGCGAGCCGCAGCTTGCCGGCGACGCTCAGCACGCTCGAATTGAGCGTCGGCCCGATCGGCCACGGCGACATCAGCACGAACCCGGGGGGGACGGGCCGCACGACGCCGCGCGAGACCACCAGAGCCCTCCGCCGCGCGGGGTCGGTCGGCAGCAGGTCGCTCGCGATGCCGACGCGCTGGCAGAGGTCGGTCGCCCAGGGGTCGCGGTTCAGGAAGTTGTCGGCGCTCCGCTCGACGAGCCACTCGCCGCCGGGGGCGTCAAACCGCTCGGTCTCAAGGACCCCCCCCAGGCGCGGCGTGCTCTCGAACAGCGTCCACTGGGCCGCGGGGGCGTTCTCCACGAGCCAGTGAGCAGCGGCGAGCCCCGCGATCCCCCCGCCGACGATCGCGACGCGGCGTGGTGGTGGGGCTGTGGGATCGGGCATCGAGCAGAGCGGGGTGAGGTCGGGTGCGCCAGCACCCTCCACGGTAACACGCTCGCGCGGTCGGCGCGAGCGGGGCCGTTTGGCGCGTCACTCCCCGCGCTGACGCGTGGGGCTCCCACCCACCGATTGGTGGAGTCGAATTCGGCGCTACTCCCCCGCGCTGACGTCGGGGGCTCGCCACCCGCGGGAAATCCAAATCCCGTTAGCCTGTCCCTCTCCTCTACTCTCTATCATCTGCCATCTGCCATCTCGCGCGTCACCAACTCCCGCCGCGGCCCGCCCAGGCCCAGTAGCCGGCGGGCCGGCCGCCGAAGCGCCACTCGAGCCCGGTGCTGAACGTCAGGTTGTGCAGCGAGTCGGTGTCGTTCATGCCGAGCGCGAAGTTGTCCATCACCTCGGCTCGCCACACCAGCCAGTGACGGAACTGGTACTTCAACCCGCCGCCGAAGGGGAGCGTAAAAAGCATGTCGTGCTCGCGGCCAGCGGCGGTTGTGTACTCGATGTCGGTGAGGCCGACCCCCACACGCCAGTAGGGACGCAGCCGCGAGTCGCCCCACGGGTAGTACAGCAAGCTCGCGTCGTACAGGAACAGGTTGTCGCTCGCGTCGGTCGCGGTGCTCACCCCTTCGGCGGTCAGCTCGGGGGTCGACCAGCCGATGCGCATCTGGCTCCCCCAATAGTGGTCCCAGTCCCAACCGATCGAAGCGGCGCCGAACAGGTCGTTGCCGTGCTCGACGCCGTCGGCCGGGTCGGTGAGCATCACGAACGAGCCGAACTCGACGGCGACGTCGTAAGGTCGGTTGAGCCAACTCGTGCCGCGGAGGGGCATTCCGAAGCCCATCGCCCGGCCGTGCGTCGACGAGTGCCGCAGCGCCCCCTGGTCGAGCAGCCAGTGCCGGTAGGACGGCTGGGCGCCGATGCCATCGGCGCACTCGATCCCTTCGGGGGGGGACTCGGGCGGGCTGTCGCCCCACGGTGCGTCGGCGGGCACTTCCGGGGATGCGGGGTGCGTTTCGAGTTGGGTCGATTCCTCGATCAGCGTGGGAGTCGAATCGGCCGGCGCGACCAGTGGCGGCTCGTCGGCTGCTGCGACCCGCGTCACGGGCTGCTGGGCTACTGGCTGCTGCGGCGCGGGAAGCGCGCGGCGTTGCTCGGCGGCGTGGGCGCCCGAGGCGATCATCGTCACGAGCACTAACCATTGCGCGCACCGCAAACGCGGCGCGGCGAGCGGCAAACGCAAGAACGTGGGCGAAGCGGACAACGCGGCGGGTCCTGGCGGCGCAGAGAAAGGCCGCGGACTCTACCGGGGCGCTCCGCAAGCGAGCAAGGCCGCAGCGAGAGCGAATCGCAGCTTGCCGACGGGCGCCAGCACGCGCCCCACCGACGGGTGCTAGCTAAGGCGTGTTCGCCGTCGTCACGGGCCCGATGCGTCGGCCGTGCGGGCGCCCTCGGCGCCGGCCCCCGTCGTGGCAGAGGCGGGGGCTTCGGGCTCGGGCGCCGCGACGACGGTCGCGTACGCCTTGGCCGAGGTCGTGTACGACCCGCCGAGGGACGTCTCGATCGTGATCGGCGCCATCAGCCGGCCGGGGGCGCCGGTCGAAGCGAACTCGACCGACACCATCTGGCGGTTCGACTCTTTGTCCCCCGCGCTGCACGTGAACCGCGCGTCGTCGCAGCGGATCGCCGTGACGCGGAACGGCTTGTCGCACCGCACCAGCAGCTTCTTCTTGATCGATTTGCCTTGCTCGACGTCGCCGAGCACGAGGTGCTCGGGCGCTACGGTCAGGGCGGCGTTCACCTTGCCGACGACGTCGATCGGCACGCGGGGGTTCGACAGGTCGTTGGTGACGAGCACCAGTTGCTCGCTCAAGAAGCCCGACTTCGCCGTTGGGAGCAGGCGGACGACTAGGTCGTAGCTCACCTTGCCCCCCATCCGGCCGCGCTCGACGAGCTCGGCTTCGAGCGAGTCGTTGACGCTGCGCACGTCGTCGATCCGCCAATCGGAGCGGCCGGCGTAGACGATCGAGAGGGTCTTCTCCCGCGATTCGCCTTGGTTGAGGCTCTCAAAATCGACCGACCCCGGCTCGAACACCACGTCGCCCCGGATATTCCCGTGGACCCGCAACTGAATCTGTGCCGGGTACGGCTTGGTGATCTGCACGGTGAGCGTGGCGCTGTGCGGGCCGGTGAAGGTCCGCGTGTTGAACGTCGCGACGACGTAGGCCTTCTCGTAGGTCTTGATCGAGCCGTTCTCGATCGTCGGCGTCGTGCAGCCGCAACTCGAGCGGACACTCGCGACCTCGACGTCTTCTTTGAAGATGTTCTTGACCTCAAACCGGTAGACAGTGTCCGAGCCGCGCGCGACGACGCCGAAGTCGTGGTCGAGCTTGTCGAACATCTTTGCCGCCCACGGCTGGCCGACCGCCGCCGTGGCGAGCGGGAGGCAAAGGGCGAAGAACGCGGCAGCGAGCAAGCGGGGCATGGAAGCGGGGGCTGGCAGGCGGGGCGGCGGCTCGTTGGGTGGGGTCGCAGACGCCATTGCATCGACAGCGCTTGGCCGCATCACCCCGTTGCTGAAGCGTAACGCCTACGCCCGCGAAGAGCGACACGGCGCGGCTTGAGAATAGGGCGAATATCGACCGAGCGAGCGGATCGATGCGGGAGTGCGACAAATAGGTCAAGTGGGATGAATGGGGCGTTCGTGACGCCGCGCGATCGAGCGTCGCGTCGCGTCGAGATCCGCCCCCCCGGGTGCGTCCACTCCGGTGAAGCGCTAGACTGGCCGCGGCGCCATCACCCCGTCGCCGCAGCGCTTTCGCAACGACCCGTTCCGCCGCAAGGCCTGTCGCTTGTCCGAGTTCCCCTACCAGTCCGTCGCGATCGTTGGCGCCGGCCTCATCGGGGGGTCGGTCGGCCTGGCGCTGCGCGAGCGGAAGCTCGCCCGCCGAACCGTCGCCTTGGCCCGCTCCGAGGAGTCGGCCCGCCGCGTGCTGCGGGCCGGGGTAGTCGATGAGGCGACGACCAGCGCGGGGGAGGGGCTGCTGGACGCCGACGTGGTCGTCGTCGCCACGCCGGTCGGCCGGGTCGCCGAGTCGGTCCTTGCGGCGCTACGGCTAGCGCCCGCAGGAGCCCTCGTAACCGACGCCGGCAGCACCAAGGCCACGATCGTCGCCGCAGTCGAGTCGGGCTTGGCGGCGATCGCACGCGAGGCTTACCCCGCATTCGTCGCCGCCCACCCCCTCGCCGGGGACCACCGCACGGGGCCCGAGGCGGCCCGCGCCGGGCTGTTCCAGGGCGCCGTGACGATCCTCACCCCCACGGCGGCGACCCCCGAAGCGGCCGTTGAGCGCGCCCGCACGTTCTGGAGCTCGCTCGGCTGCCGCGTCGAAGTGATGACCCCCGCGGCCCACGACGCGTGCCTTGCCCTGACCAGCCACGTGCCACACGTCGCCGCGGCGGCCGTCGCCGCGACGACGCCGCTCGAGGCGCTGGCGATGGCGGCCACGGGCTGGGCCGACACGACGCGGATCGCGGCGGGCTCGCCCGAGCTGTGGCGCGACATCCTGCTCGCCAACCGCGGCCCGGTGGCCGAGGGGCTGCGGTCGCTAGGGGACCTGCTGCGGGCCTACGCGGTCGCGCTCGACGCGGCCGACGGGCCGACTCTGGAACGATTACTCGAGGAAGGGAGGCGCCGCCGCGATGCTCTGGGAAGTTGATGTCCTACCGGCGGAGGGGCGCGCCGATCGGGCCGCCGAGCGCTTCGCCGCTTCGGCGGCCGAAGTCGACGAGCGCGGCGTGACCGCGGCCACGGCGCGGGGCTTCTTACTCGAGGGGAGGTCGCTCGACCGCTCCGCGATCGAGCGGATCGCCGCCGAGCTGCTCACCGATTCGGTGGTCGAGATGCACCGCCTTGGCCGCGTGACCGACCCGGTGCTCGCCGCCGCTCCGGCACGCGTCGGAGCCGGCGCAACGCTCGTGCAGGTGCTCTACAAGACGGGCGTGATGGACCCGACTGCGCAGAGCGTCGAGCGGGCCGTCGAAGACCTCGGCCTCCCCCCGTGCCGCGTGCAGACGCTTCGCAAGTACTGGGTCGCCGGCGTCCCCGCCGACCGGCTCTCCGAGCTGTGCGGCAAGCTGGTCGCGAACGACGCCATCGAGCGTGTGGTGCTCGGCCCGCTCTCGATCGACCGCCTCGACCGGGGCCGCCCTTACGAGTTCGTGCTGCGTACGACGCCGATCCTGGGGCTCGACGCCGAGGGGCTCGCCCGGCTCAGCCGCGAGGGGCAGCTCTACTTGCAGCCCGCCGAGATGCTCGCCATCCAGCGGTACTTCGCCGAGCTGGGGCGCGAGCCGACCGACGTCGAGCTCGAAACGATCGCCCAAACGTGGAGCGAGCACTGCAGCCACAAGACGCTCGCCGGCCGGATCGCCTACCGCGACGAGCGGGGCGAGCGGCGGTTCGAGAACATGCTCAAGGAGACGATCTTCGCGGCTACCAACACGCTGCGCCAGCGGTGGGGCGCCGACGACTGGTGCGTCAGCGTCTTCAAGGACAACGCCGGGATCGTGCTGTTCGACGAGCAGGACAACGTCACGTTCAAGGTCGAGACGCACAACCACCCGTCGGCGCTCGAGCCCTACGGGGGCGCCAACACGGGGCTCGGCGGCGTCCTGCGCGACACGCTCGGGACCGGGCTGGGGGCCAAGCCCGTGGCGAGCACCGACGTCTTTTGCTTCGCCCCCCCCGCGACCCCCGACGCGTCGCTCCCGGCGGGGGTGCTCGCCCCGCGGCGCGTGATGCGCGGCGTGGTCGAGGGGGTCCGCGACTACGGCAACCGGATGGGGATCCCGACCGTCAACGGCGCGATCTGCTTCGACGAGCGGTACCTCGGCAACCCGCTCGTGTTCTGCGGATCGGTAGGCGTCGTGCCGCGCGACAAGTCCTTCAAAGAGACGCAGCCGGGGGACCTCATTGTCGCCCTCGGCGGTCGGACGGGTCGCGACGGGATCCACGGGGCGACGTTCTCGAGCGCCGAGCTCACCAGCGAGAGCGAGTCGCTCTCCGGGGGCGCCGTGCAGATCGGCAACGCGATCGAAGAGAAAAAAGTCCTCGACGCGCTGCTCGCCGCGCGCGACCGCGGGTTGTTCACCGCGGTCACCGATTGCGGCGCCGGGGGCTTCTCGAGCGCCGTCGGCGAGATGGGGGAAGCGATCGGCGCCGAGGTCGACCTCGACCTCGCCCCGCTGAAGTACGACGGGTTGTCGTACACCGAGGTCTGGATCTCGGAGGCGCAAGAGCGGATGGTGCTCTCCGTGCCCGAATCGAGCTGGGACGAGCTCCGGGCGCTGTGCGCCGCGGAGGGGGTCGAAGCGACCGTCCTGGGGCGTTTCGTTCCTACGGGGAACCTGACGCTCCGCTTCCGCGGGCAGGTCGTCGGCGAGTTGCCGATGGCGTTCCTGCACGGCGGCCGGCCCCCCGTGGTGCGCGAGGCGGTCTACGAGCCGCCGGCGACCCTCCCGTTCGCGGGCCCCGCACGCGCCGACTACACGGCCGACCTGCTGGCGATCCTGGCCGCGCCCAACGTGGCCAGCAAGGAGTGGGTCGTCCGCCAGTACGACCACGAGGTGCAGGGGGGGAGCGTCGTGAAGCCGCTCGTTGGCCCGCGGGGCGACGGACCGGGGAACGCGGCGGTCGTGCGGCCGAAGCTCTCTAGCCGGCGTGGCATCGCGATCGGGTGCGGCCTCAACCCGCGCTACGGCGACTTCGACACCTACCGGATGGCGGCGAGCGCGATCGACGAGGCGATCCGCAACGTGGTCGCCGTCGGCGCCGACCCGGCGCGGGTGGCGCTGCTCGACAACTTCTGCTGGGGGGACTGCGAGCGGGCCTCGACGCTCGGCGCGCTGGTGCGTGCGGCGCTCGCCTGCCACGACCTGGTCCTGGAGCTCGACACGCCGTTCATCAGCGGCAAGGACAGCCTCAACAACGAGTTCCGCTACGACGGCCCCGACGGCGAGCGGCGTTCGATCGCCATCCCGCCGACGCTGCTGATCAGCGCGCTGGGGCAACTCGACGACGTGGCCCACGCGACGACAATGGACCTTAAGTGCGCCGGGAACTCGCTCTACGTCGTGGGACTGACGCGCAACGAGCTCGGCGGCTCGCACTACGCGCTGGTGACCGGCGCCAGCGGCGGCGAGGCGCCGACGGTCGATCCGGCGCTCGCCCGCGCGGTGTTCGCGGGGGTTCACCGCGCGATCCGCGGGGGGGTGATCGCAGCCTGCCACGACGCCAGCGAGGGGGGCCTCGCCGCGGCGCTCGCCGAGATGGCGTTCACAGGCGAACTCGGCGCCGAGATCGACCTCAGCGAAGCCCCGGCGACCGACCTGGGGAACAGCGACGCGGCGACGCTCGCACTGCTGTTCAGCGAGTCGAACACGCGGTTCGTCTGCGAGGTTCCCGCAGGGAGCGAGGCCCGGTTCGAGCGATTTCTCGGCGACGCGCCGCACGCGCGGGTCGGCATCGTCTCGGCCGAGCCGAAGCTCTCGATCACCACGTTTGGCCAGACCCGCGTCGCGGCCGACCTCGCAACGCTCAAGACCGCGTGGCAAACGCCGCTGTTGAAACTAGACAGGATTCCAGGATGACGACGAACCCGGATTTTCAGGAGAAGCGAAGCAAAGAGGGACGGGACTTGTTGACTTCTGTTCCTGTAAATCCCTTCCCGTAATCCTGAGATCCTGTCGAGCTTCCTTCGTCGATCTCAATCGGACCTCTCGCCATGGCCAAACCCCGTGTCCTCGTGCTCCGGTCTCCGGGGACGAACTGCGACGAAGAGACGGCCGAGGCGTTCCGCCTCGCCGGCGGAGACGCCCAGCGCATCCACGTCGCGCGGGTGCTCGAAGCGCCGTCGCTGCTCGACGACTTCCAGGTGCTCTGCATCCCGGGGGGCTTCAGCTACGGCGACGACGTCTCCGCCGGCCGCGTGCTGGGGAACCAGGTGCGGCTGCACCTGGCCGACGCCTGCCGGCGGTTCCGCGACGCGGGGAAGCTGGTCCTCGGCGTGTGCAACGGGTTCCAGGTGCTGATCAAGACCGGGCTGCTCGACGTCGAGGACGAGCGCGGCCCGCTCGCCACGCTCACCTGGAACGAGAACGGCCACTACGAGGCCCGCTGGGTCACGCTGCAGGCGGACCCGGGGGCGTGCGTCTTCTTGCGCGGGATCGAGCGGCTCGAGCTTCCGGTCGCGCACGCCGAGGGGCAGCTCGCGGTGCGCGACGACGCGGCGCTCGCGCGGCTTCACAGCGCTGGGCAAATCGTGCTTCGCTACGCGGCGCCGGGCGCGGCGGCGAGCGACGAACCCCTGGCGTTCCCGCACAACCCCAACGGAGCGGTGGCGAACGCCGCCGGGCTCTGCGACTCGACCGGCCGCGTGCTGGGACTGATGCCGCACCCCGAGCGGTTTATCGACGCGACGCAGCACCCCGCGTGGACCCGGCGGCGCTGGTCGAGCGGCGGGGGGGCGTCGCTGCTCGAAGCCCCCGGGGCGGGGCTCGCCCTGTTCCGCAACGCGATCGACTACTTCGGCTGAGCGGGCGCGGTGGCCTGCTTGGCGACGGCGCCCCCGGGCGTCACCACGCGGGCCATCATCCCATCGACTTCGCCGACCGTCCCGCGTGGCGCGCTGACGCGCAGCGTGATCGACGTATCGACGAGCGTCCGGCGCACCAGCCGGAACGGCTTCCAATCGGCGGTCGGGCCGCAGGCGATCGCCAGGTCGCCCCCACCGAGCGAGTCGCCGACGACGAGTTCCGCCGGCGCGTCGCCGGCCGCTGGCGCGACGCGGACCCAGCCGGTGATCTCGACGAGCTCCCCCGCGGCGAGCTCGATCGGCGGAGAAACGACCGTCGCCGGCCCCGAGGCGTCCCCGCTGAGCCGCAGTCGCCGTTTGCCGTGGACTGTCGAGCCGTCGGCGAGCTCGACGCTCCCCCCCCCGGGTTGCTTCCAACCAGCGGCGCGGAGGCCGTCGATGTCCTCGAAGCTGCCGCCGTACAGCCGGTTCGGCCCGCGCGGCGCCACGGCCAGGAGCTCGGCCAGGCGGAAGTGATCGGTGAGCGTCGCTGGCAGCAGCGACAGCGGCGCGCTCTCGTAGGCCGTGGACTGCGTCGCCGCCACGCGGCGGGCCATCCCCACCCGCTCGACGCTCGCCAGCCCCCGCGCCGCGGCGACGCACGCGGCGGCGAACTCGCCGCGCGCTGTGGCGAGGTTCGCCTCCCCCAGGTCGCGCCGCGCCGACGCCGTGGTCTCGGCGTCGAGCGCGTCGGCCAGCTCCAGTGCCGAGCGCGCCACGGCGATCCACGCGGCCGCCGCCGCGGGGCCCGAGCCGGCCGTGTAACGACGCAGCGAATCGACGACCCGCGGGTCGCGCGTCACGAGCAGGCTCTCCGACGAGTCCCCCAGCGATCGCTCGACCCGCAGCGCTCCGGCGACGCGCTTCGAAGCCGCCTGTCGAACGCCCCCCGCCGAGAGCCGCTGGACGTGCGTCGCGTCGAGTTCCCCGGGGAGGTCGATCGGCTCGATCGGGTTGGGGTTCAGCGTTCCGGCGGCGGTGACCGTGAACCCGTCGGCCGCCGGCAACAAAGCGGTGGTCACGAGTTGTGCGCCCTGGCGGTTGATCGAGACGGCGCCTCGACCCACGGGGCGCGGCGCCGACGGGGCGACGAGCCACGGCTCGACCAGCCGCAGTTGGTGATTCATGACCGCGAGCCAATTGGCCGCAAGCACCGCCGGCGCATCGACCGTGTCGAGCCGCTCGGTCGCGCGGTAGATCACTCCCCGCGCCCCTCCGGCGAGCGCGTCGTGCGTCTGCCAAGCGACGTCGGTGGGCGGCAGCCAGGCCGGCGTGGCGCCTTCGCCCACGAGCGCGTCGAGCTGTCGCTGCGCGCCGCGGCCGACGTCGGTGTCGATGATCGCGACGACCGGCGTCCCCGGACGGACCGACCGCGCCACGCGTGCTACAGCGTCGCGTGCGCCGCTAGCAGCGAAGCGGCTCGAAGCG
>JBOFFC010000062.1:0-2412 GCA_051648405.1 Lacipirellulaceae bacterium
AGCTCGGTCGCGCGACGCGTGTCGAAGGGCCGCTTGGGAGGTCCAATCCGGCTCCCTCGCGCCCGCGCGGCGCGCATCCCGGCCCGCGTCCGTTCGCGGATCAGTTCTCGCTCGTACTCCGCCAGCACGCCAAACAGGCCGGCCATCATCCGCCCTTGCGCCGTGCCCAGGTCGATGTTCTCGCGGAGCGAGACGAGCGTGACCCCGAGCTCCCCGAGCGTGCCGATCACCTTCACTAGGTGGGGGAGACTGCGCCCCAGGCGGTCAAGCGCAGCGACCAAGAGCACGTCGTGCCTGCGCTTCTGGAGCGCGTCCCAACAGGCGTTCCAGCCCGGTCGAGAATCCTTGGCGCCGGACACGCCGTGGTCGAGGTGCTCGTCGGGGGTCGGCCAGCCACGCCTAGCGGCATACTCGCGCAGGTCCCGAAGCTGCGCGTCGAGCGACTGCTCGGCCGTCGAGACCCGCGCGTAGAGGGCGACCCGCACGGCTTTGGTGAGCGGCTCAGTCAACGCCGTAGACCTCGCTCGGATCGACTCCGTCCCACAGCCCCAAGGGGTCGGGTCCGACGTGGTCGTGCCAACCCTCGAGCACCAAGAGCGGGACGAAGTCGTCGGCCCGGATCGGGCCCTCGACGAACGCCAAGTCCGACGCAAGGCGTGCTTGCACGGCGCGGATCGCCGCTTCGGGGTTCTCCGCCTTGACGTGGTGCAACGACTGGTCGAATGGCCACTCACCCCCCACGTAGTCGGGGTGCATGATGAGGATCGTGTACTTCATCGAAGGGCTCCGAGGGTATACAACCTTCTCGCCCCAAGACGCCTCACGCGGAATCCGCCTCGGGCTCGGCATAGACCTTCAGGCCCGGGCCGAGCCGTAGCTGCGGCGTCGGGACCGACTCGACCGCCGCGCGGACCTCGGCCGGCATGATCTTCGTATAGCGGTCGAGCAGCGCGTCGCTCGATAGTCGCGCCAGTTCGCGGACCACCGTGCGGTTCCCGACACGCTCCACGAGCTGCGTCACCCGCAAGGCACGCAGCGAGTGGAAGTCGATCTGACCCGTCTCGCCGCTCGCAAGTCGCTTCGCGGTCGGTAAGCCCGCCGCCACCAAGTCCTTGCGCAGCATCGAGGCAGCCTTCGCCTGCCAGCCCCGGCTCGACCCCCACAACCGCTTGCCGGGCGGGAGCCCCTCGATCCACGGCGCCAGCGTCGCCGCCAGCTCGTGCGACAACGGGACCTTGTCCGTCGTGCGGCGCTTCGAGATCGTGCAGTGAACCGTCACCGTCGCCGTCGCGCTCGCCAGGTCGAAGCTCCCCGGTGTAAGGCTCGCCAGTTCGCTGGCGCGGAGCCCCGTCTGTGAGGCGATCAGGTACAGCATAGCCCGCTGCGGACCCGACAGGCATCGACGCATCGGTTGCTGCTGCGTCGTGTCGAGCAGCTTCTGGAGTTGCTCTTCGTCGAGCACGGCCCGCAGTCGCGTGGGGGTCGTGTCCCCCTTGAACGGCTCCAATCGCTCGAGCACGTGGCTGTTCCAACGCTGGTGCTGGTGCATCCATCGCGACCAGCTCCGCAGCGCGGCGAGATAATCGTTCGCCGTCTTGGTCGAAAGACCCTTCGCGTCGCGGACCGCGGCGACGGCCCGCTGGGCGCTCACCACGTCCACCTCGGCGTACGACTTCCAGCCCGCCTCGGCGATCACCCTCCGCACGCGTGTCCGCAGCTGCGCCACGTGCTTCGGCGAGTCTCCCTTCGTCGCCAGCGCTTGAAGGTGCTCCTCGAGGGCGGTCGTGATCTGACCGCTCAGCGTCCGCACCATCGGCCGCGCGCGATAGATCTCCCCGTCGATCTTCCGCTCGACCAACTCCTTCGCACGGCGTCGCGCCTCCGACAGATCGTCTGTCTGGAGCGAGACGGAATGCTTCTTGCCCGACGGGTCGCTCAGAAGACGGTAACGCTGATGGTAGTGGCACGCCTCGGCGCCGTGGCCGTTACGATAACGCCTCGGTTCGCCGATCAGCTTGTACACGGGTCGCTCCATCTGCCGCCTCACCTCCTGGAGGGTCGTTAGGTCGACCCCAGCGGAGTAGCAGGGCAGCGGAGCGGCAAGGACTCTGTTCGGGTGGCTCTTGGGGTTCGCGCCGCGGGTGGCGCGCTTCGTCTTCGTCTCCACGGCTGGGCTTCCGTCGCCCCCCACCGGCCGTCGGGCTACGCCGCTTGGTAGGTCGGTCGGGGACGCTGCAAGGGCGGCGTAACGGGGTTCACGACGCGCTACAGACGCCCGGCGGCTGACACAGCCACCAAGCGGGACGGGCCGATCTTGGCCCGTCGCCCAGCTCGGTCACCAAGGGAGAAGGGTGACCCGGATATCCGCACAGAAGCGGTCTAACGACACGGCCCGCGGAAGTCGGGGGACGC
>JBOFFC010000063.1:0-62926 GCA_051648405.1 Lacipirellulaceae bacterium
CCTGTTGTTTTGTCGCCGGGCTGCGTCGTCGCAGGAAGGCGACGTCGAACCGGTGGCGCTTGCGCCGCGGTTTCGCGCGCCGCGAGCGGCTCGGCCGTGAGCTTGGCGACGTTGAAAAACGCCACGACGGCGTTTTTCAACGGGCTGCGAGTGACGCGGCGCATCAGTCGGCGAAGACGAACTGACCGCCGACGTCGTAGAACGGGCTCTGCGGCGTGCAGCGTTTGACCTGGATGACCACGCGAATCCGGTTGACCGCGACGTGCGTGGGCTTCCAGGAGAGCGCGAGGAACTCGGCGCGGGTCGCCCTTGTGTGGAGCAGTCGCACCCCCCCCTCGGACAGGTCGCGCATCCCAAGGTTGAACGGCTCGCAGTTCCGCCGCCATTTCTTATCAACGGGGACTGCCGTCGCGGTCGTAAAGCACGTCACGCGGTCGTGACGGCGCTCCGCGTCGCCGGGCAAGACGACCGCGTGCTTGCCCCCCCCCATCGCCTCGGCCTCGGCCAGCCGGCGCACGAAGGCGCGAACAGCCGCGGGGGGTTCGGCGAGCTCTTCGTCAAAGTCAAAGGCCGCGTCCATCCGGTCGGCGTAGATATCGGACAATTCAACGAGCGACTGCTCGATCTTCTGCAGCAGGTTGAGCTTGGCTAGCGCGGGCGCGCGCGAGACTCGGACCGCAGCGCTGTTCGTTTTGCCCGCCGACGCCATCGCCAGCACCTTTTCAGCCAGGATCGAGTAGTCCACCGGCTTGCAGACGACGTCGCGGACCCCGCGACCTATCAGGTCACGCACGAGCCGCGGGTCGGCGAGCGCCGTCAGCACGAGCACCGGTGGAGGGGCGGGGAGCGCAAGCATATCGACGCAGAACGAGTGCCCGTGCTTGACCGGCATCCGCAGGTCGGTGACCACGGCGTCGTAGGCTCGCCCGCGCAGCAGGTCGAGCCCCTCAGCCCCGTTCGACGCCTGGTCGCAGCAGATGCCGCAGCGCAGAAGCGCCCGCGACATCAGGTCGCGGACCTGAGGCTCGTCATCGACGATCAACGCGCTGCGGGGGGAGTCGGTCATGGCGCCTGCTAGGCCAGCCTCCCGTGCGAAGCGGAGATCAGCCCACTCTGGACGAGCAGCTCGTCGTCCCAGTCGCGCTTAGGCGGCGGCGTGGCCACCGGCGCCGAGATCAACGGCGCCTCGACGAGCGACTGCGTCCGAACCGTCCGCTTGCGCCGCCGCACCAGCGGCAATTCGGCAGACAACAGCGGCGCCGCTACGACCGAGTCGGCGCGCTGCGTGATTCGGGCGGTCGGCGTCGATTCGGGGTCGAACGCGGTGGTTGCGATCACGATCGGGCGATCGATCACGGGCGTCTCCCCTTCCCACGGCAACGGGAAGGGCGCCGCGTGTAGTTCTTCGGCATCGACCACCAGTGCGTCGATCGGCGTTGCCCGCTCGACCATCGAGGCGCACGCCGCTTCGAGGTTCGCGACCGCTTCGACTCGCCAGCCGAGCGCACGCATCGACTGCGTCAGCACCGCTTGAGGCGTTCCAACGACGATCGCGCAGCCGCGGACCGTCGGCGGAGGGTCGTTCGCGTGCGCGGGCGTTTCCGGCAGCGAGGGATCGGCGAGTGGCGCCCACAGCGCCACGGAGGTCCCCAACCCGGGGACGCTGTGCAGCGTCGCAGCGCCACCGAGGCGCTGCATGGTGGACTTCACGATCGACAGCCCGAGCCCGGCGCCTTTCGCCCCCCCTTTGGTCGTGAAGAACGGATCGAACGCCTTCGCGGCGACATGCGGTGGCATGCCGCAGCCGGTGTCGGTAACCCACACCCGGCAATACTCGCCCGGCGCTAGGCCCGGCAACAACGGGTCGGCAGCGGGCACGCGGACCCGTTCGGCGCGAACCAGCAACTCGCCCCCCTCGGGCATCGCGTCGCGGGCGTTGACGCAGAGGTTGAGGATCGCGAGTCGAAGCGAGGCGTCGCCGCCACGGACGATCATCGGCTCGGCGGGGACCGCGCACCGGGCGTGGACGTTCTCGCCGACGATCGGCCGCAGGAGCTGGGAGAAGCCATGGATCGCTTCCCGAAGGTCGAGCAGCTCATCGTCGTCCTTGGCGTGCGCAAACTCGACTAGCCGCCGCGTCAACTGTGTCGCGCGGTCGGCCGCGGCAAGCGCTTGCGCTAGGTCACGGCGTTCCTCGCTTTCGGCCGGCAGCGAAGTCGCCGCGAACCCGACGTACCCGATCACGATCTGCAACACGTTGTTGAACTCGTGCGCAACCCCCACGGCGAGGCCATCGACTTCGAGCGGCTGGGCTTGCGCGTAGTGGCCATCGGCCGGGCGCCCATCGACAAGCGACGGCGACGGCAACGCCTCGCAACCACCGGCATCGATGACCCCGCCGGCGAGGTGTGTGATGCGCCCCCGCGACGCCACGGCGCGGCCGAACACCCGGCGCTGTTCGTACTGTTCTGCGTGCTGATGATCGACGGACGCTCGCACGCGCACCAACGTGTCGAAGGCCCCCCCGTCGGCGATCGCGTCGTCGAGTTGTTGGCGGAGGGCCGCCCCGTCCTCGGCATGAACGCGCTCGAGCCACAGCGCCGCAGGCCAGGTGGCGTCCGCGTCACCCAGGCCGGTCAAACGACCGAACGCCGCGTCGCCCCAGAGCTCGTCGTCGTGGAGTCGCCAGTCCCACAGCCCGACCCCCGAAGCCGCGAGCGCGCGGCTCAGCGGGCTCGGCGCGCCGGCGATCGACTCACGTTTTCGATGCGCGGGGCGGCTCACGACGTGACTCCCGAGAGTGGCTTGGTGACAGACGCGTGCGGCGACGAGCGACACGCGTTCGGCAGCACGCTGCGGCCCACCACCTGGAGTTTAAGTCGCGCAACGGCGCGAGCCCCCCGCGCTTCGGCAACCCGATCGGCGGCCCTCTTCGTCGGCGCGACCGCTACGACCGTGTGCGAGCGCACAGCCTGATCGAGGAACGCTCGGGAGCTGCGTAATCCGTTGCGCAGGTTGCGCAGCAAGTCTCGCGATTGCTTCTGACGCGCGCACAGAGCGCCGTAGGTTATTTAGGCGGTTTGATGCACCTAGCGCAACCTTCAACCGCTGCGAGGCAGGGTCGCCCCGCGCCCCACTCGTTGCGCTGGAGATCGAATGAGCTCTGTAGCAATGACACCTCTTGCCTTGGCACTCCCGCTCGTCGTGGTGAACGTCCTCTTCGCAGCAATCGCGTTGGCGATGGGCTTTGCGGCCGGCGCGTGGGTGTTCGGGGGCGCCACGCCCCAGGAACCGGCCCCCCCGTCCCCCGAGGCCGACGAAGAGATCGAGAACGCTCGGAGAATCGATCGCGAGCGGACGCTAATGGCGAGCGAGAAACTCCGTGACTTGGCAGCGGGGGTCGTCCAGGACGTCGGCGCGCACAACGCCAGCATCACGCAGATCGAGGCCGAGATCGCCGAGGCGCGCAGCTCGGGGGTCGACGTCGAGGACCTCGAAACAATGATGCGACGCATCAGCGACGCCAATGCTGATCTCCAACAGAAGCTCGTCCTGGCCGAGGAGCACATCCAGACGCAGGCCGAGGCGATCCGCACCCACGAGTCCGAGGCCCGCACCGACGCACTCACCGGCCTCGCCAACCGCCGCGCGTTCGACGACGAGCTCCGCCGCCGATTCGCCGAATGGCGCCGCAAGGGGACTCCCGTTTCGCTGCTGATCGGCGACGTCGATCACTTCAAGAAGTTCAACGACACCCACGGCCACCAGGCGGGGGACGAGGTCCTCCGCAAAGTCGCGGGCGCCATGGCCGAGTGCGCTCGCGAAATGGACCTCGCATGCCGCTACGGCGGTGAGGAGTTCGCCGTCGTCATGCCGACCACGACCGCCGTCGATGGGATCATCCTCGCCGAGCGGATCCGCAAGCGGATTGAGTCGCAGGCGATCGAGTTCGAAGGAAAGAAGCTCAGCGTCACCATGAGCATCGGCCTCGCCGACGCAGCGGGGGACGACGACGAGCCCGAACGGCTCCTCAAGCGCGCCGACGAGGCGCTCTACCGATCGAAGGGGGCAGGACGCAACAACGGCCACCTCCACAACGGCGTCGAATGCGTCCCGATTACCGAGGTTCACCAAGCGGAGCCGAAGCCCGCCGCGCCCGAGTCGGCCGCGATCCCAACTTTGGTCCTCGATAAACTCCCCAACCGCACACGCTTCGTCGAAGAGCTGCGTCAAGCGTGCCGCGCGCACGAGGACTCGGGCGAGCCGCTCAGCCTCCTCGCAACCGAGCTCAACGGCTACGCGAAACTGCTCGACGAGTTCGGGCCGGCGGTCGCGACGCTCACGCTCGACTCGATCGCCCAGTTTCTTGACAACGCGCTGCGTGACATCGACCTGCTCGGCAGGCTGGACGACGGTCAGTTTGTCGTGCAAATGCCCGGTCGGACCGCCAAAGAAGCCCAGGCCGTCGGGAAGCGAATCGGCGACGCGCTCGCGAACTGCTCGGTGCCGCTCGGCGAAGGCTCACTCCAGCTCCAGACGTCGATGAGCGTCGCTGAGTGCCAACCGGGGGACACGCCGGTCACGCTGATGCAGCGCGTCGAAACGGGACTGCTCGTGGCGTCGCGGACTCCCCTCGGCGTTCCGGTGCTGGCCTAGCAGCCCATCGACTTTTGACAGGCAGCGTCGTCGCAGGGAGGCGACGTCGAAACCGTGGCGCTTTCGCCGCGGTTTCGCGAGCCGCGAGCGGCTCGGCCGCGAGCTTGGAGAGGTTGAACAACGCCACGACGGCGTTTTTCAACAGGCTGCTAGTCGGCCCGCGCGCCAAAGCGACTCCCGAACGGGCAAACCCTCACCCCCGGGCTCGCGACGCCATGCCACGCCGGTTTTCGGTTCGGAGCGTGCTGGTTGCGATCACCCTGGCGGGCGTGGCGCTGGGCCTCGCCCGAGTGGCGCCGGCCTCGTGCGCGGCACTGGCCGAGATCATGCGGATCGCGATCGCGGCGATGCTGGCCGCGGGAGCGGCGACCGGGGCCGGGCACGCCCGGGGCCGTTACGCAGGGGGGCTGGCCGCCGTCGGCCTCGGGGCGGTGCCGGACGCGTCGAGCCTTGCCGCTCTCGACGTCGTGTTACCGGTTAAGTTGCTCGTCGGCCCTTGGGCCGTAGCCGCAGGGGCCGCGGCCGACGCGGCACTCGGGGCGCTGTTCGCCTCCGCCTTCTGCCGCTGGACGGCGCGGTCCTAGCCCTCGTTCCGAGAGTCGCCCGACGCGAAATCCGGCGGAGAACGCGGCGTTCTCCGGGAATCGAGGAAAATGCGAGGTGACCCCCTTGCGGCACGCTCAAGTTGTCGTAGGATCTCGCCGAAGTTAAGGGCTCGCGGCAGCAGCCACCCTCACAAAAGGGGGGCCAGCCGACCTGCCCAGAGGGCTGGAGCCCTCGCCGTTCGGCCGAAGGCCGTACGAGCCGCCTGAGAAAATTTCCAAGGAGGGGTTTGACAGGGGGGAGCCGACCGGATAGTTTTCGGGGCTTCCAATCGTTTTCGGGCCACACGCAGCAGGCCGCTCGCAAACCGCCGAGCGACCTCCGCGTGTCTCCCGAAGGGCGAGACAAGACCCCGGCAGATTGTGGCCGGACGAGCCGCCAGACACCCCGCAAGGGTGGAGGGGGCGAAGACGATCTTTGACAACTCAGTAAAAGCAAGAGTGGCATCTTGATTAAGGATCCACGAGGACGGCCCTTTGGGCCGCTCCAAAGCGATCCTTTTCCGAGCTCCTTCTTCCGACCTACCCAATCGCCGTGAGGCGAGTTCGCGGGTCGAGAAAGAAGCGTTACTTGCCGCTGGTCCTCACAGGCCGGCGGCGAACGTGTAGTTCACAAGAGTCGATTGCTGCCCAGACGCCGCGAGGCGGGGAAAACGCGTTCCGAGAGGGGGGCGTGGGACCCGACCCGAGCGACGAGCAAGAGCGTTCGATTAATGTGGCCAAACTACTAAGGGCGTATGGGGGATGTCTTGGCATTAGGTGGCTATGATGGGCGTGGAAGTCTGCGAAATGCCTGGGGGAGCTGACAAACAAGCAATGATCCCGGGATTCCCTAGCGAACGTGGTGAACTGAAACATCTAAGTAACCACAGGAAGAGAAAGAAAACTCGATTCCCTCAGTAGCGGCGAGCGAAAGGGGAATAGCCCAAACCGTCGAGGTTTCCTCGACGGGGTTGTAGGGCCCTTCACATGAGAGTTACAAAATGACCGGGTAGCAGAACCGTCTGGAAAGTCGGACCGCAGCGGGTGACAGTCCCGTACGCGAAACCTTGTCGTCTCTCGAGGGGTACCTGAGTAGGTCGGGTCACGTGAAACCCCGACTGAATCCACGGGGACCATCCCGTAAGGCTAAACACAACCTAATGACCGATAGTGAACTCAGTATGGCGACTGAAAGGTGAGAAGAACCCCTGTTAGGGGAGGCACGTGAACCTGAAACCATACGCCTACAAGCGGTCGGAGCACTATGGCCTTCGGGCAATGTGTGACGGCGTGCCTTTTGCATAATGATCCGGCGAGTTACCGTCAGCGGCTTGGTTAAGGCCTTCCGGGCCGAAGCCTCAGGGAAACCAAGTCTTAATAGGGCGCATTGTCGCTGGCGGTAGACGCGAAACCTGGTGAACTACCCATGAGCAGGTTGAAGCGCGGGTCAAACCGCGTGGAGGACCGAACCCACTTGGGTTGAAAACCGAGGGGATGACTTGTGGGGAGGAGTGAAAGTCTAATCAAACCAGGAGATAGCTCGTTCTCTCCGAAATAGCTCTAGGGCTAGCCTTGAGCCACTACGTGTCGGGGGTAGAGAGACTGATTTGGTTTGGGGCCCTTCGCGGGGTACCCTGCTGAACCAAACTCCGAATACCGATGCGACTATCTCAGGAGTCAGTCCGCGAGGGATAAGCTTCGCGGTCGAGAGGGAAACAACCCAGACTACCTGCTAAGGTCCCCAAGTCGTGCTAAGTCACTAAGGAAGTTGAACTGCTGTGACAACCAGGATGTTGGCTTAGAAGCAGCCATCATTTAAAAAGTGCGTAACAGCTTACTGGTCGAGCAGTTCTGCGCCCATAATGAACGGGAGTAAGCACGACACCGAAGCAGTAGAATCGCTGATTCTTCGGATGAAGCGTTTGGTAGGAGAGCGCTGTTGGTCAGATACAAGCCGTACCGAAAGGAGCGGTGTCGGGGCCAACAGGTGATTATGCCGGAATGAGTAACGATAAGGCAGGTGAGAATCCTGCCCGCCGAAAGCCTAAGGTTTCCTGGGGTAGGTAATTCCGCCCAGGGTGAGCCGGTTCCTAAGTCGAGGCCGAAGGGCGTAGACGATGGACAGCAGGTTAATATTCCTGCGCCGGTCGTGTGGACTGAAGGAGGGACGGCGTCTGAATGACGAGGGGACAACTAGAAACGTCCCTGGCCGCAAGGCTAACCCCGCTTACGTTGGGTATGTCGTCTGAAGGGCGTCCAAGAAAATCTCCGTAGGGTTGAAACACGCCGTCCGTACTAAAACTGACACAGGTAGGCGAGACGAGTAGTCTAAGGCGCTCGGGAGAACACTGGTTAAGGAACTCTGCAAAATGGCCCCGTAAGTTCGCAATAAGGGGCGCCCGCTTCGGCGGGTCACAGTAAATCGGTTCCACCGACTGTTTATCAAAAACACAGGTCTCTGCTAACACGCAAGTGGATGTATAGAGACTGACGCCTGCCCGGTGCTGGTAGGTTAAGGTAGGGGGTTAGCTTTCGGGCGAGGCTCCCAACCGAAGCCCCAGTAAACGGCGGCCGTAACTATGACGGTCCTAAGGTAGCGAAGTTCCTTGTCGGGTAAGTTCCGACGTGCATGAAAGGCGTAACGAGTGGAACACTGTCTCAACCAGTGACCCGGTGAAATTGTAGTCGTGGTGAAGATGCCACGTTCCCGCAGCTAGACGGAAAGACCCCGTGAACCTTTACTGTAGGCTGATATTGGGCTGTGGTATGTACTGTGTAGGATAGGTGGGAGGCTTCGAACCCCGGGCGCCAGCTCGGGGGGAGCCGTCGGTGAAATACCACCCTTTGCATGCTTTAGTTCTAACGCTGATTCTCGTGAAGCCGAGCAGCGGACAGTGTCAGTTGGGCAGTTTGACTGGGGCGGTCTCCTCCCAAAGAGTAACGGAGGAGCCCAATAGGTACCCTCAGCCTGGTTGGCAATCAGGCATCGAGCGTAAAGGTAGAAGGGTGCTAAACTGCGAGACTAATCAGTCGAGCAGGTACGAAAGTAGGGCTTAGTGATCCGGTGGTCCCGAATGGAAGGGCCATCGCTCAACAGATAAAAGGTACTCCGGGGATAACAGGCTTATCGCTCCCGAGCGTCCACAGCGGCGGAGCGGTTTGGCACCTCGATGTCGGCTCATCACATCCTGGGGGTGAAGAAGCTCCCAAGGGTTTGGCTGTTCGCCAATGAAAGTGGTACGTGAGCTGGGTTCAGACCGTCGTGAGACAGGTCGGTCCCTATCTACTGTGGGCGCACGAAACTTGCGGGGGTTCTTCTTTAGTACGAGAGGATTTAGAAGGACGTCCCTCTGGTGTTCCTGTTGTCGCGCTAGCGGCACGGCAGGATAGCTAAGGACGGAACGGATAAACGCTGAAGGCATCTAAGCGTGAAGCCCGCCCCAAGATTAGGTTTCGTAGGTCAATGACCGAAAGTCCCCTGGAAGACTACCAGGTTGATAGGTCGGATGTGTAAGCACAGCAATGTGTTCAGCTAACCGATACTAACGGACGAATGTTTGGCCACATTAATCCAACGCTCCTGCTAAGACAGGGGCTCGGAAGCCGCCCCCCTCTCCCGGGGCGGCAGCAGGACTCCGGTCCTCGCCACTCTTGCACCTTCATCAGCGAGCAATGCCACCGGCATTGCTCGCTGATCAGGGGCGACTCGGCTTCGCCGCCGGTCGTTCCTTTCTGGCGACCATATCCGAAAGGAAACACCTGTTCCCATCCCGAACACAGTAGTTAAGCTTTTGGAGCCGATGATAGTGCCTACCAGTGCGAAAGTAGGTATCGCCAGTTTTTTTACCCCGCCGACCCTTACGGGTCGTGCGGGGTTTTTTTATGCCCACAACCACCCCAAGGGAGCTGGCGCCCGAGACAACCCCGAGTAGTATCCGGGTATCGGCTGGCCGAATGCCGATCGCACACAAGTCCCCCCTCCCGTTCGTCGATCGCGAACATGAACCGCGTCCCGCCCCTTGCCGTCGGTCGCTCCGTGGCCGCTCGTTCGATTGCCGCTCGCTGGATGGCTGCGGTCGCCCTCGGGGCGGTCGGTTTAACGGCAAACGCCGGTGAGCTGAGGGTTTGGACCTCCGCCGGAGGGGAGTTCTCGACGGTCGCCGAGATGGTCCGGATCGAGCGCGGCACGGTCCTTGTGCTCCGCAAGCCATCCGGCGCGGAGATCAAGGTCTCCCTCGCCAAGCTGAGCCCCGAGGATCGGCGATTCGCCCTCGGACAGTCGGGCGGCCACGAGGCCGGTGATGGCGCCATCGCCGCGGCGCCACGGGCGACGACTGCCGCCGAGGTGGAGTCCGAGGCTTCTCGGGCGGCGACCGCCAACGAGGCGGCCATGGCGTGCGAGTTTCACCTCGCCGCCGGGACGCTCCCTCCCAACGAGCAGGCCAAAGTCGAGGCGCGGCTTGAACACTGGCGGGCGCTCGCCGACGAGGGACTCGTCCGGCTCGGGACGCGGTGGGCCACCAAAGACCAGGCGAAGGAGGCGAGAAAGGCCGCTCGGGCCAAGATCGACCTCGCACTCGAGCTCCTCCGGCTCCGCAACGGGAAGCTCGCCGAGCAGACGCTCCTCGAGGCGAGCGAGCTCGACCCCAACAGCGGCGAGGCCGACTTCGTCCGTGGCCTGGTCCACGGGGCAATCGATGACGACGACCGCCAGGCTGCCCGCTGCTTCGGCGAGTGCGTGCGGCGCGACCCCGGCGACGTCGCCGCCCTCAACAACTTGGCCCTCAGCGAGTTTTTCTGTCGCGACTACCGCGGGGCGGTCGAGCACTGGCTCCAGGCCGTTGAGCTGTCACCCGAGGCCCCCGCGCTTTCACAGAACCTCGGCTCGCTGCTCGCCGCCGCTTCGATGCGAGGGGTCAAGGTTCCGCGCGGCCAGCTCCAAGACGCCTCTGAGGCGTACGCGAAGTTGCTGGCAGACCACGGGCACAAGCGACCCGATTCGTTCCGTTTCGTTTACGTGCCGCCGAAGCGGTTCGCCCCGAAGACGCAAGTCAACGGCGAGGGGGACCTGATCTCGGTCGGCTCGGGCACCGGGTTTGTCGTAGCGCCAGGCCTGCTGCTAACCAACGAGCACGTCGTCGAAAACGCCGAGGGCTTGCTGCTCGTCGATCCGGCCGACTCGAAGCGGCGGCTGCCGGCGACCGTCGTAGCGGTGGACGCCGACACCGACCTGGCGCTCGTTCGGTGCGAGACGCTGAAAGCCGAGCCGATGCCGCTGTGCGGCCAGCTCCCCGGTCGCGCCGCCGACGTGATGGTGCTGGGGTACCCGCTCGGGATGGAGCTGGGGCTGCAACTCAAATCGACACGGGGGTCGATCGTCGCCCTGCCGGCACCGGAGAGCGAAGACCTTGTCCTCTACGACGCGATCACAAACCCCGGCAACAGCGGCGGGCCGCTTTGCGACGACGCCGGCCGAGTGGTCGGCGTGGTGCGGGCCCTGTTCCGAGGGGAGGGAGGCGGGGCGTACGGGGCGGCGATCCCGATGTCACGGGCGATCGGCTTCCTCCGCCTGCACGGCGTTTCACCCACGATCGACGAGTCCGACGCCACGCCGCTCGGTTGGCCCGAGGTGGACCAACGACGCGCCCCGGCGACGGTCTTGGTGCTCAATCGCCAGCGGGTTGCGGGGGACGCGGAGTTCGGCCGCGACTACTGAGCCGTTAGACGGCTAGCTTGCCACGGAACCCGGCCGCTTCGAGCACGTCCTGCCTGAGCGGATCGACGAGCTTCACGAACCCGATCTCGGTGAACGGGACGATCAAGTAGCGGGCGCCGAGGGCGTCGGGGTTCGTCCGTTCGAGCAGCACGACCTCGCCGCGGAGCATGTACGCCTTGAAGGGCATCTGCTCGTCGTTGCGGTTGACGACGACCCCGCGCTTGAGGATCCCTTCGGGCCACTCGTGGAAGAATTTCCGCCATATCGCTGCCGAGTCGTTCGGCGCTGGGGCGGCCGGCACGGGAGCGATCGGTCTGGGCGCAGCGACGGCTGCCGGGCGGACGGCTGCCGGGGGGGGCGACGCGACGGTTGCGACGACGGGGGAGGTCAGCGGGGCAGCGGGGGTCATGCGGGCGCCGTGCGAGTGGTTGCTGCCCCGGGAAAGCGAGCGGGGACCGCAACTCTAGCTCACGGCGCGTATCCAGCCGCTTGACGAGCCGAGGCCTTGGCCTCAGCCCCCCGACGCGAGCTGCTCGATCAGCTCCCAACGCGCGTCACCGCGGCGACGGGCCTCGGGGAGGGCCCGGATCTTCTCGAGTCGCGGCCGGATCCCGTGCCGGTGGGCGACCTGGATCGCCAGTCCCGGGCGGGCGTTGGCTTCGAGCACCACCGGGCCGACGTTGGCGTCGATCACGAAGTCGATCCCGATGTAGCCGAGCTCCAGCGCGTCGCCGAGCCGCAGCGACGCGTCGAGAACGCGTTTCCAATCCGGGAGCTCGATTCCGGCGATCGTGTTGTGCGTGTCGGGGTGGATATCGACGGTGCGGTTCTTGCAGACGCCACCGTAGGTGACCCCGGTGAACATGTTCACCGCGGCGGCGATCGCCCCCTGGTGCAGGTTGGCGCGGCCCCCCGACTCGTGCGTCGGCAGGCGGACCATCGCCATCACGGGGACCCCCAGGTAGAGGATCACCCGCACGTCGGGAGTCCCCCCGACCGAGACGGCGTCGAGCGTCGGGTGGGTGACGATCCGCTGCTCGACGATCACGCTGTCGGGGCGACCGCCAAGCGAGTACAGGCCCGAGATGATCGTCGATAGGTGGTAACGCAGGTCCACCCAGTAGATGCGCCGCCCGCTGGGGGTCAGGTACACGTCCCCGAAGTGCTCGGCGATCACCACGACGCCACGCCCAGCGGCCCCCTTGGCGGGCTTGGCGACGAAGTCGCGCCGGTCCTGGACCATGTCGCGGAAGCGACGCAGGTCGCTCTGCGACTTGAGCACGCCGTACGTCTTGGGGACCGGGATCGAGTGCTGCTCGCAGATCTGCTTGGTGAGCAGCTTGTTATCAACGCGCGGGTAGTACTTCCTCGGGTTCCCCTCGAGGATGTAGCTCAGGTTGCGGCGGTTGATGCCGAGGATCCCGCTCTCGCGGAGCTCGCTCGGCCATGCGAACCAGCTGGGCACGGCTGTCTTCCTTGGCGCCAACGTCGGGCGGACGGAGAAACTCGGGGTAGGTCTCTCTTCGGCTACACGCCGCGAGCCGCTTGCTCGGCCTTCACCAGGTCGCGGAATCGGTAGAGCTCGGTGAGGCGGTAGCCCGTGTAGCGGCCAATCGCGACGAACGCCGCGAGGGTGAGCAGGTGGGCCTCGGGGTAAACCAGGATGAAGTCCCCCACCGCCTTCCAGCTCAGCAGCAGGTAGCAGCAGGTCGCCACCAGGAGCGTCCCCAGGGTCAGTTGGATCGCGAACGTGAAGCCGTCTTCCTCGATCGTCACGTAGAACCGCTCGATGAGTATCGTGAGGATCACCAGCGGCAGCAGCACGGCCTTCGCGCTGGGCGTGATCCCCAGGTAGTCGAGGGCCGAGACCCCAAAGACCACGCAGAGGATGATCGTCGTCAGCAGTATGCTGAGCCGAGGGACCATCAGCAGCCGGAGCCGCTCGACCAGCACCCGGCCGAACATCCCTGCGAACAGGACCACGAACAGCACGATCAGGCCCGAGCCCCAGTCGGCGTAGATGAAGCTCACGGCGAACAGCGCCGGGGCGAACGTCCCGAACGTGCGGATCCCGACCACGTTGCGGAACAGCGAGGCGATGAGCGCGCCGAACGGGAGCAGCAGTAGGAGCGACAGCACCTCGTGCATCTTCACCGGGAGCCGAGTCAGGTCGAACACCTGCGACGGGCGGCGGGTCTCCGACATCAGCACCTCGGGCGGGGGGCCCATGCGGCTGATTGTGTAGCTCTCGGTCGCGGCCGGCGCCGCGACGCGCGTGCGCACGATGTTCTCGCCGTCGCGCCGGGCGACGAGGAAGTTGCTCGGCATGTCGCGGGCGTAGCCGTACTCGGGGTCGAAGGGGACCCAGCGGTTGCCGCGGAAGACCTCGAGCCAAACGTGCGGCTTCACGCCCGAACCCTGGCGGATCTCGAAGCCCGTGACCATCCGAGCCGGGACGTCGCTGGCGCGGCAGAGGGTGACCATGGTCCTGGCCCGCGACAGCGGCGTAGCGGCCTGGTTCTCGAGCGCACCGAGCACCGAATGGCTGGCGCCGGCCGCCTCCTCACGCTTGAGGTCGCTGCAGTAGTCGAAAATCCACTGGACGAGCTCCTCCTCGCGGGTCCATTCGGCCCGCTGCAGCGCTTGCTGAACCTTGACCAGGCCGGTCGGCAGTTCCGGCTCGGCGCGGGTGTACCGCGCGCGGGTCTCGGGGCCGAGGTTCACGTACTCCTCGGCGGCCTGGGCCCGGGCAGGTTGCAGGCGCAGCTCGAACTCGGCTGTAACCGAGTAGACCCCCTGCTGGGTCGTGAAAACGACCATCTCCCGCGTGCCGCTCGGCCCCAGCTTCACGACGTCGGGCCGCAGGTTGGGGGCCGAGAGCTCTTCCTTCAGGACGCGGATGTTCCGCCCCTCGGTCGGGAAGGCGATCCGGACTTCCGAGTCGTTCCCTTCGGCCGTAAAGCCGATGACGTAGGTCAGCAACCAGTTGCTGTCTTGCTGGGCCTCGCGGGCGGCGCTGCGTGTGCCGTGACGCAGGTAAATCCCGAGCGTCCCCAGCAGCACAAGGCCGGCGATCGCAAGCTGACTAAGAAACCGCGCGCTCAAGGGAGTTGCCGCCGTGCAAGTTGGAACAAGACTTCGTGGATGTCGATCGCGAACCGTAGCTCAGTGAAATCCGTAGACTATAACTTACGGTCTCCGGCCAGGTTTCCCCAACCCGCCCTCTCTCCACAGCTTCCGAGCTCGCTGCAAGCCCGAAACATGGCGCAAACCTCCCCATCGCGTCCAGCCCACCCCTTTACGCCCCGGTCGGGCCGTGGTTCGGCTGGACTAGCGGCCGTGATCCTGACGCTCGCGTTGCTGGCCCCCTCGCTGATTGCCCACGGGGCGGCGGCCGAGGACCTCGCCGGGGACGGCGGCAAGGGCGCCGTCGCCACCAAGGACCAGTCGCCCGCGAAGGCCAGCCCGATTGAGGTCGCCGACGCGGACGAGGCCGAGAACGCCGAGCCGTACGGCGAGAAGCGCATCATCGGCGCGACCGCTCACCTGCGTGAGGCCTCGACCGGCCTGCGGTTCCTGGCCCGCGTCGATTCGGGCGCAAAGAGCTGCTCGCTCCACGCCGAAGAGGTCCGTATCGACGACCCGAGCGACAAGATGAAGAAGAACATCGGCAAGGCGGTTCGCTTCCGCGTGCTCGACGAGAAGGGGGAGAGCCACTGGATCGACGCCGAGATCGCCGAGACGGTGACGATCAAAACGAGCGAGGCCCGCGACCGCCGCTACAAAGTCTGGCTGAGCCTCAAGCACGGCGACTTCGAGAAGCGGGTGACTGTCACGCTGAATGACCGCTCGCACATGGAGTTCCCGCTGCTAGTCGGCCGCAACTTCCTGCGCGGCGATTTCGTCGTCGATGTCGAGCACGACAGCCTCGACTGACCGCACGTCAGGTCCCGACGCTGGAACCCGTGACCGCGGCGTTCCCAAAGCGCGAGTCGGCGCCTCCAAAGCTACGCCCGTGACCGGAAATCGCCGTCCGGGCGAGGCTTGAAAACGTCTCGTGGCGTGGTTCAACTAGCCACGACGAAGGGGCGATCGGGGCCCCGCGAAGGCGTCTCTTCTCTCGGTCGTCTGCAGGATTCTCATGGAAACACTCGACTGGGTCGTCATCGGCGGGTACTTCGCCGTCCTCGGTGCGCTGGCCCTGTGGGTCATTCGGCAGAAGAACGAGACCGCGACGGACTACTTCATGGCCGGCCACAGCCTTGGCTGGTTCGTCGTCGGGGCGTCGATCTTCGCCTCGAACATCGGCTCGGAGCACCTCGTGGGGCTCGCCGGCTCGGGGGCGACCGACGGCGTCGCGCTCGCCCACTACGAGCTGCACGCGTGGTGCCTGCTGGTTTTAGGGTGGTTCCTGATCCCCTACTACACCCGCAGCAAGGTGTTCACGATGCCCGAGTTTCTCGAGCGTCGTTACTCCCCCGCCGCACGCTACACGCTGAGCATCATCTCGCTGGTGGCGTACGTCGTGACCAAGATCGCGGTCGGGATCTTCGCGGGAGGGGTCGTGTTCGAGGTCCTGCTCCCCGACCTGAGGTTCGGCCCGCTCGACAGCTTCTGGGCGGGGTCCCTGCTGGTGCTCGTCGTGACCGGTCTGTACACGATCGTCGGCGGGTTCCGCGCGGTGGCGTACACCGAGACGCTTCAGACAGTGATCTTGATCGTCGGTTCGGTGCTCGTGACCTACTACGGGTTGCAAGAGCTTGGCGGCTGGACCGCGCTGCGCGACTCGCTGGGGGACGACATGTTCAACCTCTGGAAGCCGATGGTCCCGGAAGGCCTCGCCCTCGAGTGGGCCCCGGTTGAAGAGCGTAACGACGCCGGCGAGCTCACACGCCAAGCCTGGTACTTCAACGGCGAGTACCCGTGGTTCGGCATGCTGTTCTGCGCGCCGATCATCGGCATGTGGTACTGGTGCACCGACCAGTACATCGTCCAGCGGGCGCTCGGCGCCGAGAACGAGACCGAGGCCCGCCGCGGGACGATCTTCGCGGCATTCCTCAAGCTGCTCCCGGTCTTCATCTTCATCATCCCCGGGATGATCTGCTTAGCGCTGGCGAAGACCGGCGAGTTCGCGGCCCTCTCGCCGCTTGTGGACGCCGACGGCGCCGTCGTCCGCGAGAAGGCCCAGGCCGCCTTCCCGCTGATGGTTCAGGCGGTGCTCCCCACCGGCGTGCGAGGGATCGTGGTCGCCGGTCTGCTGTCGGCGCTGATGAGCTCGCTCGCCGGGGTCTTCAACGCGTGCAGCACGCTATTCACGATCGACCTGTACCAGAAGTTCTTCCCGAACTCGACCGAGCGGGCGCTGGTCAGCGTCGGTCGTTGGGCTACCGCAGCGATGGTGCTGATCGGGGTCCTGTGGATCCCCATCATCCGCGGGTCGCAGGGCCTCTACGACTACCTGCAGAGCGTGCAAGGCTACCTTGCGCCACCGATCTTCGTCGTGTTCTTCGTCGGCATCTTCTGGAAGCGCGCCAACGCGGCCGGCTGCCTTTGGTCGCTGGTCGTCGGGTTCGCGCTCGGCCTTCTGCGCCTCGGCATCGACACGGCGCCCAAGCTCTACGAGAACTTCCAGTACGAAACGGGCTCGCTGTTCTGGATCATCGGCAAGACGTACTTCCAGTACTACAGCCTGCTGATCACGCTCGTGAGCACGGCGGTGCTGGTGCTTGTAAGCCTTGCGACACGCGAGCCCGACTACGAAAAGATCAGCGGACTGACCTACGGCGCGGTCACCGACGCCGACAAGGCCGCCAGCCGCGCGACCTGGGGCGCCATCGACGTCGGGGCCTCGCTGGCCGTCTTGGCGATGATCGTCGCGGCTTACGTCTACTTCAGCGGCTGACGCGCCAAGCTCTGCTTCCCCTTAAAGGGAAGGGGGATTCGAGCTGCACGTCGCTCGTTAAATCCCGAACTGCCGCAGCACGGTCTCGAAGACATCAACGTCGGCGAGCGTCCGCTCGACGAACACCGAGGGCTCGCTCGCGAGCAGCACGCCACGCTGGGCGCCGTCCCACGCCGGGGCGCCGTGCGAGCCTCGCGTCAGCGTCGCGTCGAGGGGGATCCCCCCGCCGTGCTCGGCGAACAGCGCGCGGTCGAACTCCATCTCCACCGGATCGAAGCCCGGCTTGCGGTGGATGTCGATTGTCCGCGCGAACAGCGGCGCGTGCGCGTCGTCGAGCCAGTAGTAGTACGCGAACCAACTGTCGGCCTCTGCCACCAGCACCAGGTCCCCCGATCGCTCGTGTTCGAGCCCCAGGCGTCGCTGCTCGTCGCGGTCGAGGAGCTGCGCGACCCCCGGTCGGCCGCGGAACAGGTCGGCCACGCGTCCCGTGACCGCGGCGTCGCTGTCGCGCACGTAGACGTGCGCGTGCTGGTGGTCGGCGAGGGCCCAGGCGGGGCTCGCCGCGAGGTCGAGCAGCTCGCGGCCGTCCCCGTCGAGCGTGGTGACCGTTAGCCCCGCCTCACGCAGCACGCGGTTGGGGTAGACCACGCGCGACACGAGGGTCACGGCGTACTCCGACGCCACGAGCCACAGCACGCGTTCCCCGGGCCACAAGGCGGCGACCCCGGCCCGCAGCCGGGCGACCTCGTCGTCGAGCTCCGAGCACGCTTCGTGCGCCTCGGGCGAGTCGGGCCCCCGTTTCTGCGACGCGTAGTCGAGGTGCGGCAAGTAGACGTAGCTGAAGGCCGGTCGCTCGCGCTCGGCCATCCACAGGAACGACGAGACGATCCACCGCGTGCCGGCGATCCCGGCGAGAGGTCCCCAGAAGTGCTGGAGCGGGAAGTGCCCGAGCGTGTCGCGGAGCTCGCCGTACATCGACTGTGGCTTTGTGTAGCACCACAGCGACTCGCTGCCATCGGGGTTGTGGATCGGCGCGGGGGTGCAGACCCACTCGGCCGCGCAACCCTTGGCAAGAAGAGGGAACCAGACCGCCGAGGTGAGCTCCGGGTCGTGCTGCGCCAGCCGGTCCCAGACCCGCGGCCGCTGAACGGCGTCGGCCCACGAGGTCCACATCTCGAGCCGCCCCGCTTTGCGGTGGAACAGCCCGTTCGCGACGACGCCGTGCTCCGAGGGGGTGGCGCCGGTCGTCATGTTTGCTTGCACCGCGCACGTGACCCCGGGGAAGCTGGGGACCAGCGTCGCGAAGTCTCCCGTCTCGACCATCGCACGCAAGTGCGGCATCCGCGCGAGGTCGCGCTCGCGCAGCGCGGGGACAGAAAGCAGGATCACGCGGTCGGGCATCGCGGACTCGGGTCGCTTTTCGGCGGGGAGAGGGGACCACTCGGACCGCCGCGTCGCGCGACGGTTCTCAGCGAACCTACCAGGGAGCGAGCCGCGGGAAAACGCTCGGCCATCCCGACCGCATCACCTCGAACCCGGGAACCACGCCCCCCCAGGGAAGTGCGGCGTCACCAGCGGCTCGAGCCGCTCGAGCGCGCGGCGAGCGGCGAGCGGCGCGTCGTGGCTGTGGCGGCTGAGCTCGACGCACGCGCAGCCCTCGTAGCCGATTCGCGCCAGCGTGCCGAACACGGCGTCGAAGTCGAGGTCGCCATCCCCCGGCATGAGGTGCTCGTGGACCACGGGGATCGAGTCGTCGAGGTGGACGTTCAGCAGGTCGCTCGCCCCCTCCTCAAGCGACGCGACAACCGGCTCGCCGTTGACCACGAGGTGCCCGACATCGACCGTCAGGCCGAGGAGGTCGGTCGGAACGCCGTGCGCGGCAAGTCGTTCTTTGAGAGCCGCGTAGTCGGCGACCGTCTCGACAAGCATCCCCGGCTCGGGCTCGAAGGCCAGCGGCACGCGCAGGCGGGCGGCGGCGGCGAGCCCCTGGGCGAGCGACTCGTCGAGCCGCGCAGTCGCTTCGTCGAGCCCTGCGCCGTCGTGGACGACCCCCGACCAGATCGAGACGCAGTCGGCCCGGAGCTCGGCGGCCAGGTCGATGCACTGCGCGAGGAACGCCACGCGGACGTCGCGCGCCTCGCGCGTCGGCGAGACGAGCGTCGGCTCGTGCTTCCGCAGCGGGTCGAGCAGGTACCGCGCGCCGGTCTCGACGACGACCCGCAAGCCGTGCTTGCGGGCGAGCCGACGGACCCGCGCGACTTGCTCGCCGACCCCCGCGCCGCGCGGGTTCAGCGCGTGGTGATCGACGGTGATCGCGACCGCCCGGTAGCCGAGCGCCGCGAGCACCTCGATCGCCCCTTCGAGCGCGTGGTTCGCAAACCCGTTCGTGTTGTAACCCAGGAGCATGGCTCAACCGATACGCTCGGCGTAGGGAAGGTAGCGCTAGTCGCATCGTGCCGACGCGCGTCAAGTCTGGGGGACAACTCGCGCCAGCCCGATCGTCAGCGGCAGAAGCGCGAGGATCGCGAGCCCGGCCACGGGACCAGCGTAAAGGCACCCGAGCAGGGCGTCGATCACCACCAGCCCCTGGATGCCGATGCCGACGCCGCGGCCGACGTTCCGGCGGGTCGGCCGCGAGACGCCGGCGACCATCCCGCGGACGGCGAGCAGCGCCGCGATCGCCCAACCCCGAAACCACGCCCCCGGGTGCAGCCGCGCCAGTTCGGCGACACGCTCCCACGGCAACGCAGAGAGCGTGTAGAGCCCCAGCAACGAGATCACGAGCCCCAGCACGAGCCGCGGTCGGCGTGGGACGCGGGCCTCGTCACGCGCAAAGAGCGTCAGCCCCGCGACGTACAGCAGCACCCCCGGCGCAACGGCGGCGACCGCGGCGGGGTCGAGCGGGACGATCGCCATCCCGAGCACGCCGTTCAGGGCCCGGCAGCAGCCCATCAGCGGCGGGCCCACGAGCGTGTGCTTGAGCGGCGAGTTGTACGCCGCGATCGCGCAGAGTAGCGCAATCGCGACCCAGCCCGGCGCACTACCGGGAGCGAGCCACGACACGAACCCAGCAGAGCACACCCCCAACCCGAGCAAGCAGGCGGCCAGCCAGGCCGCCGCTCGGCGCGAGACGGCGCCCTCGGCGATCGGTCGGCCGCGCCGATCGATCGCGTCGCGCTCCGCGTCGGCCCAGTCGTTGAGCGCCATCCCCCCGTGGTAGAGGCACAGCGACGATGCGGTCAGCAGCGCCAGCCCCCAACTCGGCGCCAGCGCCCCGGTCGCGACGGCACACCCCATCCAGACATCGGCCACTGCGGTCGGCGCGTTCGAGAGACGCAGCAGCTTCGCGACGGCGACGAAGGTTTTCACCACGGAGGGCACAGCGAGCAGGGAGGAAGCCGCGGGCCTACGGCACGTTGCAGCCGGCAACCCTTGGAGTAAGGTACTCGAGCGCCCGCCGGGCCGCCGTGTCGGGGTCGTCGGCGTAGGGGTAGAGCTCGACCGTCAGCCAACCGGTGTAGCTCGTCGAATGGATCGCCTTCAGCGTCGCGTCGAAGTCGATCGAGCCGTCTCCCGGGACGAGATGCTGGTGGACCCGCGACGCGGCGATGTCCTCGAGGTGGTAGTGCCGCGTGTGAGGCGCCATCCGCGCGACCCAGTCCTGCGGGTCTTCGCCCACGCAGTAGGCGTGACCCACATCGAAGTTCAGCGCCACGCGCCGCGAGTCGATCTGCGCGACGAACTCTTCGTACTGCTGGAAGCGCTCGATGGTGAGCCCCGGCTCGGGCTCGATCAGCAGATCGACCCCCACCTCTTCGGCCACCTCGACGCACGGCATCAGCTCGTCGCGGAACCGGCGCAGCCCCTCCTCGCGGGTCGCGTAGTCCTCGGGCGGGCCCCCGGGCTCGGTCGTGATCCGCGCCGCGCCAAGCTCGGCGGCGAGTCGCAGCGCGCGCTTGGTGTGCTCGCGGCGGATCGCCCGGTAGTGCGGGTCGGGTTCGGTCCAGCTCGGCCGCCAGTACGGCTGGCGCGGGTCGGCCACCGCGTTCATCATGAAGGCGTTGACGTTCGAGATCTCGAGGCCCGTCTCGACGAGCGTGTCGGCGATCAGCCGCTTCTGCTGGTCGAGCAGCCCCGCCGGCCAAGCGTGCGGCACGTCGGCCAGCAGCTCGACGCCTCGGTAGCCGATCGCCGCCACGCGGCGCAGCGCCTCATCGACCGGGAAGCGGAGGTAAGCGTTGAGGCTGAAGGCGAGCTGCATCGAGGGGATCATCGCGGCCGGGGCAGGGGAGTGGCTAGGGGCGCCCGACTTCGACGCGCCGCGCGACGATCACCATCATGCGCTTGCCGTCGGGGTACACGAGCAGCGTCCGCGCGTCGTCGCCGCGCGGCTTGAGGCTTGCTCGCAGTCGCTCCGGATCGACCACGCCCCCGCGGACCTTCACCTCCAGGCGCCCCACGCCGCGCGTCGAGAGCCACCCGCCGAGTCGCTTTGCGTCGAGCGGCATCACTTCCTCAACCGCGAACGGCGCGAGCAGCGGCTCGGCGACGAGGCCGTCTCCCGAGAAGTACGCGACGCCGTCGGCCACCGGAGTCAGGGAGTGCTTCGACGCGAGCGCCGCGGCGAGTCCCGCCGCCATCACCGCCGGGTCGGGGTCGTAGACGAACGTCCCCAACGAGCGCGTCTCGGGCGACTCGCTGGGGGTTGCTGCGAAGCTGACGGCGGTTATCGACGCCCCTTCGTCGGAGACAACCACGCGGGTTGCGCGGCGCCGGCCGGGGCTCTCGGCTAGGCCGCCGCACCACGCGACTTGCTGGCGGCACTCGCCGCCGCGGCTGATCCACTCGAGTTCGCAGGCGCTCGTCCAATCGTCGGGGAGCCGCGCCGCGGGGGCCAGCTTCACCGCCGCGTTGGGGGCCACGTCACGCCACGCGGCGAGCGCCTCCAGCGGGGGATCGTGCAGCTCGGGACGCGTCGTCCGCGTGCCGCCGGGGCGGCGATCGGGGTCCGCGTGCCACGCGGGGTGATCGCGGAGGCAATCGGCGCCCGCCTCGCCGACGGTCGCCGACGCCGTCGAGTCGCGGCGGGAAGCGTACTGCGACGCGTTGTGGTTGGCGATCGCCGAGAGCGCCGCGTCGCGGTCGATCCCCGTCGCCTCGACCCCCAGCGCCGCGAAGCCGCAGAGGTCCCCGCCGACTCCGCAGCAGAGGTCCGCAACCGCGTCGCCGCCCAAGAGCCGGGCGAAACGCGCCGCCTTGTGCGCGGCGATCCACTCGTCGGTCGCCTGCTCGAGGCCGCGCTTCGTGAACAGCATCGTCGCCGCGTGCCGGAACTTGGCGGTCGCGCGCGTGCGGAGCTCGGCCTGCTCGACGGCGTGCGCTGCCCGCCGCGCGTCGAGCGACTTGCGCAGCCGTTCGATCGCTCGCAGCGGGTCGGCGATCTCGGCGGCCTCGGCGATCGCGCGCTCGCCGGCGTCGCTCAGCAGCCAGCGGACGTCGGTTGGCGACAGCGGGTCCATGCGTGCTCGCGGCGGAGACTTGGACGACAGCAGCGGTTGAGCGGCGGGCGACGGTCGCGCGGGCGCTGGCGCCCGCTCGCGCCGCGCCGGCGGCGCCCGGTCGATAGCACCGTAGGACGACGCGTTCCAACAGCCCCGCGGGTGCACCCATGCTACCCAAGACCGCACGACTCGCCGGCATGCTCGGCGCCGCCGTGGGTGTCCCCTACGCGGTCTCGAACGCCCCGGACGACTGGTCCACGGCCTGGCCGGGCGCCGCGCCGCAACCGGCCGCCGAAGCCCCGGCCGACCCGCAGGCGCTCGCCCCCGCGGCGATCAACTCCCCCGAAGGCCCGGGCGCGAACGTCTACCGCAGCCACCACCCGCTCGAAGGCCCGCGGAACCTGCCGCTCCAGCACGCTTTCCGCTGGGATGTGACCCGGGAGTGGGTTTACCAGCAGTGGGCTCGCAAATCGACCGGCCTCGCGGACCCCACGCTCTACGGCATCCGCGTTCCGCTGGTGACCGGCGCGGCGATGACCGACCTTGCGGGGTCCCTTTCGTACTACTTCGACGCGCAGGGGGTCCTGCAGCGGATCCAGTTCCACGGGCGGACCGCTGACACCAACGAGGTCGCACGCCTGGCGGTCGAGCGGTTCGGCATGCAGCGACGGATGGCCGCCTCGCCGGGGGACCAGCTCTACCAGGCGGCCGAGGGGAACCGCGTCCGCTCGGAGCTCCGCACGCGGCCGGAGGGGACGCTCTGGAGCACGTCTCCTCACGAGAGTTTCCTGGTGGACCTCGAACTAAACCTCCCAGGGGGGCCTTCTTGGCCCGTCCCGGCTGCGCCGACGCTCGACTTTTCGGCGGTCCAGGGCTCGACCCCGGCCGCCGGCGGGCCCCAAGCCGCCGCGACGAACGACCCCGGGAAGCCGGTCTTCCCGTCACGGTCGGTCGTCCCCGACGCCGCCGGGACACCCACAGCAAACGGGGTCGCCGGCGCCGCGCCGAAGAACCCCGAGGGATCGCTTCGCAGCCTCCCGACCGATCCCTCCGCCGTCGCCAAGCCCGCCGACGGCGCCGCTCCGATCGGGTCGTTCAAGGCGGGGGACGTCGCGGGGACCGACCTCAAGCCGCTGGCGAACTACCGCGACCGCTTCCGGTGGCCCAACTGACCAGCGCGAGCTGCGGTCAGCGACCGCGCTAACTCGCCGTCGGTCTTCTCGATAAGCTGAGTCGCGTGCCACGACACGCCGACCGTCGAGCGGACGTCGGGATCGCCACTCCCGAGGAGCGACGCGAGGCGCTAGGGCTGGCGCTCGACCCGGTTCCCGTCGAAGCGCGGGGGACCCTCGTCGAGGCCGCGGGGCGCGTCACAGGGCCGCTCGACGTGTTCGCCGCCCTCGCCGTGTACCGCGTCGCGGGACGCGTTGTGGCAGCCGCCTGGGGGCAACCACAGCCAGGAAGTGGCGCGGGGCTGTGGCCCCCGGCCGGCGCCGGCTGCACCGTAGCGGCGGCCGACGCCCTAATGCGCGTCGTGAACGGGGCGCTCGACACGGCCTCGATCGGGATGACGCAGGCGCTGTTCGAGGTCGATGACGACCCGCGCATCGCGGTCGTCGAGCGCCACGGCTACCGCCAACTCGCCGAGCTGCTGTACCTTGGGCGGAGCGTGCCGCAGCACCGCCGCGATCGACGGCCGGACGATCGAGGGATCGCCTTCGAGCCCTACGCCGAGAGCGACTACGCCCGGCTAAAGCGCGTCGTCGAGGCGACGTACGTCGGCAGCCTCGACTGCCCCGGGATCGAAGGGGTGCGGTCGCTCGATGACGTCCTCGCCGGCTACCGCGCGACGGGGCGCTTCAACCCCGAGTCGTGGCGGTTCGCGGTGGTCGAAGGTCGCGACGCGGGGGTCGTGCTCGTCACGCCCCACGACGAGTCGGATCAGGCGGAGCTGGTCTACATGGGGCTCGCCCCGTGGGCCCGCGGCCGGGGGCTGGGGGCCGTCCTGATCGACCAGGCGCTCCTACGGGGGGCGCTCGAGGGGGCCGACTTTCTGATGGCGGCCGTCGATGCCGCCAACACCCCGGCGCGGCGGCTCTACGAAGCGGCCGGTTTCGCCCCTTGGTCGCGCCGATTTGTGTACATCAGAACATGCCCTGACACGCCGCGCGTCGAGACTTAGCGGCAGCGTCACGGTTCGTTAAGGATCGTCACGGCCTCGACAGTTTTTCCCCACCCGCAACGGGCCGGCGGGAAGCTGTTGATAACGCCGCGCAGGGGCGTTTCTCCCTTGATTTGCAGCGTTCTCTCCGTGCAGGGGCCGAGTTATGCCCACTCGCGGCCGCCGCCGTTTGACACCCGTGCTAGCACCCTTAGAATCGCCTCCCACGTCCCCCCGAGAGGCTCGCTGCGACCGCCAACTAGTCCCCCGACAAGCGTCCCCAGACGCCGCGGGGACGGCGATTCGGCGGACCGCACCCGCGGGGCGACGCTGCGCCAGGGGCGCCTCCGACCGGTTCGCCGATCGGACGGATCGGAGCCCCCACGGCGAGGATTTCACGGACCGACCCCCCGGGTCGGCCGACGGTCAAGGACGGACACGCATGCTGCAAGCTTTTCGCGATACGCTCTGCGAGCAGGTCGGGGCCCAGCGGTACGCGACCTGGTTCGAGGGGCAGGTCACGGTAGATCTTGTCGATGGCGAGCTGCGCATCGTCGCCGCGTCGGAGTTCGTCCGCGACCTGATCCGCTCGCAGTTCTCGTCCGAGGTCCGCGACGTTGCGCGCCGTACGCTTGGGGTGGACGCGACGATCTCGTACGCGGCGCGAGCGCCGGAAGCAGAGGTGGCGCCCGTTGCCGCCGCTAAACCGCAAGCGGCTGTGGCGCCGCGGCCGCCGCAATCCAGCGCGGCCGCGACCGACCATCTCGCCGATTGGGTCGAGGGGGACGCCAACGCCGAGGCGACGCTCGCCGTGCGTCGCTTGATCGCCGGCGATCGCGCTCTGCGGCTCGTCTTTCTCTGGGGGCCCGCCGGCACGGGGAAGACGCACCTGTTGCGGGCGCTCGCCGACGGGGTCCGCGGCCGCGACCGCCGCCGCGTGCAGATGCTGTCGGCCGAGAAGTTCCTGGTCGGGTTCGTCGAGGCGTGCCGCGGCGGGGGGCTGCCGAGCTTCCGTGTGAAGCACCGCGGCCTCGACCTGCTGATGATCGACAACGCCCACCAGCTCGTCGGCAAGGCCCGCACGCTAGAAGAGCTGCTCCACACGCTCGACGCGCTCGAGGCCGACGGCGCGACGGTTGTGCTCACTTCCGACCGGGCGCCCCACGAACTGCGTGAGCTCGGGCCGGAGCTCGTGTCGCGGCTCTCGGGGGGGGTCTCGGCCGAGCTCCGCCTGCCTAGCGCGCCGATGCGCTGCGAGCTGGTCCGCCGCACGGCCCATAAGCGGGGGATCGAGCTCTCCGACGGGGCGGTCGAGCGGCTCGGCGTGTCGCTCGTCGGGGGCGCCCGCGAGGTGTCGGGGGCGCTCAGCAAGCTCGAGCTGCACGCCCAGACCTACGGCGCCCCGATCGACGAACTGACGGTCGAGCGCGTCGCCGACGAGGTGAACCGCGTCGCGACCCCCCCGGTGAAGCTCGCCGACATCCAGCGCGCCGTGTGCGGCGTCTTCGGGGTCGATGCGGCCTCGCTCTGCTCGGCGAAACGGACCAAGAACGTCAGCGAGCCGCGGATGCTCGCGATGTGGCTCGCGCGGCGATTGACGCAGAGCGCCTGGAGCGAGATCGGCGACCACTTCGGGCGCCGCAGCCATTCGACCGTGATCGCCGCCCATCGCCGTGTCGAGCGGTTGCTCGCGACCCCGCGCGGGCCACGGCTGACGGTCGGGGGCGATGTGCACGACGCGATCCGCCGGGTCGAGGCCGCGTTGCGGACGGCGTGAAGCCCCGTCAGCGTGAGGCCCGTCAGATCGTCACGGCCGAGAACCCGCCATCGACGACGACGTTCTGCCCCGTGACGAACGACGACGCCCCCGAGGCGAGCCACACGACCGCCCCCCCGAGCTCGTCCGGACTGCCGAAGCGGCCCAGCGGCGTGTGGGCGATCACCTGGGCGCCACGCTCGGTGTAGCTCCCGTCCTCGTTCACCAGCAGCCGCCGGTTCTGCTCGGCCGGGAAGAACCCGGGGCTGAGGGCGTTCACGCGCACCCCGCGGGGCGCCCACTCGCGGGCGAGGAACTGCGTGAGGTTCAGCACGGCCGCCTTGGCCGCCGAGTAGGCGACGACGCGCGACAGGGGCGTCATTCCCGCCATCGAGGCGATGTTGACCACGCTGCCGCGGGTCTCGGCGAGTGACTCACCGAACGCTTGGCACGGGAGCAGCACACCCCCCACCAGGTTCAGGTCGAACACGCCTCGCCACGCTTCGAGGGAGAGCTTGGTGAAGTCTCCCCCCGGCGGGACGGTCGCGTCGGGGCGGTTCCCCCCGGCCGCGTTCACCAGCACCGATACCGGGCCGAGGCCCGCGCGGATCGCCGCGTCGGCCGCGTCGAGGCTCGCCCGGTCGAGCGCATCGACCGCGTAGAACTCGGCGGTGACGCCGGCGTCGCGCAGTATCGCAACGCGTTCGGCGCCCCGCTCGGCGCTGCGCCCGAGCACGGCGACGCGGGCGCCGGATGCGCCGAGCGCATCACAGAACGCCCCCCCGAGAACGCCCGTTCCCCCGATCACGGCGGCCGCCTTGCCCGAAAGGTCGAACGGGTTCTTTGGCATCGGATGGCGCACTCGGAAGCGGGTTGGAGCGACAATCCAGCCTAGACGCGCAACCGTCGGTCGTCACCGTCCCGCGCACGCGCTTCGGCGAGCCGGCGGCGAAAGCCGTCGGAGTTGTAGCGGCGGGGCGGAGTCGGCGCCGAAGGAAACACTCCGACGGCTCGCCCCCTGCTCGGACTCTGCGCAACGGCTCTACTCGGCCGCTCTGCGGCGGAATACGCTGTCGAGATGCTCTCGTCTGAATCGATTCCTGTTGCGTGCCAACGCGCCCTCGCCGACGTACCGGTCTGGGACCTCCACACCCACCTCTACCCCCCAAGCTTCGGGACCCCTCTCGGGCGCGGGGCGACGCACGACCCCACGGGCCTGATGCTGTGGGGGATCGACGAGCTCCTGACGTACCACTACCTGGTCGCCGAGGTGCTGCGGGCCACCGACGCCCGAGAAACGCCGACCGACCGCTTCCTCGCGCTCCCGAAACGCGAGCAGGCCGACGTCATCTGGCGCGAGCTGTTCGTCCGTCGCACCCCGCTGAGCGAAGCGTGTCGCGGCGTCGTGACGACCCTCACACGCCTCGGGCTCGACCCGCACGACGAGACGCTCGACGCCTACCGCAATTGGTTCGCCGAGCGCTCGCCGGACGACCACCTCGCGCAGGTCCTCGCCCTCGCGGGGGTCGAGCGCGTGACGATGACCAACGACCTGTTCGACGACAACGAGCGAGCGCGCTGGCTCGCCAACCCGAGGATCGCGGCCGACCCGCGGTTCCCGGCGGTGCTGCGGTTCGACCCGCTGGTGGTCGATTGGCCCTCGGCGGCGAAGCGCGTCGCTTCGTGGGGGTACACGGTCAACGCCGCGTGCGCGGGCGAGTCGATCGAGTCCCTCGCACGGCTGCTCGACGAGTGGATCGCGAGGATGCGGCCCGTCTACTGCGCGATGAGCCTGCCGCCGACGTGGCGGTACCCGCTCGACGGGTCCGCGGTCGCGGACCAGCTCGACGGCCAGCGTGTGCTGACCGACGCGATCCTGCCGGCTTGCGCCCGACACGGATTGCCGCTGGGGCTGATGATCGGCGTCACGCGGCGCGTGAACCCGGCGCTCCAGGCCGCCGGGGACTCTGTTGGGCCTTCGGACGTGGACTCGATCGCGCGGCTTTGCCGTGACTTCCCGCAGCAGTCGCTGCTGGTGACGACGCTCGCCCGCGAAGACCAGCACGCCCTGGCGGTCGCGGCGCGCAAGTTCCGCAACCTGCGCCCGTTCGGCTGCTGGTGGTTCCTCAACAACCCGTCGCTGATCGAGGAGACGACGCGTCTGCGCGTCGAGCTGCTGGGGCACAGCTTCGTGCCGCAGCACAGCGACGCCCGCGTGCTCGAGCAACTGCTCTACAAGTGGGACCACAGCCGCCAGGTGATCGCCCGCGTCCTGGCCGACAAGTACGCCGACCTCGCGCGAGCCGGGTGGCGTGTCACTGATGAGGCGATCCGAGCCGACGCCCACGCCCTGCTGCGCGGCAACGTCGAGGCGTGGATCGGAGGCGCCGGCCCTCGGGGAGCGGAGGCGTCATGACCGCAGCGCGAACGGGCGACGTCGTCGTCGTGATGGGGGTCAGCGGCTGTGGCAAGACCACGGTCGGTCGGGCGCTCGCCGCCGACCTCGGCGTGTCGTTCTACGACGCCGACGCGTTCCACACACCCGAGAACGTGGCGAAGATGCGGTCGGGCGAGCCGCTCGACGACGACGACCGACGCCCGTGGCTTGCGCGGCTCGCGAACGAGGCGGCAAACTGGAGCGCAAGCGGCGGGGCTGTGCTCGCTTGCTCGGCGCTCAAGCGGCGCTATCGGCAAGCGCTGCGGGCCTGTGTCCCCGTGCGGTTCGTGTACCTCGACGGCACGTTCGACGAGATCGCCGCGCGGGTCGCCGAGCGCGAGGTCGAGTTCTTCCCCCCCGCGCTGCTGCACAGTCAGTTCGAGGCGCTCGAGCCCCCAGGCCCCGACGAGGCGCTGCGCGTCTCGATCGCGGCGCCCCCGGCGGCGATCGCTACACACGCCGCCTCGGCGCTGCGCGACGCGATGCCGATCGCCATCGACGGCGGCCCCGAAGTCGGGCTCTCCGACGCGCGTCTCGACGAGCTGATCGATGAAGTCGCCCAGCGGTGGGTCCTCGACGCGGGGGTCAAGCGGCTCCTGCTGCTCCCCCCCGACCACACGCGGCTGCACTCGTTCGCGGGCCCGATCACGACGCGGCTCTACCAGCGGCTCGCGGGCCGCGTCCACATCGACGTGATGCCGACCCTCGGGACCCACAAGCCGATGACCGCCGCGCAGCTCCGGCTGATGTTCGGCGACGCGATCCCGCGCGAGCGGATCATCGACCACGACTGGCGCGAGGGGCTCGAAACCCTCGGCTCGCTCCCCGCGGAGTTCCTCGCCGAGCACTCGTCGGGGCGCATGGAGTGGCCGGTCCCCGTGGCGGTGAGCAAGCACGTGGTGTCGGGGGGCTACGACCTTGTGCTGTCGATCGGCCAGGTCGTGCCGCACGAGGTGATCGGCTTCGCGAACCACACGAAGAACGTCTGCATCGGCGCCGGCGGAGGGGACCTGCTGCAAACGTCGCACTTCCTCGGGGCGGTGGTCGGGATCGAGGAAGTGCTCGGCACGGCCGACAACCCGGTCCGCCGGTTGGTAGACGAGGCGTTCTACTGGTTCGTCAGGCCGCGCGTCGATCTGCGGTTCCTGCTGACGGTTGTCGATGGTCGCGGCGCCGCGCCGCGGCTGCGCGCGTTCTGCGCGGGGACCGACAGCGACTCGTTCCGCTGGGCCGCGGACCTCGCGTGCCGGACGAACGTCGAGCGCGTCGAGCGGCCGCTCGAGCGCTGCGTCGTGACGCTCGACCCGCGCGAGTTCCACTCGACGTGGCTCGGAAATAAAGCGGTCTACCGGACGCGCAAGGCGATGGCCGACGGGGGGGAGCTCGTGGTGCTTGCCCCCGCGATCGACACGTTCGGCGAGGACCCAACGATCGACGCCCTCGTCCGCAAGCACGGCTACCGCGGGACCGACGCGACCCTCGCTGCGCTCGAAACGGACCCCGGTCTCAAGGCGAACCTCTCGGCAGCGGCCCACCTGATCCACGGCTCGTCGGAGGGGCGCTTCCGCGTGACGTACTGCCCTGGACCGGGCCTCGTGCGAGAAGAAGTCGAGGGGGTTGGCTACAACTACCGCCCCTACGCGGAAGCGGCCGCCGAGTACGCGGTCGAAGGCCGCGCCGACGGCTGGCACACCACCAACGCCGGCGAGCCCTTCTACTACCTGCGAAACCCCGCCCTTGGGCTCTGGTCTACTTGACTACTACAAGGAAGAAGGGGAACCACAGATGAACGCAGATAAACGCAGATGAAAGCCGGCGTTCGGCAACTCGCGTCATGTCATCTGTGTTCATCCGCGTTCATCTGTGGTTCCCTTCACTGCCGCAGCGCGCAAGTTGGCAAGGCTGATCCGGGCGACCTCTTCCGGCGTCGGCTCGTAGCGAAAGACCTCGACCGAGACCCAGCCGGCGTAGCCGGTCTCTTCGAGCGCCGCGAGGATCGGCGCGATCGCCACTTCCCCCATGCCGGGGCCCAGCAGGTTGGGGTCGTTGGCGTGGAAGTGCGCCGTCGAGGGGGCGTTCCCGCGCACGATGTCGGCGATCGGCGGCCCCTCGCTGGCCATCGCCTTCACGTCGAGGTGCAACCGGCAGGCGGGAGACCCAACGAGCCCCGCCAGCCGCACGGCCGAGGCAGCGGTGAGCAGGAAGTCCCCTTCGGCGGGCCCGAGCGGCTCGAGCGCGAGCGTCACCCCGCGCGCTTCAAGCGTTGGCATCGCTAAGCGTAGCGTCTGGGCCGCGAAGCGCTCGGCGTCGTCGTACGAGACCCCCGGCAGCAGGTTGCGCTGCTGTGGCGAACCGAGCACCAGGACGCTCCCCCCGAGGTCGGCGCACAGCTCTCCGAGCGCCGCGAGGTATTCGCCGGTCCGCCGCTGCACGGCCACGTCGGGGCTCGTGAGGTAAAAGCCGCTCGTCTTCGCCAGCAGCCAGTGGAGTCCAACGACTTCGAGGCCCGCCGCTTCGGCCGCGCTGCGGACCACCGCGCGCTCGGCGGCCGACAGCTCGCGAACGTCGCCGAGCTCAACCCCCGGGCCCTTGAGCGTGAACGGCGCGATCTCGGTCCCCGTGTAGCCAATCTCGGCCGTCAGGCGAAAGCCGTCGGCGAGCGACAACGCCGCGAACGTCTCGTTGCAGAGTGCGTACTTCATGCGGGCGGCTGCGCTCAAAGTGGAGTGGCTAGAGCGTCTCGACCGCTCGCGGCGTTCCCGACTCGGCCGACTCGTACGCCGCGCGGATGATCGCGAGGGACTTGAAGGCCTCCTCGGGCTCGACGGTGGCGGGGCGCTCTTCGTCGATTGCTTGGAGGAAGTCCTCGATGTTGCGGCGGTGCTTCGTGTCGTCGATTGCCATCGGGTCGGCGGCGCCCCCGGCGCCACGGATTTCGCCGAAGCGCTCGCGGAGGGCCTCGTCGGCCTCGGACTCGTCGCGAAAACGCCAGGTGACGAGGCGGTCCTCGTGGACTTCGATCGTCCCGTCGCGCCCCCCGACGTGGAACCGCACCGCGCCCCCGGGCCACATGGCGGTCGAAGCAAGGATCACTCCCAGGGCGCCACTCTCAAACCGCAGCGCGGCGGCCGCACAGTCCTCGACTTCGACGTCGCGCGGGTCGTGGCACAGCAGGCCGGTGTAGGCCGTCACCTCGACCACGCGGCCGGCGCCGGCCCCCTCGGCGAGCCACTGCATGGCGTCGATCGCGTGGATCGACTGGTTGATCATCGCCCCGCCGCCGTCGAGGGCCTTCGTTCCCTGCCACCGGCCGCCGCCGTAGTAGGCGTCGTCACGCCACCACGGGACGTACGCCGCGGCCATCGCCAGCCTCCCAAGGCGACCCGCCTGCGCCGCGTCGTGGGCGGCGGCGACCACCGGGTTGAAGCGCTGCGGGAAGACCCCCCCCAGCCGTGCGCTCGACCCCTGCGCCGCGGCGATCATCTCGCGGGCGCGCTCGAGCGTCACCTCCAGCGGCTTCTCGCACAGCACGTGAACCCCGCGGGCGAGCGCGGCGAGCGTCGGCTCGCGGTGGGCGCCGCTGGGGGTGCAAACCGTAACGACGTCGACGTCGCCTCCGGCCAGCATCGCGTCGATGTTGGGGAACCATCGCCCGCCGAACTCCGCGACAAAGCGTTCCCCCTTCTCGGCGCCGCGGCAGCAGCACGCCACGACCTGGGCCCCTGCGATCTCGGCGATCGACAGGGCGTGCAAGCGCGCGATCGCGCCGACGCCGACGATGCCGATGCGGTGCTGGGGCGTCATTGGGGGCTCGTTTCGATTCTCGCGGCGCGCTCAGGTCACAGCAGGACGCAGGTCGTGGTGGTCGCGTAGGTCGTAGCCGAGCCCCTTGGCGTCGAGCACGCGGCAGAGCGACCGCAGCGCGATCCCCAGCCCGTCGGGGCCGCTGTACCCGCCGAACTGCCCCCCGCCGCGCACGTGCGGCTCGAGGTCGACCAGAAGGCCGGGCAAGCCCAGCGCCTGCATCCGCGGCGCGATCGTGTGGGCGTCCTGGATCAGGTCGTCGAACACTCGCTGGTAGACGCCGCTGCCCCCCTCGACCGTGCGATACTCGCACAGGGCCTCTTCATCGACGTGCGCGACCCGCCCCTCGGCGGACATCGGCCGGTAGTCCTTCACGTGAATCCAGCCGAGGCCGTCCTTCATCGCCAGGTACTCGTCGAACGTTTCGTCGGGGGAGTAGCCCTGGGTGAGCAGATTCGCCGCGTCGAACACCAGCACCAGCGCGGGGTGGTTCACCTGGCGGTGGACCTCGCGCAGCAACTGGCCCGACTGGCCGACGAGGTTCGCCTCGACCTCGAGGCCGAACAGCAGTCCGTGCGCGGCGCACGCCTCGGCGATCCCCCCGAGTTGGTCGATCGCCTGCGGCAGGTGCGCGTCGGGCGACTCCCCCTTGGGGTGGTAGAACGAGAACCCGCGGACGAACTTCGTCCCGAGCCCCACCGCGGCCCGACATGCCCGCTCGACGTCCCCGGTTAGGTACTCGCCGAAGGGGACGTAGCGGTTGCCGGAGCCGTCTTCGCGGTCGAGCAGCTTGACCTTGCCGATCGGCGAGCCGATCGACGCGACCTCGAGGCCCAGCTCGGCGTTGCGCCGGGCCACCGCGGCGAGTTCCGCCGCATCGAGCGTGACGACGTTCTTGACCCCTCCGGCGCCGGCGACGCCGGTGAGATCGACGAAGCGGATCGTGTACTGACGGAGGCCGATCGCCGAGACGGCGGCGAGCTGCTCGTCGAGCCGCTTCGACGCCGATGCCTCGTCGGCGAAGGCGCTCAGACGTAGCGTCGGTGCAGGCACGGGCAGGGTGGCGTGGGATCAGAAGGGAAAGGAAAAGGGGGCCGCGGCCGAGTCCGCGGAGCGCCGGCCGCCACGCTCGACCGAGCAGCCTAGCAACGCGGCTCGTTGGTACGCCACCCTCCGAACCGGCCCTTGGAGCCGCCCCCCGGCCCCCCGAGCGACGCCGGGTAAAGTGCTTGAACACGGGCCCGCCTCCGGCTATTCTCAGCGAGTTCCGCGTCGCCGTCGGTTACACCGTCGGCGGTCGTGGGGCCACGAGGCCGCTCGCGGCCGGGACTTTTCCACACCGGGGCGGCACAGCCCGCTCGCCCGTCGGCAGGAGCCGCCCATGACTTCCCCGATCGCAGCCCCCGGCCCCTCGACGTCGCGCGGCGCGACCACCAAGTTCCCCTGGCAAGAGAAGCCCGCCGGCCACGACGCCCCGGTCTGGCGCTATCGGGGCAACCCGGTCCTCGGCCGCAACCCGATGCCGGGGGTCCAAGGGATCTACAACTCGGCCGTCGTGCCGTTTGGCGACGGCTACGCCGGCGTCTTCCGGACCGAGAAGCACAACCGCTTCCCGCTGCTGCACGTCGGCTTCAGCGAGGACGGGCTCGACTGGCAGATCGAACGCGAGCCGATCCGCTACGCCAACCACACGCACGACGCCGCGGACTACGCCTACGACCCGCGCGTCGTGAAGATCGAGGACTGGTACTACATCTCGTGGTGCGGTGGCCACAACGGGCCGACGATCAGCCTCGCCCGGACGCGCGACTTCCGCTCGTTCGAGCGGCTCGAGAACGCCTTCCTGCCGTTCAACCGCAACGGCGTGCTCTTCCCGCGCAAGATCGGCGGCAGCTACGTCATGCTGAGCCGTCCGAGCGACGACGGGCACACCCCCTTCGGCGACATCTACCTGAGTCACAGCCCCGACATGGTCCACTGGGGGCGTCACCGCCTGGTGATGCGTCGCGGCGGGGGGCACGTCGGCCAGTGGTGGCAGCGCACCAAGATCGGCGCCGGCCCGATCCCCATCGAGACGCCCGACGGCTGGCTGATGATCTACCACGGCGTGATCGACACTTGCAACGGCTTCGTCTACAGCATGGGCGCCGCGCTGCTGGACCTCGACGAGCCGTCGAAGGTCCTCTTCCGGACCGACCAGGCGCTGCTCACACCGGAGATGGACTACGAAACGACCGGTCACGTCCCGAACGTCTGCTTCCCCTGCGCGGCGCTGCTCGACGAGCCGACGGGTCGGCTGGCGATCTACTACGGCGCCGCCGACTCGGTGACCGCCCTCTGCTTCGCGCGGCTGGGTGAGCTGGTGGAGTTCACGAAGGCGAATTCGTGCGTGTTTTGAACTGCGGACGCAGAATAAGATTAGCCGCGGACGCTCGCGGATGAACGCAGATAGAGAAGGCGATCAACCGAGTCGTCTGCGCCTATCAGCGGCTGCTCTTCCGTTATTCGATGGGCGAACGTGTCGCCAGATCTGTAACGGAGCTGCGTAGAATGCAGGAGGCGTTCTGGAGCCTCAAACCCCGCCCCTTGCGATGACCACCGAACAGTTCCGAAAGATCCAGCAGGCCCACCCGTTCCAGCCCTTCAGGATGCGGATGGCGGACGGGCGTGTCTTCGACGTACCTCACCGCGATTTCGTCGCGTTGTCACCCACCGGTAGAACGGTCATCGTGTTCGACATTGAAGGGGCGGCGAGCTGCCTCGACCTGTTGCTGATGACCGAGATCGAGATCCCTAGCCCATCGAGCCCCGGCGCGGGCGCCGCGTAGACGCCGACCCTCGCGGGTCGGTCTGCACGTGCCAGCGCTCTACAAACTGCGCCGCAACGCGTGGCCCTGGCAAGCGTTCACTCGATCGACACCTGCGTCTCGCGGCCCGCGCTGAGCGGCACGGTGCGGCCGCGGTAGCGGAGGTCGCCGGCGACCGTATCGGGGAGACTGATCGTGCCGCTGCAGTGGCCGCTCGCCGGGTCGAAACGGAGCTCGCCAGTAATGGTCCCCTTGGGGTGCGGCATGCGAACGCTCATCTCTTCCAGGCCCCCCGGCCGGGGCTCGATCAGCACCGACGCGAAGCCGGGCGACGCCGGCCGCACCCCGAACAACGACGCGCGGGCGTGGAACAGCGGGTGACTCCCCCAAGCGTGGCAGTCCGATCGCGTTGGCTCGGGGCCCTCGATCGGCGTCTTCAGCCCGAGCGCGTCGAGCTCCTTCCACAGACTCCAGCGCTCGACGATCTCCTCGCCCCGGTCGAGTCGCGCGAGCGCCTCGAACAGGTAGAACGAGAAGTAAATCGAGCAACGCTTAAGGTCCGACGCCGCGAGCATGGCGTTCAGGCACTCCTGCTGCTGGCCATCGGCCACGACGCCGCTCAAGATCGCCAGGCACTGGGCGTGCTCGCTGAACCGCTGCTTGGCAAGGTCGTCCGCGAGGAGCCGCCGCTCGGGGACCCAGAAGCGGTCGAAGACCACCTTGCCGAGCCGCCGCGCCTGGGCGCGGTTCCGCACCGCGAGGTCGGGCTCGCCGTACGCCTCTTCCACGTCGGCCGCGTTGAGGAGCGCTTGCACCAAGTGCAGGTTCACGATGCTCGACTTGCCCTGCTTCGCCTCAGGCGGGTTGCCATCCCCCCAGCCATCGACCCAATCGACGAACGGCCAACCGGGGAGCGGGCCCAAAAGGCCGTCGGCTTCGAGCCGCGTGAGGAACCGATCGATCGTCCCGCGCATCGCCGGCAGGCGCTGGCGGACCCACTCCGGGTAGTCGCGCCAGTAGGCGTAGTCGCGGACCATGCCGACCCAGATCAGCGAAAACGTCGGCGACAACTGCGGGGTGCGGCTGGGGTAATGCTCGGCCGCCATCCCCCACAGTTGCATCGACCAATCGAAGAGCTCGATCGCCCGCCTCGGCAGCCGCGTGTCGGCGGTCATCGCGTAGGTCGTCAGCAGCTCGACGCGCGTGTCGCCGACGTACATCAACTGCTCGTAGTAGGGGCAATCCATGTAGGTCTCGTGGGCGCACGCCTGCATGCCCCGCACCATCAGGCCGTGCGTCCGGTCGAGGCTCTTGTCCGACGAAGCGAACATCCCCTCGTCTTCGAGAGGGTAGCGCGTTTGCAACACGTCGAACCGCTCGATCGTGAGTGGTTCGCTCGCGGTCTTCACCGTGAGCAGCACGTAGCGCCCCGCTCGCCACCACCACGTCTGGAAGCTCTGCTCGCCGCCGCTCGAGACGAACATGTCGGCGACGCCACGGAACTCCTTGTTGAGGACCTCGTTGCGCGACCTCTTGAACCCGCTGCCCTTGCCGTCGGCGCCGAGCTCGTACAGCGACTCGGCCCAAGCGACACGGACCGACGCGTCCTTGCCCCCCGCGAGCGTCATCCGCGGGTAAGCGGTCGCGTAGGTCTCGAGGTCGAACAGCACGGTGACGGCGGAGTCGCTCGGGACGACGACCGTCGCTTCTCCTCGGGCGAGTCGGCCCCACGTGTCGCGGCTGCCGCTTTCGCAATGCGGAGCGCGGATCACACGCGGCTCGGGGAAATCACCATCGACAACCGCGCGCACCGTCCCCAGCGCTACCGGTTCGAGCTTCTGATCGGGGAGCGGCGACGGATGAAGCCGCCAGCCGGTCCGCATCAGGCCGTAGTGGTTCGCGCCGAGTGGTGGCGCGACAACTGCCAGGGGTGTGTCGCCCCCCTTGCCTTGGCGACGGCGGTCGATGGTCTGCTCGCGGCCGGCGAAGTCGGGGGGTGGTCCGGGGGCGAACGACCAACCGTCTACCCGGCGGGCACGCCAGTGGCCGGCGCCCGTGTTGAGCTGGCTGGCGAGGGGCCCCTCGGCGACGAACAGAAAGCCCCCTCGGTTCGTCGCTTGGGCGCACGGGGCGTCGTCGCCGATCCAGGCCACGGTCGCCGTCAGCCGATGCGGTCCGGGGGGCAAGCGAAGCCGATACGAGGCGAACGCCCAGTGGTTGACGTCCGAACGATCGGGCCCGATCGACATCAGGCGCCCGTCCAACGAGAGCTCGTAGCGCTGGTCAGCCGTCACGTGCACGACGACTTCCGTCGCCTCCGCGACCTCGAACGCGTTCTCGAACTCGAGCACCAGCTTCTCGTCGACGGCGGCGCCCTCGGCCCAGACCCACGCCCCCTTCTCGATCGCGTAGAGCGGATGGATGTTGGCGTCGAGCGGCACAGCGGCGACCGGCGTGGCGAGTCGCTGCCACGTTGACTTGGCGTCGTCAGCCGAGGCAGGCCCCCGCGCAAGCAACGAGACCAGCGCGAAGACGAGGAGGCGGGGCGTGTGCATCGGGGTCGCCCGGAGGGGGATAAGACAAACGACGTCACGGCGGCGGACGAGAGGCCACCGGTGCTGTAACGCCGGGGAGAGCTGCCGCGATTGTCACGGGCGCCACGTCGCACGGCTAGGTCCGGGTGCGGACCACGTCGGCGGGGCGCGGTCGGCGTTGCGGCAACAGGACCGGCGTCGCCTCTCTGGCTATTCCAGCAGCGGGTCGAGCTGACTCGCGCGCTCGCGATGAAACCGCGCCTTCGCGCTGTCCCCCAGCCGTTCGAGCGCGTCGGCCAGCCCCAGGTGCGCCTCGGCGTCGAACGGGTCGAGCGCCACGACACGCCCGTACGCCTTCTTCGCCCGCTTGGCGTCTCCGGCCTGCTCGGCGAGCAGCCCTTCGAGGAACCACGCGTAGGGGAGATTCGCGGTGGTCGCGAGCACGCGCCTCACCTGCCGCTGGGCGTGGGCCGCGTCGCCGAGCTCCAGCAGCGCGTCGGCGAGCGTTAGCCGAGCTTCGACGTCGTCGGGGTCGAGGTCGGCGGCTCGGGCCGCGTCGCGCGCGGCGCCGGCGACGTCGCCGAGTTCGAGCAGCGCCGCAGCACGCAGCGCCATGGCCTCGGCGTCCTCGGGGTGCCCCTCGAGAGTGCGGGTGAGCGACCGCGCGGCGGCCTCGAACTCTCCCTCCTCGAGCAGCCGGAGCCCTTCCGCGAACGCCCGGTCGTCTTCCGACAGGCCGAGGTGCGAGTAGTCCGGGCGCGACCCGGCGCCCCCCGCGCGACGCCCGCCGCGACGACGCTGGGGCGCCGGACCACTCAGGCCCGAGCGGCGCTGCGGGGCAGGGGGGGTCCAGACGGCCGGGTCTTGTCGATAGAAAGCCCCCAACACGCGGTACAGTTCGGGGTGGTCGTCGCGCATCTCGCACGGCTGCTCGAAGAAGCACTCGGTGGCGACCGCGAAGAACTCGGCGGGACTCGTCGCCCCGTAGTGGTCGAGCAGCGCCACCTCGGCCCGCCGCGCCTGGCCTACCAAGCGGTGGTACTCGGCGTCGGTCACGCCGTGCCACGCGCGCTGCGAAGCGCGGTCGGGCATCGTCGGCTGGCCGTCCATGTGGCCGTCGAGCCCGTCGAGGTGGTGGGCCAGCTCGTGCAGCACGAGGTTTTCACCACGGCCGCGCGAGCGCGCGGTGCGGACCACGTCGCGCCAGCTCAGCACGACGACCCCCCCGCCCCACGCCTCGCCGAGGCGCTGCGCGCCTTCGCCGAACGTGCCGTCCTCGGGGGTCGGCTGCTCGCCCCCGACGATCCCGCCGAGGATCGTCCCCGTGCGCTCGTGCTTGTACGGCTCGCGGTACCCGGTCGGGTAGAGGAGCACCGTCTTGAGGCGGTCGAACGCGAAGCGGGGCTGGCCGGGGCGCTCGTCAAGGCCAAGCGTCAGAAGGGCCGCGACCCCGGAGACGGTGACGCGCATCTCGTCGGTGACGGTGAGCCCCCCGGCGCCTTCCCAGTGGCGCTCGTGGACCATCCGCGCGACGACGGCTTCGACCGTGGCGCGCCGCGCCAGCGACAGGAACGACCACTGCCAGACGTTCGACTCGAGCACGCGCCGCCACGCGGGGTCGAACTCACCGACGGGACGCCGTCCGAACAGCCAATTGAGCACGGCGAACGGACGACTGTGGAAGGATGGCGGCGAGCGAGCCCTGCGCGGTTGGGAAGCGTCAGACGCTCGCCATCGCCAGTTCTTCGCCGCCGACCCAGACCGTCTCGACCGGCTCGTCGCTGGCGAGGACCGAGGCGAGCAGCTCGTCGGGGCGACCCTTGGCGCTCGAAGGGAGCGGCACCGTCACGAGGTCGGCGTGGGCCCCCAGGCGGATCGCACCAACGTCGTCGAGGCCCATCGCCTCGGCCCCCGAGAGGGTCCCCATCCGCAGGATCGCCTCGGGCGAGACGTGCGGGTGGCGTGCGGCCACCTCGCGCATCTCGGCGAGCAGCGAAAGGTCGGGGCTCGACGCCAGGCTGTCGGTCCCCAACGCCACCGGCACGCCGAGCGCGAGCGCCTCGGCAAGCGGGTAGCGGGCGTGGCCGAAGTGGGCGTGCGTCCGCGGGCAGTACACCAGCGACATCGCCCCCGCGTGCCGGGCCATCATCGCCAGCGCCGCGTGGTCGAGGTAGTTTCCGTGCACAACGAGCGACTTGGGCGCGCGGGTGAGCATCCGCAGGTAGTCGAGCGGGCTGGAGCCGCGGCCGATGACCCACGGGTCCCACATGCCGCGCTCTTCGAGGATCTCTTGGAACGGTCCGCGCCCCTCGGCGAGGAGCAGCAGCTCCTCGGGGCTCTCGGCCAGGTGCAGGGCGACCGGCATGCGCCGCGAAGCCGCGACCGACACCAGCTCGCGGATCAGTTGCGGCGACGCCGTGTAGGGGGCGTGCGGGCTAACCCCAACACGGACCCGTCCGGGGAGCGCCCCGGCGAGCAGATCGACGTCGGTCGCGTGCCCGTTGTGTCCGTTGTGGCCGTTCTTGCCGGCCGGCTTCGAGGCGCCGTTTCGCGAGGCGGACTTGCCGTTTTTGCTGCGGCCGTTGTGCGCGCCGTTCGAGTCGGCGTCGGCGAGCGACCCGCCGTCTTCGAACCGCTCGTCGGCCGCCTCGGCCATCGAGAGGCCGTTGGCAGCGCCGTAAGCGAACGCTTCGAGCTCCACGAGCCGACCCTCGGCCGCGGCGAGCGCCGAGCCGACGCGGGCCTGCGAGAACCCGATCGACTCTTGGAACAACACCAGCCGCGGGGCGGGGGCGTTGATGCGGTACGCCTCGGTCTCGGTCCGGGCGATCTCGCCGATCGTCGTCACACCGTGGCGGAGGCTCTCCTCGAGGCCGAGGGTGATCGCCTTGCCGATCGCCTTGGGCGAGGGGCGCTTCTCGATGACCTGGCGGATCCATTTCGGGAGGGACACCCCGTGACGGCCGAGGGGCTTCTTCAGCCCGCTGAACTCCAGGTGGCAGTGGGCGTTCACCAACCCCGGCAGCAGGACGACGTCCCCCAAGTCACGGACCTCGACCCCCGCAGGGGCCTGGCGACCAACCCGCACCACGCGCCCCGAATCGATCACGACAATCGCGTCTTCGACGGGCGGAGCGGCGACGGGGAACACAACCCGTGCTCGTAAAGCCTGTAGTGTCATCGGTTTCCTAAGAGCGAACGGCATACGCCGGGAGCGTCACCTGCGGCCCGGCGTGCGGCGAAGGAGTCGCGCCAGGCGGGAGCCTTGGCCCCGCCGCGGACAACTTCGAACGCACTGCCGGCTTGGCGGGCGGGGACCGACCGGTTGGGGGAAGGGCGAGTACCCGCCACTGCGGGGTCCGACGCCACGCTCCCCTGCCATTCTACGCGCCGCGCTCCCCATCGGGGGAACGCTAAGCCCGCGATGCGTTCGGTCGGGGCAATCCGATCTGCGGAGTACCGCAGTTCACCAGCCCGATCGCACGCAGCAGGAACACCGCCGCCACGGCACCCAAGATACCAACTATGGGGGCGTAGCAAAGTTGCTCGGGACCGAAATCGACGAAAACGAGTCGGTCGATTCGGAGGTACGTAGCGGCGCCGTACAGCGGCTCGCGGAAATGCTGCACAAGCAGCGGGAGGGCGTTGTAGGTGGCGTGGAAGGCCACGCACGCCGGCAGGCTCCCCGAACGTAAAGCCAGGACTCCCAACACGATACCGATCGGCGCCGCGGTCAGAGACTGCTGCAAAATCGTGTGCGTGGCCCCAAACACGACCGCCGAAACGAGCACGGCGCCGGCGTCGCCTACGGATTTCCGCAGCCCGCCGAGGATCACCCCCCGGAAGGCGACTTCCTCGCAGAAGGCCGGAAGGAGGGCGAACAGCAACAGCAACACCCCCAGCGGGGCGTCGTCGCCGACAAGCTTCGAGAGCCCAGCGAGCTCGGCATGGACCGCGTCCGAAAGGGGATACAGCTCCTGGACCCAAACCGAGAGGGCCTGCCCCACCGGGTGCATCGCGATCGCGAGGCCGACGGCGTACGCGATCGTGAGGGGTGACGGGGCGTGCTCGAACAACAACGTCCGACGCCAGTTGCGGGCGAGCAGCAGCGTCACCAGCGCGGCGGGAAGCAGGATGCACAGCACCTGAGACGCCACCAACGTCGCGGCCAGGTAGCCGAAGCCGGGGTTCGTTGGCGGGAACGTTGTAAGGACCTGGCGGACGACGAACTGCATCAGGAACACCCCGGCGACGCAGGCCATCGCCGCGCCGGCCGAGGGGGTCGCCTCGCGACGCCGCCAGACGGCGCGGAGCCAACCCGCTAGGTCGAACCGCTCGCCGTCGCGGAACAGGACCGACTCTTGTTTGAACTGCGACACGGCCCACTTCGTGGCGAGCCAGCAGCAGACCCCCGTCACCCCGACGACCGGCAAAACGTACGCCAGCGCCTTGGCGCCGTCTCCTTCCAGTGCGGTCCGCAACAACAGCACGAGGCCCATCACCGGCACGAGGCTGTTCCCCAGGTTCAGCTCGATCCCCGGCGACATCGGCATCAGGATCAGCGGCATCGCCCCCAGGAACAACGGCATGAAGTAGTACTGCCCCTCCTTGGTGCTGCGGGCGTAGGCCGCGCAGGCCAGCGACAGCGCGCTGAACAGGGCCGACACCGGCACCAGCGCCGCGACGAGCCACAGCATGGCCCCCCACGTCGGGGGGGCGATCCCCAGCGAAACGCCGGGCAGGGCGCTCGAAAGCTGCTCGACCACCATCCGGGCCGTGCAGGCGAGGCTCCCCAGGTTCAGTAGCGCGGTGAAGATGCTGAACGCCATCACCGTGAGCAGCTTGCCGCCGACGATCTCGCTGCGCCGCGCGGGACTCGCGAGGAGCGTCTCGAGCGTGCCCCGTTCTTTCTCGCCGGCGCACAGGTCGATCGCCGGGTAGAACGCGCCGGTGAGAGCCCAGACGAACACCACGAACGGCAACAGCTTGGCCCACAGCATCGCGTCGCGGACCTCGGGGGGGGCGACGTCGTCGTGGACCACCTCGAACGGTCGGGTCGCCATGTCTGGGACGCCGCTCGCCTCGAGGTTCCGCCGCACGACGAGGTCGTTCCAGCGGGCGAGGATTCGATCGACGCGCAGCTGCGCGACCTGCGAGGGCTCGCGGGCCGCGTTCGACATGACCAGCGGGCTCGGCGGGGGGTCGAGCACCGAAGCGACCGGCGGGGGGCCCTCCTGCCGGGCTTCGAGCAGCGAGCGGCGCTGCTCGACGAGGCGATCGGCGAACCCGGCGCGGAGGTACACCGCCACGTCGAACTCGCCGTCGGCGAGCCGCTGGCGGAGCCCCAGCGAGCCCGCCGCCGCGGCCGGGTCGTCGGCCGCGACGCGCTCGACGCGGAGTCGCTTCGAGTCGAGCGGGTTGTCGAACAGTTCGGGGGCGAAGCGGTCGCCGTCGAGCAGCGGCGGCAGCCCCTCGACGCCGTCGAGCTGCTCGGCGCCCTGGACGACGACCGTCGCCGTGTGCTCCTTCATGAACTGCGAGAGCTGCAGGAACGCGCTCCCCAGCAGCGGGTACATCAGCAGCGGCAGCACGGCGATCATGAACAGCGTCCGCCGGTCGCGGAGCTGGTCGCGCATCTCGCGGAACCAAATCAGTCGGACGTTGCGCCAGTTCATCGTGCTACGGGGCCTCCGTCGCGACGGGGGCTGCGGCCGCGTTCTTCTCGGCGTCGCTCACGAGCCGGAAGAACAGCTCGGCGAGGTCGCGTTCGCCGTGACGGTCGCGGAGCTCGTCGGTCGGCCCCGCTTCGAGGATCCGGCCGCGGTGCAGGATCGCGAGGCGGTCGCACAGGCGTTCGACCTCGCTCATGATGTGCGTGCTGAAGACGATGCACTTCCCCTCGTCGCGGAGGCCGGCCACGACGTCGAGCGACGCCCGCGCCGCGAACGCGTCGAGGCCGTTGGTCGCCTCGTCGAAGACGATCACCGGGGGGTCGTGGACCAGCGCGCGAGCGATCGACGTCTTCTGCTTCATGCCGGTCGACATCTTGGCGCCGAGCCGCTCGCGGAGGTCGTTCATCCCCAGCCGCGTAAAGAGCCACTCCATCCGCTCGCGCAGCGCCGCTTCCCCCAGTCCGTGCAGCCGGCCGAAGTAGCCGACGAACTCCCAGGCGGTCATGCGGTCGTAGACCGCCGTGTTTGCCGAGATGAACCCGACCTGGTTGCGCACGAGCTCGGCCTGCGTCACGCAGTCGAAGCCGTTGACGCGGGCCGTGCCGGACGACGGTTTGAGGAGCGTCGTCAGGACGCGGAGGGCGGTCGTCTTGCCGGCGCCGTTGGGGCCCAGGAGGCCGAAGACCTCGCCGGCGCGGGCCTCGAACGAGACGCCGCCGAGCGCGACGAACGGCCCGCGGCCGAAGTCCTCGTACTCCTTGCGGAGGTCGATCGCCTCGATCATCGCTCCCCCCGGCTCGCGTCGCGGGGGGGCGCCCTCGGCGACAGCGGCGGGAAGCGGAAGGGACATGGCGGTCGTGCGGCGTGTGCGGGTCGCGCTGGAGTCGCGGCCACGGCGGCCCTTCGGCCGCGGGTCGCGCTCGCGCGTCATGGCGAGGATAGCTCACCGGCGGCCCGACCAGCAGGCGCTTCAGGCCAGCACGGGTAGCTTCGGCGCCCGACGGGCCGCTTCGACCCCTCGGGCCTCGAGCTGCGGGTCCACCGGCTCGTAGTGGACGTTCCGCTGGCGCGGCTCGTAACCTGCCTCACGGATTGCCGAACGGATGTCGTCGAGCGTGAGGAAGTGAACCGTACCCGCCTCGGCGACGACGTTCTCTTCGATCATCAGGCTCCCCATGTCGTTCGCCCCCATGGCGAGCGCCAGTTGGCCGATCTGCAGGCCTTGCGTGACCCAGCTCGACTGCAGGTTCGCGAAGTTGTCGAGGTACAAACGCGCCACAGCATTGGTGCGGAGGTACTCGTGCGCGCCGGCCGGCTCGATGTGGGCCATCTCGGTGTTCTCGGGCTGGAACGTCCAGCAGATGAACGCCGTGAAGCCCTTGTGCCCCGCGCCGAGCGACTCGTCTTGCAGGGCGCGCAGGCGTTCGAGGTGCTCGACCCGTTCGGCGAGCGTCTCGACGTGCCCGAACATCATCGTCGCCGTGCTCCGCCCACCGAGGCGGTGCCACACGCGGTGGACGTCGAGCCAGTCGTCGGTGAGCACCTTGCCGCGCGTGATCTCCTTGCGGACGCGATCGACGAGGATCTCGCCCCCCCCGCCGGGGAGGCTCCCGAGGCCCGCTTCCTTCAGGCGCCCCAGCACCGTCTCGAGCGACAGCTTGTTGACTTTCGTGAAGTGGTGGACCTCGGGGGGGCTGAAGCCGTGGACGTTCACCTGCGGGAAGGCCGACTTGATGTCCGCCAGCATCCGCTCGTACCAGTCGAGCTTGAAGTCGGGGTGCAGGCCACCCTGGAGCAGGACCTGGTCGCCGCCGAGCTCGACCGTCTCGGCGATCTTCTCGAGGATCACCTCGATCGGCAGGACGTACCCCTCGGGGGACTTCGGCTTGCGGTAGAACGCGCAGAAGTCGCAGACCGCCGTGCAGAAGTTCGTGTAGTTGATGTTCCGATCGATGTTGTAGGTGCGGTACGGCTCGGGGTGCAGCCGCCGCGAGGCGTCGTTGGCAGCGCGGCCGAGCGAGGCCATCGGCGCCTCGACGAGTAGGCGCAACCCCTCCTCGGGGGAGAGGCGCCCCCCCTCGGCGGCCTTGTCGAGCAGGTCGTTGATCGTCGCGGTTGCGGTCATGGCGCCGTGAGGTCTGCCGTGAAGTCGGTGGGTGCGGCCAGCAGCCCGGCGGCGACGCACTCGGCGGCAAACGCGTCGAGGCCCGCCCGCTCGCGCGGCCCGAGCACGAACCGCAGGTTGGTGCGAAGGTACCGCTCGGCGTGATCGACGCGAAGCCCGAGCCGTGGCGCCTCGAGCGCGGCGATCCCGGGGAGGTTCGCGAGGCCCGCGTCGCGGCAGCGCTCGAGCGCCAGGGCGAGGCCCGTCGTCTCGACCCCCTCGCGCGCGGCCCAGGCGGCGAAGACGAACGGCAGCCCCGTGTCGCGCCGCCACTCCTCGGCGAGGTCCCACTCAGCGACGAGTCGCGCCCCTTGCGCTGGGGCCGGGGGGTGCATCGCCCGGTCGCCGATGACGAGGACCGCGTCGGCCCCGACGTCGGCGAGGCCGTGCCCCAGGGGGAGTGGCTCGGTGGCCGGGCGCAAACCGCACCGCCGCCACAACAGGACCCGCGCCAGGGCGGCGCTCGTCCGCGAGCCCTCGTCGAGCGCGATCGTCTGGACGGCGTCGGGGGGGGTGCGGAAGTAGAGCTTCACGCTCGCCACGGGCCCATCGGCGGCGACGCAGGCGTCGGAGACGAGCCGCTGGCCGGGGGTCCGGAGGACCTCGAAGACCGGCTCGAGCGCTACGTCGAGCGCGCCGGCGGCCATCGCGTCGGCGAGCCGGCTCGGAAGGTCGCAAGAGAGCCGATGCCCCGGCGCCAGGCGGGCGAAGTCGTGGATCAGCGGCTTCGAGTTCAGGTAGTTGACGGCCCCCACCCGCAACGGCGCCACGGCTGGGACGATCCCCAGGGAGGGCGTTGTCGCGGTTGGTGCGGAGGGGGTCATGACGGGTGGCGCGAGGATCGAAGGGGGTTGCGCTGCGTGTTGCTAGGACCCCCTTTGGAGCGCAACCGGCAGCGTGGGGAGCGGTTAACCCGCTAGTAGAACTCGAGCTTCTCGAAGGCGTCGATGCCCTTCTGCAAGGGCAGATACGTCGCCAGTACACCGAGGGCCGTCGCCACACCGTTCCCCGCGATCAGCCAGATCCGGAGGGTGTCGATGCTGAAGAAGCTCTGCTCGATCGAACCTTGCTGCGCGATCAGGTAGAAGTGGCAGGGGAGGGCGGTCAGCACGACGACGACGACGATGTACAGCGCGCTGAGGACCAGGTTCAGCGTGCCGCCGAACCCGGCGGCGATCTTCGACGGCGAGGGCTCGCGGAGGTTCGGCATCATCGCCCCCAGTCCGACCGCCAGCGCCGCGAGGCCCGAGCAGAGGAGCACCGTCGTGTACTGGTGGATGGCGATCACGGCGACCGGCACGCGCAGCATGAGGTCGCTCGCCAGGATCAACAGCGCGCACGGCCCCCACGAGCCGAGCGCCGCGAACAGGAACTTGCTCCAGACGATCGTCGCGCGCTTGACCGGCAGCAGGCCGAGGACCCAGAACCGGCGCCCCTCGAGGCTGATCATCGGGTAGATGAACCGCGTCGTGAAGGTCGAGAGGATGAGCCCCACGACGGCGAGGTTCAGGAAGCTGACCATGTTGACCCACACGGGGCGTGTGATCCCCGAACCCGCCCCGAAGAAACTATCGACGTTCAGGAAGTAGAGCCCCAGCAGCCCGAAGAAGATCAGGAACTGCGACCACTGGACCGGGTCGCGGCGCAGCAGGCGCCAGTCCTTGATCAGCATCAGGCGCGTCGTGCTCGGGAACGGCCGCAGCAACAGGCCGGCGAAGCGATCGACGAGCGCGACCGCCGCGCGACGCGGCCGACGGGGTCGGCACTCGAGCTCGCCGAACGCCACGCGGTAGGCGCGCTTGGCGACCGCGACCAGCACCACGTGCGCCATCAGCGCGTTGGAGAGCAGCAGGCCGAGGTCGGTCAGCGAGCGCACCACGGGGGTCTCGAAGAACGGCCCCGGGAGCTCGGGGACGGGCTCCGCGGCTTCGATCAGCGCGTGGCTGAGCCAGGTGCTGGGGAGCCACTCGTTCTGCGTGAACTGGAACCGCCGCACCGTGTCGCGGAACCACGCGTCGTCGAACAGCAGCTCGCGCCGCGACGAGGCCGCCACGACGTCCCAAACCGCGAGCGCCGCGGCGCCGACCGCAACCGCCGCGATCGCCCCCACGACCGCTAGGCGGACGTGCGCGTAGCGGTAGACCAGCAGCAAGCAGAGGATCGCCCCCACCCCGCAGGGGATGTACACGAACGACAGGATCAGCGGCGCCAGCAGCACGTAGTAGTACCACGGGGCCCCGCTCACCAGCCCGTAGGAGATCGTCAGCGGGCTCGCCAGCAGGAAGAACCCCCAACTGCTGAAGAGCAGCGCCTCCTGGAACTTGTAGAGCACTATCCGCTCGGGGCGCGCGGGGAGCGTCAGCAGGTAGCGCGTTTCGGCCGAGGCGAACAGGCCGCTGTAGAGGATGATCCCCGCGGAAAAGATCAGCATCACGTTGAGCGACGCGAAGAACAGGTGGAACACGAACTCCACCGCCTCGGTGTGGTACATCGACGACGCGTCGCCGATGTTGCTCACCAGCAGCGAAAAACCGAAGTAGAACAGCGCGAACAGCGCCGCCCAAAAGAACAGGCTCAAACCGACGACCAGCAGCGTGCGGAGCCGCGAGGTCGCCAGCAGTTGTCGGAGCTGGGCCATCGTCGTCTGGCGGCGGATGCGCCAGAACAGCCGCGCCTCGGCCGACTCGTCGAGCCGCGCGGGGATCGCCCCGAGCGCGGACGCGCCGGACCCGAGATCGACCCCCCGTGGGGGAGCGTCGTTCAACGCGACGGGGTTCACTCGGCTGCGGCGGACGGAGCGTCGCGCCCTCCATCGGAACCCACCATCGACAGGTAAATCGCCTCCAGTGACTGGCCCTGCGCGTCGTGCCGCTCGCGCAGCTCGTCGATGGTCCCCTCGAAGATCAGCTCGCCACGGTTCATCACGCCGATGCGGTCGGCGATCTCTTCCGCCACCGCGAGCGTGTGGGTCGACATGAACACCGTCCGCCCCGATCGCGCGCGGGCGCGGAACAGGTCCTTGGCAAGGCGGATGCTGTGCGGGTCGAGACCGACCAGCGGCTCGTCGACGACCAGCAGACGTGGGTCGTGCAACAGCGCGGCCGCGAAGACCGTCCGCTGCTTCATGCCGTGCGAGTAGCTCTCGGAAAGGTCGTCGAGGAACCGCGTCAGCCCGAAGCGATCGGTCTCGCGGGCGATGGCGTCGCGCGATTTCGCCGCGTCGAGGCCGTGCATCTGCGCGACGAACTCGAGGAACTCGCGGCCCGACAGTTTCTCGTAAAGGTAAGGCTGGTCGGGGACGTACCCCACGCGCTGCGAAGCGGCGAGGGGGTCGGCCGCCACGTCGCAGCCGTCGATCTCGACCGTGCCGCCGCCGGGTCGCAACAGGCCGACCATCATCTTGATGGTCGTCGTTTTTCCGGCGCCGTTGTGCCCCAGCAGCGCGAACAACTCGCCGGGTCGGACCTCGAGGTCCAACCGCTTGACCGCCACGTTCTGGCCGTAGCTCCGCGAGACTCCCCGAAAGCGAATCATTCCGGCGCGCCGGGGGGACGAGAGCTGGGGAGAACGGAAGAGGCGTCCGTCGCCGCGCGGGATGTCGCCTGCTCGGGGACCGACCCGGGGGACCACTCGGGGACGCGCGTCGATGCGTAGCGGTTGAGGTCCAGTCGCTCGTCGGCGACCTTCTCGGACATCCGATCGCTGAGGCGCTCGAACTCCAGTTTGCTCCCCAACAGGAAGACCTCCTGGCGAATCACGCGGCCGTCGTCGGCCACGTAGAGCGTCCCTCGCAGGCGCTTGCCGGCCGCCTTGCCGGTCGGCTCGACCGCGCGGTACTCGATCTTCTTGACAAGGACCTGCTTTTTCTCGTGCGTGATCCGCAGCTCGTCCACAACGTGCGCCTCGATCATCTCCAGCGGATTCGTCGGCGATCCGAACGGGCTGTAGACCTCCTTCCGCCATCGCTGACCCGGGAAGACCCCCAGCAACTTCGACTCGGGGGTGAGCTCGTTCGCCAGGCGGGCGTCGGCCGGCCACGGCTGCTCGATCTCCTTGGAGTAGGTCCCCGTGCGCAGGCGTAAACGGACCGTGTCCTTCTCGACGCGGCCGTGGATGTAGACGTGGCTCTCGAGGTCGTTCAGCCCGATGTCGGTGTGAAACGACGTCAAGCGGCCGAGCGGATCGAACGCCGTGCGCGTCCGTATCGTGAGCGATAGTGTGCGCAGCGTGTCGAGCATCCCCGCGAGCCACGAAGGCGCCCCCTTGGGCCGTGGCACGCGCGTGAGCGTGAGCCAACTGTGGACCTCCTTGGTCCCCATCCCCCCATCGACCGCCTGCAGTACGGCCAAGCCGCACGGGGCGCCATCGACGCGGATCCCCCAAGCGACCGGATCGTCCTGACGCGCTAGCCCCGACACCGGGGGCTCGCCTTCAAAGAACGGCGGCAGGATCCGCGCCGAAACGAGCCACGTCATCGACGCCAGCCACAGCAGCACGACGCCGCCGGTGTACAGCCGATTGCCCATGGGTCGCCTTCGAGGCAGCGGGCGCGGGAGCGGGAGTGGCTGTCCGGCGCCAGCCGGGCCGCCACGGCGATCTTGCGGCTTAGGAGCACCCCCGGGGTGACTGGATTCTGCCCAGGCTCGGGAACGCGCACCGCCGCGGGTTCATCGTAACCCCGGCTGCCCGGCCCGGCGAGTTGCGGCCCCGTCTACCCAAGCTCTTGCTTCGCCAGAATCGACACAAACCACCCAGATACCCCGAACCGTGGCGGTCCGCCGGCTCTCAGCCGGCTGTTTTCTTGGACCAAGTTCGGCGACTCGCGTATCATAAGGGCCCCTGCGTGGGACCCACTCAGGCTTCGCACCGGAGGCGTCACGATGGCCAGCTCGCTCTTCTATCGGCAGAACTGCCCGGCCTGCGGCCGAGGGTTGCAGGTGCGCGTCAACTACCTGGGGAAAGCCGTGCAGTGTCAGCACTGCCAGGCCGACTTCGTCGCCTGTCAGCCCGGCAACGCCGTCGAGGCGAGCCAGTCGGGCCTGGCGCTGATCGCCCGCGCCGACGAGCTGCTCAAGGCCGTCGAAGAGCACCGGGCTCGCGCCGCCGAACGGCAAACGGCCTGAGCTGTCGCCGCGCTGGGCCCCTGCACTGGGCCCGGCTCAACAGCCCCCTTGCTCGACCGCCGCGCGTAGGTCCGCGAAGTAGCCGGGGTACGTCTTCGCCGTGCAACCGGGGTTGGCGACCTTGATCCCCGGGACGCGCAGGCCCACGAGCGCGAGGCTCATCGCCATGCGGTGATCGTCGTACGTCTGCACGACGCAGGGGGTGATCGGGCGGGGCTCGATCCGTAGCCCGTCTTCACGCTCTTCGACCACAGCGCCGAGCCTGCGCAGCTCGGTCGCCAAGTCGCGGATGCGGTCCGTCTCTTTGTGGCGGTTGTGGGCGACGCCGGTCACCTCCGTGGGCCCCTCGGCGAACAGCGCCACGGCGGCGAGCGTCTGAACGGTGTCGCTGATCGCGTTCATGTCGAGCCGGGCGCCACGCAGCCCCCCCGAGCCGGGCCGGGGTCCGGCGACGGTCACACTCCCGGTGTTCCAAGTCGCGTGGCAGCCCATCGCCTCCAGGCAATCGACGAACGCGACGTCCCCTTGCAGGGCGTCGCGCGACAGCCCCTCGACCGTCACTTCGCCCCCCGTGATCGCCGCGGCGGCCCAGTAGTAGCTCGCGGCCGAGGCGTCGGGCTCGATCGCGTAGTCGATCGCGGTGTAAGCGGTCGGCTGCGTGAGGAACGACGACAGGTCCTCCGGCGCCGCGACCTCGACGCCGAAGTCGGCCATCAACCGCAGCGTCATACGGACGTAAGGCTTGCTGACGAGCTCCTGCGCGACACGCAAGCGCGTCGGCGACTGGGCGCAGGGGGCGGCCATCAGCAGCGCGCTGAGGAACTGGCTCGAGATGTCCCCGCGGACCTCGGCCGTCCCGCCCGCGAGGCCCTTGGCGAGAACCACCACGGGGGGGCAATCGCCGTGGGACTCGCACCGCACGTCGGCGCCGAGCGACCGCAGCGCCGCGGCTAGGTCCCCCAGTGGTCGCTCGCGCATCCGCGCGACGCCGTCGAGGCGGTACTCCCCGTCGCCGAGCGTCACCAGGGCCGTCAGGAACCGGACCGTCGTGCCGCTGTTGCCCAGGAACAGCTCGGCCCGCTTCGCGGGGACCTTTCCCCCGGCGCCCGTGACACGCAGCGTGCGGCCCCCGTCCGACGCTTCGACGGCGATCCCAAGCCGCCCCAGGCCGTCGATCATCACCCGCGTGTCGTCGCTGTCGAGCGCGCCGGTGAGCGTGCTGCTCCCCCTCGCAAGGGCGCCACAAACCAGCGCGCGGTTGGTGAGGCTCTTCGAGCCGGGAGGGCGGACACGGGCCCGCACCGGTCCGCGGGCGGGCTGGATTTCGAGCGGGTCGTCCATGATCGGTAGCGAGCGTTGCGGCGCGGGGGCGGGGCCCCGTTGTTCAGGGCCCCGTAGTCTACTTCGCCCCGGCCGAAGGCGCCGCGGCCTGTCGGACCGCAGCGACCTTCCACAGTTTCGTGCGACCGCGGACGAACAGGGCGGCCCCCGACACGGCAGGCGAACCGAGGACCTCCTCGCCGAACGGGAACTCACCCACGAGCTTCCCTTCGTCCGCCAGATCGACGACGTAGCCGACGCCGTCGGAGTTCACCGCGTAAAGCCGCGTCTCGGCGACCACCGGGGTCGCCCAAAACTGGCCGCCGAGTCGGCGTCGCCAGCGGACCTCGCCGGTCGCGGCGTCCCCCGCCACCAGCACGCCGCTGCGATTGATCGTGAGGACGACGTCGCGCCACGCGATCGGGCTGGGGGAGCCGGGACCGAGCTTGCTCGACTTCCACAGCGGGGGCTCGGCGGCGTCGGCGACGGCGACCCGGTCGCGCGCGATCGCCGTCAGGCCGTCGAGTGGCAGGAACAGCGCCGACTCGCCGAGCGTCGCCGAGGCGATCCCCGCGCAGTCGCCCGGCCGCTTCCAACGCTCGTCCCCTGTCGCGGCGTCGAGCAGCGAGAGCCCGTCTTCCCCTTGCAACAAGACTCCGGCGCCCGCGCCCGGCGCGTTCCAGGCCAGGGGCGTCGCCCAGTTCGAGCCCTTCGGCCGCGGCTTCTCCCACAGCGTCTTGCCGGTCTTGCGGTCGAGGGCGACTACGCAAGAATTCCCCTGGCACTCGAGCTGGCAGATCACCGCGTCGCCGACAACGATTGGGGACGACGCCATGCCGATGTCGTTGCCCAGTCCGGGGTGATCGAGCGCCAGGCCGCGGAACCAGACGACGTTCCCCTCGAAGTCGAGCGCGACGACGTCCGCCGAGGCGAACAGGGCGAACACCCGCCCGCCGTCGCTCGCGGGGGTGGGCGCGGCGTTCTCGCTCGTCGGGTGGCAGACCGTGCGGCCCGTCGCCCAGAAGCGCCGCTTCCAGAGCGGTGCGCCCGACCCCGCGTCGTACGCGGCGACGTACAGCCGCTCGCGCTGCGGCGCGTCGGACGAGGTGATAAAGACCTTGTCGCCGACGACGATTGGCCCCGAGACGCCGCGGCCGGGAAGATCGACCGACCACTCGACGTTGGTCCCGTCGGCGACCGACCACGACGTCGGCAGCGGACCCGATTGCCCGATCGACGACCCCGCGGCGCCGCGAAACGCACCCCAATCGTCCGGCGACTGCGCCGCGGCTTGGGAGTGGAGACCGATGGCCGCGGCGAGGCCGCAAACGGCGAGCATGTGGTTCATGGACTGACCTGAGTGATCCCTTCGATGCGCCCACCGAGCCGGTCGGACACGCGGAGCGCGAACTGCCACACCTGGGCCCACGGTTCGGTCTGCTCGTTCTGACAGACCTTGACGAGGATCGTGTTCTCCCCCGCCACGAGCCTAGCCGCCGCGCGATACTGATCGAACTCCGAGCCGTCGTGGTAGATCTGGTTGGTCGCCACCAGCTCGCCGTTGACCCACACCTTGGTCGCGGCGCGCGACGTGTAGCGGACCTCGACGTTGCGTTCGGCGTCGCTCTTCACGGAGGCGAGCGCGTAGGCGACCGCCCCCTTGAACGGCCCGACGGCCGTGTTGACGTCGACCTCGCCGAGCCGGTCGGACGTCGTGTACGCCTTCCAGGCGACCGTCTCGGCCTTCGGCTCGCCCGGCTTGCCGGGGTGCGTGAGCGCGGTGTCGATGTCGTGCTCGGGGGGATAGACGGCGTCGAAGCCGACCCCCTCACGGTTCTCGAACGGGCCGATCAAGCTCCACGCGCTGACCACCCCGAGGCGCTCGGCGAGGTTCACTTCGACGCCCTGCTTCTTCAGCCCCGCTTCCGCCGCTTCAATCTGGTCGAGCGACCGCGCGGCGGCGAGGGCCCGCTCGTAGAGCCTCTTCGCCCCCTCCCCCTCGGCCGCGCCGGCCTGTTCGAGCAGCAGCCCGACGGCGTCGTAGCGGAGCTCGAGGCTCGGGTCGTTGATCATCTGTTCGAGCAGCGGCAGGCGGCGTGCGGGGTCGGCTTCGACGAGCCACTCGAACGCCGTACGCCGGGCCCGCGGCGACTCGTTGGAGTCGGCGACGATCGCTGCGAGCGGCGCCGTCGGCAGCTTCGACCCGAGGCGCTCGGCGCCCGCGTCGATCGCGCTGCGGAGCCAGTTCTCCGCCGTCGGCGCCGCGCCACTTAGCGCGCGGACCGCGAGCGGCAGCTCCGCGATGCTCGCCGCGGCGACGCGATTCCACGCGGCTCGCAGCGCGTCGCTCGACCCCTCCGATTCGTTCGCCCCGCGCAGCGCGTCGAGCGCCGCGCGGAACGTCGCGTCGGGGGGCGACTGCGACGTCGTCGTGTTGCTGACCGGCCGGACCGCGGCCGCGTCGCCGACCGACATCACCAGCATCACCGGGGTCCCCCGCTCTGGGACGCGCTCGGTGAAGGGCTCGAACAACAGCTCGGCGTTGCTCTGCGTGCTCGCGGCCGGGACGTCGAGGGTCGCCGACGCGAAGTTCGACACGCACACCAAGTCCCCCGACTCGGCCAGGTAGCGCTGCTCGCCGCTGTCGGGGTCGGTCCAGAAGCCGCTGCCGGCGAACACGAACGGCAAGTCCATCGGCCGCTTCGTGCGGAGGTCGCGGACCCAGTCTTGCGCGCGGCTCGATTGCTTGTCACCGGCGGCGTCGAACCATTCGACGCGGATGTTGATTTCCGCGCCGCGCGGGGGCTCGTACTTGGGGTCGAACCGCACGGGGGCACCTGGCTCGGCGCCGATCGCTAGCAGCGCCGTATGCACCAGGAACGCGGGCGAATCGACCGCCACCACCGACTCGTGCTCCTTGGTCCCCTTGGGGCAGGCGAACATTTCGAGCACCCCTTCGCGGAGCGTCACCTCGCCGCCGACGTACACCCGCTTTGCCGCCGCATCGACCCACACCGAGCTGGCAGGGGCGAGGCGCTTTGCCGTCGCGGGGGGCTCGGGGCGTGCCGCGTTGGGGCGGGCGGGCTCGACGGCGGCGCCGCCGCACACGCCCACGAGCGACGTTACCGCCACCAGCGCCAGACCCGCTGCACACAGCGCCGCGGCGCTAGGACGCCCCCCGCGCCGCCGGTACACTCGCGACTTGAAGGGGAGATCGATCACAGCACTTGACTCCTGCGTGCGGGGCGCCGAGGCGACTACGACGACCGTTACGGTATCGCCTCGCTCCCCGCTCCGTCTACCACGCACGTTGCGATTCGCGGCACGCCCGGACGCGCACCTCTGATACGAAGGACCGCCCCGTGAAGACCCCCGTGACGACCCTGGCGAAAGGTCCGGCCGTGAACGGCGCCGCCACCAAACACCTCGACGGCGCGTTGGCGTCGCTCGCGGCGAAGGCGCTCTGGCGGGCGAGCGCACCGGCCGACCTCCGCGAGGCCTGGAAGCAAGACGGGGCGGCGGGCGCGTGGCCGGCCTGGTCGAAGCTCCTCGCCGAGCGGGCCGCCGACTGCCTGCCGCTCGCCGGCAAGAAGGCGACGCTCGCCTGGGGCTCGGGCCAATCGCTCGCCCCGTGGCGGGCGTGGCTCGACGGGCTCGAGGGGTCGCTCAAGCGGGCCCCGTCGGACGCGGCGCTCGAGGCCGCCGCGTGGGTCGCCGAGGCGCCGAAGCGCGCCCCCAGCGTGCGACTCGCCCTCGAAGCGGTCGCCTGGGGGCACGCCCTGCCAAGGCTCGCGGCCGGGTGCGACGCGAAGGGCTGGTGGGGGCTCGCCGAAGTGCTCCACACCCTCACCGTCGATGCGGCGCGGCTACCCGTCGGTGAGGAACCCCCGGCCGAGCAGTCGCTGGTCGAGCAACTGCTCGCCGGCGAGCTGCCGCTGGTGCTCGCGCGGGTCGCCCCCGAACTCCGGCCGTTCGAGGAGCTCGCCGTCACGTCGCGCGAAAAGCTCTCCGCCGGTCTGCTCCGATCGACCGATGGCGAGGGGCTCCCCCCCGCGACGCTGCTCGCCGTCTGGCCGCTGCTGGTCGGCTGCTGGACCCGCTGTGCGAAGCTCGCCCCGGCGGCAAAGGGGAGCCGCGGGCCGTGGAACAGCGACGCCCACAACCAGTTCGAGTGGGCCCTGCGGCAATCGCTGCGGCTGGGGGACCGCCACGGTCGCCCGGCGCTCGGCGCTGATGGCGAACCGACCGCGATGCGGGAATGCCTCGAGGGGACGCTCGCGCTGACGACCGACGACGCCGACCTCGCCGCAGCCGCCGTGCGGCTCAAGGGCTACCGGCCAGCGAGGAAGGTCACCGCCGACCCCCCCGAGGCCTCCGTCGAGTCCGAGTGGTCGTCCCTCGCCGTGCTCGCCGCGGGTTGGAGCCACAAGGCGCCCCGGATCGTCGTGGCCTACGAGAAGCAGTCGCTGCGGTTCGAGCTGCGCTCGGGGGGCAAGCCGCTTTTCTCGGGCGAATGGCCGATCGACGTCGAGTTCGCCGGCAAGCCGCTCGCCGCCGCGGGGGAATGGGAACAGCAGTGCTGGTACAGCGACGAGGACTGCGACTACCTCGAGCTGTCGATCGACCTGGCCGGCGGGGGGCGGCTCGAACGGCAGTTTTTCCTCGCCAAGCGCGACGGCGCGGCGATGGTCACCGAGCTGTTGCTCACCGCGCGCGGCGAAGCGGCCCCGTTCCGGGTCATCAGCCGCCTGCCGCTCGTCGAGGGGATCGGCTTCCGCGCCGAAAAAGAAACCCGCGACGGGGTGCTGATCGACAACGGCGAAGCGGTCGCGGGCCTGATGCCGCTGGGCCTCGCCGAGTGGCGGCTCGAGGCCCGCGGCGGCGAGCTCCACGAGGATTCCGGCGCCCTGGTTCTGTCGCGCGAGGCCGTCGGCAGAAACGGGTCCTCCCCGCTGTGGATCGACCTCGACGTTCCGCGGTTCGCTAAGCAGCGGACCTGGCGCCAACTGACCGTCGCCCAGGCGCTCAAGGTCGTCTCGCCCGACGTCGCCACGGCGTTCCGCGTGCAGTCGGGCAAGTCGCAATGGCTCGTCTACCGATCGCTCGACGCCCCGGCTAATCGGACCTTCATGGGGCACAACGTGTCGTGCGAAGGGTTCCTCGGTCGGTTTCTGAAGTCGGGCGAAGTGGACGAGTACTTCGAACTCGAACCCGACGACGAGTGCGGGGAGAATAGCTGAACCGCCACGACGCCACGAGCGCCAAGGACGCCAAGACGAACGGGCCGCAGATGAACCCCGATCGACGCAGATGAAGAACCGATAGCGATCGGGCCGCTGTGATCTGCGTTCATCCGCGTTCACCTGCGGTTCCATTCTTTCCTTCCGTGGCGTCCTCGGCGCTCGTGGCGTCGTGGCGGTTCCGTAGGCTCGCAAATGAACCCCGCCGATGTGATCCGGGATAACCTAGCGCGGGTCCGCGAGCGGATCGCTGCGGCCGCCGTCGCGAGCGGCCGGCCCGCCGATGCGGTGACGCTCGTCGGCGTTTCGAAGTACGTCGATGCGGCGACGACGCGGCTGCTGGTCGAGGCCGGCTGCACCACGCTCGGCGAGGCTCGGCCCCAGGCGCTGTGGGAGAAAGCCGCGGCGCCCGAGCTCGCGGGCCTCGGCATCGAGTGGCGGCTGATCGGTTCGCTCCAGCGCAACAAGGTCGCGCGGACCGTGCCGCTCGTCACTTCGATCGACAGTGTCGATAGCGAGCGGCTGCTGCGGGCGATCAACGACGCCTCCGCCGCGCTCGGCAGGCGCACGAACGTGCTGCTCGAGCTGCACGCCTCGGGCGAGGCGTCCAAACACGGCTTCGCCGCCGACGAGCTGCGTGAGCTTGCCCCCCGGCTCGCCGACTTCCCGCACGTCGCGGCCCGGGGCCTGATGACCATGGCGCCCCTGGAAGGGGGAGTGCCCGCCGCCCGGGGCGCGTTCGCCGCTTGTCGCGCGCTGTTCGTCGAGGTCGGCCCCGCCCCCGGCGCACTGGTCCGCGCCGCCGGCGCACTGGTCCGCGCCGCCGGCGCACTGGCCCCCTGGGACGAGCTGTCGATGGGGATGTCCGGCGACTTCGAGGCCGCCATCGCCGAAGGCGCCACCCACGTCCGCGTCGGCTCCGCCCTCTGGACGGGGCTTTAAGCTAGACAGGATTTTAGGATGACGAAGCGATCGACAGGATGTCGGCCGGCGACCTCTCCCCCTAAAATCTTGTCAATCGCTTCTTCTTCATCCTGTAATCCTGTCTAGCTTCCCGTCGCATGATCGAGATCAAGCGGAACCCCACGCGCAGCGTACGGATCGGGTCGATCTCGGTCGGCGCCGCGTACCCGATCGCCGTGCAGAGCATGACGGCCACCTCGACGCAGGACGTCGACGCGACCGTCGCGCTGGTGAACCTGCTGCACGACGCGGGTGCCGACGTCGTGCGGATCGCGGTCGATAGCAAGGCCGACGCCGCCGCGCTCGCCGAGGTCCGCAAGCAGACCACCGCGAACCTGTCGGTCGACCTGCAAGAGAACTACCGCCTCGCGGAGCTCGTCGCGCCGCACGTCGACAAGGTCCGCTACAACCCGGGGCACCTCTACCACCACGAGCGCGAGAAGCCGTGGCAGGAGAAGGTCGCCTACCTAGTCGACGTCGCGAAGGCCAACGACGTGGCGATACGCGTCGGCGTCAATTGCGGCAGCGTCGATCCCGCCAAGAAGGCCGCCTTTGACCCCACGGACAGCCTCTCGCCGATGCTCGAGTCGGCGCTCGAGCACTGCGCGCTGCTCGACGAGCTCGGCTACAACCGCTACGTGGTGTCGCTCAAGGACTCCGACCCCAAGAAGGTGATCGAGGTCAACCGCCGCTTCGCCGCGGCGCGGCCCGACGTGCCGCTCCACCTGGGAGTGACCGAGGCGGGGCTCCCCCCCGACGGGGTGATCAAGACGCGGATCGCCTTCGAGCAGCTCGTGTCGCAGGGGATCGGCGACACGATCCGCGTGTCGCTCACGGTCCCCAACGACCGCAAGCCCGAGGAGATCGAGGCCGGCCGGCAGATCCTTTCCGACATCGCCGCGGGCCGAGTGCGGAGCGTCGTCGACTACGGCCTCCCCACGATGAACATCATCAGTTGCCCCAGTTGCAGCCGCGTCGAGAACCAGGCGTTCGTCGAGCTCGCGCAGCAGGTCAAGGAGATGACCGGCTACGCGCGGGACCACGCGATCACGATCGCCGTCATGGGCTGCCGCGTGAACGGCCCCGGCGAGACCGACGACGCCGACCTCGGCCTGTGGTGCGGCCCGAACTTCGTGAACCTCAAACGCGGCGAAGAAGCGTTGGGGCAGTTCCCCTACGACCAAATCCTGCCGCGGCTGAAGAGCGAGCTCGACGCGATCATCGCCTCGCGCGCTTGACGGAGACGGGAACCGCCACGACGCCAAGAGCGCCAACGACGCCACGACACGTCTTATTCGCCGCGTCCTTGGCGCTCGTGGCGTCTTGGCGGTTAGCTTCCTTAAAACAGCGGCGGGCGGCCAGTCTGCCTGCGCCAGCTCGACAGGTGCCCGACGTGCTCGGCGGCGTGCGTCGTTAGTAGATGGCCGAGCAGGTCGCCCGCCGTCGGGAGCGTCTCTTGCAGGAACGGGAACGGCAGCGGGTTCGGCGCGGCCATCGCCGCCGGGTCGGCCTCCGGGAGGGCGTCGAGCACCGCCGCGTAGCCTTCGCGCAGTGCTAGCAGCAGCTCGTCCTTGGTCGGCGTCTGACCGTCATCCGTGAGGGGGGGGCTCTTCGGGCCGAACCGCTTGTGCCAGTCGGCCGGCAAGCGGTTCGGTTTGCCCAAGAGGCCGAGCGCGTAGTCCGTAGCGATCGCCATGTGCCCCAGCAGCCAAGCCGGCGGGTTCCCAACCCCCGCGGGCTGATGCAGCATCTCCTCCTGCGGCACGTCGGCCATCAGCCGCTCGACGCGGGCGAGGGTGAAGCGGTACAGCGTGGGGATGGGGGAGAGCATGTTGGGGGGAGATGAGAGATGACAGAGGATAGATGGCAGAGAGGAGGGTGCGAGCGCATGGTGTCGATGCGGGTGATTGACTCCATTGTTGCCCGATGCGCCGCGCGGTGGCGAGCCCTGAGGCGAAGCCACTCAAGCCTCGTCGTACGCTTGCAGGAATTCGTCGCGCGGGATGCCGGCCTGCGTGCAGATCGTCCGCAGGGTCGAGCCCTTGATCGTGCGGTGGTTGGGAATCGTCATCGGCGTCGTCGAACCGTCCGGGTTCTCGCGCCGCAGGGCGAGGTGCTCCGCCTCGCGGACGACCTCGAAGCCCAACTGCTGGAACGCCCTGAGCACTCGCTGCTTCGGGGCGTCGATGGGGAACTTGGCCATCAGTCGGCGATGCCCGCCTCGACAACGACCGCGCCGAGGGGCATCGCCTCGTCGAGCAGCGCCTGGTCACCAAAGGTGTCGAGGTGGAAGCGCGTGGCGGACTGCGCGTCGGCGAGCGCCGCCTCCTGCGTGTCCCCCTCGCCGACGACCACCCAACGCAGGCCCAGCGGGTACGCGACGAACCCGTCGGCGTGCCGTTCGATCACGAAGCGGAGGGTTTGCATCAAGGGGCCTTCACCAGGAGCCTGCGAGACGGACGTACGTAGATAAGACCTCTCAACTCTCCGATGGTACGCCGACCAGCCAGGAGCGACAATCAGCCGACGTCCCGTGACCCCGTCGCGAAGTAGCCCCGGAGGGGCGACAGCGCATAGCCGGGGGCGAGAGCCCCAGGTTGCGGGCCCGGAACACAGAAAGCCCCGGAGGGGCGACAGAAGACGCACAGCGCGCACCGACGCCGCAGCAAGTCTGTCGCCCCCGCGGGGCGTCTAGAGGCGTTCGCCACCCAGGCCGCAGGCCCGACCAACCACCGCTCAACGGCGGCGGCGAGCCCCGAAGGCCAAGCCGCACGCCAGCAGCATCGCGCACGTCGCGGGCTCGGGGATCTCTCGCACTTCGAGCAGGATGTCGTCGATACGGGTTGCGCCACCCGTCGATCCGTAGCGGAACGTGATCGGGCCCGCATAGAACGCGCTGTTCACGGGAACGATCACCTTTTCGAGGGGGTTGTTGCCCACGTCCAGCGCGAAGGCCGCCAGTCCCTGGGGGTCCAGCAAGCTGAAGTTGGCGTTGTTGAGGGTGCTGGTGCCGCGTCGACGGGCGAAACTCACCAACGACACCTCGTAGCCCGGCGTGGGGGTGAAGACGATCCTCGAAAGCGGACCGGGAGCGCTGTTGCCCAGCTCCACAACGCCGAAGTCACCCGTCGAGCCGAACTGGCTCGCTGTTTGGCCGGGACCAGTAGTGGCGCCCGGCACAAAGAAGACCGTGAGCCCGGTGGTGGAACCGTAGTCCGATCCAACCGGTAGACCGTTGGTGCAACCCACATTCGTCGGCCCGGGAGACGTGCCGTTGTGGCAGGCGACGTCGTCGAACGTCAGCGACACCGAGGCCGAGTGAGCGTGCCCTGCGACCAAGGAAAGGACCATCGCCGTAACGATTGCGCTTCGCTTCATGACTCACTCCAGTTGGCGGATTCAGGGGAGTTGCGAGAATGCGGCCCGCCTTGGCCAACCGCTCCGGTTATAAAGGCGGCCGCATCCTACCCCGCAAGCCATCGCGGTCAACCGTAAATGCGCACGTTTCCCAAATTAACATGCGGCCAGTCGCACTTCGGACGCCGCCACTCCCTCCGTGCCCTCAGCGGTGAATCCCTCACCCCGCCAGCAGCTTCCGCACCACGTACGCCAGGATCCCCCCGTCGCTGTAGTAGTCGAACGCGTTCGACGCGCCGCGTCAACGATTCTTGATCGACAGAACATCCACGACGCCGGTCGCCGTCGCAGCAAACCCCGCGTCGAGCGTCGCGACCCGCGCGCCGTGGTGATGCGCGAGGTAAGCCAGTGCAGTGTCCGTCACCTGCCGGTAGCCGCGTAGGTTCGCCGCCAGCGATTCAAACGCCCGGTCGGTGAGCGGCTGGCAGGTGCCGAGGTACCGGTGGTCGGCGTGCGCCGTGAGCCGCCGAAGCAGGTCGAGTGCGTCGGCGGCTGCTACGGTGGCGTTGATGACGACCGGGTTCATCGACAGCCGCACGAATGCCGATTGCGTGACGATGCACGTTGCCCACGGCGAACCCGTTCTGGCGAGCAGCCAGTCGAGGACCGCCGCGTGGTGCGCGTGGTGCGACCACCCCAGCGCTAGCAGTGCGTTGGCGTCAAGAAGCGCGGTCACGCGTCGGGGTCCTCAACCGCTCGCCGGACCGCTTCGACGTCGATCGGCGGCGCAGCGGGAACGAGAGTCGCGACAGCGAAACCGTCTCGCTCAACGACCTCGACCTTCGACGCCCACGCCGGCGCCTCGACGCGAAGGCCCTTCAGCACGAGGTCTGAGACCACCGCGTCCAGCGACCGCCCCGAGGTCGCGGCGATCTGCTGGGCCGCCGACAGCGCGGCGGCGTCGAGGTTGAGCTGGGTGGTCATGCCTAAATCGTAGCTCGACGCGGTGAGGAGTTCCACGCAAGGTCATCGACGGCGGGCATTTGGCCCATTCTGGGCCGCCTGCCGCCCCTCCGGGCTTCGCAAGGTGCCACTGCTGGCTTGTCCAGCAGTGCGAAGCGGGTACCAACTTCGCACTGCTGGACAAGCCAGCAGTGGCACCCGAACTACTTGCTCACGTTCCTCTCCGTCCTCCGTGCTCTGTGTGGTGAACCCTTTCCCCCTCACCC
>JBOFFC010000064.1:0-48003 GCA_051648405.1 Lacipirellulaceae bacterium
GCCTGTCGGCGTGCAAGGAGATCGTCGAGCACCACGGCGGCCGCGTGCGGGTCGAGAGCACCGTCGGCAAGGGGACCGCGTTCACGCTGAAGTTCCCCGTGGCCCCGGCGGAGGCGCCGGTGGTGGGCCAGCCGGTGGAGGCGCTGGGCCTGCGCGTCGCGAGCGCGACGCGGTAGGGCGTTCTCGCGCGGCGTTCAGCCCGGGGTCATTGACCCGGGGCAAATGGTGGAGGGGCGAAGGCGTCAGCGCTTACTTTGAATCTCAGGATCGGCCGCCAAGACCTTTCGTAGAATCGTCACCTCGCGGTCGCGATTCTCCGGGTCGTGATCCCGCCATCGCTCCCAGACAACCTCGGCGGCCGCATCTCTGTTCTTGGAGATCGTCTCGTTCAGCGACTTGATTCGTGGGCCATCCAGACGGACTCGGTCCATCCACCACGAAGCGTCGTCGCGACCTAACCGGGGTCCGTCTGGTGCATCAATGAGGAAGTTGAGGACATTCTCGACCTCCCGCTCGCTGACCTTCGGCGGCTCCGTCTTGAGCGTCTCGACGTTAAAGAGGTCGATGTCGAACTCGGACGCGCCATCGGTGACACGCCCATGCAGTACGCTTGCATGGAGCAAAGTGGAAAGCGTCCTGAGTCGCTCAATCTCCGCAGACGCGTGTCCCAGATCGGATTGGATCTCCCGAAGACGCTTCTTGACGGCCGTGGTGCTCTCGCCGTGAGCTACGCCTTCCTTCGCGAACTGCTTCGCACGGGTGGCGATGACGGCTGATGCTCTCGCGAGGCGAACTTCCGCCTCCTTTTGCATTTCCCCCGTTGACTCTGAGATCGCGACCGACAGCGGATCATTCCTACTGCCGTGCTGCTCGGCCATTGCGTTTACCTGCTTCGCGATCACCGCCATGCGGCGGATCGTCGCGCGGGCTTCCTCCAGCAGCGGAGCGATCTCGTCGATGGTCGGGGGCGCTGGCTTGCTTTCGCTATCCTCAACGGGTTGCGTCGAGGCTTCTGCAAGAGCGTCCTCCGGCGCAGACGCGAGGACCGAATCGACGTAGTCCGCCGGCGCGATCAGCGACGCCAGCCGATTGACGACGCGCTCGTAGGCGCCGACGAGCCGGGCCGCCTCGTCCGACTTCATGATTGAGGCGTCATCTGGCATCGACTCTAGCACCGCGATCGCCCCTCGCAGTCGATGCTGGTGCAGCGTGAGCCGCTCGATCGAGTTCTCGTCACCGGGGCGCCATTCGGAGGCGCTGTCGAGCGCGGCGTCGGCTCTGGGCGCTGACGCTTCCGGCTCTTGGTCGGTGGCGGCCAAGTTGAGCGGCACGCGCGAGGGGTCGGCGGGCTCGTCGGCGACTTCGGCCGTGAGGACGACGCGGCCATCGGGTGCAAGGACGCCGGCGACGACGCGGCCGTCAGGGGCCGGTGTGGGGCCGGCGGCGTTTGCCAGCAGTGCGAAGGCCGCTAAGCCGCAAGCGGCGACGGCGAGGGGTTTCGCCAGTGTCGTAGCGAGCATGGCTCGGGTTCCTTGATGGAGAAGAGCGACCACCCCCGCCGACGCGGAGAGGGCGCCCCCGGTGGCGAGTGCCGACGCGTTCGACGCGGTCTGGAGAACAACGTGCGACGGCGCCGTGGCGGCCATCGCTTCGGATTGGCGACTCGTGACGGCGGCGATCGCCGTGGCGAGGGTCACGCCACGCCGGATCAGCCGCGACCGCAGCAACTGCTTGCCGCGCGCCAGGCGCCCCTGCACCCCCTGGGTCGTCGTGTCGGTCGCCTCGGCGATCGCGCGGCGGCTCTGGCCTTCGAGGTAGCGCATCACCAGCGGGGTTCGATAACGATCCGGGAGCCGGTCGAGCTCCTCGGCCAGCACGCTGGCGAGCTCGCGACGCCACAGGTCGGGGAACTTTCGCTCCGGCGGAGCGGCGGGATCGACGGCGAGCCCCTCCTCGCGGCGCGCGGCGAGCCGCTTGCGGGCCCGCAGGCTGGTGCGACGCGCCACGCGGAAGAGCCAGCCGGCGGCCGACTCGCTGGCCCCGATCCGCGACGCGCCACGCACCAACAACAGGAACGTCGCCTGGTAGGCGTCTTCGGCGTCTTGCGGGCGACGCAGTGCCTGACGGCAAACACGCCACACCATCGCCCCGTGGCGCTCGAGCAGCGTTTCCAGCGCCGCGGTCTCCCCGTGCCGAGTGAACCGCCGCAGCAGCTCGCCGTCGGTATCCATGACGCCGCTATCGACCATGCCGGGCGCCGCCGGACGGGTGGTTGCGGTGTCGGTTGCAGTATCGAGCGAGGAGAGCATCGTCGGCGCAGCGTGGCGGGGCGTTCGGGCAATCGGCGTCACACGGTAGTAGTGCGCGCGACGGGGCCGCCGAACCGCAGAATGCGGAGAGAATTCCCCAAGTCGCCTGCGCACCCGTGTCCCCCTCTTCCTTTAGGAGGAGGGGTTAGGGGAGGTGGCTTGAAGCGGGTACCCGGCTCACCCCCTCCCCTAGCCCCTCTCCCTGAAGCGGGAGGGGGATAAGTGCCTTCACGCCGCTTATGCACAGGGCGTCTACTGCCCCTGCTGCGCGACCGCTTCGCGGAAGCGCCCCAGCAGGCGTTGCTCCAGCGGCTCGTCGCGGCCGATGTCGATCCAGCGATCGCTGCTGAGGACCGTGCTCGGCGGGTTCAGCCGGTCCGTGGGGAGCGACGCGTCGTTGCGCAGCGACGCCGCGCCGGCCGTCGCGCGCTCCGGCCGCACGAGGTCCTCGAGTTGCTTATCGACGCGCACGCCGACTTCGTAGCCCCCGTTGACGGGGACCACGCGGACCTTCGCACGGCGCCGGATCGTTTGCAGCGTGCTCTGCCAGCGGTTGAACGCGCCGGCCGAGTCGCGGCGCCACGGCTCGAAGATCGTCGCCCCCGTCTGCCACGGCGTCTCGAAGGCGCCCTCGGTGGCGACCCCCGGTCCGACCGTCGCGCGTTGCTCGGACTGGATCGGGAAGATCGCGGCCAGCGCCCCCGCCATCGCCTCCCAGGCGGCGTCGGGGTTCGACGTTTGGATGTACACGGGGTTCGGAAGGCGGTTCTCGACGGTCGGCTCGCGCGGCAGGCCGAACTCGGGGCTGATCGCCCCCCCTTCGGTGGGGATCACGTCGCTCCACGAGCCGGGCCCCGTCGCCGCCGCCCCGGGCGCCGCGACCACCGGAGGGATCACCATCATCGGCTGCGGCGCCACCATCGGCGTCGGCAGCGTTGTCGGAGCGTACACACCCGGCGGCGTGCTGAACTGGCACGACGCGCTCGGGTCGGGGGGGGCGCAGGTCGCTTCTCCCGGCGCCACGTACCCGTAGCCCCAAGGTGGGGGAGCAAACAGCGGCTCGCCGTCGGCGAAGCTCGCGGGCTCGACGCTGGCGTCGAGGATCGTCGGCCGCTTCGAGTCGATCCGCGCTTCGCTCGGCGACTCGGCGACGTCCTCCGACTGCCCACGAACGACCGTCGTCACCTCGGCTCGAGGTTGTGTGTCGATCGGCGAGGGTGCAACGGTCATCTGCGTCGGCGCGTCGATGAACGACCGGCAACCCAATGCCGAAACACCCAGGACGGCGAACAAGATGACAAGCCGCACGAGAACGCTCTCTGCCAGGAAGCACCTTAGTGGTCGGTCCGCAAGACACGACGTCCGCTGAGGCTCGCGGAACTCGGCGACCTAGGCAAGGCCGATCAGGATGCTGCCGGCACCCTGATTCGACTTGCCGCAACATAACATATGAGTTATGATTCCCTCGATGAAGGAAGTCGTCGAATACCAAGACGAAGAGGCGCGTCGCCCCTTCGCGGATTGGTTCGACGATCTCGACTCGCAAACGGCGCTGAGGGTCCGCACGCGGCTCGCGCGGGCCGAGGCAGGCAACCTCGGCGACTCGAAGTCCGTCGGGGGTGGCGTCAGCGAGATGCGGATCGACTTCGGGCCGGGCTACCGCGTCTACTTCGGCCGCGACGGCGACACGCTCGTCGTGCTCCTCGGAGGAGGGACGAAGCGTCGTCAGAGCGCCGACATCGAGGTCGCCAAGTCCCGCTGGGAAGACTACAAGCAACGGAAACGCGAAGGCCGGTCCTAAAGCGATGCCCAACACTCGCCCCTTCCGCCAGACCGTCGTCGAGCGTGCGAAACGCGACGCCGAGTTCCGCGTCGGCTTGCTCACCGAAGCTTCGGAGTGCTTCCTGGCCGGCGACACCGGCACGGCGAAGGTGCTGCTGCGCGACTACGTCAACGCCACGCTCGGGTTCCGCGAGCTGGGGCGGCTCGTCGATAAGAAGCCCGAGAGCCTGATGCGGATGCTGAGCGCGGCGGGGAACCCACGAGCGGCGAACCTCGCGCAAGTCCTCTCGTCGCTCCAGTCGCACGAGGGGATCACGCTGCAAGTCGCCGCGTCACGCTGACCCCGAAGCAAAAGTTAAGCTGCCCCTCACGGCCGCTCGTCCTCGAACCCCGCGGCGACCAGGTCCCGGTAGCCCTGCTTCAGCGGGCGAGCCTCGTACCCCTCGCGCTTCAGGATCACCGCGGCGGCCTTCGAGCGCATGCCGACCTCGCAGTAGAGGTACAGCGGCTTGTCGTCGGGCAGAGTCTCGGCGAGCTTCTCGCGGTCGAGGCTGTGCTTGCGCAGCGAATCGACCGGCAGCAGCACCGCCCCCGCGACGTGCCCCTTGTCCCACTCCTCCTTGCTGCGGACGTCCACCAGCACGGCCTCCCCCTCGGCGACACGCTGCTGGACCGTCGCGAGCGAGTCCTTCGTGTGCTCGACGGTCGGCCGCCCGGCGTTGAGCTGGAGGAGGAGGCAGAGGGCGAGGAGGGTTGGCATGGGCAGACTAGGGGCGAAGGTTAGCGAAGCGGAACCAACTCCATCGTAGCGGAAGACCTGAGCCGGGGGCGCGAGCCCCCGAAGTGGCGCCGCTCGGTGAGTCACTCCGAGGGCTCGCGCCCCCGGCTCAGGGTTGCGCTCTTCGATGAGCACCAACGCGAGGCTACGAGCTCAGGGCTTTCCAAAACACGACCTTGTCGACTCCCTGCTCGTAGAAGTCTCGGATGCGAGCCTCTTCGGAGAAGCCGTTCTTACGGTAGAACGCGCGGGTCGCTTCGAATTCGTCGATGCCCGCCGTCTCGACGAGCAGCACGCGCGACCCGTGCGAAGCAAGCGTCTGCTCAACGTACCGCAGCAACGCCCCGCCTCGCCCGCTGCCGCGTAGGTCCTCGCGCACCGCGATCAGGTAGAGGTTCCAAGTTCCGCTCGTCATGCGCTCTGAGCGAAGTACGCCAGCCCGACGATGCCAACTCCCTCGATCTCGTCCACAATCCAGCGGTGGTTCGGACCGAGCTTACCTGCGGCGTGCCCCTCGACCAGCTCGCGAAGCTCGGCGAGTTCGTCGGGTCCAAAAAGCCCGATCCGTTCCGCAAACGTCATCACGGCGGGAGTTTCGTCGGGAGTCATCGAGCGGATCATCGGCGTGGTCGGGCGAAGGGGCGCGGAGGTTGATCGAGTTCGCCATGTTACCCCGATAAACGGCGCTCCGTCGGTGATCTCGCTCACCGAACACTCCCGCCAACCCCTCACCCCGCCGCGTTCAGCTCCACCGCCGCGTCGTCCGCCACGTTGACCCACACGTGGACGTGCGGCGCGCCGCGGTAGTGCCAGACGAAGCTCGGGCCCTCCAGGCGCCAGTTGTCCCACACGCCGTCCTCACCGAGGTCCTCCTGCGCGTAGTACGCCAGGTGGCAGGCCGCGAGCCCCGTGCGGCCCTCCAGCGACTGCTTGTCGAGGCACGCCAAGGCTTCGCTGCGGTCGGCGTCGCGGTACGGCTCGACCAGCTTGGCGAGCACGCCGCGTAGGTGCTGCTGCTGGTCGGCCGACAGCTCGGCGACGGCGATCCCCTGGTAAGGCTTCTTCGGCGCCGCGCCGCGGAAGGGGACTTGCGACTCGTGCGGCAGGCCCTTGCGCACCAGCGCCGCGTGCTGCTGCTCGCCGTCGAGCATCTTGTAGAGCTCGTTCGCCGCAACCCCCTGCGGCCAGAAGACGCTCCCCGGGTGGTGGGGTCGTTCGTTGAAGCCGTCGGCGTCGTGGCCGTAGAAGATCGGCCCGCCGAAGGCGACGTGCTCGGCCGAGTTGCCGTCGCAACGGACCGTCATGTGCCGCCCGGTGAAGACGAACTCGAAGGGCTCTTTGCTCCCGAGGCCGGCGCCGCCGGGCTGGCCAAAGATCGCAAGGCTGTTCGACTCGCCGAAGCCCCCCGAGTCGTCGGTCAGTTGCTTGTCGATCCGCGCGTGCCACTCGGGGCTGTAGATCCCCTCGAAGATCGTTCGCACCAGCGCCCGCTGGTCCTTCGTGTAGAAGTCGCTGTTGAGCGTGTGCGGCGTGATGTCCCAGTTGTTCGAGACGTGCGTCCGCAGCAAGCCGCGTTCACCATCGACGTGGTCCCAAGCGAAGCAGACCGCCTCGCGCTGCCCCGGCGAGAGCGACTCGTAGAGCAGCTTCACGAGCGACTCGGGCGCGGCGGCCGGAGTCGGCGTGGCAACCGGGCTGGCCCACACCTTGCCCGCCCCCGGGAGCGCGGCGAGCCCGACGGCGGCGCCGGTGGCGACGAGGAACTCGCGACGGTCGAGCGGAGCTCGCAAACAAGTGCTGAGCGGCGTGGTCATGAGTGAGTCTCGCGACGAGAGGAGGTGGTCCGCAGGGCCCCATCTTACGCCGGCGCGCCCCGGGGAGGGGAGTACGTCGTGCCCGGCCCGAGCGGCTCTGAAAACGCTCGCTTCGCGCGACGGGGGTTGGTACGCTGCGGGCGATTCGCTCGTTATGCCGCCTGTTTCTCGTCTTGGAGGCCCGCGATGCACGGGACGTTCTTGGGGGCCGCTCTGGCCGCGTTGGCGACGGCCACGACGGCGCAGGCGTTCGTCAGTTTCGGCGGTGGATTGGGCTCGAAATGGGGCCCCGACCCGGCCGCGGGGACACCGGCGGTCGTGACCTGGAGCTTCGTCCCCGACGGCACGCCGATCGACCCCGGGTTCGTGCTCGACCCGTTCAGCCACCCCGGCGAGACGGGCTTCGCGGGGACGAGCAACCTCGGCGCGCTGCGGCAGCGGATCGACGTGACGCTGGGGCGCGGCGCGGGGGCGTTCGACGCGGCCGTCGCGCGGGCCTTCGCCACCTGGTCGGCCGCCGCGAACATCACGTTCGTCGGGCCGGTGACGGACAACGGCGCGCCGCTCACTTCGGCCGGCGCCACGACCCCCGACATCCGCATCGCCGCCTTCCAGCCGGCGCCGGGGCACTCGTTCAACTTCGTGGGCGCGGTCGGCTTCGGTCCGCCCGGCTTCGGGCCCGACCCGCTCGCGGGGGACATCATGTTCAACCTCGCGGCGACGATCGACGTCGTCATTGGGACGGAGGACCTGACGCCGATGCCCCCGTTCACCAACGACCTCGAGGGGCTGCTGCTGCACGAGCTGGGGCACGCGGCGATCGGCCTGGGGCACCCCTCGTGGAACGGCGCCAACCCCGACCAGCGCGTGATGTACGTCGGCGACTTCGCGAACCCCGAGGCGCCCTTCTGCTGCCAGACCGTCAATCGCGAGCTGCACCCCGACGACCGCGACGGCGCCTGGTTCACCTACGGCATCCGCGGCGATTACAACGCCGACGGCCGCGTCAACGCGGCCGACTACACCGCGTGGCGTGACGGGCTGGGGACCACCTACGCGGCCGCCGATTACACGCCGTTCGCGAACCACTACGGCGGCGTGCGACCAACGGCGCCAACCGCGACGACCTCGGTCCCCGAACACGCGAGCGTATTGCTCGTGTCACTCAGCGCGATCGCATGGACGCAACCCCGTCGCCTCGCGCGTCCTTTGCGCCTTTGCGCCTCTGCGTGAGACTTCCTGAAGGCGCAAGGACGCGAGCGGGCCTCAGCGACGCGTCTGGCACCCCGGGCAGAAGTACGTCGATCGCTGCGCCTGGACGATGCGCTGCACGTCACGGCCACAACGCGGGCACGGCTTGCCGGCCCGGTCGTAGACGCGGTGCAGGTTCTGGTAGCCCCCGTCCTGGTTCAGGGCATTGCGGTAAGTCCCGTCGCCGAGGCTCGAACCCTCCAGCCGGACCGCCTCCTCGAGCACCGCGTGCGTGGCGTCGGTGATGCGGGACCACTGTTTGGCGGTTAGGCGGTCGCAGCGGGCCGCCGGGTGGACCCCCGCGACGTGCAGCAGCTCCGAGGCGTAGATGTTCCCCACCCCGGCGACCCCCTTCTGGTCCAGCAGAGCGACCTTCACCGGCCGGCGGCTGCGGCCGAGCCGCTCGCGGTACTCGTCGGCCGTCACGGCGAGGCCGTCCGGCCCGAGCTTGTCGGGACCGAGCTCCGCCGCGAGTTGCTGCGCCGAATAGAGCCGAACCTGACCCAGCCCCCGCTGGTCCCAAAACCAGAACCGATCGAGGGCCCCCCCGGTGACGTCGAATCGCAGCCGCAGGTACAGCGGGTTGGGGCCCTGGTGCTCGGTAACGGCGCCGGGGGTCACGAGGCCGGTCATCCGCGGCTCGATCGCCAGCGTGTCACCCGAGTCGAACGCCAGTGTGACGCGCTTCCCCAGCCTGCCGACCGACTCGATCCGTCGCCCCTCGACGCGCCGCCGCAGGGCCGCCTCGCCGGGCTTGGCGACGATCGGCTTGCGCGGGCAGTCGAGCCACACGAGCCGCTCGAGCACCCCCCCGGCCGCCCCGGCAATCGACCGCCGCATCGTCTCGACTTCGGGGAGCTCGGGCATTCGGGAGAGCTTACCGCCAGGACGCCACGAGCGCAACGGATCGCCAGGAAGCCAACGGAAAGAGATGAGGGGATGAAGGGGGATAAAAGGGGGATGGTCTTCGAGAGTGGGCAGCCGGCAGAGGGCAGCAACCAAGAGTTCCTTGGTCATTCGTGCTTGGTGATTGGTGCTTCTACGGATCCCGCCTGCTGCGGATTGATCCCCGAGGCGGCCACCCCCCCCTTTATCCCCACCCATCCCCCCATCTCCCTTCCGTCCGGTCCGCCCGAAGTGGGGCCTGCGCTTGATCGGGCGCCGGATGGCAAGCGACAATCAAAGGCCTCACTCCAAGGAATCCCGATGAGCACCGCGACCCTTTCCGCCACGACTGGCCCCGCCGCCGCTTCGAGCCACGTCCCCGACGCCGCCGGGCGGTTCGGCAAGTTCGGCGGGCGCTACGTCCCCGAGACGCTCGTCCGCGCACTCGACGAGCTCGAGGTCGAGTACGACAAGTCGATCGGCGACGCGGCGTTCCAGACGGAGCTCAAGCGGCTGCTCGACGACTTCGTCGGCCGACCCAGCCCGCTCTACCACGCGCGACGCCTGAGCGAGCGGTGTGGCGGCGCGCAGATCTACTACAAGCGCGAGGACACCAACCACACCGGCGCCCACAAGATCAACAACACGCTCGGCCAGTGCCTGCTGGCGATGCGGATGGGGAAGACGCGCGTCATCGCCGAGACGGGCGCCGGCCAGCACGGCGTCGCCACCGCCACGGCCTGCGCGCACTTCGGGCTCCCCTGCGTTGTCTACATGGGGGAAGAAGACATCCGCCGGCAGTCGCCGAACGTCTTCGCGATGAAGCTGCTCGGCGCCGAGGTCCGCCCCGTGACCACCGGCTCGCGGACCCTGCGCGACGCCATCAACGAGGCGATGCGCGACTGGATGGCCTCCGTCGAGACGACGCACTACATCCTCGGCTCGGTCGTTGGGCCGCACCCCTTCCCGCGGATCGTGCGCGACTACCAGTCGGTGATCGGCGCCGAGACGATCGTGCAGTGCCAAGCGAAGCTCGGCCGGCTCCCCGACGCGGTCGTGGCCTGCGTCGGTGGCGGCTCGAACGCCGCGGGGATGTTCTACCCGTTCGTCGATCACCCCGAGGTCGATCTCGTCGGAGTCGAGGCCGGCGGCCGCAGCGACAAGCCGGGGGACCACGCCAGCCCGCTGACCTACGGCCAGCCCGGCGTGCTGCACGGCTCGTTCAGCTACGTGATGCAAGACGACGACGGCCAGACGTGCGACGTGCACAGCATGTCGGCGGGACTCGACTACCCGGGGGTGGGCCCGGAGCACAGTTATTGGAAGGACGCGGGCCGCGTGCGCTACACGAGCTGCCTCGACGGCGACGCGCTCAAGGCGTTCGACGCCAGCGCCTCGACCGAGGGGATCATGCCGGCCCTCGAAACGGCGCACGCGGTCTCGAAGGCGATGGAGCTGGCCGCGACGATGCGCAAAGACCAGGCCGTGGTGGTCTGCCTCAGCGGCCGCGGCGACAAGGACGCGATGGAAATCGCCCGCCTGAAGGGCGTGCAGTACGGGTGAGCTTTGGAGAAAGCCATGGTTTCGATCACCGGCGAACAACTCGAGGCGCTCGCGCAAGCGGGCGGCGCGTCGGTCGAACTGCGCGATCCGATGACGAGCAAGGTCTACGTGCTCTTCGAGGTGTCGCCCGCGCCCGAGGCCGACGCGGCCCACATCGAGTACATGCTTCAGGGCCTCGAGGAAGCGGGCGAAGCGGTCGCGCGAGGCGACGTGACGCCGTGGGACAAGGAGGCGTTTCTCAACGAGATGCACCGCAAGGCCGATCGCGCGTGACTCTCCGACCGATCTTCACCGGTCCGGCGATCCGCGACCTCGCCGACATCTGGAAGCACGTCGCAATCGACAGGGTCGATGCGGCAGATCGCTTGGTCGAAGAGGTGGACCGCCGGGTCCGCCTGTTGTGTCTCCACCCCGCGATTGGAGAGCGAGACCGACGCGTCGGCGGCTGCCGACGGGTGATCGTCGGCCGGTATCTGCTCTTCTACGAGCACTGCGATAGCCCACGACTTTCGGACAGCGGCGGGGGCGGGATAATGGTCCCCCAAGGAGGTCCGAGTGATGGACGAACAAGAGGATGACCGGCGGGTCCGGCGGACGTACGACGAGGCGTTCAAGCGGGAGGCGGTGCGGCTTGTTGCGGAGGAGGGGTAGCTTGAAAAAAGGGCGGTATTCCGAGCTTTGACCCGGTCCAAGCTCAATCCATATGGGAAATGTCGGCTTATGCCTCGTCACCCACGGCGTTGCCCCGGGCTGGGTTCCCGCTACGCTGGGCCTGAGCCGGTGCTACGGCGGGTGGCCGGGGTCGAAGGCGTCAGCCGGCGCGCCCCCGCGGGGTAGCAGAGTGGACACCGTGATGGCGCTTCGGCGGGGGCTCCGCTACGCTGCGAACCCGGCAACCCGCCCGCTTTTGCCCGCACGAATCTCGGATGGACTTTCCGCTGATTCAGGTTGCTTCAGGCAGTTCACGCAACTATGTTGCGGAATCCCGTACGCTAGCTAAAACGTCTTCATCCCGGACCCGCCTGCGTGGGGACGGAGCCACGTTGTCCGGCTGCCCCTCCAAGGATTCTGCATCGATGATCAGCCACATTCGCCGCGTCTCACTCGGTAGAGGGACCCGGCGGCTATCCGGTGTCACCACTCTCATCGCCTGCGGCGCCGGCGCGCTACTCGCCCTGCCCGCAACGGCGCAGGTCACCAACTGGACCGGCTCTGTCGATGACAACTGGTTTAACGCCGGCAACTGGGACAACGGGCTCCCCAACACGGCCTTGTTTAGCGCCGTCGTCGGCGCTCCCTCGCCGACCGACTTCAACGGCAACGTCACGCTTGGCGGCCTCAGTGTTCTGTCGGGCGGAATCCTCAACGTCAGCGACGGCGATAACTTCAATTTCAACGCCGCGGGATCGTTGGGCAACGCCGGCGCAATCAACATCGCCAGCAACTCCGACTTCCAGCTGCTCAACACGGTCGCCAACGAAGGCACGATCACCGTCAACGGGACGGGCTCGGTTAGCGACCTGGAGCTCGTCAACGAGACCCTCGTCACCGGCAGCGGCACGATTCTCCTCGACGGCACAAACGCCCGCATCAGCGACAGCCTCTCCGCTGCGACGCTCTTCACCAACGGCTTGGGGCACACGATCCGGGGTAACGGGCAGCTTGGCGCCAACACGATCGCGCTGGCCAACAACGGCCTCATCAGGGGCGACGTCGCGGGCCAGACGCTGGTCGTCGATCCAGCCGGTACGATGACCAACACCGGCACGATCCGCGCCGAGGCGGGGGGCATCCTTCAACTGAGCGGAGCGACCTATGACAACACCGGGGGGACGATCATCTCAGCCGGAGGGCAGGTGCAGTTGGTAAACGCATCGATACTCGGTGGCCTAGTCACCGGAGCTGATATCTTCTTGCCGGACGCTTCCAACAACACCAACCTTGCCAACCTCACGACCGAAGCAGCCATTCTGGTCGATGTGAACGTCGATCTAGGCGTCGAGGGGACGATCACCAACAACGGCACGATCACCCTTGATGGCTCCGGCGCTGCGAGCGACATCGAACTACAAGGAGCGGCGGCAACGTTCACCGGCAGCGGGACAGTCTTTCTCAACGGCGTGAACGCCCGGATTAACGATAGCTCGAGCGGTACAACGCTGCTGACAAACGGCGTTGGGCATACGATTCGTGGCAACGGCCAGATCGGGGCGAATACGATCACCAACCTCGTCAACAACGGCCTCATCAAAGCCGATGTCGCGGGGCAAACGCTGGTCGTTGATCCGGTGAGCACGATGACCAACACCGGCACGATTCGCGCCGAAGGGGGGGGCATCCTGCTGCTAGAGCGGGCGAACTACGACAATACGGGGGGGACGATCGTTTCTGCCGGCGGGCAGGTCCGCCTGCTCAACGCGTCGATCACCGGCGGCCTGGTCACCGGGGGCGACATATTTTTGCCAAACGCTTCCAACAATACCAACCTTTCCAACCTCACGACCGAAGCAGCCATTCTGGTCGATGTGAACGTCGATCTGGGCGTCGAGGGGACGATCACCAACAACGGCACGATCACGGTAGTGGGCTCCGGGCTGGCGGCCGACATCGAACTGCAGGACGCGGCGACGCTTGCCGGCAACGGGACGGTCTTCCTCAACGGAGCCAACGCGCGGATTAGCGACTCTAGCTCCGCCGCCACGCTCTTCACTAACGGAGCCAGCCACACCATCCGCGGCAGCGGCAACGTCGGCTTCAATGTCATCGCCATCGTCAACAACGGACTGATCCTGGCCGACGTCGCGGGGGGGACGATGATCATCGACCCGGCGTCTACCGGCGGCCTCACCAACACGGGCGTCCTCCGCGCCGAGGGGGGCGCCACCCTCCGGCTGGGCGGCGGGGACTACACCATCTCCGCTGGGACCATCGAAGCCATCGGTGCGAATAGCTCGGTCACGGCGGTTGGCGCAACACCGACATACGTGGGCCGCTTAGGCACGCTTCGCGCTGTGGACGGGCAAATCCTGCTGGGGGAGGAAGCCTTCGGGGACACCACCGATAGCAACACAGTTTATGAATTCTCGGGGACGACGGCTTTCACCGACATTTTCAATGACGAACCCAATGGACCGCATATCGGCGTAGGACCCGGTGGGCCGGGGGATCTTAGGTCCAACCAGTTCCAAGAGAATCGGGGCATGTTCCGCATCGGTGACGGCGTCGACTTCACATCGTTGATACAAAGCGTGCCTGCTCGGAATTCGGGCACCATTGTCGCCGGGGCAGGAAGCACTTTTTCGATGGGAGGGTATGATACCGGGCCGACTGAGTGCACAGGATTGCCGTGCGGTCCGGATTTCCAAATCAGAGAATTCCTTCCACTTATATCAACGGGCACGCTAGCCGGCAGCGGCGTCATCAAAAATACGAACACGCCGGGAGCACCGTTCCAACCGATTGTCGATGCCGACGACATCATCAGCGAAGGCTTCATCAAGCCGGGCGACCACGCGGGCCAGACCGGCACGCTCACGCTGCGGGCCCAGGATATCTTCCTCGGCGACGATAACGTCATCGAGATCGAAATCGCCGGTGGTCTGTCGGACTCGCTCACCCTGATCACCGACACCAACCTGGTCGTGCTGAACGGGTCGGTCGAGGTCTCGCTGCTCGGAGGCCCGTTGCCGAGCGTGGGGAGCGGCTTTGACATCGTCACGGCGGTCAACGGCCTGATAGGCGCCTTCGATACGATCTCGCTCCCGAGTCTGGCCCAAGGTTCAGAGTGGCGTGTCGAATACACGCCAACCGCCGTCACGCTCAGCGTCTTCCTGGCCGGCGACTACAACGAGGACGGCTACGTCGATGCGGCGGATTACACTGTCTGGCGAGACAACGAGGGCGCGCCGGCCGGCGCGCTGCCGAACGACGTCGATGGAGGCACGATCGGGGCGGCCCAGTACGCCACGTGGCGGGCCAACTACGGAATCGGTGCCGGGAATGGTTCGGTATCGATTCCCGAGCCCAGCTCGATTCTGCTCACTCTGACACTCCTCGGGGCGTGCCGCCGTTCACGTCACCATCGAAGGCTGCCGTAGGCCGCACCGAACGCCAGTCCCGTTACGGCGGATGGCCCTCCACCCCTCGTCGGGCCCTTCGTTGCAGAGGCCGAACCCTCGGCGGCGGCGATCCTCGCGTCGCCGACGACCCTGTCCTTCGAGCCGACCGCCGAGAGCCGACAGCCAACCGCCGCATCCCCCCCGCTCGACCAACGCCTGCTGCTGATCCGCAGCGACTCGGCGCGACCGCGGGGCGAAGGGACGGCGACCGGCCGCGCGGCCATCGACGAGGCGCTCGCCTCGCTCGCCGCCGAGCCGAGGGTCCGCCCGCGGTTCACGCCGGCCGTCCGCGGGTTACGGTAAAGGGAACCACAGATGAACGCAGATAAACGCAGATGAAGGAAGCGCGGAGCCCTTCGCCTCAACTCCCTATCTGCGTTCATCCGTGTTCATCTGTGGTTCCCTTACGTTGCGGAGGGGCCCGGGTTGTCAGCGTGGCGCCGGCCTGGGAGTCTTTGGGGCTCGCTTGACCCTTCGCCAACCCCCCGTTTGACGCTCCGCCGATGCCCGCGATCGACGACCTGTTCACGAAGCTCCGCGCCGAGGGGCGCAAAGCCCTCATGCCGTTCGTCACGGCCGGGGACCCCGACCTGGAGTTCACTAGCGCCGTGCTGCGCGAGGTGGTCGGGCGCGGGGCGGCGCTGTGCGAGGTGGGGGTCCCCTACAGCGACCCGATCGCCGACGGGCCGGTGATCCAGGCGTCGTACACGCGGGCCCTGAACCGCAAGATCAAGCTCGCCGACATCCTAACGACGCTCGGCAAGACTTGTCCCACACTCGGGGCCCCCGCGGTGACGATGGTCAGTTACGCGATCGTCTACCGCCACGGGGTCGAGAAGTACTGCGACGAGGCGGGCGCCGCCGGCGTGGCGGGGCTGATCGTCCCCGACCTGCCGGTGGACGAGTCGCCGGCCCTCGCCAAGGTCTGCGCGGCGCGGGGGTTGTCGCTGGTGCAACTCGTCACGCCGGTCACGCCGCGTGAACGGGCGAAGCGGATCTGCGACAGCTCGAGCGGCTTCGTCTACTACGTCTCGGTGGCCGGCATCACCGGCGAGCGCACGGCCCTCCCCCCCGAGCTGATCGACAACGTCGGCTGGCTGCGGACCCAGACCAAGCTTCCGATCTGCATCGGCTTCGGCGTCAGCACCCCGGAGCACGTGCGGCTGCTCGCGCCGGTGGCCGACGGCCTGATCGTCGGCTCGGCGGTCGTGAAGCGCGTCGCCGAGGCCGCCACTCGGCCGCGCGAGGAGGTCCTGAAGGAGGTCGGCGACTACGTGGCGGAGCTCCTGACGGCGCTCAAAGGAAGCTAGACAGGATTGACAGGATGACGGGCGCGTCGCCGCGCGTCCCTCGATCCGCTTCCCTTCATCCTGTAAATCTTGTCCAGCTTCTCTGGCGCGACACGGTCCGTCCCGCGCCGACCCGCCATTTTTTGGCCTCGCCACGGATCGCCAAGTAAACTACCGATATCGTTCCAGGCGGTGGCGAGTTCGGTCCTCCCCGGTTTAAAGGCCGGTCGGGTTCGGCTTGTCGATTCACACCACGGCGGCGCGTTGCGTTGAGGGCCAGTGCCCCTCGGCTTGCGCGGCGGTCGGGGTCCGTCCCCTTCCGCTGGCGAGGTGGTCTCGGTCCCGCGCGACGCGGCGTCAAAGCACGCCACGCGTCAGGGGAGAGCGACCACCCATGCTTGACGACCGATCTAAAGACGAGCGCGAAGCCTCCGTCGCCCGCCGGTTCTTCGCCGGCATCACCGAGCAGGCGTTCATGACCGAGCTGGGGGTCGCCGACCCGCCGCTCATCGACTATGTCGCCGGCATGCTGTGGCGGTTCGTCCGCGCCGACGACGTCTACGGCGTCCGCGGCGTGCGGGGCGAGCGCCTGACGCAGGTCGCCGACATGCTCGCCGAGGCGCAGTCGCGCGAGGGGCTCGCCCGGCGCCGCCTGCTGCGCCACATTGGCGACTTCACGCTCTTCTGGACGGGCGTCTTCCCCGAAGTGGCCGAGCGGCTCCGCAAGACGGGCGCCAAGGACGCGCTGCTCGACTACCGCGAGCTCGGCAAGCGCAGCTACCGCATCGCCGCGCAGATCCCCGCTCCCCCGACGCACCCGTCCACGCCATCGACCGACGACGCCCGCGCGCCGACCGCCGCCGAGCTGCTCGAGCGCCTCAGCGCCGAGTACGAACTGTGCGTCTACGGCCTGGGCGAAGTGCGCAAGGCGTGGGAAGAACGCGAAGGCGGCGCGATCGTCGTGTGACGCCCGAGCCTCACGTCACCAGTCCCTTGGTCACCGTCATGAAGACGTCCTCGAGCGTCGGCTCTTTGTCGGCCAGCGACACCAGGCCCACGTTCGCGGCCGCGAGCTCGCGCAGCAGGCGGGCCACGGCCGCGTCGTCGCCGGCGTACTCGACGATCGCGGTGCGGGTCTCTTCGCGGACGTTCTTTGTCAGCGGGTCGCTGCGGACGAGGCTCAGGCCGGCGGCCGAGTCCCCCGCGAACCGCAGCTCGAGCTGCCGCACGCCGCGCAGACGCCGGTAGACCTTGTCGATCGGCCCCCCCAACAGCAGCCGGCCGCGCTCGACAATGCCGATCGACGTGCAGACGTCGGCGAGCTCGGACAGGATGTGGCTCGAGATCAGGATCGTCTTCCCCATCGCGCGGAGCTCCTTGAGCAGCGCCTTGACCTCCAGCCGCGCGCGGGGGTCGAGGCCGCTCGTGGGTTCGTCGAGGATCAGCACCGGCGGGTCGTGGACCAGCGTCTTCGCCAGGCAGAGCCGCTGCTTCATGCCGCGCGAAAGGCCGTTGACGTAGTCGTCGCGCTTGTGCGTCAGGTCCAAGAGCTCGAGGACGTCGCCGATGATCCCCTTCCGCTGGGCCCGCGGCACTTCGTAGGCCACGGCGAAGAAATCGAGGAACTCCCACACCCGCATGCCGTCGTAGACGCCGAACATGTCGGGCATGTAGCCGATGCTGCGGCGCACGGCGAGCGGGTCGCCGACCACGTCGTGGCCGTTGACAGTCGCCGACCCCGCGGTCGGCCGGAGGAGCGTCGCGAGGAAGCGGATCGTCGTGCTCTTGCCGGCGCCGTTGGGGCCGATGAACCCGAACAGCTCCCCCGCCGGGATCGTTAACGACAAGTCATCGACGGCGACGAAATCGCCGTACTCCTTGCGGAAGTTGCGGACCTCGATCATCGGGAACGGTACTCGCGGGCGGGTGTCAGTCGAACGGGGTGTTGGCGTCGCGCAGCGGTTCGGGGGGCGGGGGAACCGAGAGACGCCCCACCAGCAGCGTGGCGCCGCGGCGCTGCGACGGTCGTGGCGTGACGTCGATCCCCGCGAGCGACTCGGCAATCCGTGCGACGACGCGCCGCTCGCCGCGCTCGAACTCGCGCGGGTCGAGCGCGAGCGACTCGATGGGGGCGAGGTCGAGCGAGCCGTCGAGCGTGTTTTCGGTACGAGTCGCGGCTTCCTCCGACCGATCGGCCGAGCGCTCGGCGGCGAAGGCGACGACCCCCCCGACCTTGCTCGGCGTCGTTTCGATCGGCAAGAACGCGACGGCGGAGACCGCCCCGGGGCCCAGGTCGCCGATCCAGCAACCAGCGAGGCGCGGGGCTCGCGGGCCTTTCTCGGGCCGCTCGACGACGGCCACGTGCTGCAGTCTCCAGCGAGTGTAGTTCTCGATCCGCAGGCTCCCGTCGGGGGCACGGCCGAGGACCACGCGACCGACGCCCGACGAGCCCTCGGGCGCCATCGCGGCCACGTCGAGCAGTTCCTCGCTCCGCAGCAGCTCGGTCGATGCCGACGCGACGAACAGCCCGCGCAGGCGCGTACGCTCTTGCCGCTCGAGGGTGAGCGTGATCGGCCGCACGGCGGGGCCGGGCTCGGCTTCCGACGCGTGGCGCGGGGCGAACGGGGCGGCGACGGCCGATGCGCCGCTGAACTCGACCTCGTGCGTGGTCGCCAGCGACGAGTAGAGCGCCGTGAAGCGCGTGAGCACGCCACGCGGCGAGTCGGGCTGCGTCTCGAGCACCGCGACTTCGACTTGCGATCGGACGAAGCCGATGTCGAGCTGCGTCTGGCGCGTGACGGCGATCCCCCCCAGGACCGCGATCAGCGGCGCCGCGACCCACGCCCCCTCGAGCCGCCCCAGAGCGTAGAAGAAGAGCCAGTTCATCGGCACGAGCAGCACCAGGTAGGCCACCAAGCAGCCGAGGACGAAGCTCGCCCCGGGGGTGGCGATCCCCGCCGACTCGCGCAGCACGTCCCGCGCGGCGCGGGCCACGGGGGAGTCGTCGTCCCACGCGGCGTAGCCGCCGCGGGCGAGGGCCGGCGCGGCCTTGCTGAATCCCTGGCCGTCGTCCGACTCCGAGGGCGAGCGCTCGACACTGCGGGCGTGGCTGTCACGCACGAACAACCGGAGCGGTGTGTTTGCCGACGCGTCGAACCGCGGCCGCTTCGCGTCGCGCCACGTCGCCACGGGGCGTTGGTCCTCTTCGTTCGCCGCGGCGATGGTCGCTCCGTCGCTTCCGGCAACTAGGCCAAACGCACGTGGCGGGCGACGCAGCAGGGCGTTGTTCACGAAATTCTCGAAGCCCCCGCGCCAGTTCACGAGTCCGGGCTCCGCCAGCCCCATCGCGGTCACCACGACGCGGCCGCGCCCGAAGCGGCGCTCGACCACAAGGCCGCCAAGCCCGGCAGGCGACGTCGCGTTCTTTGTGGGCGCCAGCTCGACCCCCGACCACCGCAGCCCCGCGCGCGCCAGTGGGTCGCTCGCGCGCTTCGCCCCGACGCCCCATTCGCGTCGAAGGGGCGCCAGGTCATCGACGCCGAGCTGCCGAACCCCGAGCGACTTCGCGGGGAGCAGCGGTTCGAGGAAGCTGCCGCGCAACGCGTCGAGCGAACCCGGGCCGCTTACCAGCAGCGTCCCCCCCCAGGTAACCCAGTCGATCAGCGCGCGCCGCTGGGCTGGGTTCAGCGCGTCGGGGCTCGCCTGGTCCCACACGACGTAGGCGATCGATGTCCACTCGAAAGGGGACTCGGCCAGTCCGACCGACGTACCCGCCGAGCCCGCTCGGATGCCGACCACGCGGTAGTTTCTCTGCGCGCGCGTACCGCCGAGCGCCTCGATGTCGAGCTCGAACGGCGTCCCCGGATCGACGACGCGCAGCGAATCGAGGTAGCCGTAGGGGGTCGGGTCGCTGGCGAGCACGACAATCGAGTACTGATGGTCGGCCAGTTGAACGATCGGCGTCATCTGGTCGTACACCAGCGTCCCCTGCCGCGAACGCAGCGCGGTCGTCAGCCGCAGCCGCGGCGGCTTCTCCGAGCCACGAGGGGCAGCCGGGACGAGCAGCGGCGTCTTGAGCGACTTCTTCGCCGCGCCGGCGAGCAGCAGCGGGCGGCTCGCGGCGACGGCGTAGCGCGTCCCCGCAACGGTGGCGGGTGTGCCCGAAGGATCGACCACGCGCTGTGCGAGCTGTCCCTCGAACGGCTCGCGCCCCGCCTCGACCGGCTGATCGACCGAGGCCCAGTGCCCCGGCTTTACCGCCAGGACGCCTCCCTTGAGGGGCGATGGCGCCGCGCGCGCTGCGCCGAACCGAACCAGCGCGGCGCTGGCCTCTTCGTCCAGACGCCGCTTCTCGGCTTCGGCGGCCCGCGCCTCGCGTTCGGCTCGTTCGGTGGGCGTCTCGTCGCGGCAACCACTGAGCAACAACAGGGACACGCACGCGACGCAGGCGAGCATCACGCTCGCCTTACGTCGCCCGCCACCTCGCAGAATTAATAGGGCTAGACAACGCATGGAGCGTCGGGCGGGGTGGCTGCGGCGGGTGGTCACGGCCCACGCAGTTTAACGCCCCGGGTCGCCGAGCGCAGGCGGCGCCCCGAGGCCGGACACGGAAATGCGCCCGGCTTTTGTTGCTTCGTGCAGCGGGTGTCGCTATCCTGCGCTTAATGGGGCTGTCTGACTCGGGTCGAGAGCGTTCGGACCGACGGCCAGCGTCCGCTTTTCTTTACTTTCTTCTATTCTTTGCTGGGTGTTGGTTCTTGCTCGGAGACCGGATTGCCGTCGAATCCCACAGCCCTTTCCGGGGTGTGCGGTGTGGCGGGCAAAACGGCTCCCAAGATCCACCCCGACTCGTCACTTCGATTTGCCCCGGTTTGTTGCGATCGTCGCCGTGCCCCGGTCGAGGGCGTGCGCGAGCTACCTAGCGAACACGATCATCCCCGCGACGACACACCGGTGAGTCGCCGCTGTTGAGAGCACGGGAAGAGGCGCCCGGCTCGTGTGATTGCAATCTCGGCGGCTGCCGCGCGTCGCGTGTCGATGGGCGTCTCCCCGAATCTCGATCGCGGCGTGCGCCGCGCGGCGCACGTTCCCGTTCGGGCTGGCCTTCTGACTCGCGTCGTGACCAGGGAGCGTCTGCAATGGGCATCCGCGTCGAGTGTCCCAAGGGACACGTCTTCAAGGTGAAAGACAAGTACGCCGGCAAGAAGGGCCTGTGCCCTCACTGCCCCGGGCAGGTCGTTGTGGTCGTCCCCGAGAACCTCACCTCGGAGCAGGCCGACAAGGCGTACCGCAGCGCCGTGGCCGACGAGGTCCGGCACCAACAAGCGGCCGCGTCTTCGCGGGCCGCGTCGGTCCTCGACGAGACCCTGCACGACGACGCCAGCAGCAGCGGTAGCCTGCTCAGCTCGTCGGTGGTCAGGCACAACGTGCGCTGCTCGTGCGGCCAAGCGGTGCCGATGTGGTTCGCGCGGTGTCCGGGCTGCGGGAAGTTCATGCAGACGAGGTGAGCGACAGGCGGGGCCCATTTGGGGGCCTTTCTCGGGGCCTTTCTCGGGGCCTTTCTCGGGGATCGTGGCCAGGGGGCAAGGCCACGTCCGTGCCGGCAGTCTTCCGGAGAGCTCGGGGCCTCGGCCCCGCCCGATCCACTCCGGCAGACTCGCGCCCTGCTGGGACCCCGCCCCTCGTTCCGACGGCGGCGACGTGGCGCCTGCTAGCGTGTGAGGCGCGTTCCGCGACCCGTCGCATCTGCCGTAGCGGCGCGGGAGGGCCTCTGATACGGTCCCGCACCCCCACGGGCGACGCCTGCGGCGCCGCGTGGGAAGAATGCGTCCCGCCCCCGCGCGACTTCCCCCATGATCGGCCGATCGCTCTACCGCTTCGCCCGCCCCGCTGGGGGCTGTGTTGCGATCGCGCTGTTTGCCACGTTGCTGGCGGGTTGCCACGGCGGGAAGCTGTGGCTGAACCCGTGGCACCGGCCGGACCGCACGACGCTGGTCACCCCCGCGAAGCAAGCGGCGGAGATCCGCGCGCTCGCCACGCGCTCGACAGGCGAGGACACCCCCGAGCAGCAAGAGGTCGTCACCGGCCTCGTCCGCACGCTCCAGGAGGAGCAAGACCCGCTGCTCCGCGAGGTGACCCTCCAGACGGTAGCCAAGTTCAACACGCCGCTCGCGCGGCAAGCGCTGCTAGCCGGGCTCAACGACGCCGATCCCAGCGTGCGCGTCGCCTGCTGCGAGCTGCTTGGCCAGCGCCCCGGCGCCGAAGTGACGCCGCAACTGGCGCGGGTCGCCCAGGAAGACTCGGAGTTCGACGTGCGTGTCGCGGCGGTCCGCGCCCTGGGGAGCGCCACCGACGACGCGGCCCGCGCGGCGCTCGTTACGGTGCTCGAGGACAACGACCCCGCCATGCAGATGGTCGGCGTCGAGGCGATGAAGAAACGAACGGGCCGCGACCTGGGAGGGGACGTCTCCGCCTACCTGGCGCTCGCCAAGGGCGAAGAGCCGGCGCCGACCACGAGAGTGGCCGAGCGCGACTGGTTGCCATTCTTCTAACGGCCGATTCGGTTGCCGCGGTCCGCTGGCGCCGCAGCCAAGCGCATTCGCTGGACTCGCTCACCCCCTACGATCGATACCTCCCCTACGGGCCGACTCTGCGCCCATGGCGCCACCGCTGGCGCCCCGCTCGCACGCACCCGACGGGATCGGCTCCGAGATGCGACACCCTTGCCCGACCACCGAAGCAGCGCGCCGCGGGGCGTGCTTGCTGCTGGCGGCGCTTTACTTGGTCACCGGGCCGCGCACCGAAGCCGACGAATCCCCTCTGGGAGCGCCGATCTCGATCGCCGACGTCGTGCCGCACGCTGCGCTTGACTCGCTGCAGCTCAGCCCCCCGGCGCGCTCGGCGAGCGCTCCTACGCTGACGTGGCAACCGGCGCGCGCGGCGGCGGAGCCCGCTCCCTCGCCCACGCGGGAAGCAAGCAGACCAACGACACCGGCCCCCTACCGAACGCGCTCGATCCTGGGGAAGACCGTTGGGGCGACGCCCCCTGCCCCGACGCGTCCGGCGCGCGTCGCGACACGGCCAGTGCAGGCGGAAGGAGGCCCGATCGGTGCTCCCAAGGGCGCGACGGGGCCGTCGCTCGTGGGGCCGTCGCTGAACGGACCGATGGCGGACGTGCCGACGAAGTCGGCGACGCCGGCGCCGGCCGACCGCGCACGCCGCGAGCCCGCCGCGCAGTCGCCCGGCGGGGGGCTCAAGCCCGATCCGGCGATCACGCCCCTTCCGGACGAACACGACGGCTCGATCGATCCCCTCGAGGCCCCCCCGGCGTCGGCCTTCGACCCGCGGCTAGAGGTCCGGCTCGGCCCCGCCGACACGAACGCGCAAACCGAACAAGAACCGTCGCGGGAGGACGACCGCGATTCGTCGTACCACGAGGCGACTGAGCCGGCGCCCCTGGCGCCGAGCCGCGCGGCTCGGCCGCTTGTCGCGGTCCCCGGCGCGAAGCCGCTCGAGCGTGTCCCGTCGGCCGCCACGCAAGCACCGGCCGCGTCGATCCCCGCACGCTTGGCGCCCCCCGCTCGCTCGGCGCCGATGGGCAAGCCCGACGTCACCACGCGAGCCCCGCGGTCTCGTTCCGCCGAGCCGGGTGGCGCGATCGCGCAGCCCGTCTTGCCGTTTGCGGCAGATCCCGCGGCCCCGTTGTCACGGAGCATGACGTACCTGCGGTCGCGGCTCCGCACGGTGCTGTCGTACTACTACCGCAAGCCGATGAACACGGTCGAGAACGACGCGTGGGAGGTCATGCACGGCATGCTCGCCTACGAGCTCTACAGCCGGATCCTCGACGGGGGCCCGGCGGGCAAGCCGATCACGGCGGTCGGTCACCTCTGCTACAACCGGCCGTCGGCCCGCAAGCAGTTGCTCTACGTGACAAAGGACGGGGACCTCGACGTGCGGGTGGGCGTCGGCGTCCAGGGGCACTCGGGCCAGTTCCTGGCGATGCTCGCCCAGTGCAACGTGAGCCCCGACTACCCGATCCGGGTCGAGGGGCGCGAGTTCACGATCCGCGACCTTATCCGCAGCGAGCAGCGGACCTGCTATGCGAAGACGGAGCTAACGTTCAAGCTCATCGGCCTGGGCCACTACCTCGAGAGCGGCGCGAGCTGGGTCAACGAGCAGGGCGAACAGTGGGACATCCCGCGCCTGATCCGCGAAGAACGGACCCAGCCGATCCGCGGGGCCGCCTGCGGTGGCACGCACCGTCTGAGCGGACTGAGCCTCGCCTACCGGCGCCGCGAGGCCCGCGGCGAACCGATCGATGGCGAGTACCTCGAAGCCGCCAAGTTCGTCAGTCAGTACCAAACACAGTGCTTCCGCCAGCAGAACAGCGACGGCAGCCTCAGCACGTCGTGGTTTAACGGCCCAGGCGACGAGGACGACATCGAGCGGCGGATCCGCACCACGGGCCACCAACTCGAGTGGCTCGTGTACTCGCTCCCCGACAAGCAGCTCCGCTCTCCGCAGACCCTCAAGACGTTGAACTACCTCGTCAACCTGCTGGCCACGAACGCGAACCAGGAGTGGCACCTGGGGTCGCTCGGTCACGCGACGCACGCCCTGGTGGTGTACGACAAGCGGGTGTTCCAGCCCCACGACAACGCGTCCGCTGCCGGGGCGGGCCTCGCCTCGACCGGGGCGATCGACCCCACGGCGTCGCTCTACCGGAACTACGGTCTCGCGCGCGGCGTGATGCGTAACAGCGACCCGCAGGGGGCCGGCATCCTCGGCCTGTTTGGGACGCCGCGGACCTCGGGCCGGTCGTCGTCCGGGTCGCGGTCGCGCTGAGTCGCGGCGCGACCAGCAGCGTTTGTCGGGGATCGCGACGTTGCTCCCGCCGGGGGGGTCTACTAAAGTGCGTGCTGTGCAGAGTGAACGGCCGTCGATCGGCCCGCCCCCGCGCTCGACTCGCCCTTCGGAACGCCACCCCGCGCTGCTGGCCCTGGGGAGGCCTAACGCCCGACCGCCGCGTATGGCGATCCCTCGCAAGTTCGGCAACCAGTTGCAGGCCCTCTGCGACTCCGCGGTTGCGCTGGCCGACTTGCACCACGCCGACGCGATCTTGCTGCTCGCCGAGCGCCCCCTCGACTGGGTCCGGCTCCAAGAAACGTGCGGCGTACGGACGCTGATTGTCGCCGCCGACACCGAGGATCAGCTCGCGGGCGCCCACGAGGACGACCCGAGCCTCGACTTCGACACCATCCTCCTCGGGATGGACGGCGCCCCGGTCTACGAGCGGCTGACCGGCGCCCTGCTCGAAGCGGTCGAGGAGGAGCTCGTCAAATCAACCGCCTCGATGGTCGTGCTCTACAGCTCGTTCGACCCCGGGGTGATCGACTCGGTCAGCTTGATCCGCCTCGAGGAGCACCTCGGGAGGCTCACCGTCCGCGACCTGCGGCAGTTCGAGGGGAAAGTCCCGACCGAGACACTGAAGCTTGTCGTCGATCTGTGCGTCGATATCGGGCGAGAAGGGCGTGAGGGGACCCCCGTCGGGACGCTAATGGTGGTCGGCGACCACCGCAAGACGCTCGAATTCTGCAAGCCGATGGGCTTCGACCCCGTGAAGGGGTACACGGCGGCCGAGCGGACGCTCTCCGACGCCAAGGTCCGCGAAGGGGTCAAGGAGATCGCCCAGCTCGACGGGGCGTTCGTGATCTCGTCGGGGGGGGTGGTGATGGCCGCGGCGCAGCACCTGTCGGCGCCCGCGGCGCAGGACATCAGCCTCTCGAAGGGGCTCGGGGCCCGACACTGGGCGGCCGCCCAGATCAGCCGCGCCACGGGGGCGATCGCCGTGGCGGTGAGCGCGTCGAGCGGCACGGTTCGCGTGTTTCAGGACGGCGAGGTGGTGCTGCGCGTCGAACCGCTGCGCCGCGCGATGACTTGGCGCGAGTTCGAGGCCGACGGCGAACGGGTCGCCCGACCGCGCGGCTTGAAGGAACGCCCCAATCGACCTCGCGGCGCTGCCGACGAACCGCCGGCCGAGAAGCCCGCCGAATCGCCGACCGCCGGCGCGTCGGAGCCCCCTGCCGCGGCCGACCCCGGCTGACGAACCGAGCGCTTCACCGCCAGGCGAACGCCTCGCCCGTCAGCAGCTCGTAGGCGTCGATGTACTTGCCGCGTGTGCGATCGACGACGTCCGTTGGCAAGCCGGGTGGCGGGCTCTGGCGGTCCCAGCCCGAGCCGAGCAGCCAGTCGCGGACGAACTGCTTGTCGAACGAGGCTTGCGGCCCCCCCGGCCGGTACTCGGCGGCCGACCAAAAGCGGCTGCTGTCGGGCGTGAGCGCCTCGTCGATGAGGATCAGCTCCCCCTCGGGTGTGTTTTCCGCGAGTCCGAACTCGAACTTCGTGTCGGCGATGATCACCCCCCGCCCGGCCGCGTAGTCTGCCCCGGCCACGTAGAGTGCGAGCGTCGCCTGGCGGAGTCGCCCCGCGGGGTCGGCGCCCAGGTCGGCGACAACACGCGAGAAGGGGACGTTCTCGTCGTGCTCGCCGTCCGCCGCCTTGGTGGCGGGGGTGAACAGAGGGCACGGCAACTTGTCGCTCTCGACGAGGCCGGCGGGGAGCGGCTCGCCGCACACGGCGCTCGCCACGCGGTACTCGTTCCAGCCCGACCCGGCGAGGTAGCCGCGGGCGACACACTCGAACGGCGCCACGCGCGCCTTGCGGCAGAGCATCGACCGGCCGTCGAGGGAATCGAGGTCGGTACCTACGGGGAGCCCCATCTGGCGGACGTCGCACGTCAGCAGGTGGTGCCCGATCCCCACCCGCGGCCCGAGCAACTCGAACCAGAACCGGCTGAGCTGCGTGAGGACCCGCCCCTTGTCGGGGACGGCGGTCGGCAGGACCCAGTCGAACGCGCTGATGCGGTCGGTCGCGACCAGCAGGACGCGGTCCCCCAGGTCGTAAACGTCGCGCACCTTGCCGCGTCTCGCGACAAGACCGGGGACGTGCGACAGCGTGAGTGGCGAACCGGGCACGGAGCGGGGAGACGACTCGGTTGTTGCTGGGGCGGTCGGCCACTAAGGTAGGGCGAGAGTCCCCGGGCCGGATAGCCCGCGGGGGGCGTCCGCCCCCCTTTCACGCCCGCGTCCCGTTGCTCGTCCGCTCCCCATGGGCCTCCTGCGGTTCGTCGCCCACCGCCTGGCGCTCGTCGATGACGAGCGTCTCGCGCGTGCGTACGTAGCGGGAGCCGACGAGGCGCCCTACTTCACACGCGTGCTACGCAGCGGCGACACGATCGTCGCCGAACGGTCCGACACAACGTCCGGCGCGTTCACGATCCCGTGGCCGGTCCCCGACCAGGGGGACTGGCTGCTGGCGACATCGACGCTCATGGAGCGTGAGCGCCCGTATCTGCTCGAGGTCGAGCTGGCGCGGGGCCAGGTCTTTCGGCTCCGCGACCAACTCGCGGCCTGGGAGAACCTGGGCCTAGTGACCCCCGGCGACCTCCGCGCGTCGGTCGCCGACGCTTCGCGTTTGTTTAACCGCGCCGCAACGCGCCAGGACGACGTCGCCGAGGCCGCCGACTACGCCACGCAGGCGATCGGCGTCGCGTCCGCCGCCGCTTGCCGGCTCGCCGACGTCTACGCCGAGCAAGCGCTCGCGCTACGGATGCAGCAAGGCGCCGACAAGCTAACGACCCTCCTGGGGGTCCGCATGGCGGGGCAGAGCCCGACCGGCGAGGCTGCCGCGCTGCTGCGCGAGTCGTGCAACCTGATCGCCGCGCCGTGCGGCTGGGGCGCCGTCGAGCCGAGCGAGGGGCGGCGCGACTGGTCGGAGTCCGACCGCCCGATCGAGTGGGCCCGATCGCAAGGCCTGCGGGTCTGCGGCGGCCCCCTGCTCGAGTTCGACGAGCGGCGGCTCCCCGACTGGGCCTACCTGTGGGAAGGGGACGTCGATACGCTCGCGTCGCTGATGGTGGGGCACGTCCGCGCGGCGGCGCAGCGCTACAAGGGGCGCGTCCAACTGTGGAACGTCGCGTCGCGCGTGAATCGCGACCGCGTGCTTTCGCTCACCGACGAACAGCGCCTGCGCATCGTCGCAGCCGCCGTCAGCGCGGTGCGGCAGGTCGATCCCCAGACCCCGGTCGTCGTGGGGGTCGAGCAACCGTGGGGCGAGTACCGCGCACGGCGCGACAGCGAGCTCACGCCGATGGACTTCGCCGATGCGCTGGAGCGCGCCGACCTGGGGATCGCCGGCTTCGACCTCGAGCTGAACATCGGCTACCACCCGCACGCCACCGCGTTGCGCAGCCCGCTGTCGCTCAGCCGGCTCGTCGATTTGTGGAACGTCCGGCTCGAGTCACCGCTGATGCTGACGCTGACGCTCCCCAGCTCGTCGTCGCCCGAACCGGGGGGCGACTCCAAGTCGTCGGTCGTCGCCGGCGGGAGCACCCCCGAGGTCGTGACCCCCGAGTGGCAAGCCGAATGGGTGCGGCATCGGTTGCCGATGTTGCTGGCGAAGACCTCGGTACAGGTCGTGCTGTGGGGCCAACTCAGCGACGCCGCGACGCACGGCTACGCCCACGGCGGCTTGTTCGACGCCGCGGGCGCGGCGAAGCCGATCGTCCAAGAACTTCGATCGATCCGCGGGCGGTACCTCGCCTGATCTCCGGAAGGGCGTCAGCGCGTATGATGCGACAGGACGCCGAGCTGGTTCAGGTGGGCGCGCTTGTGACGGACCGGCGTCGGCTCTGCCGCCGGGCGACTCTTCGCTGGGCGAGAGTGCGGCAGCGGGTGGTCCGCCAGCGGGGCGCCAACGACGGCCGCGTGGCGGTCGGGGTGGTTGTGCAGCCCTTCGCAGTGGGCCGCCGCCAGGACCGGCTCGGCTAGCTCGGCCTTCAGGCCGCACAGCCGCAGAGCGCCGCCGTGCTCGACGAGCAGGTCGTGCAGGTCGTGCAGCTCCGAAGCCAACCGCGCATCGACGCGACGGACGTCTTCCATCTCGAGCACGACGCGGTACACGAAGTGCGCCGACGCCAGGTCCCAGAGCTGATCCACCAGCGTCGGCTCGCCCGCCTGAACAGGCCGCGGCGCCACGACGTGAACGAACAACCAATTGGGGCCGCGCCCCACGACACGGCAACGATCCTCAGGAGCGGGGATCATGGTAAGCGTTCCTTCGAACGGGGCCTCCCCGGGGACGATTGGGGACGCCGGACACGAGAAGAGGGTTTCGCCGCAGCAGCCGTGCCGCGTCGGGCGGCCACGCTGGGCGCGGCCAGTCTCGCGAGTCGTCGTTCAGAGATGCCACATCAAGAAGAGTCGCGTGCGTGGTCGCCCACCGCACGGCCGCCAACCCCAACTTAAGCCGCACGACTGCGGCACTTCAAGCGCAACCGAACGAATTCGTCGCGGCATTTGGCCGCGGCGCCAGCAGTTTCGTGTGTCGGGTTCGACGCTCCGATCACGGCGCGACACCGGCGTCACGCGCCGAGCATGGCGGCGATCGTCTCTTGCGCCTTGGCGAGCGCCGCGGCGAGCTTCGCCGGTTCCTTTCCCCCCGCCTGGGCCAGGTCGGCCCGCCCCCCGCCGCCGCCACCCAGCTCCTTGGCGACCGGGCCGATCCACTTGCCGGCGCTCGCGCCGCGGGCTTCGAGGTCCTTGGTCACGCCGGCCACCAGCGTGACCTTGTCCTCCCCCTCGACCGACGCGAGCAGCACCGCCGCGGGCTGGACCTTCTGGCGCACCGCGTCGATCAGTTGCCGCATCGAACTTGGGTCGGCGCCGGGCGCTTCGGCGACGACGACCGTCGTGTCGCCGATCTTGCCGGCGCCGGCGATCAACACGTCGGCCGAGAGCTCGCCGGCCGCGTCTCGCTTCTTGACCTGTGCTTCGAGGGCTTCGACCTCGGCGCGGAGCGACGCCAGGCGCTCGGCGACCGCCAGCGGCGCCACCGACAGTTGCCGCGCCCCCTCGGCGAGCGCCGCGCGGCGCTCGCCGTACGTCGCGAGCGGGCCTTTGGCGAGCTGCGCCTTCTCGGTCGGCTGCACCGAGCCGCCGCCAGAGGCCTTCTTCTTGAGCGCCCGTTGACGCGCGAGGAGTCGGCCAACCGCTTCCACCACCATCGCGGGCTGAACGCCGAGCGCCGTCGCCGCGGCGACGAGGGCCGCCTCGGTCTGGGCGCGATTCTCTTCGGCGCGCTTGCCCGTGAGGGCCGTGATTCGCCGCGTCCCCGCCGAGACCCCTTCTTCGTGCAGCAGCTCGAAGGTCCCGACTTCTGCCGTGTTCGTCAGGTGCGTCCCGCCGCACAGCTCGCGGCTAAAGGCTTCCGGGGCGAGCGGCCCCATCGAGATCATCCGCACGGGGTCGGGGTACTTCTCGCCGAACAGCATCATGGCGCCCTGCTGCCGGGCCTCGGCCAGCGGCAGCGTCTGCGACTGCACCGGCGCCTTGGCGACGACGTACGACTCGACGTCGGAGGCGATCGTCGCGATCTGCTCGGTCGTGACGGCCGAGAGGTTCGTGAAGTCGAAGCGCAGCCAATCGGCATCGACCTTTGACCCCTGCTGCTGCGCGTGGCTGCCGAGCGTCTTCTGCAGGGCGTGGTGCAGCAGGTGTGTCGCCGAGTGCGCGCGGCGGATGGCGGCGCGGCGATCGAGATCGACCGCGGCGCTGGCCGTTGCTCCAACGGCGACCTCTCCTTCGACCAAACGCCCCGAGTGGACGAACAGCGAACCGTCTTTCTGCGTGTCGGTCACCTCGAAGCGGAACCCCGTGCCGGTGATGACCCCCGTGTCGCCGACCTGGCCCCCCGACTCGCCGTAGAACGGCGTCCGGTCGAGCACCAGCCGCGCCTCGGCGCCCTTGGTCAGTTTCTCGGCGAGCTGCTCGTCCCCCGCGGCCGCCGAGCCGGTGACCACGCCGACCACCTTAGCCGTGGCCTGGGTCGCGTCGTAGCCGACGAACTCGGTGGCTTGCAGGGCTTGCTTGAGCGAGTCGATCGGGCCCTTGGCGCCCATCACGGTGTGCACGAGCTTGCCCGAGGCCTCGCTGTGCCCTTCCATGGCGCGGCGGTACCCGTCCCAGTCGAAGGCCAACCGTTCGTCGGCCGCGAGGCTCTCGAACAACTCGGGGGGGACGCCGAACGTCTGGTAGAGGTCGGCCGCGACCGCGCCATCGACCACGGTGCGGTTGTCGCGGCGCAGGTCTTCGAACACGCGGCGGATGCGGCTGAGGCCGTCGTCGATCGTGCCGAAGAAGTTCGCCTCTTCCTTCTCGATCACGCTGGCGACGCGTGTCGTCGTCTCCCCCAGCTCCGGGTACGCGGCCGCCATCATCTCGGCGACCTTCGGCACGAGCCGGAACAAGAACGGCTCGCGAAGGCCGATCTGGTGGCCGTCGAGCACGGCGCGTCGCAGCAGCCGCTTGACGACGTACTTCTCTTTGTTGGCGCCCGGGTAGACGTTCTCGTGCACCGCAAACGTGCAGGCGCGCACGTGGTCGGTGATGCGCCGCAGGCGCCGCCCGTTGTCACTGGCGGCGTCGTACTTCAGGCCGCACACCTCGGCGGCCGCCTCGACGATCGGCAGCAGCGTGTCGGTGTGGTAGTTGGTCGGCACTCCCTGCAGCACGGCCGCCGTGCGCTCGAGGCCCATGCCGGTGTCGATGTTCTTCGACGGCAGCGGACGCAGGTTCCCCGGCGGGTCCCCAACGCGATTGAACTGCGTGAAGACGAGGTTCCAGATCTCGAGCGGCTCGGCCCGCTTCCCCGACGCCCCCGCCGGCGCCGTGTAGTAGATCTCGCTGCACGGTCCGCAGACGCCGTCGGGGCCGAGGCTTGGGGCGCTCGCCGGCCAGAAGTTCTCGGCCTCCCCCTCGCGGCTGATGCGGCTCGTCGGCAGGCCGATCTCGTCGTGCCAGATTTCGGCCGCCTCGTCGTCGTCGCTGTAGACCGTGACGGTGAGCGTCTCCGGCGGCAGGCCGAGCCACTCCTTCGACGTGAGAAACTCCCAAGCCCAGTGGATCGCGTCGCGCTTGAAATAATCGCCGAAGCTGAAGTTGCCGAGCATCTCAAAGAACGTGTGGTGCCGCGGGGTCCGGCCGACGTTGTCGATGTCCCCCGTGCGGAGGCATTTTTGGCAGGTCGTGGCCCGCGTGTACTCGAGCTTCACTTTCCCCAGGAAGTGGTCCTTGAACTGGTTCATCCCCGCCGGGGTGAACAGCACGCTGGGGTCCCAGGTGGGGACCAGCACGTCGCTGGCGACGCGGGTGTGCCCCTTGGACTCGTAGAACGCCAGGTACTTTTCGCGGATCTCGTTGGTCTTCATGCGATCGGGCGGGCGGCAGGCAGCGGGGTGGAAGCGGGGCCGGGGGTGGCGCAACCGCTCGAAACGGCCGATCCTAACCCCTCGCCGGCCGGGCTGGCAGGCCAAGGCGCCCCCGGGAATCGGCCCCGGAATCGTTGCCGTCCGGACTTCGGCCGCGGATACTGGAGCCATGCCTAAACCACCCCACTTGGCCACAGCGTTGTCCGCAACGCTGCTGGCCGCCCTGCTCCTTTACTTGCCTCAAGCCGCCACGGCGTGTGAATACTGCACGGCGATGGGCTGCGCCACGTGCGGCCACAGCGACGCGGCGCCCACGTCGGCGGCCGCCGGCGGCCCCGCCGCGTTCGTCCTCCAGGGAGGCCAATGGCCGCAGCCGGGGGGGCTTGGGAGCCGCGTGACCATCACCTACAGCTACAACAACTTCCTCGACGGCGGGCTGCTCGACCCCAACGGCGTGAGCGTCCCGGCCGACTACCTGCGTCTGGTGACCTACGAGGCGTTCTCGCTGTGGGCCCAGGTCGCCCCGTTGCACTTTGTCGAGGTCGCCGACGTCGGCACACCCGTGTTCAGCTTCAACTCCGCCGAGTACCTCGCCTACCCGGCGAGCTCGTTCGGCCAGATCCGGCTGAACCACCTCTACATCAACGGCACCGATGAAGAGAACGGCTTCCCGACGACCAAGGCGCAAGCGTTCTTCCCGTTCAACGGGGGGAACATCGCCGGCGACATCCAGTTCGACAACGGCGACCCGTGGGCGGTCATCGGCACGCGGAGCCAGCCCGACGTGCTGGGGATTTTGACGCACGAGATCGGCCACACGATCGGCCTGGGGCACGCGACGATTGTCGAGGCGACGATGAACCCCGCCGCCCCGCGCCGGCGCGGGCCGGGCACGGGGTCGCTCCACCCGGACGACATCGCCGGGGTCCGCGCGATCTACGGCGTCGGCGTGGGGAGCGTGACGCTGATCCCCGAACCCGCGGCGATCGCCCTGCTGCTATCGGTGGCCGCCATGACCTCCCCGGCGCGTCGCCGCGCCGCCTGAGGCCGCCGCGAGCGTGCGGGACGATCCGCCGCGCCGGATCGCAGGGGAGTCTGCGCCCCAGCCACACTCGCCAGGCGCCGGCGGCCGCGATACCGTGGGGCCGTTCGCCCGCGCCCCTCGGAACCTCGCACCATGCTTCGCCTCGCTGCGCTGTCGCTCCCCCTGCTGTTCGCGTCGGTCGTGTCAGCGCAGGGGGTCGCCACGCCCCCCGAAGCGGCGGTCGATTTCGATTGGCCCGCGAACGCCCGTGTGGCGGCGGACCGCGCGACGCCGCTCGACCGCTACGTCCACACGCCCGACGCGGCGTACGGCTGGAAGGTGATTCGTCGTGACGACCTCGAGGGACCCGGCGGCGCCCGTTGCCAGACGCTACTCGTCGAGCTCACCAGTCAGCGCTGGCGCAGCGACGACGAGGTCGATCTCGCCGTTTGGAAGCACTGGCTGACGATCATCGTCCCCTCGGGCGCCAAGGGGAACGTCGGCATGCTGTTCGTCACCGGGGGCGCCAACGACGGCGGCCCCCCCGAGAAGCCCGACGACCGCGTCCTGCTCGTCGCGTTAACGACGCAGTCGGTCGTCGCCGAACTGACGTGCGTTCCCAACCAGCCGACCAAGGTCCTGGCGAGCGACGACCCCGAGAAGGGCCGCTACGAGGACGACCTGCTCGCCGCCAGTTGGCTGCGTTTCATGGCGACCAAGGACACGACGTGGCTCGCGCAGCTCGCGATGACCAAGTCGGCCGTCGCGGCGATGACGGCGACCACCGAGGCGCTCGCCGCCGAGGTGAAGAGCGACCCCCAGGGCCGTTGGCCGATGATCGACCGATTCGTCGTCGCCGGCGCCTCGAAGCGTGGCTGGACGACGTGGCTCACGGGGGCGGTCGATAACCGCGTCGTCGCGATTGCCCCGATCGTGATCGACATGCTCAACATTCGCCCGTCGATGGCGCACCATAAGGCGTCGCTCGGCAAGTGGTCCGAGGCGCTCGAAGACTACGAGCGGGCTGGCCTCGCCGACAAGCTCGACGACCCCGAGAGCGCGGCGATCCGCTCGATCATCGACCCCTACTCGTACCGCGACCGACTCACGATCCCCAAGTGCGTGATCAACGCCGCGAGCGACGAGTTCTTTCTGCCCGACTCGTCGCGGTTCTACTTCGACGACCTGGTGGGGGAGAAGCTGCTGTCGTACACCCCCAACGCGGGTCACGGCCTGAAGGGGAGCAACGCGCTGGAGACGCTCATCGCGTTCCACGCGTCGGTCGTGGCGGATACCGAGCGACCGGCGGTCAGTTGGGAGGGCGCCGACGACGCGGCGGAGCACGTCGTTACGCTCTCGGCGAAGCCGACCAAGGCGGTGCTGTGGCGCGTCGTGAACACCAAGGCCCGCGACTTCCGCTTCCCGATCATCGGCCCCACCTGGGAGGAGACGCCGCTCGAACCGCAGGCCGACGGGACCTACCGCGTGCCTGTCGAAGCGCCGGCCGCGGGCTACAGCGCGACCTTCGCCCGCTTCACGTTCGCCGGGCCCGGGGCGCCGCTGCACGTCGGCACGCCGGTCTGGATCGCCCCCGACACCCAGCCGTTCGCCGGGGGCGAGTGAGCGATCCGGTTGACGGATGACCACCACGGAGCCGACGATGGTGGACCGTTGACGAAATCGACTCACCCGCCCGCAGCGCGACCCGTGCCCGCCGTCGTGAACCCCGTCGTTAATCCCTCCGAAAGCGCGACGCCGCACGAAGCGGCGCTGCGCGTCGTGATGAAGCGCTACTGGGGGTACGACGATTTCCGCCCGCTGCAGCGCGAGGCGATGTCGGCGGTGCTCGACGGTCGCGACTCGGTCGTGGTCCTGCCGACCGGCGGCGGCAAGTCGCTCTGCTTCCAGGCGCCGGCCGTGGCGATGGGGGGGACGGCCGTCGTGGTTTCGCCCCTCATCTCGCTGATGAAGGACCAGGTCGATGCGCTGGCGAACTGCGGAGTCCCCGCGGCGCAGCTCAACAGCTCGCTCTCCGAAGAAGAGCGTCGCGACGTCGCCGAGAGGCTTCGCACGGGGCAGCTCAAGCTGCTGTACGTGAGCCCCGAGCGGCTCGTGATGCCGCGGACGATCTCGTTCCTGCAGAGCGTGAACGTGTCGCTGGTGGCGATCGACGAGGCGCACTGCATTAGCTCGTGGGGGCACGACTTTCGGCCCGAGTACCGCGGCCTGAGCGTGCTCAAGCAGGCCCTCCCCGACATTGCGCTCCACGCCTACACGGCGACCGCCAGCCAGCCCGTCCGCGAGGACATCGCCCGGCAACTGGGGCTCGCGGACCCGGCGATGCTCGTCGGCTCGTTCGACAGGCCGAACCTGACCTACCGCGTGAAGCCGGCCGCCGGCCGCTTCGAGCAGGTGACCGAGGTGGTGCTGCGCCGCAAGAGCGACTCGGGGATCGTCTACTGCATCAGCCGCAAGGAGGTCGATAAGACGGCCGCGGCCCTCGTGGCGCTGGGGGTCCGCGCCGTCCCTTACCACGCCGGCCTGAGCGACACCGAGCGAAAACGGAACCAAGAGCGGTTCCTCGTCGGGCGCATCGACGTGGTCGTCGCCACCGTCGCCTTCGGGATGGGGATCGACAAGCCCGACGTGCGCTACGTCGTCCACGCGGGGCTTCCCAAGTCGCTCGAGGCGTACCAACAAGAAGCGGGCCGCGCGGGGCGCGACGGGCTGCCGGCCGAGTGCCTGCTGCTCTGGAGCCGGCAAGACGCGGCCGTGTGGCGCAGGCTGCTGTCGATGCCGAACGACGACTCGGGCGATGGGGCCTCGCCCGAGGCGCTCGCCGCGGCGCTCAAGGCGCTCGAGGGCGTAACGAACTACGCGGCCGGCGTCGATTGTCGCCACAAGACGCTGGTCGAGCACTTCGGTCAGGACTTCGAACAAGAGAGCTGCGGCGCCTGCGACGTGTGCCTCGGCGAGCTCGACTCGGTCGAGGGCGCGCTGGTCGTGGCGCAGAAGATCGTCTCGTGCGTCGCGCGACTCGAACAACGCTACGGCGCCGACCACACGGTGAAGGTGCTGCTGGGTTCCCGCGAGGCCCGCGTCGTTACGCTCGGGCACGACAAGCTCAGCACGTACGGCCTGCTGCGCGACCAAGCGGCGCCCGACGTGCGGGACTGGACCGAGCAGCTCGTCGCCCAGGGGTTCCTCGCCAAGGTCGGCGAGTACAACGTGCTGCAGATCACCGACCTGGGGATGCGGCTGCTAAAGGGGAACGCCACACCGCGGCTGATGAGTGGGGCCAAAGGGGGATCGGTCGGCAAGAAGTCGGCCCGCGGCGCGGCGGCCGAGAGCTGGGAAGGGGTCGATCGCGACCTGTTCGAGCGCTTGCGCACGCTCCGCGCGCGGATCGCGAGCGAGTCGGCGGTCGCGGCCTACATCGTGTTCGGCGACGCGTCGCTGCGTGACCTCGCGCGACGCAGGCCCTCGACGCCCGAGGGGATGCGGCAGGTCCACGGCGTCGGCGAGAAGAAGCTGCGCGACTACGGCGACGCGTTCCTGGCCGAGGTGCGCGGCTACTGCGGCGATTCGGGGGTCGCGACGGACGTCGAACCGGACGAGCCGCGCGCCGCGGCAGCGACGACCACGCCCCGTCGCGACGGGGCGGGCCCCTCGGCCATCGCGGCGTTCCCCCACTTCCGGCAAGGCCTTTCGATCGCCGACGTCGCCCGACGTCTGGGGCGCGCGAGCTCGACCGTGACGGGCTACCTCAACGACTACCTACGCGTGGAGGGGGTGACCGACCCCACGCCGTGGGTCGAACCGGCGCTGGTGCGGCGGATCGAGGGGGCAATCGAGCGCGTCGGCGGCGCACGGCTCAAGCCGATCTTCGACGCCGTGGCCGAAGAGGGCGCACCGGCGAGCTACGATGACATCCGCGTCGTTGCGACGTGCGTCGCGAACAGGGAGAGGGGCTGACGGCCGCGGCATTGACCACGGAGCCGTGAGCACTCGCTACTCGGCGTCAGCGCGCCGTTCGCGCGGTGGGAACGTAACCTTCTCGTAGACGTCACACAGCGGCAACGCGACGCCGACGGCGGTCAGTCGCAACGTTGCGTCGAGGCCAACCGCTTCGTCGAGTCGCCACGAACCGTCGTCCTGCCGCAAGTACCGCTCGATCCGCGGCTCGTCTTGCGAGACGAGTAAGTACTCGCGCAGCGACGGGACGAGCTGGTAGTGATGAAACTTGCGGCCGCGGTCGAAGCTCTCGGTCGAGGGGCTGACGACCTCGACAACCACCTGAGGGTTCAGCAGCGTGTCGAGTTGCACGTCTTCGAACTCGGGGTGCTCGCACGTCACCACGACATCCGGGTAGGTGTACAGGCCAGTGCGTGTGACCTTCACGCGCATATCGGTCTGGAAGTGCTCGCACGGACCGTCGCGAAGGGCAACGTAGAGCATCCCGCCGAGGTTCCGCACAACGCGGTTGTGCTCGCGGCTGGCGCCCGCCATCGCGAACACCTCGCCGGCGAAGTACTCACTTCGGCCGTCTGTCGCCGCACGCTCGCGCTCGAGGTACTCCTGCGGCGTGACGCTTCGGACGGGGACTGTGCTCATGACGGCGAACGGGGCGGTGGTTCGAGCAAGGGAAGTGGCGATCCGCTACTGGCCATTCTAACCAATCAACGGCGAAGTGCTGGCCGCAGTCGGCCGTGGCCGTTCGGGCGGGTTGCGAGGGGCCCTCGCGGGGCGGACAATCCGGGATTCTCTCCGGCTCCCCGGCCTCGCCCCCCCTTTCCAAGGGTCCCGCAATGGCAAGTCTTCCCGACGCTCCGCAGAACGAGAAGCTCAGCCTCCGCGAGGGGCTGACCTTCGACGACGTGCTGGTCGAGCCCCGGTACAGCGACGTCATGCCGTCCGAGGTCGATGTCAGCACGCGGCTCACACGGCGGATCGCGATGCACGTCCCCGTGCTGAGCTCGCCGATGGACACCGTCACCGAGCACCGGATGGCGATCGGCCTCGCGCAGCTCGGCGGGCTGGGGGTGATCCACAAGAACCTGTCGATCGACGCCCAGGCTCAAGAGGTCGAGAAGGTCAAACGGTCGGCCAACGGCATCATCATGGGCCCGGTGACGCTACCACCAGAGGCGCCCGTCGCGCGGGCCCGCGAGGCGATGGAGCAGTCGCGCGTCTCGGGGGTGCCGATCACCGATGCTAGCGGCCGGCTGGTGGGGATCCTCACGCGCCGCGACCTGCGGTTCCTCGAGCGCAACGACCTGCCGATCGCGGAAGTGATGACGAAGGAAGGCCTTGTGACCGCCACGGGGAACGTGACGCTTGAGCAAGCTGAGAAGATTTTGATGGCCAAGAAGGTCGAGAAGCTGCTGCTGGTGGACGATAACTACAAACTGACCGGCCTGATCACGATCAAAGACATCGACATGATGCGCCGCTACCCGCAGGCGGCGAAGGACGCCCAAGGGCGGCTTCGCGTCGGCGCGGCGGTGGGGGTGAACGACGACGAGCGGGTCGAGCGCCTGATCGCCAAGGAAGTCGATTTCCTGGTGGTCGATAGCGCGCACGGCCACTCGCGGAACGTGATCGAGGCCGTCAAACGAATCAAGGAACGCTGGGACATCGACGTCGTTGCGGGGAACGTCGCCACCGCCCAAGGGGCGCGCGACCTAGCCGACGCCGGCGCCGACGCCGTGAAGGTCGGCATCGGGCCGGGCTCGATCTGCACGACGCGGGTGATCTCGGGGATCGGGGTGCCACAGATTACGGCCGTCGCCGAAGCCTCGACCGCGCTCGCGGGGTCGGGGGTGACGGTGATCGCCGACGGGGGGATTCGCTACTCGGGGGACATCACCAAGGCGATCGCCGCGGGGGCCCACGTCGTGATGGTCGGCGGCCTGCTCGCCGGCCTCGACGAGAGCCCCGGCGAACGCGTGCTGTTCCAAGGCCGAAGCTACAAGACGTACCGCGGCATGGGTTCGCTGGGGGCCATGGTGAAGGGCTCGAGCGAGCGCTACCGCCAAGGAAGCGAAGACACTACCGCCGGGAAGCTCGTCCCCGAAGGGGTCGAGGGACGGGTCCCCTACAAGGGACCCCTCGGGCCGTTCGTCTACCAGCTTGTCGGCGGGCTCCGCGCCGGCATGGGATATTGCGGAGCGCGAACGATCGACGAGCTGCGAACGGATTCGCGGTTCCTCCGGGTCAGCCCGGCAACGGTTAGGGAGAGCCATCCCCATGACATCGCCATCACTCAAGAAGCCCCCAACTACTCCATGGAGTTCCACGGCGAGGGGGGCTGAACCGCGGCGCTCCGGCGCCGGGACGCCGGCGGCCCACGTGGTCGCCGCTTACTCCTCGCCTCATGCCGACGCTCGCCGCGCGTCGGCGCGGCGCAGCGAGCCGATGTGGTTGCCCTCGGGGTGGCTCGCGGTCGCGCTAACGCTCGTCGTTTCGCTCTCGTCGTGGATGGCCACCCCGGCCGCGGGGGCCGAGACCCCGGGCTGGCGCCCGCGTGGCGCTGGCAAGCCCGTGGCCGCTCTGAAGCACTCCGCGACGCCCGCGGTCGCCAGCGCGAAGCGGACGCAGCCCTCGGTTTGGGGCTCTTCCAAGGCCGCCGTTCGGCCCGTGTCGTTCGAGGACGACATCGCCGGCCCCGCGCTCGCCTCGGGCGAGCTCGACCCCAACGGCGCCGAGCGCTCCGTCGTCCGCGGCTACCGCGTGGCTCAAGACGCCGCCGACACGTTCGGCGACGCCCTCAAGGACTCGCTCACCCGGCCATTCGGCGAAGCGACCGAGCCGGAAACGATGCCGGCCCCCGCCGAAACGCCCGCCGAGCCCGACAACGCCGACCGGTTGTTCAACGAGCTGCCGGCCGAGCCTAAGCCGATGGAAGACGCACCGGCCGACGAGCCGCGCGACGATTACCGCGCGCCCGATTTCAGCGCACCGGCCGAGCCAAGGGCCGAAGAAGTCGCCCCGGCGCCCCCCGCCAACGCGCGGGAAGAATCGGACCTCGACGACATCGCCGCACCGCTGCGATCGACCAAGGAAGACAAAGTCGCCAAAGAGCGCGAGCAGGGCCTCCGCGATTGCTCGGAAGGGCTCGCCGCGCTCAAAGCAAAACGGCTCGACGCGATCAACTTGGCGATCGGCGTCGCCGGCGTCGAAGGGGAAGACTTCCCGCTCGCCTGCTCGATCGACGACGGCACGGTCCACGCGCCGCGCTGCTGGTCCGACGTGACCTACATGTGGAAGGCGGCCGCCCTCTGCCACAAGCCGCTCTACTTCGAAGACGTCCACCTCGAACGGTACGGTCACTCGTGGGGGCCGATCATGGACCCCCTCGTGTCGGGCGCCCACTTCTTCGGCACGCTGCCGGTCCTCCCCTACTGCATGGGGCTGACCCCGCCGAACGAGTGCGTCTACACGCTCGGCCACTACCGACCGGGGAGCTGCGCCCCCTACATGATCGACCCGATTCCGTTCACTTGGCGGGCCGCCCTGTTCCAGGCCGGCGCCACGGTCGGCGCCGCGGCGATCCTGCCGTGACGCGTAGGAAGAGGCGAGAGGTTGGAGGCGAGGGGATCGAGGCTGGAACGCGGGGGGCTCGTCGGGGACGATGGGGTGGGGCTTCTGCGGAAGCCGTTCCTCTGCCGCAGCACGATCGGGTTGCCCGTTGATCGTCCTCGAGTACCCCTACGGCTCGGCGCCCTACCGCGCGGCGCTCGCGCTGCGTGACCGCTTCCTGCGCCGCCCGCTGGGGATGGTGCTAAGCGAGGCCGACACGGCCGGCGAAGAGTCGCAGCTCCACTACGGGCTGTTCGCGACCGACCCTTCCGTCGCCGGCGAGCGTGCCGAACTGTTCGGCTCGGCGATCGCGCTGCCGCTCCCCGCCGAGGGGCCCGGCGTCGTGCGCCTGCGTCAGGTGGTGATCGACGAGGCGCGCCGCGGCCAAGGCCTGGGCCGGCTTCTCATGGCGGGGATCGAGCGCGACCTCGCCGCGAAGGGCTACCGCCGCGTCACCCTGTGGGCACGGCCCGAGGCGGCCCCCTTTTACGCGAAGTGCGGCTACACCCCAACCGGCGCCGTGAAGACGCTCGTGGGCATGGCGCACGGGGAGTATGCGAAGGGGATCGGCTAGAGGGGCTGGCGGCCCCCCGAGGCGACGCCCTCGCCGCGCTCCGGCCCTACATCGAGCCGTCCATCCCCAGCCGCATCTTCAGCTCCTCGAACTGCTCGAGGAATCGGTCGGTAGTCGAGTGGACGTGCTCGGCCTCGGTGATGAACCGCAGCCGTTCGTCGCAGTCGACGTGGTGGTCGATGAGGATCCCCTCGTACGCCCGCAGGTCCGAGCCGTAGACGATCAGCAGCTTGTGCTCGTCGAGCTGGACTTCTTGCGGGAGGCTCGGGTTGAGGACCGCGACCCCCGTGCAGCCGTCGTTGGTCAGCAGCTCCTCGTAATCCCACAGGATGCTCTGCAGGATCGGCAGGTCGATGTGTTCGCGGTACAGGTCGGTGTGACCGCCGCCGCTGGCGCGGTGGCTCGTCTCGAGCACCACATCGACAACCGGCCCGAGCGGTTCGAGCAGGCTCATGAACGTCTCGAGCAACTGCTTCTTGCTCGCCGACGCCATGATGACCGGCACCTCGCTGCGCGACTCTTCGTCGCGGTAGACGTCGTGGCGGAACCCGGCGCGGGGGACGACGTCGAGGCTGAAGCTCGGGCGCACCGCGTCGGTTAATTCGAACGAGCCGTAGCGCGAGACGCCGAGGTGCGCCTCGAGCTCCTCGTCGCTGAGGGCGTCGAAACTGCTCGACGGCAGCGACGGCAGCGGCGGCGGCGCGGCGACGGCCTGCTGCTCGTCGAAGACGTTCGTGAAGAAGCTCTTCAGAAAGCCCATCGGGTGCGACTCGTGCGTCTCGTGTTCGTGCGTTCCGGCGGCGCCTGGCGCGCCCCCCCAAGGGCCGCCCGCGTCGGACACCCAACCCTAGGTCGCGCCCGTGCGCCGCATGCCGAGCGGTTCTCCGCGAAGCGGGGACACCCCGCCGGGGGGGCGGCGCAATCGGCGCGATCGGACCCCGGGCCTGCGGCTTGCCTGCAGCCCGACGAAAGAGCCCTGCAGGGCCGCAGAAACCCGTGATTGACCTTGGGTTGCGGTCCGCGAGACTCTGGCCCGCCGGCCTTGGGGGCCCTACGATCCGTGCGGTCGTTCCCCCCGCCAATCCGCCGGCGAGCTCCCTACATGAAGATCTACACGAAGACCGGCGACGGGGGGGACACGGGGCTGTTCGGTGGCGGAAGGATCCGCAAGAACGCCGACCGCATCGCCGCTTACGGGACGGTGGACGAGCTCAACGCCGTGCTCGGAGTGGCGCGAGCCGAGCTGGCCCGCTTGCCCATGGCCGGCGACGCCGAGGGGGTCGAGCTCGACGCCCTGCTGGACGACATCCAGAATCGGCTTTTCGACCTCGGCGCCGAGCTCGCGACCCCCTCCCCCGAGGAACGCGGCACCGCCCTGCTCGCCGAGAAGCACGTCGAGCGACTTGAACGGGCGATCGACCACTACGAAGGGACGCTCCCCCCGCTGCGGCAGTTCGTGCTCCCCGGCGGCTCGGCGGCCGCCGCCCAGTTGCACTTGGCGCGGTGCGTCTGCCGCCGCGCCGAGCGGCTGGTGGTGACGCTCGCCGACCACGAAGGGGTCCGCGACCTTGCGCTGTGGTACGTCAATCGGCTTAGCGACTTGCTGTTTGTGGCCGCTCGGGTCGCGAACCGGCGTTCGGGGGTCGGGGACACGCCCTGGTCAAAGGATGCCAACCAGACAGCGTCCTAGCCGCGGCGCCCGGGTGGCCGGCGCGGCCACGACGAAAAGTCGGGCCGAAAGTGCAGAACCCGCGTCGGGGTGTGTTCCTGCCGCCCCACCCGGTTGCTAGACTGGGCCCCAGATCGGGGGGAACGAACCGGCCCGCGTAGCAGCGCTGAGCACGGTTCGCGTTTTTCTCGGTTCACAGGCTCCCACCACTCTTGTGCCAGTTCGTGCGATCGCCATGAAGAAGATCGAAGCCATCGTCCGTCATTACAAGCTCGAAGACGTCAAGAACGCCCTCACCGAACAAGGTGTGAGCGGGATGACGATTACCGAGGTGCGCGGCTTCGGCCGCCAAAAGGGGCACACGGAGATGTACCGCGGGACAGAGTACACCGTCGATTTTGTGCCGAAGGTGAAGATCGAGGTCGTTGTCTCCGACGACCGGCTGCAAGGGGTGGTCGATGTGATCCTGAAGTCCGCGCAGACGGGTCAGATCGGCGACGGGAAGATCTTTGTCTCGGACCTCACCGACGCGATCCGCATCCGAACCGCCGAGACGGGCGCCGACGCGCTCTAAACGAAGCCCGTAGGGTGGTGTCCCGGCGACGGATCGCCACGGCGCCCTGTCCCGCAGCGCGCCTTAGACTTGGACGCACGCCCCTCCGGTAGCCGCCTTCGACCGGTCGTCACCGACGTCAAGCGGCAGCTCGCCGAACGACGCGAAGAGGTCCGCGCGGCCCACAACCGTGGCGTGCCCGCGGTCCAGGTCTGCGCAAAGCAGACCGCCAGCGTCGATGCGGCGATCCACGCCCTGTGGAACGCCGCACTCGACGACTTGCCAACCGCCGAGGGCGCCGCGCTGCGCGAGCGCTGCGTCCTCGTGGCGCACGGCGGTTACGGGCGACGGCAGCTCACCGCGGGGTCCGACGTGGACCTCATGGTGCTGTACGACCCGGCCGTGCGCTCGAGCGCCGAGGGGCTCGCCCAGCGGCTGACGCGTGACGTGTTCGATATCGGGCTGGAGTTCGGCCACAGCCTCCGCACGCCGGAAGAAACGCTGACGCTCGCGAAGACCGACCCGGTTGTTGCGACGTCGCTGGTCGAGTCGCGCCCGCTGATCGGCTCGCAGTCGCTCTTCGAGAGTTACTTCCCCGCGTACTCGTCGGCGATGCGCAAGCGCCCGAGGGCGGCGGCGCGGGCGTTCGTCGCCGCACGCCGCGCCGAGCGCGAGAAGTACGGCGAAACCGTCTACTTGCTCGAGCCCAACGTGAAACGGTCGCGCGGCGCCCTCCGCGACGTCCACCTGCTGCGGTGGCTCTGGTTCTTGCAAGCCGGCATCAGCGACCTCGATCGGCTGCACGCCCAGGGGGTGATCTCGAAGTTCGATCACCACCGCCTCGTGTCGTCGCGCGACTTCCTGCTGCAGGTCCGCAACGAGCTGCACTTCGGTTCCACAGCGCCACGCGGCCCGTCGGGCGCCACCGACGCCCTGCACCGGACCGAGCAGGTGCGAATCGCCGAGAAGCTCGGATACCGCGGGGCGGCGGGACTGCTCCCCGTCGAGCAGTTCATGCGCGACTACTTCCGCCACGCGGGGCACGTCTGGTTCCTCGCCAGCCGCGTCGCCGAGCTCGCCACCGCGCGGCGCCCGGTCGCCGCGGTCTTCGACCCGGTGCTCGGTCGCTCGATCGACAACGACTACACGGTCGGCTACAGCGAGGTCTCCGCGACGTCCGCGGGGAACGAGAAGCTCCGGCGGCGGCTCGACGAGGCGCTGCGCCTGCTGGACATCGCCCGCGTTCACGACCGCCGCATCGCCCAGGAGACGTGGTACACGGTCTACCGCGCGGCGCCCGGTTACGGGCCGAAGCTCGCGCCGGAGGCGGCGCAGCGGTTCCTCGAGATCGTCGCGAACCCCACGCGGCTCGGCCTGCTGCTGCGCCGCGCGCACGACCTGGGAGTGCTCGAACGCGTGGTCCCTGCGTTTGCCGACGCCCGCTGCCTGCTGCAGTTCAACCAGTACCACAAGTTCACGGTCGATGAGCACAGCCTGCGCGCCGTCGCCCTGGCGACCGAGTTCGCCACTCGCCCCGACCAGTTGGGGGACGCCTACCGTCGACTGAAGAGCAAGCGTGTGCTCCACCTCGCGCTGCTGCTGCACGACCTGGGCAAAGGGAAAGACGGCGACCACAGCGTGATCGGCGAGCAGATCGCGCTCGCGACCGGCGACCGACTCGGGCTCCCGGAGGCCGAGCGCGACCGCATCGCGCTGCTCGTCCGCCGGCACCTCGACATGTCGGTGCTCGCGTTCCGTCGCGACACCTCGAAGACCGAAGTCCTCGACCAATTCGCGGCGCTCGTTGGCACGGCCGAGAACCTCCGCGCGCTGTTCGTGCTGACGTGCGCCGACATGGCTGCCGTCGGGCCCGACGTGCTGAACGACTGGAAGGTAAGCGTCCTCGGCGAGCTGTTCCAGCGGACGCTCGACCGCATCGAGGGGCAGGTCCACCCGCTGACCGATCGTCGCAACGCGATCCGCGTCGCCGTGTGGAAGACACTGACGCCGCGCGAACGCGACGACTCGTTGCTGAAGCGACTGTTCACCTCGCTCCCCGAGGGGTTCGTCGCGTCGCGATCGCCCCTGGCGATCGTCGGCGCGCTCCGCCGCTTGAGCCGGATCAGCGCAACCGCGCCACCACCGCCGATCGACGGGACCGCCGTAGCGACCGTCGCCGACGCCTGGGGGGGGTACCTGGGGGACGGCTCGACGCTCGAGCTCGTCGCGGCGGTCTCCCGCGGCGTCGGCCGCGGCGTCTTCGCCAGCATGGCCGGCGTCCTCAGCAGCAAGGGGCTGCGGATCTTGTCGGCCGAGACGTCGGTCCTCGACGACGAGCTGTTGCTGCTGCGGTTCGCGGCCGAGGACCCGCAGTCGAAGTCGCAGCCCAACGCGGCCGAAGCGAACCGTCGCGTCGCGTCGCTCACCGCGGCGATGGTCCATTCGATCGGCTCGACCGAGCGGCCAACCTTCCCGCGCGTGTGGGGCGCCGACCGCCAGTCGGCCGCGGCCGCGCTGTCGTCGCAGCCGAACGAGGTGCGCATCGACACGGCCCTCGCCGAGGACTGCGCGATCGTCGAGGTGTTTACGTTCGACCGCGTCGGCCTGCTGTACGAACTGGCCCGCACGCTGCACGAGCTGGGCCTGGTGATCCGCTTCGCGAAGATCGCCACCAGCCTCGACCAGGTGGTCGACGTCTTCTACGTCGCCGAGCGCGCCGGCGCCAAGCCAACCGCGCCCCAGCGCCTCACCGAGATCAGCCGCCGGCTGATGAACGTGATCGAGCCGTAGATCGCCGCGATTCGCTTCAGTCGCTGCGCCGCTCGACCAGCTCGTAGCTGAACGCCCCCAGCAGGGCCCCGCGCTGCGTCTCGTGGCAGACGAGGCACGACTCCCCGGCCCGCACCGCGCCGAGCATCCGCACGTGCTTCCCGTCGGCGTGCGGCGTCTCGACTACGACCACGTCCTCGGGGCCGCGGAGCTTCACAAGCGCGTCACGCTCGAAGTCGTCGAGCGGTCGCGTCGGGGCGCCGCGCAGCTCCTCCATGTCGGGAAGGCGGTCGGAGACGTAGACGACGGGGGCCTTGTTCAGCAAGAGGCTGACGAGGTTGAGACGCAAGAGGTTCAGCGCTGACGGCTCGTCGGCGTCGTGGCTCCACGGGTCAACTTCGACGTGGTGCGGAAGAAAGCCGGAAGTCCGGTCGATGCTTTGCGCGTATCCAACTTGGTCGCCCGACGCGAAACTGCTATCAGCGTCGTCACGAAGCCGCTGCCGATGGGATTTGTTCCAAGAGGGACCGACCAATCGAGGGAGCTTCCCACCGTCTCGCAGGGGTTGGTCGAGCGAGTCTTCCGCGAGGTAGGGCATGCGTGTGACGCCGAAACCCATCGCGACGTCAAAACGACGATGGGTCAGCTCGTGCAACGCTTCGTACGCCTGGCCGCGTCTGCGACCCCAGGACCACTCCCGGCGCTCGCGGAGTTCGTCGACATCGTCGAGTCGTGTCTGCTGCCGTGTACTGAGGGACTGCACGGGCGGGGTCATGGCCGACACCAGTCGCGGCTTCAGCGACTCGATCGGATTCTTCTTCGCGATCTCTGCGAACCACCGCTCCTTCTCAAACGCGGTGTGCATGCCCAGCGAATAGCCCGCCAATAGACCCGCAACGCACAGGCCGACACGGAGCCCCTTCCTGTGACCCCAGGGGACCGTGGCCAGCAAGGCGATCACGGTCACCAACGCCTGAATGAACAGCGCGGGCGAACCAAACGTGCCCATCGCCGAGACGAACACCGCGGCGACGTTGCCGAGGACGGCCAAAAACGTGATCCGGTTGACCACAGCGATCACCGAGATCAAGAACGCCGCGACCCCATAGACGAGGTAGGTGCAGTAGATCTCGCCGAGCCACGGGACGGGGGCGGCGAGCGCCGCGACGATCGTCGTCAACCCCAGCAGCCAGCGCAGCGAGAACCGCGGGCCCGTGGGCACGGGTGGTGTCGGCGTCTCGGCCGGGTCGGTGTCGGTGGTCGCCATGCGTCACTCCAAGCGTTCTCGCCATGTGGCGGCTATTCACCATCGGCTTCGTCGAGCCGACGCCAGAACTCTTCTTCGCTCAACAGTAGCGTCGGGTCGGCGCGGTAAGCTTCGACGCAACGGTCGAGCTCCGCTCGCTGCTCTTCCGACAACGCGATCCCGCCGGGAGGCGACCCGGACTCCTCGACGACGCTGCGCCACACACGCTCCGCCACCGCGGCGCGTTGATCGACCGGTAGCGCCAGTGCCTGCGCCAAGACTTCGTCGGCTTGCGTGTTCAGGGCGTCCATGATTGGGGTCCGGGTGTCTTCAGAGTACTCCTTCCTCAGTATCTCCCCCCGCCAAACCCCGGTCAAACTCGCCGCGCCCACTCGTCAAGGCGAGCCGGCGGCGCCAGCCGGCGGAGTCGTTACGGAGGGGTTGAGTCCGCCCTGGCGCGATCACTCCGAC
>JBOFFC010000065.1:0-27968 GCA_051648405.1 Lacipirellulaceae bacterium
GCTTCAAGGGCCTCGGCGAAATGAACGCCGAGGAGCTGCGCGACACGACCCTCGACCCCGCCGCGCGGACGCTGCTGCGAGTCTCGATGCAGGACGCGGGCGCCGCGGACGACCTGTTCCGCGTGCTGATGGGGGACCAGGTAGAACCGCGCCGCGACTTTATCCAGAAGCACGCGCTGGACGTGAAGAACCTCGACGTGTGAGGCGCGGGTTTTGAGACACAGAGTCGCGACCGTCGAGGGAGCGACGAACGTGCGAGCTCTGCGTCAGGACCTCAGGAACAACGACCATAAGGCGTTGCCGCGCCGAGTGACTCTTTGGTCATTGGTGCTTGGTCATTCTCGCAATGACTCTGCCTTTCCCTACGCGCTCAGCTCCGGGAACACCTCCTCGTCCAGACCCAGCTTCACCAGTCGCTTCTTGAGGTTCGCCAGGAAGTCGAACTTGAAGTTCGCCACCTGCTGCTCGGAGAGGCCGGTCCGCTCGGCGACCTGTTTGTTGGCGAGGCCGCCGACGAACAGCAGCTCCATCGCCATCACCTTCGGCCAGTCCCCCCGTTCGCGCCACGCGTCGAGGTGCTCGCCGAGGGCCGAAGCGAGCGCGTCTTCTTCCAGGCGGCGACGCTCGGCGCTGCGGGCGATCGTGCTTGCGCGGCGGTCGTCCCCCGGCAGGTCCCAGCCGACGCCCGCGTCCGAGCCCTCGCCGCCGGAGGAGAGCGTCACCGCCGGGCGACGCCCCTCGCGACGCAGATGGTCGGTGAGCTTGTGTGCGGCGATCGTGAACAACCACCCCTCGAGCGGGCGGCGGGGGTCGTAGTTCGGCAGGCTGTTGAGGAACCCCAGGAACGTCTCCTGGACGACGTCCTCGTCGGCCGACGCGCGGACGTGCCCCAGGCGGCTGCGGACGAACGCCAACAGGCGCCCCTCGTACTCGGCGATGAGCCGCGCCCACGCGTCGGGCCGGCCGCGGCGGATGTCGGCGACGAGCAGGGCGTCGGGGCTCGCCGGGTCGGGCATGGGCGTGAGGGGCTATCGGCTTTCGGCTGTTGGCTTTCGGCTTTCGTACCCGCCTGACGGGTGGGTGTGGAAGGTGGGGCCGGGCGCCAACTACCCCCCTCCCCCCTCCTCCCTCCCCCTTCACGGAGAGGGTGCCCCGGGTACCCACTTCACAACCCCCTCCCCTGGCCCCTCCCCCTGAAGGGAGGAGGGGGATTCTCGCGACCTAGCGCTTGCAGCCGCCGATCCCGAGCAATCCGTACAGCAGGGCGATCGTCCCAACCACGCTGCCGCCGATCGCGGCGACGCCCGCGACGCGCTCACGCTGGCCGTGACGCTGCACCGAGTCGAGGAACCGCGCGGGGATGACCTCGGGGAGCTCGACGAGCTGGTGGCGGATCATCGCCTCGCCGGCCATGCTGTCGCGCGTTTCGTCGTGACTCGTGGCGACGAACGTCTCGCGGAGGTCGGCAGCGGGGACCCCCGCCAGAGCGCCGGCCGCTCGTTCGCGTCCGAGCGACTTGGCGAGCGCTTCCTCGACCCACGAGCGCAGCTGCGCGTCGGCCGCCACGTCGAGCGACTCGGGGGTGAAGAACGGGTCGGTCACGAGGACCTCGCGCCGGGTTCGGCCGTCGGGTTTCGGGGGGTTGTTCACCCACACCCACTCGGGTACGCGTCGCCCGGCGGCCGGCTTGGCGGCGGGGGATTCGTCGCCGGTGGGAAGCCGCGGTTCCTCGGGTCCGGCGGGGGCTTCGGGGCCCACGGGAGTGGCGGGCGCCAGCGCGGCGGCGAGCGCTTCGGTCGCGGACTCCGCGACCGAGCGGGGTTCACTGGCCCCCGCGGGGACGAGGCCGGCCAGGCGCTGGAACTCCTTGGTGATCCGCTTGAACTCCGAGGTCGCCTGCTTCGCCGCGTCGCTGGCGCTCTGTTGGGCCGCCTGCCACTCGCTGCGGGCCTGCTCGATCCCCTCCGCGAGGGCCGCACGACGCTGGCCGTCGAGGTTGCTTTGAGCCTCCCCAAGAAACTCGACACGCTTCGCCTCGGCGCCCCCGGGGCCGTAGGCCTCGTCGTTGGCGTGGACCCGCTCGGCGTCGTAGTCCGCTTGCGAGTGCGCATCGTGCTTTGCGGCTGGTTCCCAGGGCAGCTCGCGTTGGTTCGTCTCCGCGTCCCAAGGCCCGTAACCCAGGTCGATGCGCGGCTCGCCGGCCGGCTCGAGCGGCGGCAGTGAGGCCCCGACCACGCGGGGTGGCGCGGGGTGCGCCGGGACGCCCGGGGGGAACGGTTGGAGCTCGACCACGACCGGGGGAGGCACGAATGCGGCGCCACGATAGACCGCGAGGCCGAACAACCCGGCGCCGACCGCGACCAGCGCCATGAACAGCGCCAACGCTCCGAGCGACCCCTGGCGGGCGATTCGGATAACGCTGAGCACCAGCAGCACGACGAGCACCAGCGCCAACAACGGCAGCACGGCCACGACCCCGCTCCCGGCCGCGGGGGCGGAGCCCGATACGGCGCGCTGCGCTGCCGTCGCCGCTTCGGCGGATAGCATCGTCGCTCGCGCAACGAGCAGCCCCAAGCCGGGCGCGAGCGCGAGGGTGGCAGCCACCACTCCGAACATCGCCAGCGGGGCGCCGATCCGCTCGCCGTTACGCTTGCGCACGACCAGCCACACGACCGCCGCGATCAGCGCGAGTTCGATGAGGCCGAGTTGGATCATGAAGGTTGCTCGAAACGGGGTGTTGTACGACTAGGCCATCGAAGGCTTGACGCCCCGCGCCAGCTCGACGCGGCGGCTGGGGGGGAGCCAGGGGCTGGCGGCCTGCGTCGCGGCGGCGATCAGCCCCGCCACGAGCGGGCCGATCGGCTGCGGGTACCAAACGATCAGGGTTACGAGCCACGCCCCCAGGGCGGCCCCGAGAACCGACCAGAAGCCGATCCGCGAGCGGCGGACCCACTCGGCGCCCTTCCACCAGCGGACCAGCGCGAAGACCAGGCCGAAGTACGCGACCGAAGCAACGAGCGGCGGGGTGACGACCCCCGGGCCGTTGCCCCAATGCGGGTAGAGGTCGATGTCGAGCACGTTGCTCACGAGGTTGTCGTGCGGTCCGGGGCCCGCGTCGCCGACGGTCGGCAAGCCCTGGCCGAGGAACTCGGCGAGCGCGAACGCGAACAGGCCGACGCCGACGCCGGCGAGCGCCTGAAGACCCCGCGCCGGGGCGTGGTCCTCGAAGTGCGCCTGCGTCAGCGCGCTCGACACGAGCACCCCCCACGCGCCGGCGGTCGTCACCCCCGCGAGCCAGCAACCCAGCACCAGCGGGTCGGCCTCCCCCCACGAGGCGGCGAGCGGCGCCGCGGCGGCCGAGCCGGCCGTGGCGACGAGCGCCGCGACGACCATCGACCCCAGCAGCGAACGCAGCCGCATGCGGAACGGCCGGGCGCGGTACTCGGCCATCGCCGCGTCGCGCCAGCCGCGTTTGTCGGCGCGCGTCGGCCGCGAGGGCTTCGGCGCGGCGGCAGCGACCGGCGCCGCTTGTGCGATGGCGTCCGGAGGGCCCTGCAGGAACGCCGCCCAGACGACGTAGTACACGAGGTAGACCGGCAGCACGACCATCGGGACGGCGAAGATCGCACCCGTCCCGATCAACGCCGCGATCCCCGCGAGCAGCACGACCCCCTTCGCCACCGGGGGCGCTTGCCAGGCGCTCCACGCGTAGCGAGTCTTGTCGAGCAATTCGACACCAGCCTGCCACACCGGCTCGCGCTGCGGGCCGATACGCGTCGTGTGCGGCGGACGGCTGACCGGCGACCACGTCACCGCGATCGGCGGCGGCAGCGGCGTGCTCGGCGCGTCGGTCGAAGCAGTCGCCCCCACGCCGCCGGGGAGCAGCGCGACCATCTCGTCGACACTGCGCAGCCGCGCCTCGGGGTCCTTCGCAAGGCCCCGCGCGACGATCGCCCGGTACGGCTCGGCGAGCCGCGCCAGGTCGGGCTCGGCCGTCAGGTGCTTCATCAGCACCTCGCCGACGCTCTCGCCGTCGAACGGCACGCGGCCGGTGAGCATCTCGTAGAAGATCACCGACAGCGCGTAGGTGTCGATCTCGCGCCCGTACCGACCTCCGGAGATCTCGGGGGCCATGTAGTGGACCGTGCCGATGCTCTCGGTGTTGCCGCTGCGCCGGCTGGTGGAGAGGAACTTCGACAGGCCGTAGTCGCCGATCTTCACGCGCCGCTCGAGGGGCCCCTCGGACGCGCCCGACGTGACGTCGAGGAATAAGTTAGCCGGCTTCAGGTCGCGGTGGACGATGCCGTTCTCGTGCAGGTAGGCGACGCCGGCGGCGATCCCGCGCAGCCACGCGACGGCCAGCTCGACCGGCATCCCCTCCGGGTGTCGCGCGAGGACCTGCTCGAGCGACTCTCCGGCGACGTACTCCATGACGACCCACTCGTCCTCGTGGGGGTCTTGGCGAATATCGTAGAGCGCGATGAGGTTGGGGTGCTTAAGGTTCAGGCACTGGCGCACGCCGCGGAGCTCGATGTCGAGGTTCCTGCGGATCAGCTTCAGCGCGACCTCCTTGCCGGCGTCGCTGGTGGCGAAGTAGACCTCGCCGAAGCCCCCGCGGCCGACGCCGCGCTTGATGGTGTAGCCCTCGAGCGGCCGGTCCCCCGTCGAGTAGAGGAACTTCTGCGCCGCGGGGCGGCGCGGCGGGGGCGCGGCGGGAGGGGCGGCCCCCTCGGGGCGCGACCTTTCGTCGGCGGCGGCGGGCGAAGCTTCGCGTGTCATGGCGGCGGGCTTTCGGCGGAACGCGACGGCGAGAGGGTTCATTGTACGTTGGGGCGCGACCCGGGGGGCGGCCTACCGAGCGGTTGTCACGGGGGGCGAACCCCAAAGCAGTCCCAGGGGTACCCTTCGACTTCGCTACGAGCATCAGGTTCTTGGCGGGCTTCGCACGCCGCCGTCACGCCGTCACGTCTTCGATCACCATCGAGAACTCGTCTCCCTCGATCCGCTCGCCCGGCCGGGCGACGACCGGGCCCGAGACGGGCTTCCCGGCGACGTACAGCTCGCCGGGGGCGCGGCACAACAGCCCGTCGGCGCCGCGGAACAGGATCGCTTCGCCCTGCCAGCCGCGGCAATGAATGTGGCTGTGCGGCTTCGGGCCGAGGACGCAGCTCTCGGCCATCAGGATCACGGCGTCGGCCGCCGGCGCCGTGCGGTGGCCGCTCTCGACCACCAGGATCGCCGTGGCGCTGAGGGCGTGGGGCCGGGCGAACCGGACCCGCACCTTCGAGCCCAGGCGGAGCTCGGCGCCGTGTTGGACAACGGTCGGCCCGTCGGCCACGCGGCCATCGATCCAGACCGGGGCGTGGGGCGTGAGGACGTAGGCCCCCGTTTCGCGCCGCAGCGTCGCGTGGCGCCGCGAGAGGTCGGCCAGCACCGCTAGGTCGGGGGACTTCCCCCCCTCGCCGGGGGCGCTGGGCTGGCCGATCAGCAGCTCGTCGGAGGTGGTCAGCAGGTAACCCCCCACGCCGTCGATCCACAGCATCCGCTGCGAGGCGCGCGACGGGATGTTGCTGGCGGACACGCTCGAAGGCTCCGTGGCGCTGCAAGAGAAGCCGAGGTTCGATCCCCTCAGGCCGGTCGATAGGCGCCTCAGTTTCGCGTGATCGAACCACATGGTCGGCGCCGTTTGAGTCGCTAGGGCCATCGTATCAACCGCTCGGGCCGTGGGGGCTCCCGGCGAGGGAGCGTGCGCTGCTGCTTCGGGCGAGGGCCCACCTCGCTCGCGTTGGGTGGTGTGCGCGGTGCGCGCCCCCCCCCCTCCGCGAGCGAGGGGCCCTGGCGGGGTCAGTCGCGCATCGCGACGCTCGGACGCGCGCCGTGCTTGGCGGGCGCCTCGGCGGCGACCGCCGGCTTCGGTTCACTCGAGAGATCGCCCTGCAAGCCGAAGTAGTCGGCCACCTGGGCGCTCAGTTCCTTCGACTCGGGGCCGTCGAGCACGATCTCGCCCGGCACGGTCACGTCGGCGTGCGCGAGCTTCGACGCCACGTCGAGCTGCGAGCGGATGTCGGCCAGCAGCTTCTTGGTCTTGGCGAGCTGGCTGTCGTCGAGCTGAACGTCGGTCGATGCCTGGGCGACGGCGACCAGGCTCCGCTTCGCTTCGAGGTTCACGAGCTCGGTCTCGAGGTTCTTCTGGGCCGAGACCATCGCCGCCAGCTTCTGCCGCGCGGCGTCGAGGTTCCCTTGGCGGGCCTTGTGCATCTCCTCGAGGTGGGCCAGCGTCTCGTCCCCCACCTTGTGGCGGACGAAGCGCCGCGACAGGTCTTCGGTCACCTCGGCCCGCGAATAGTGATGGCCGGCGTAGGTGAACCGCGGGGCGCCGGTCTCAAGGTCCGACTGCAGACGCAGGATGTCCCGCTTGCCGGCCTCGGCCCGCCCTTGGGCGGCCGTGATCTGCTCGCCGAGACGCTCGACTTCGATCTCCTCGCGGGCGATGACTTCCATCGCGCTGCGGACTTCGGGCGCGAGGTCCTGGACCATCTTGCGGGCGCGGTCGATCTGGAAATCCATCGGCACGGCCTCGCGGACGCTCGCGGTCGCCTTGTCGTAGGCGGTCGAGAGGTAGCTGAACGCGTCGCTGCCGAGCGTCACCCCGGCGACAGCCCCCACGCCGAGCGTGGAGAGGACGAGCTTCTTGAGCATGGCGGGGTTCCCCCGGGAGAGGACGACTGCGGCCGCCAGGAGGGGGCGGCACGGCTTCCATGGGGGATTTCGCCGGCGATTCCAAGATCTTGGGCGCCCTCCCCCGGATTTTGATCGATCGCCTCCTGTCGCCGAGGGCCAACGCACCCACGCTCGGGTGGCCGAGCAACGGGCTGGACTTGTCCGCAGGGTGGGGCGGTAGAATGCGGTGGGCCGACCGACTTGGCCCCCCACGCCTGATCCCGCCCCTCGTCCCCCCACCGGCTAGCACGATGCGCCGCTTAGCGATCCCTGTCTCCTGCTGCTTCGCGGTGGGGCTCGTGCTAGCGGGCTGCGCCGAGGGGCCGGTGAAGGCCGACCCCAAGGTGGTGGCGGAGCTCCGCCAGCGCCTGCTACTGGACGCCGAGCCGAGCGACCCGCTGACCCCCCTCGACTGGCGTGACCGGCAGGCATCGGCCGACGCGAACACCGACGACGAATCGGACGACGAGGCCCCGGCCTCCTCGGCCGACGCCCCGGTGGTGCTCGTCGGCCAAGTCGGCGGGATGCCCAACCCCTGGGGCAAAGAGCAACCCGACTTCCCGTGGAAGCGTGGCGTGGCGACGTTCTTCCTCGTCGATCCCTCGGTCGTCGCGGACTTCGCCGATCACGTCCATAAAGAAGGAGAAGAGGACGGGGACTGCCCGTTCTGCGCTCGCGAGGCGACCGAGAAGGCCGACGGCGTCGCCGCGGTGAACCTCCTGGGCGCCGACGGCAAGACGGCGGCAGTCGATGTCCGCGAGCTCGTGGACGTCAAAGAAGGGGATGTCGTCGTCGTCCGCGGCAAAGCCACGCTGCTGGGGGGCGAGCTGCTGGTGCTCGACGCCGACGGCGTGTTCGTCCGGCGGTAGCGGACAGGGACCAATGCCGCTAGCAGGGCGCCCCCACGCCGGCCCTTCCCCGACGAGCGGGGGAGCCATTGGGGGTGGGAGTCATTCACGGAGAACCAACCCGATGCTGCTCAAGGCGCTGCTGATCGCTTCCTCCCTCGCCGCCACAACCGGCGACGGCCCGCCGCGCACGCTCCCGAGCGGCATCGTCGAGGTCTCCGTCGAGGAGATCCACTGCGCAGGGTGCGCGAAGAAGATCGCCCGCAAGCTGTACGGGGTGAAGGGGGTCCAGAAAGTCGCGAGCGACCTCAAAAAAGCCGTCGTCACCGTGACGATGACGAAAGGGGCGACCATCGCCCCCGCGCCGCTGTGGCGGGCGGTCGAGACCGGAGGGGCCAAGCCGGTCGAGTTGCGCTACGCCGACCGGACGATCGACGCCGAGCAAGTCGCGGCGCTCGAAGCCCCCGCCGCCGTGACAACGCGGTAGGCGAACGGCGGGACGGCGCTACAGTGCCGGTCCTTTGCCTCCCCCCTTCGCCTCGCCCAGTGTTCATGCTGTCGATCGATCGCGACCCCCAACGCGGCGGCTACGTGCTGCGCGCTTCGACGATCGTGCCGCGGCCGATCGACGAGGTTTTCGCGTTCTTCTCGGACGCGCTGAACCTCGAGAAGATGACCCCCCCCAGCATGGGTTTCCGCGTCCTCACGCCCCCGCCGATCGCGATGCGCGTCGGGCTGCTGATCGACTACCGCGTGAAGGTCCTCGGCGTGCCGGTCCGCTGGCAGTCGAAGATCACCGCCTGGGAGCCGGGGGTCCGCTTTGCCGACGTGCAGACGCGTGGCCCGTTCCGTTACTGGGAGCATCAGCACACGTTCGAGCCGGTCCTCGACGACGCGGGAAACAGCGTCGCGACACGCGTTGGGGACTACGTCGAGTACGGCGTCCCGGGCGGGGCGCTGGTCCACTGGCTGCAAGTGCGGCCGACCAACGAGCGGGTCTTCGCCCACCGGACGGAGTGCCTGGAACGGGAGTTTGGGCCGCCGCCGACGGGGGCGTAGGGCCCGCCCCGGGCGCTGGCCGCGAGCTACACTTGCGCGGCACAACCCGACCTCCTGCTTGGCGATGACCCCCGACACCCCCACACCGCCGAACGGCGACGCGACACCCGCTTGGGTCGATCTGTCGTCTTACACCCCCGGTGCGTACGACCCCGGGCGTTCGGCCGCGGTGCGGCTCGTGTGGTGGTTCGTCAGCCTGGCGCTGTTCGAGTCGGGCTGGTTCCTGCTTACGCGAGCGAAGCCGCCGATCCTCCGCTGGTTCGGGGCCAAGGTCGGCCGCAACGTGACGATCAAGCCGCACGTGCGGATCAAGCACCCGTGGATGCTGGCCGTTGGGGACCACGTTTGGATCGGGCAGGAGTCGTGGATCGACAACCTGGCCCCGGTGACGATCGGCAGCCACGTCTGCGTCTCGCAGCGGGCTTACCTGTGCACGGGGAGCCACGACGCGGCGAAGCGGGGTTTCGACCTGGTGGTCCGGCCGATCGTCCTGGAGAACGGCGCCTGGGTGGGGGCATCGGCCGTGGTCCTTGGAGGGGTGACGGTGGGCGCCAACGCGATCGTGGGGGCCGGCTCGGTCGCCAACCGGGACGTGCCGCCGGGGGTCTTCGCGGGGGGTGTCCCGGCCCGCGTGATCCGCGACCGGCAGCCGCCAACGGCCTGACGCCGCGGCTCTCCGGCGCCGCTACCGCGGGCGCCCCTCTGCGGAGGGGTTAGGCGCCCCTGTTGCCCCGACGCCACGCGATGCGGCGGCAGAGCGACAAGGCTCGGCTGGCCGCAGGTTGTGTAGATGAAATCTCTACACGGGGTCCTGGTCGAATCCGCGCTTTTGTGGTCCTTTCGACGCTAGACGTAGGGTCCGTTCACGGGGTTTCTCCGAGCAACGGGCTGACTACCCGGCGGACCTCCCCCCCGAACGCGGGGATTGGCCCGGCGGTTGCTTGAGGTGCCTATCCGGGCGCCCCATGCATTCGGGCGGCCGCACTCTTGGTTGGTCCCAACCGGAGCCCCGGGGCCGATTCGCGGAAACCAAAACGACCCGCGCGTCGTCCAACGACACGAGGGATCAACGACCAGACGCGGTAGCAATCTAGGAAAGTCGCCCCCCCGTCGGGGCCGAGAGGCATCAGGAAGGAACACCGTGGCGATCGAAGGCTTTCAAGACATCTCGGAGTACCGGCTCGCGACCTACGCCCTGGCGGGGATCGCGGGCTGGTTGGCCGCTTACCTGATGACGCCGGTCGTGCGGCAGCTCGCTGTGCGGTTCGACTTCGTCGATCGACCGGGAGGGCGCAAGACGCACGCCAAACCGGTCGCCCTGGGTGGCGGCGTGGCGGTGCTCGCCAGCGCAACGCTGGCCGCGGCCGTGGCCTACCTGTTCGCCGACTGGGCCGTGCCTCGGGTGTTCTTTGAGGGGGACGCGCGGCAGATGGCGGGGCTGGCCTTCGCCGCCGCGGCGACGATGTTCCTCGGCCTGTACGACGACGCCGTGAACATGCGCGGCCGTTATAAGCTGGTCGCCCAGGTGCTGATCGCCGCCGTGCTCACCTACATGAGCGTGCGGATCGAGAGCTTCGAGGTCTTCGGCAACCGCCTCGAGCTCGGCTGGTTCGCCTGGCCGTTCACGATCTTCTGGCTGGTCGGCGCGACGAACGCGATCAACCTGCTCGACGGGATCGACGGCTTGGCGTCGAGCCTCGGCCTGGTGCTCTGCCTGACGCTGGCCGCCATCAACGGGCTGTTCGGTCAGTTCCCCGAGACGATCGTCATGCTGGCGATGGGGGGGGCCCTGCTCGGCTTCCTGCGCTACAACTTCGCCCCGGCTTCGATCTACCTCGGCGACGCCGGCAGCATGGTCGTCGGGCTGATGATCGGCGCCGTGGCCGTGCAGACCCAGTACAAGACCCCCGCGTTCGCGGCGATGACGATCCCGCTGGCCGTGTGGGCGATCCCGATCCTCGACTCGGGCGCCGCGATCGTCCGCCGCCGGCTGACCGGCCGGAGCATCTTTGCCCCCGACCGCGGCCACCTGCACCACTCGCTGCTGACGCGCGGGTGGAGCGTCCGCCAGGCGTCGCTGTTCATCGCGCTGGTGTGTGCGACGACCTGCCTGAGCGCCGTGCTCGCCGTCTTTTATCGCAACGAGTGGCTCGTCATCGGCACGGTGGTCGCCGTCGTGGCGTTCCTGATCTCGACCAAGACGTTCGGCCACATCGAACTAGCCCTGGTGCGCGACAAGATGCGTCAGCACGGGCTGCGGCTGCGGACCGACGAGTCGGGCCCCGAAGCCTCGACCCACGGGATGGTTCGCCTGCAGGGGAAGCACGAGTGGGAACGGATGTGGGCCACGCTCGTCGAGTCGGCCGAGGACTACGGCCTGACCCGGCTCACGCTGACGATCCACCTGCCGGCCCAGCACGAGGCGTTCTACGCCAACTGGCAGGCGCCGAAAACGAAGGCTTCGAGCGGCGTCGAGAAGCAGCGGCGAGCCGACTCGACTTGGCGGTTGTCGAACCCGCTGACGGTCGATGGCGAACCGGTCGGCAAGCTCGAGATAGCGGGCGTGGCCGACGACCCCACCCGTTCGACCCTGGAACAACTCGCGCAGGTGCTCGACTTCCTCGAACCGATCGAGGAGGACATTCGCCGCGTGCGGGACACGTTTCGCCCGTCGCCAGCGGCGGCGCGAACGGCGGAAGCCGTGAGCGATCCGCACGCCGAGGTGCTGACCCCCGCGGCGGGTTAGCGCGAGAAGGCCGAGCGTTGAGCACCGCTTGAGGAGCATTGTGGCCAGGGAAGGTCGGCGAAAGAATCTCTACGACCCGATCCCCGACCCCACTCCTCGCGACGCGTGAGCAGCCCCCGTGGGACTTTCCCCGCGGAGGCGTCTGACGCCACCCACCCATGATCGACCGCGCAGCACGCGTCTTCGTCACCGGCCATCGCGGGATGGTCGGCTCGGCCCTCGTCCGTCGCTTCGAGTCGGCCGGGTTCACCGAGGTCCTCACCGCCGGCCGCGCCGACGCCGACCTCCGCGACCAAGCAGCCGTTGATCGTTGGTTCGACGCGAACCGGCCCGACTACGTGGTCCACGCCGCGGGGACCGTCGGCGGGATCCACGCCAACCGCTCGCGCCCGGCCGACTTCCTCTACGACAACCTGATGATCCACGCGACGGTGCTCCGCGCGGCGTGGCGGACGGGGGTCACCAAGCTGCTGTACCTGGGTTCGAGCTGCATCTACCCGCGCGACTGCCCGCAACCGATCAAGGAAGAGTACCTGCTCACCGGCCCCCTCGAGGCGACGAACGACGCCTACGCGATCGCCAAGATCTCGGGCCTGATGTCGTGCGAGGCGTACCGCCGTCAGCACGGGTGCAACTTCATCTCGGCGATGCCCACAAACCTGTACGGGCCGAACGACAACTTCAACCTCGCCGACTCGCACGTGCTGCCGGCGATGATCCACAAGTTCCACCTCCGCCGCCGAGCGCTCGAAGAGAGCGGCGACGCGGGTGAGGTGACGATCTGGGGGACCGGCAAGCCGCGGCGTGAGTTCCTGCACGTCGATGACTTGTCCGACGCCTGCCTGTTCTTGCTCGAGAACTACGACGACCCGAAGACCGTCAACGTCGGGGTCGGCGAGGACCTGTCGATCGGCGAGCTCGCCGAGCTGGTGGGGGGGGTCGTCTGCCCCGAGGCCCGGATCGTTTACGACACGTCGATGCCCGACGGCACGCCGCGGAAACTGCTCGACGTGTCGAAGATCGCGGCCCTCGGTTGGCGGCCCCGCGTGTCGCTTCCCGAGGGCATTTCCGCGACCTACACTTGGTTTCTCGAAAACGCCGGGAACGAACGGTCGGTGCGCGGCCTCGCGACTGCCTGAAGACCCCGCTAGCTCCCCTACGACCGCCGCGACCCCAACCCCGCTCCGAGCCCCCGCGCATGAAGTCCGAATCGAAGAACCGCAAGCGTGCGCTGGTCACCGGGATCACCGGCCAAGACGGCTCGTACCTGGCCGAATTGCTGCTGGCCAAGGACTACGACGTGTGGGGGGTCATCCGTCGCAGCTCGTCGTTCAACACGGGCCGCATCGACCACCTTTACCAGGACCCGCACGACCACGACGTCCGCCTGCACCTGCGGTACGGCGACCTTAGCGACACGTCGTCGTTGCAGCGCGTGCTGGCCGAGGCCGAGCCGGACGAGGTCTACAACCTCGGCGCCCAGTCGCACGTCAAGGTCTCGTTCGAGGTCCCCGAGTACACGGGGGACGTCACGGGGCTCGGCGCGGCGCGGCTGTTGTTCGCGATCCACGACATGGGGCTCAAGAGCCGCTTCTATCAGGCGTCCTCGAGCGAGCTGTACGGCCGCGTCGTCGAGACGCCGCAGACCGAGACGACCCCCTTCTACCCCCGCAGCCCCTACGCGGCCGCGAAGGCGTACGCCTTCTACATCACGCAGAACTACCGCGAGTCGTACGACATGTTCGCGGTGAACGGCATCCTGTTCAACCACGAGTCGCCGCGCCGCGGCGAGACGTTCGTCACGCGCAAGATCAGCCGCGCGGCGGCGCGCATCAAGCTCGGCCTGCAAGAGCGGCTGTACCTGGGTAACCTCGACGCGAAGCGCGACTGGGGCTTCGCCGGCGACTACGTCGATGCGATGTGGCGGATGCTGCAAGCCGACGAGCCGGACGACTTCGTCGTCGCCACCGGCAAGACGCAAACCGTGCGTGAGTTCGCCGAGCTGTGCTTCGCCGAGGTCGGCCTGCCGGTCGAGTGGCGTGGCGCGGGAGAGGACGAGGTCGGCATCGGCCCCGACGGCCGCTCGTTGATCGAAGTCGATCCGCGCTACTTCCGCCCCGCGGAGGTCGATCTGCTGCTCGGCGACCCCGCCAAGGCGCGCCGCGTCCTCGGTTGGGAGCCGACGGTTGGAATCGCGGAGCTCGCCCACATGATGGTCGAGAGCGACATGCGGCTGGCGCAGGCCGAGGCAGACCGACACGTCGCCGCTCCGGCGCCCTCGTGGTGAACCCCCCCGCGAGTTCACGAGGCGCCTAGGCGTGACGCGACCCCCCTCACGGCGGCCGGTGATCTTGGTCTTGAGCCAGGTTTACCGGCCCGACCCGGCCGCCGTCGGCCAGTACCTCGCCTGGTCGGCCGAAGCGCTCGTCGAGCGTGGCTACGGCGCACGCGCGATCGCCTCGGCCCGCGGGTTCGACGACCCCACGCAGACGTACCCGCTCCGCGAGACGCTCGACGGGGTCGATGTCGTCCGCCTGCCGCTGTCGTCGTTCGGCAAAAAGAACATCCCGCTCAGGCTGCTGGGGATGGCCCTCTTCCTGCCGCAGGCGATCGTCCGCGGGCTGTTCACGCCGAACCTCGGCGGGGTCCTCGTCAGCACGTCGCCGCCGCTGGCGTCGCTGGCGGCGGTCGTGATCGCGTTCTTTCGCCGCGTCCCGATCACCTACTGGGTGATGGACGTGAACCCCGACCAGATGATCGAGCTCGGCAAGACTACCGAGCGCTCGCTCGCCGCGCGCGTGTTCAACGCGTTCAACCGGTTGATCCTCCGTCGCGCGAGCGCCGTCGTTGCGCTCGACCGGTTCATGGCCGAGCGTCTGAACAGGAAGCACGACGTGTCGCACAAGCTGACCGTCATGCCCCCCTGGCCGCACGGCGACGCGAAGGGGGCGATCGAGCACGCCGACAACCCGTTCCGGCGCGAGCACGGCCTCGATGGGAAGTTTGTCGTGATGTACAGCGGCAACCACGCGTTCACGAACCCGATCAAGACGATCCTCGACGCGGCCCTGCGGATGCAGGACCGCGAGGACCTGGTGTTCGCGTTCGTCGGCGGGGGGGTGCGGAAGAAGGAAGTCGATGTGGCGATCGCCGAACACGAGCCCACGAACCTCGTGAGCCTCCCCTACCAGCCGCTCGACAACACGCCGTACTCGCTGTCGGCGGCCGACGTGCACCTGGTGACGCTCGGCAACGAGGTGGTCGGCATCGTCCACCCCTGCAAGGTCTACGGGGCGCTCGCCCTGGGGCGCCCGATCCTGTACGTCGGTCCCAGACCCAGCCACGTGTCGGACTTGATCGACGAGCACCACATCGGCTGGTCGCTCGCCCACGGCGACGTCGAGGCCGCGATCCGGACGATCGACCAGGTCCGGCAAACCCCCCCTGACGAGCTCCGGGCGATGGGCCAGCGCGCCGCGCGGCTCGTCGAAGAGCGGTTCAACGAGCGGCAGATGATCGACGCCTTCTGCGACGTCGTGACGCGGGAAATCCCGCTGACCCGCCAAGAGAAGGAGAGAGGGGGATGACGAGGAGATGAAGGGGATGAGCTGGTCGGGTTCGGTCCGCACCCGCTACGCGAACCGAGTCGAAAGCTCCCTGCCCCTCGCCCCAAAACGTGGTCGGTCAGCCGTCGGGGCGAAGCGCGGCCGAGGGCCATCCCCCGAATCTCCCCAACTCCTTTCCTGGAGCGTCCTGCCGCGGGCCCGGTTGAGGGGCGACGAAACCGCGTGTTACGCTGGCCGGGCTGTCGATCCCGCAACCCCGCCCCGCACGCCCCTCATGCCGCGACGCGACGACCTCCACAAGATCCTCCTGCTGGGCTCGGGGCCGATCGTCATCGGCCAGGCGTGCGAGTTCGACTATTCGGGCACCCAGGCGTGCAAGGCGTTGCGCGAAGAGGGGTACGAGGTCGTGCTGGTGAACAGCAACCCGGCGACGATCATGACCGATCCGTCGACGGCCGACCGCACCTACATCGAGCCCCTGACCTGGGAAGTCGTCGAGAAGGTCATCGCCCGCGAGCGCCCCGACGCGCTGCTGCCGACCCTCGGCGGGCAGACGGCGCTGAACCTGGCGATGGCCCTCGAGAAGCACGGGGTCCTTGCGAAGTACGGCGTCGAGATGATCGCCGCCAACGCCGACGTGATCGACAAGGCCGAGAGCCGCGAGCGGTTCAAGGCGGCGATGCACAAGATCGGCCTGGGGGTCTGCCGCGGCGAGACGGTCACCACCGTCGAGCGCGCCAAGGAGCTGCTCGACGAGGTCGGCCTGCCGGCCGTGGTGCGCCCGAGCTTCACGATGGGGGGGAGCGGGTCGTCGATCGCCTACAACCGGTCGGAGTTCGACCAACTGGTGCGAAACGGCCTCGAGGCGTCCCCCACCGGCCAGGTGCTGATCGAGGAGTCGATCATCGGCTGGAAAGAGTACGAGATGGAGGTCATGCGCGACGCCGACGACAACGTCGTGATCGTCTGCTCGATCGAGAACTTCGACGCGATGGGGGTCCACACCGGGGACTCGATCACGGTCGCCCCCGCGCAGACACTCTCCGACAAAGAGTACCAGCGGATGCGCGACGCCTCGCTTGCCGTGATCCGCGAGATCGGTGTCGAGACCGGGGGCTCGAACATCCAGTTCGCGGTCAACCCGCGCGACGGGCGGATGATCGTCATCGAGATGAACCCCCGCGTCAGCCGATCGAGCGCCTTGGCGTCGAAGGCCACCGGGTTCCCGATCGCGAAGATCGCCGCCAAGCTGGCGGTCGGCTACCGCTTGCACGAGCTCCCCAACGACATCACGCGCGTGACGACGGCCTGCTTCGAGCCCTCGATCGACTACGTGGTGACCAAGATCCCGCGGTTCGCCTTCGAGAAGTTCCCCGAGGCCGACGCCACCCTCACCACGCAGATGAAGAGCGTCGGCGAGACGATGGCCATCGGGGGGACGTTCAAAGAGAGCTTCCAGAAGGCGCTCCGCGGCCTCGAGGTGGGCGCCTTCGGATTCGGCTGCGACGGCAAGGACTTGTGGGGGACCCCCCAGCAGCCGACCGACGAAGAGATCCGCGCCAAGCTCACCGTCCCCACCGCCGAGCGCGTCTGGCACCTGCGCTACGCGATCAAGTCGGGGATGACGGTCAACGAGATCCACGAGCTTTCCGGCATCGACCCGTGGTTCCTCGACAACCTGCTTGAGATCGTCGAGACCGAGGAACGCTTGCGCGCCCACGCCGACTTCGTCACCCTCCCCGACGAGCTGCTCCGCACCGCCAAGCGGCAGGGGTTCTCCGACCGACAGCTCGCGACGATCTTCGGCCGCAGCGAGGTCGAGGTCCGCCGCGAGCGGCTGCGGCGCGGTGTGCGACCGGTCTTCAAGTCGGTCGATACGTGCGCCGCCGAGTTCGAGGCCTACACCCCGTACTTCTATTCAACCTACGAGACCGAAGACGAGGTCCCCGCGAAGGGCGACAAGAAGCGGATCGTGATCCTCGGCGGCGGGCCCAACCGCATCGGCCAGGGGATCGAGTTCGACTACTGCTGTTGCCACGCCAGCTACGCGCTCCGCGAGCTGGGGATCGAGTCGGTGATGATCAACTCGAACCCCGAGACCGTCAGCACCGACTACGACACGAGCGACTTGTTGTTCTTCGAGCCGCTCACGGTCGAGGACGTGCTCAACGTCTGCGACCGCGTCCAGCCCGACGGGGTCATCGTGCAGTTCGGCGGTCAGACGCCGCTGAACCTGGCCCGCGCGCTCCACGAGGCCGGCCTGCCGATCATCGGCACGAGCGTCGATGCGATCGAGGCGGCAGAGGATCGCGAGAAGTTCCAGGCCCTGATCGACCGCCTCGGCCTGTTGCAGGCGCCCAGCGGCATCGCCCGCACCCCGGACGAGGCCCGGCAGATCGCCGCCCGCATTGGGTTCCCCGTGCTGGTGCGGCCGAGCTTTGTGCTGGGGGGCCGCGCGATGGAGATCTGCTACGACAACACGCAGCTCGACCGCTTCGTCGCCGAGGCGTTCATCGCCGCCCAGGGCCAGCCGGTGCTGATCGACAGCTTCCTCGAAGGGGCGACGGAGGTCGACGTCGACGCCATCGCCGACGGCGAGACGGTCGTTGTCCCGGGCATCATGGAGCACATCGAGGAGGCGGGGGTCCACTCGGGGGACTCGGCCTGCTCGATCCCCGCCTACAGCCTGCCGGGCCCCGTGCTCGCCGAGATCCGCGCCGCTACCGAGGCGCTCGCCCGCGACCTCGGCGTCGTCGGGCTGATGAACGTGCAGTTCGCCGTCCGCTGGCAGGACGACCCCGAGGGGGGCGCCAAGCTCCCGCTGGTGTACGTGCTCGAAGTGAACCCCCGCGCGAGCCGCACCGTGCCGTTCGTCGCGAAGGCGACCGGCCTCCCCGCCGCCAAGGTCGCGGCCAAGGTGATGGCCGGCGTGTCGCTCAAGGAGCAAGGGGTCACCGAGGACCCGATCCCCGCGCACGTCTCGGTCAAGGAGGCGGTCTTCCCGTTCGCCAAGTTCCGCGGCGTCGATATCGTCCTCGGTCCCGAGATGCGCTCGACCGGCGAGGTGATGGGGATCAGCCCGCTGTTCAGCATGGCGTTCGCCAAGAGCCAGCTCGCGGCGGGGACCGTCCTGCCGAGCGAGGGGAAGGTCTTCTTGTCGTTCGCCCCGAAGCACAAGGCGCGCGGCGTCGAGGTCGGCAAGCGGCTCGCCGCGCTGGGCCACCCGCTGCTCGCGACCCCCGGCACGGCCGACGCGCTCGCCGCCGCGGGGGTCGCTTCGACGAAGATCCGCAAGCTGATGGAGGGCCGCCCGAATCTGCTCGACTTCCTGGTCGAGCGGGACGTCGCGCTGGTGATCAACACGCCGATGGGCAAGGGCGCCCGCACCGACGAAGGGAAGATCCGCGCCGCGGCGATCGCCGCCGGCGTCCCCTGCGTGACGACGATCGAAGCGGCCGAGGCGGCGACGCTCGCCATGGAAGCCCTCCGCACCGACGAGATGCAGGTCGAGAGCCTGCAGGAACGCTTCGCGATCACGCGGCCGCGCTGAGTCGCGCTGCGTGGCGAGCCGGCGGCGTAAGCCGTCGGAGTGGTTGCAGTGGGTACGAACTCCATCGCTTGCGCGAAGACTCCGACGCCTTGCGGCGCCGGCTCGCCTACGAAGTGATCGAATCGCTTCGCGCGGCTTGCTAGCGGCTGCGGAGATTTTCTCGAGCCCTTCGCGAACTGCCCTTGTTGGGTTTTCGGGAGGCATCTATTGTCCGTCCCGTCGCCCACGGAACGGGTGGCCACCCGGTAACGGGACCTAGTGCGGCCCTCGAAGGAGACACCGCCCCTCTCAAAACAAACCACGTGGAGGTCCGAGCGGCCCTCGAAAGAGGTCCCTCGGGCCGCGAAGCGGTCGGTATTGGCACGGACGCCGTCCACCGCTAGCGCTCTCCCCCCGACGCGTCGTGTCACAACGCTCGATCCCCCCTTTCGAGCCGCTGACGCAAGCGTCCAATCGCTCCCGGAAAAGTGCCCCGTCCTCTGCCCCCCTGGGACGCGCGCTTTTCTGGGAGCTTTTTTTTGCGCGCACCGCGAGGCGCCGCGCGCTGCATGGCGACGCGAAGGAAGGGAGATGGGGGATGAAGGAGGGAGATGAGGGGGAGGGGCGCCTTCGTACTGCCAGCTCCGACGGCTTGCGGGCCTTCGTGAGATCGGAGCGAAGCGCCTTCAACTCTTCGGTTCCTCTCTCCAAGCCGCAGCCACTCCGCCCCGCCTGGCGACCGTCCCCCTCGTCTCCCCCCGTCATCCCTCGATCTACTCCTCGTAGGGCATGCCCGCGAGTCGGCGTTGTTGCGTCGGGCCCCGCGGCGGTAGACTCGCGACCCCTATGAATCCCGTGGCCCCGTCAAGGATGACTGGCCGATGCCAAGCGCCGCTCAACGTGCGCCCGAAGCGCGCAACGCTCTCCCGCTGACCCCCGACGAGCGCATCCACGCCGCGCGCGAGGTGCTGAGGATCGAGGCCGCCGCGCTCTGGCAGGCCTCGCACCGTTTGGGCGCCGACTTCGACGCCGCCCTCTCCCTGCTGTACCACTGCCGCGGCGCGGTGCTGGTGACCGGCATGGGGAAGGCCGGCCTGGTGGGTCAGAAGGTCGCCGCGACGCTCGCCTCGACCGGCGCGACCGCCCACTTCCTGCACCCGGCTGAGGCGTTCCACGGCGACCTGGGGCGCGTCCGCGTGGGGGACGTCGTGCTCGCCCTCTCGCAGAGCGGCGAGACGGCCGAAGTCGTCCAGCTGCTGCCGAGCCTGCGCGAGCTGGGCGCCGAGCTGATCGCCGTCACCGCGACCGCCACGAGCACCCTCGGGCGCGCCGCGCGGGTCGTGCTCCCGCTGGGAGAGATCGACGAAGCCTGCACACTCGGCCTGGCGCCGAGCACCAGCACCGCGGTCATGCTCGCTCTGGGGGACGCGCTGGCGCTGGTCCTCAGCAGCCTCCGCGGCTTCCGCGCCGAGGACTTCGCCCGCTACCACCCCGGCGGCGCGCTCGGCAAGCGACTCGCTCGGGTTGAGGACGTGATGCGACCGCTGGCCGATTGCCGCGTCGCCCCCGAGTCGCACACGGTCCGCCAGGTGCTGGTCGAGTGCGGAAAGCCGGGGAGGCGGACCGGCGCTGTGATGCTCGTTGACGCCGATGGCAAGCTCACGGGGCTGTTCACCGACAGCGACCTGGCGCGGCTGCTCGAGCGGCGCCACGAGGCGTCGCTCGACCGCCCGATCCGCGAGCTGATGCACAGCAACCCGACGACGATCCCCGCCGGCGAGCGTGTCGCCTCCGCCGTTAGGGTGCTCGCCGAGCGCAAGTTTAGCGAGCTGCCGGTGGTCGATGCCGACGGCAAGCCGCTCGGCCTGGTGGACGTGACCGACGTGGTCGGCTTCGCCGAGACGGTGGTCGATGCCCCCCCCACGGCGCCGGCGCCCCCCCTGTTGAAGACGACGACGCGCCCGACGGTCCGCGTGTTCCCCGGCGAAGACGTGTTCGCCGCGGGGTAGCGGCGCTAGGTCCTCCTGATTCTCACCCCGAGCCCCGTGATCCTGCTGTGTCGCTTGCCGAGACCTGCCGCCGGATCCGTGTCGTGCTGTCGGACGTCGATGGCGTGATGACCGACGGCTCGCTGTCGTTCGACGAGCGCGGCGCCGAGGTAAAGACGTTCCACGTCCGCGACGGGCTGGGGATCAAGCTCTGGCAGCGCGCCGGGGGGGTGTTCGGCATCGTCACGGGGCGCGACACGGTGGTGGTCGATCACCGCGCGAAAGAGCTGGGTATCGAGCACGTCCGCCAAGGAGTCTCCGAGAAGCTGCCGGTCGTGCGCGAGCTGGCCCAGGTACTGGGGGTCACGCTCGACCAGATCGCCTACCTGGGGGACGACCTCCCCGACGCCGAGTCGATCGCCGCCGTGGGGCTGGGGATCGCCGTCGCCGACGCCGTGGACGAAGCCCGCCACGCCGCGCGGCTGGTGACCAAAGAACGCGGCGGGCGCGGCGCGGTGCGCGAAGCGATCGAGACGATCCTGCGGCTTTCGGGTCGCTGGCCCGTCTCGTCGAGCGCTAACCCGTAACGCACGTGAGGGCCTCACCACCGTGTGGCAGCGAGTCGTCAACGCATCGATCGCCCTGGCCGTGACGCTGGTCGCGTACCAGGTCTACTCGTTGACGGTGACGCCGCTCTGCGAGCCGAGCGTGGCCCTGCGTGGCGCGACTCCGGCCAGCGACGAAGACTGGCGCGAAGGCGCCGGCGCCGTCGCGCGGTACCAAGAACTGCTCCGCCACTACTTCCCCGCCGGGCACTGGTCGCTCGTGGGCGCCCCGAAGATCGTCGAGAGCGGGCAGGGCCTGCTGGTGCTTGACGACTACAAGCCGGACGACCGCGGTCGTGTCGTGCTGACGCAGTGCGCGGTGATCGTGTTCCCCACGCCCCGTTCGGCCTCCGGCCCGCCGCCGCGCGACGCGATCGTCTTCGAGACGGCCGGGGGGGCGACGCTGCAGTTCGACAACGAATTCAACCCGACGCGCGGCAAGATCGGCAAACCGATCGGCGGCTACTTCCCCGGCGAGCTGGTGATCCGCAGCGACATGCGCGAGCCGGGTCCCGACGACGACCTGCTGATCGTCACGCGCGACCTGCGGCTCGACGAGGCGATCCTCTCGACCGAGGCGCCCGTGTCGTTTCGGCTGGGTCCGCACCACGGCGGTGGCCGGAGGTTGGAGGTCCGCTTGCTGCGCGACAACCTCGCTTCGCCCGGGGGTGACGCCGAGATCACGGGGGTCGCGTCGCTGGAGATCAGCGACGAAGTCCAGGTGACGATCAGCCTGCCCGAGGACGGGTTCGGCATCGAGCAGGGCGATCGGTTGGCCTCGGTCTACGAAACGGCGCCCGCGGCAGCAGAGGGTGTCGAACTGACGTCGGCCCCGATGCCGATCGGCGCTGCCGATGGCCCGCTGACGCTCACCAGCGTCGGCCCGTTCCGCTTCGACTTCACGACGTTCATCGCCGCGTTCCTCGACGACGTGCGCGCCACGCGCCCACTCGCCGCGGGGCCGAGCGACCAACTGTTCTGCGCCGAGCTGCGCCTGCACTTCGCCGGGGGCGCCGCGGGCCCCGCCCCGCTGACGCCGGCCGACGAACCGGACCTCGCCCGCGCGCAGGGGCGGATCCTGCAGCAGATGACCCCCTACCTGCTCGAGGCGCTCGGCAACCCCGTGCGGCTCGACTCCCCTTCGCGCTACGCCGCGGTGCGCGGGCAACGGCTTCGGGTGTGGGTCGCGAAGACTCGCTTCCGCGTCGATGGGGCGCCGGCGACGGTCGCCTTCGGGCTCAACGAGGCGCAGGCCGCGTGGATCGACTACCGCGTCCCACCCGCTACCTCCGCGGCGGCGATCGGCAAGCTGATGATGGCGGGCCCCGGATCGATGCGCGTCGCCCCCGACGAAGCCGACCCGCAAAAAACCGTCGAGGCCCGCTGGGGCGCCACGGCCGACGGCAGCTCGGCCGTGCGACTCGTGCGCAACGACGCGGGGCAACCGATCCTCTCGCTCGCGGGCTCGCCGCAGGTCGCCGCGGCGGGGCTGGGGCGGGTCCAAGCCGACGGCTTCCTGGTGCGCCTGCGTGAGGTCCCGGCCGACGGCCCCGAGGGACCCGCGGTCGAGCTCGGCCCCGCCGGTCGCGGCGGCGTCGAGAAGCTCGCCATCCTGCCCGAGCGGATCGACGGGACGGGGAACGTCCGTTTCAAGGGGCGCGACATCGAGGGGGCGACCGACCGCCTCGTCGCCTGGTTCCGCCCGGTTGACCCCCCCGTGGCGCCGGCGGCGATCCCCGCTTCGTTGGGAACGCAGCCCGCCGCACTCTCCGCCCAGCCCTCCGTGTCACCAAGCCCGCCGCCTGCCCCGTCGGTTCCTACGGCGGCGCGGGCGATCGACGCCAGTCGGACCGGGGGCCGCCAGTACCGCCTCACCTCGCAGGAGGTGCAGCTCGACGTGGCGCTCGCCGCGCGGCGCGCAGAGCCGACCGGCCTGCTGTGCAGTGGGTCGGTCCGTTTCGAGGAGGCGCCGACCGCAACGACGCCGCAGCCGCTGCTCGTGGAGGGGGAGCAACTGCGCGTCGATGGCCTCGAGCGCGAGTTCGCTCGGCTCACGGTCGCCGGCGTGGCCGACTCGCGACCGATGCCCGAAGACAAAGCGAACCCCCGCGCGGGGCTCGCGCGGTTCGAGGCCCGCGGCATGGAGATGTGGGCCCGCGACCTGCACGTCGATCAAGGCGCCAACCGCGTGTGGGTCGAGGGCCCGGGAGACGCGCGGATGCAACTCACGCGCAAGGTTGGGGGCGCGCTCGCGGGCCTCGAAGGAGAGGTCACCCTCCGCTGGGCCGGAGGGATGGAGTTCAACGGGGCGCGCGTCGCGCTGCGCGGCGACGTGTTCGCCGAGGCGACGAACGACTGGGTCCACTGCGAGACGCTCGCGGCGACCCTCGACCGTCCCGTCGATCTGCGCGGCGGGTCGAGTGGCGGCGGAGCCCAAGTGAACGTCGTCGAAGTCGAGTGCATGGGGGGGGTCACGATCGACCACCGTTCCAAGGACGAAGGGGGCCAGCGCTCGCACGAGCGGGCCCAGCTCGCGACATTGCGCGTGAACCGCGCCACGGGCGCCATCGCCGGGCAAGGCCCCGGTTGGGTCCGGTCGGTCCACCTGTCCGATGCGCAGTTCTCGCTCGGAGAGCCCGCGGCCCCCGCCCAGCAAGCCGCGGCGCCCGCGCGACTGCGGTTCCTACGCGTCAACTTCAATCGGGGTGTGGACGGCAACCTGAACGAGCGCGCGCTGCGCTTCCTCGAGCAGGTCCGCGCCGTCTACGGCCCCGTGCTGGCGTGGGAGCAGCAGCTACCGATCGACCAGCCGGGACAGATGCCCCCGGACGTGCTGCGACTGGAAGGGGACGAGCTGCGCGTCTACGAGGACCCGGCCGCCCGCTACGCTGCCGGCGCGCCAACGTCGAGCGGCAACCTGGGCCCCGTCGAGATGCGTGTGCTCGGCGCGGTGAAGATCGAGGGCGCCGCCAGCGGCGGCTCGCAGCCGTTCCTCGCCGAGGCGGCCGCCGCAAGCTACACGCAGGCGAAGGAGACGTTCGTCCTGGAAGGGGACGCGGCGCGCGACGCGACGATCTGGTTGGTCCACGACCCGGCGGCGCCCCCCGCGAAAACCGTCGGCCGGAAACTCAGCTACAATCGGCGAGACGGCCGCCTGAAGATGGAAGACTGGCGTGGCGGGACGTTCGACGGCGCGGGGCGCTCGGGCCCGTAGCGACCGCGCACCCGCTCTCTCAACGACGCCGCCGCCGTGCTGATCGTCTTTACGAGCGACCACGTCGCGATGCCGCTCCCCGAGAAGCACCCCTTCCCGCGCAACAAGTACGCGCTCGCGCGCCAGCGCGTGAAGGGGTTCGCCGAGCGCTACGGCGTCTCGATGCGCGAGGCCCCGGCCGCCACCGACGACGAGCTGCTGCGGGTCCACACGGCGGACTACATCGCGCGGGTGCGGGGCGGGTTGCTCAGCGAGCGCGAGCAGCGTGAGATCGGCTTTCCCTGGTCGGAGGGGTTCGTCCAGCGGTCGTTGCACTCGACCGGCGCGACGCTCGCCGCTGCGCGCGGGGTGTTCGCGCTCCGTGATCGGGGCGTGGCGGCTTGGGGGGCGCACCTGGCCGGGGGTACCCATCACGCTTTCGCCGACCGCGGACAGGGGTTTTGCGTCTTCAACGACGTCGCGGTGGCGATCCGCGCGGTGCAGGCCGAGGGCGCGTTCGAGCGCGCGATGGTGATCGACCTCGACGTCCACCAGGGGAACGGCACGGCGGCGATCTTCGCCGATGACCCGACGGTGTTCACGTTGAGCGTCCACGGCGCGAAGAACTTCCCGTTGCGCAAGGAGACGAGCGACCTCGACGCGCCGCTCGCCGACGGGACCGAGGACGACGAGTACCTCGCCCTGGTGCGCGCGACGCTCGACGAGGCGTGGCGGCGGTTCGACCCGCAGGTGGCCTTCTACATCGCCGGCGCCGACCCCTACGTCGCCGATCGTTACGGCCGGATGGCGCTCACGAAGGACGGCCTGCGCGAGCGCGACCGAATGGTGATGGCCGACTGCCGCGAGCGCGGCCTGCCGGTCGTCGCGGCGATGGGGGGAGGCTACGCGCGGAACATCGACGACGTCGCCGAGATCTACGCGACGACGATCCGGGTGATGGCCGAGCACGCGCCGGTTCCCCCTCCCTCCGCTCGGGGGGGAGAGGTCGAAGCGGGTACCCAGGACGCCCCCTCTCCTAGCCCCGCCCCCTGAAGGGGGAGGGGGATTCTTGCGCGACGCGCGACTCAATCGTAGGGTCTTCATGGCTACCCAGTCTTCCTCGTTGATCGAACTCCAACGCGTCTCGCTGCGGCTCGGCGGCAAAGACGTCGTCGCAGACATCGACTGGCGCGTCGAGCGCGGCCGGCACACGGCCGTGCTGGGGCCCAACGGGTCGGGGAAGACGACGCTGCTGCGGCTGGCGTGCGGCTACCAGTGGCCATCTGCGGGGCGCGTGCTCCGCTTGGGAGAAGCGCTGATCGACCTCGGCACGCTCCGCCGACAGATCGGATGGATCGCCAGCGACCTCGCCGCGCAGATCCCGCAAGACGACACGGCGGTCGAGACGGTCGTCACGGGGCGTTACGCCCAGGTCGGCCTGAAGCGGAAGCTGTGGTACGCACCGACCGCCGCCGACATGGACGAAGCGCACGCGCTCCTCGAGTCGCTCGGTTGCGGCGCGCTGGCCCGCAGGCCGTTCGGCGTGCTCTCGCACGGCGAGCGGCAGCAGGTGCTGCTGGCCCGCGCGCGGATGGCGGGCCCGCTGCTGCTGGTGCTCGACGAGCCGACCAGCGGCATGGACCCCGGCGTGCGCGAGCGGTTCCTCGCCTGGCTCGACGAGCGGCTCGCGGACCCCGCTTGCCCGACCGTGATCTACGTCACGCACCACGTCGAAGAGATCGTCCCGGGGCTGGGCTGGACGATCGCCGTGCGCGACGGCCGCCTCCACCGCGACGGCCCGACCGCAGCGGTCGTCACGCAGGAGCTGATCGAGACGCTGTACGCCACGCGGCTCGCGCGACTCGACCTCGTGAGCGGGCGGCGCTGGCCGATCTGGTGACCAACAGCAGTGTAGGCGAGCCGTAGCGCAGCGCGACGCGACGCGCTATCGGACCAGAAGCGCTTCGCGTCGAGCGGGTAGCCGGCGGTGGGCTTGATGCCGGGGACTTCACTAGCCCAATAGGCGTTGAACGCCTGCATCGCGAGCTCGCGCAGCAGCTTGGCGGTCATCGACGCGAGGGCGACCTCGAGCAGTTGCTCTCCCTTCGCGCGGAACGCGACCGACACCAGGTCGCTCGCCGCGCCGAGGCGGTAGCCGCTGACGGCGCGGCTCTCAACCTTCGTCTCGACCCAGCCGGCCGGGTCGAGGTCCCCCAGGTGCCGCTGCACGAGCGCCGCGTAGCGGTTCCGCCCCCCGTGCTTGTCGAGGGTGACGCGCAGCGGGCCGCGGCGCTTGCGCGCGCGGGTGTGCTCATCGACCAGCGAACGCACCAGCGACAGCGACACGTGCGACAGCGCTGCCCCCTTGGTCCCCAGACGATCGACGAGCGTGTTGAACTCGCGTGGCCAAACGACGCGCGCGCGGATCGTCGGGCCTTCGATACGGGCGTCGCGTAGCGCGCCGCCGAGCCTCTCGACGTCGGCGCCGAACGTCGGCGCTGCGGGGATCGACGGCTCGATCGCCCCCTCCCAAGGGAACGCGCGATCGGGCAGCTCGACACAACGCGCCAGCTCGCTCCACGAAGCGGGGGGGGGCTCGCCCGTGGCGCCGAGCGCCGCGAGCACGCCACGCGCCAGGGGCGCGACGCCACCTCCGGGCTGGTAGAGCCGCTTCGAGTCGGCGATCGGGACACGGCCATCGGACGTCGGCGCAGGCGAAGCTGCGCCGGCCAGCGCCGCGTAGAGGTCGAGATCGAAGTCTCGCGTCGGCCACAACGTGGCGGCGACCACCAACGGGCCCAGGTTCGGACCGTACCCCGCTTCGTCCACGCCGAGGATTGCGCCCATCGGACCGATTGTAGCGGCCCGCACGCCGCCGCACGGGGCGCGGGGTGGCGTAGGCTTGTGGTCTCGGCTTCAACGCTCAGAAGGCCCTTCCCAAGTGCTCCGTCGCGGCCAGACCTTCGTCGAAACGCTCACGGCGGTGCTGGTGATCGGCATCCTGGCGGGGGTCCTCGCGCCGAAGCTGCTGGGTGGCTCGGAGGAGGCGAAGATCAACGCCACGATCGTCCACCTCAAGACGATCGCGGCGGCAGCCGAGCGCTGCCGCGCAGAGACCGGTTCGTGGCCGGCCGATGGATCGACTGCCGAGCTGCCCGCTGCGCTCGCCCCCTACCTCCGGCCGAACCTGTTCGCGGCGCCCTGCCCACTCGGGGGCGCCTACGACTGGGACGGGAACTCGGGGGGCTTCGTGGCGTCGGTCACGGTGACCTCGACCGAGCCCGATTCGATGACCTGGGAAGAGCTCGACGGACGCATTGACGACGGGCACGCGTCAAACGGCTGGGTGCGCACCGACGGCGCCGGCGACGAACGCCTCCGCCTGATCCTCCAGCTATAGCCGACGGTCGTCGGGCCTAACCCTCGCGGCCGTTCGCCGGAGCAAGCCCCACTCGGCCCGCCCTTCGCTGCGTCAGCGGACGACGACCTCGCGGATATACTTGACGCTCGGCTTCCCCGATCCGGGGAGTGGCTTGCCGACGAGCAAGTCGCTGGCGTAGCGCAGCCGCTCGCGCGGCCGCTCGGGGACGCGGAAATCGTCGCCGCGCTGCAAGATCACCCGCGCCAGCGGCATCTCGCCAAAGGCCCGCGTGCCGGCGCTCTCGGCCGGGTACCACTTTCCGTTGCCTTCGGCGTCCTCGAGATAGAACTCGG
>JBOFFC010000066.1:0-3828 GCA_051648405.1 Lacipirellulaceae bacterium
CTCCGTGCTCTCTGTGGTGAGAAGTTTACACCTTCGGGTCGCGGGGCCGGACGCCCCAGCCGAGCTTGCCCCGCAACGTTCGGTAGTAAGTCTGTCCGGCGACTTCGACGAGGCGGAAGACCGCTTCGCTGCGCTCGACCCGCACGCGGTCTCCCGGTTCGAGCGCGCCGACGACGTGCCCATCGACCAGCAGCCGCGTCCCCGGGTTGGGGTCCGTGACGCTCAGCTCGTACACCCGGTCGGCCGAATCGACGACCGGCCTCACGGTGAGGGTGTGCGGGCTAATCGCCGACACGACGACCGCTTGCAGGTCCTTGCGCAGGATCGGCCCGCCGATCGCCAGATTGTGCGCCGTCGATCCGACGGGAGTCGAGATCAGTAGTCCGTCGCAGTTGTAGGTCGCCGCCAGGTCGCCATCGACGTGGAGCTGGGCCTCGATCATCCGGAACGGCTCGCCGGCCTGGATCGCCGCCTCGTTGAGCGCGAGCCGCGTCAGGGTCTCGCCCGAGGCTTTCACGAGCGAGCACTCGACCATCAGGTGATCGACCAGCCGGTAGCGCCGCTCGGCGACCTCGACCAGCGACGCCTCGAGCTGCTCCGGGGCGATCCCCGCCAGAAACCCGAGCTTCCCCAGATTGACGCCGAGCACCGGAAGTTGGTCGTGCCCCATGAGCCGCGCCGAGCGCAGGATTGTGCCGTCCCCCCCCAGCGCAATCGCCATCTCGGCGCCGTTCGGGGAGAACGGGGGCTCGAGGTCGTCCTCGACAGCGACCACCGGCAGGTGCTGTTCGATCAGCGGCCGCAACGCGGCCGCGCGGTCACGCAGCTCGGGGCGCGCACCGTCGTACATCAAGATCACGGAGGGGGGCTCGGGCATCTGCCCAGTTTACCCGACCCCCGAAATCGCCGCGACGCCGGTGAAGCGGAACCGCCAAGCCGCCAAGAGCGCCAAGGACGCAAAGAGGCGAACGAACAGAGCCGCAGATGAACGCGGAAAAGTGGAAGCACACGAACGTCGGGCTCCTCTTCATCCGCGTCTATCTGCGTTCATCTGCGGCGAGTTTTACTCCTTTGCGTCCTTGGCGCTCTTGGCGTCTTGGCGGTTACCTTTCGTACCCGTCAGGCGACCGTCACGGCCGAGCCCAGCGCGCGGCACGCGCGGGCGATCCCCGCGGCGTCGATCCCCAGGTCGGCCAGCAATTCCTCGCGGTCGCCGTGCTCGACGTAGTGGTCGCCGATCCCCAGCCGCCGGAGGTGCTCGGTCCGCACGCCGGCGTCGCAGCAAGCCTCAAGGACCGCCGAGCCGAAGCCCCCGGCGAGCGCCGCCTCTTCCACCGTCACCACGAACGGGCTGTCGTGGACGATCGGCAAGATCGTCTCGACGTCGAGCGGCTTGAGGAATCGCGCGTTCACCACCGTAACGTCGAGCCCCTCCTCTTGCTTCAGCCGGTCGGCCGCCGCGAGGCACTCGGCTAGCAGCGCGCCGCCGGCCAGGATCGCCCCGTCGGCCCCGCGGCGTAGCACCTCGGCCTTGCCGAACTCAACCGGCGCACGGTCGCCCGCTACGACGTTGGCCGACGCCTTCGGATAGCGGATCGCGCACGGCTGGTTGTGACGCATCGCCAAGTCGAGCATCAGCGGCAGGTCGTGGCAGTCCCCGGGCGCCATCAGGACCATGTTCGGCAGCACCCGCAGGAAGCCGATGTCGAACACGCCGTGGTGCGTTGGGCCGTCGGGGCCCGACAGGCCGCCGCGGTCCATCATGAAGGTCACCGGCAGGTTCTGCAGGGCCACCTCTTGGAAGATGTGGTCGAAGGCCCGCTGCAAGAACGTGCTGTAGATATCGACGATCGGCCGCAGCCCGACCTTCGCTTGGCCTGCTGCGAAGGCGACTGTGTGCGCCTCGCAGATCCCCGTGTCGAAGAACCGGTCGGGGTAGTCGTCGCGGACGCGCTCGAGCTTGTTACCCTGGCACATGGCGGCGGTCATCACGGTCGCACGGTCGTTCTTCGCGAGCGCCGCGTGGATCGCGTCGGCGGCTACGTGCGTGTAGGTCCGGCCGCCGGACTTCTTCATCGAGACGATCGCGTCGCGGTCGCGCTCGAACTGCGGTGGGGCGTGGAACGTGACCGGGTCTTCGGCCGCGGGGCGGAATCCGTGCCCCTTCTCGGTCACCAGGTGCAACAGCACGGGGCCGTCCCCCTGCTTGATCATCCGCAGGTACTTGCGCACCAGGGCGATGTTGTGCCCGTCGATCGGCCCCACGTAGCGCATCCCCAGGTCCTCGAACAGCATCCCGCCGTGGAAGCCGGCCTTGGCCGCCTCCTTCACCTGGGCGAGCAAGCGCTCGGTCGGGTCCCCCAGCAGCGGGACCTTCGACAGCACCCGTGCGACCTCTTCCTTGAAGCCCGTGTACGCTGGGTTGATCCGCAAGCGGTCGAGGTAGTCGGCCACGCCGCCGACGCGGTGGCAGATCGACATCTTGTTGTCGTTGAGCACCACCAGCAGCCGCTTGCCGTCGCGCTTGGCGTTGTTGAGCGCCTCGTAAACGACCCCCGAGGGGAACGCCCCGTCGCCGATCACCGCCACGCTCCACCGCCCCTCGTGGGCGCGGAGCAGGGCGTCGCCGCTCGCCAGCCCCAGGGCCGTCGAAACGCTCGACCCCGCGTGCCCCGTGCAGAACAGGTCGTAGTCGCTCTCTTCCGGGTTGGGGTAGCCCATCAGGCCCCCCTTGGTGCGGATCGTCGGGAACTCGTCGTAGCGCCCGGTGATCAGCTTGTGCGGGTAGATCTGGTGGCCGGTGTCCCAGATCAGCCGGTCGCGCTCGAAGTCGAACGTGGTGTGCAGCGCGAGGCACAGCTCGACCACCCCCAGGTTCGACGCGAAGTGGGCGCTCCGCGCGGCGACCAGGTTGCAGAGCGTGTCGCGGATCTCGCCCGCCAGCCGCTCGAGGTCGGCGAGCGCGAGCCCTTCGAGGTCGTGGGGCGAACGGATCGTGGGGAGGAGGGGGCCTTGGCTCATCGAGTCCGTGCTTGTCACGAGCGAATCGGGCGTCGCGTCCTGTGCGACGCCAGCCGAGGGGGCACTGGAGGCCGCCCCGCAGCGGTCCCCTATCTTAGAAAGAACCGACGCCGTTGATTAGCGGTCACGTTCCAAGACTTTTCCGGCCAAACGCCGCAAGCCGTCGGCCGGCGCCCCCAGGGGCTCGATCGCCGCGATCGCCTCGGCGGCGAGCCGCTGGGCCATCGTCCGGGCGCCCTCGACCCCCAACAGGCCGGGATAAGTGAGTTTGCCGGCCTGCTGGTCCTTCCCCAGCCGCTTGCCGACGGCCGCCTCGTCGCCGCCGGCGTCGAGCAGGTCGTCGGTCACCTGGAACAGCAGCCCCAGGGCCCCGCCGTAGCCCGTCAGCGCGTCGAGCTGCGGCCGCTTCGCGCCGGCGCAAAGGCCTCCCAGGCGGAGCGACACCGTGATCATCGCCCCGGTCTTACGTCGGTGAATCGCCTCGAGGTGCGCCAGCCGAGCGTCGAGCCCCACGGGCGCCCCCTCGGCGCCGGCCAGGTCGTCCGCCTGGCCCCCGACGAGGCCCCCTGGACCGGCCGCCTGGGCGAGCTCCATCGCAGCGGGGGCCGCGGCTTGCACCGGGGTCGGTGGCCAGAGGACCGTCTCAAACGCCAGGGCGAGCAGGGCGTCGCCGGCGAGGATCGCCGTCGCCTCGTCGAACTGCCGGTGGACAGTAGGCCGGCCGCGACGCAGGTCGTCGTCGTCCATCGCCGGCAGGTCGTCGTGGATCAGCGAGTAAGCGTGGACCATCTCGACAGCGCAGGCCGC
>JBOFFC010000067.1:0-2857 GCA_051648405.1 Lacipirellulaceae bacterium
ACGTAGTCCGCCTCGACGTCCGCGGCCTTGACCGGCGACTTGGGGTTCTGGTCGAGGAACGGGTCCACCAGCAACGTGTGCCCCGCCGACTCGACGAGCCAGCAGTTGTGGCCGTACCAGGTGAGCTTGGTCATGGGGACGGGAAGCTTGACAGGATTACAGGATACGGAAGGGATTTACAGGATGAAGGAAGAGTAGAAAAGCAGACGTCGCGGGAGTCTGGAGCGTTACGAGCGTTGAGAGATCGAACCCAACATCCTGTTGATCCCTTCTTCATCCTGTAATCCTGTCAAGCTTCTTTACTTCCTCAGGATGGCGTTCATGTTTTTCTTGTACGCCTCGACGCCCGGCTGGCCGTAGGGGTTGATGCCGATCAGGCGCCCCTCGGCCACCGTGGCGAGCATCATCATCTGCAGGAACTGCCCCAGCGAATGCTCGTCGAGCACCGGCAGGACGAGGTCAGTCGTCGGCCGTCGGTCCTCGGCGTACGCCTGGTTCGTCCCCGCGAGCGCCGCGGACAGGACCTGCGGCAGCGTCTTCGCGGCCAGCTCGTCGAGGCCGTCCTGGTTGTGCGCGCCGGGGTTCTTCCCGATCGCGATCGACGGCGTGGCGGCCCGCTCGACGATCAGGTTGGTGATCAGCTTGTCGCGGACGCCCTCCTGGTGCTGCTGGCCGCGGCTGTGGAGGTCGCGGGTGTTGACGACGGTCAGCGGGAAGGCGCCCCGCTCGTGCTTGCCGAGGCTCTCGGCCAGCAGTTGGTCGTACCACAGGCCGGTCGCCTCGAGGCGCTTGCCCCAGGTGCTGAGGATCCGCGTGACGCAGCCCTGGTGCTTCTCCAGCAGGTGGCAGACGCCGACGTAGTCGAGCACCGCGTTCTTGCCGACCGCGGCCGAGGCGAAGTGCTCGTTCATCGCGCGGGCCCCTTCGAGGAGCTTCACCACGTCGAGGCCCAGCAGGGCCGCCGGCATGAGCCCCACGGCCGACAGCACGCTGAACCGCCCGCCTACGCCGTCGGGGACGTCGTACAGCTCGCCGCAGCCGAGCGCCTTGGCGAGGTCCAACAGTTTGCCGCTCGTGGCGGTCACCGGGACGACGCGCTGGGCGAGCTTCGCGTGGTCGCCGCCGACGCTCTCCGACAAGGCCCGCAGGAAGACCCGCGTGGCTGCGGCGGTTTCGAGCGTGCCGCCGCTCTTCGAGATCACCACCAGGCCCCACGGCTCGCCGCGCGAGGCGAACAGCTCGAGCAGGCCGGTCGTCGCGTCGTTATCGACGTTGTTCCCCTCGAAGTAGACCCGCGGGCGGCCCTTCCGTGCGTCGCCATCGACCTCGTTGTAGAACGGGTGGCAGCAGCCCTCCAGCAGCGCCCGGGCGCCCATGTAGCTGCCGCCGATCCCCAGGACGACGACGCTCTTGCAAGTGGCGGCGAGGCGATCGGCGGTCGCCTTCAGCCGGCCCAGTTCACTCGCGGCGCCGTGCGAAGCGTACTCGGCGCAGAGCCGCTCGGGGAGCTGGTGGAAGCCGGCGTCGAGCGGCTCCTTGTCGGCCGGAACCGCGCCGCCGCTGGCCCACAGCTGGGCGTCGGCCAGCACCTCGTCGCGGGCCGCGATCAGTTGCGGGGCGAGTGCGGCGAGTGCCGCTGCGCTCGTGCCGCCGTTGTCGAAGTAGGCCGCCGAGGGTTCGTATCGGAGCAGTAACATCGCGTGCGTTGGCCGTGTAGAGGATTCGTAGAGGATTCGTAGAGGATTCGTAGAGGATTCGTCGTCCAGCGCGAGGCGCTCGTCGCCCCGCTCCCCTCCGGCAGTCTACCGCAGCGCAGCGACCGCGGGCACCGGGAGCGGGGCTTGCCCCCCCGCAACCAATAAGGACGATCAGCGTAGCGCTCCACTTCTACCATCTATCATCTGACCTCTATCATCTCCCCGCCATGGACGCCCAAGCCCTCGTTCGCCAGCTCCGCACCGAGAACGGCTCGAAGATCGTGCTCTACGTGGCCGACGGCCTCGGGGGTCTGCCGCAGAAGCCGGGGGGCCTGACCGAGCTCGAAACGGCCAGGACGCCGAACCTCGACAAGCTCGCCGCCGAAGGGGTGCTCGGCCTGAGCATCCCCGTCGCCCCGGGGATCGCCCCCGGCAGCGGCCCCGGGCACCTGGGACTGTTCGGTTACGACCCGGTCGAGTACCTGATCGGCCGCGGCGCGCTCGAGGCGACCGGCATCGGCTTCGCGCTGCGGGACGGCGACGTGGCGATCCGCGCGAACTTCTGCACGGTCGACGGCGCCGGCAACATCACCGACCGCCGCGCGGGGCGGATCCCCAGCGAGGAGTCGGCCCCCCTGGCCGTCAAGCTCCGCCAGGTGAAGCTCCCCGGCGTCGAGCTGTTCGTCGAGCCGGTGCAGGAGCACCGCTTCGTCGTCGTGCTGCGCGGCGCCGGCCTAGGGGGGAACGTCCACGATACCGACCCGCAGGCGACCGGCGTCCCGCCGCTCGACCCCGTAGCGGTTCAACCAGCGGCGGTCGACGCGGCGAGCGCCCAGACCGCCGAGCTGCTGAAGGAGTTCGTCCGCCAGACGCGCGAGCTGCTGAAGGACGAGGAGAAGGCCAACTGTTGCACGCTGCGCGGGATCACCGGCAAGCCGGCGATCCCCTCGTTCGCCGACGTGTACGGCCTGCGCGGCGCGGCGATCGCCGTCTACCCGATGTACAAGGGGCTCGCCTCGCTGGTGGGGATGGACGTCGTCGGCGACTGCCATTCGCTCGACGAACAAGTCGAGACCCTCGCCAAAATCTGGGGGGACTACGACTTCTTCTTCGTGCACTTCAAGTACACCGACTCGACCGGCGAGGACGGCAACTTCGAC
>JBOFFC010000068.1:0-50539 GCA_051648405.1 Lacipirellulaceae bacterium
TCCACCGGCTGGCCCACCACCGGCGCCTCCGCCGGGGCCACGGGGAACTTCAGCGTGAACGCGGTCCCCTTGCCGACGGTGCTCTCGACCCGCACGCGGCCGCCGTGGTGCTCGACGATCTCCTTGCACGCCGACAGGCCGAGGCCCGTCCCCCCTTTGCCGGTCGAGTCGGGGCCGCTCTTGGTCGTGTAGTAGCGGTCGAAAATCTTCGGCAGCTCACTCGCAGGGATGCCGCTCCCCGTGTCGCGGACGGTGAGGTCGATCGTGCCGGCGGCCGGGTCCTCGGCGACGCGCACCAGGACCTGGCCTCCTTGCGGCATCGCCTGCCGCGCGTTCGTGAGCAGGTTCAGCAGCACCTGCTGGACCTGGTTGCCGACGACGAGCGCCGGGCGACGCGTTTCGTAGCGTGTTTCGATGGCGACTCGGTACTTCTGCAGCTCGCGTTCGAGCAGCACGAGCGACTCGTCGCACAGCGCGGCGAGGTCGGTCGGCGACTTCTCGGTTGCGCGGTTCCGCGCGAGGCCGAGGACCGCGTTCGTGATCCGCTCGGCGCGCTGCCCGGCGGCGAGGATCTTCTCGAGCGCCTTGGTGCGCGTCGGCTCGTCGGTGTGACGAATCCCCATCTTTGCGTAGTTGAGGATCGTCGTCAGGACGTTGTTGAACTCGTGCGTGGTGGTGCTCACCAGCTCCCCCAGGGCCGTCGTCTGCTGCGCGGCGAGCAGGTCGCGCTCGAGCTCGGAGACACGCTGCCGCAGGGAGGCGACCGTCGGCGCGGCGCGATCGATGCCGGGGCTCGTCGTGGTGCGTTGTGCGCGGGGCGTCGGCATGCTGGCTTCCCGGCGTGAGGTTCGCTGAGCCGCGAGTGCGCCGTGCTGGCGCCGCTGGCGTTCTGGCGGACGAGACGGAGCGCGGGCGCGCTCTTCCCTTGGCGTATCGTCGATTCGGCTTCCCTGGCTGAAGCAGCGCGGCGTAGAATCGCCCTCTCGCTTGAGCGTTTGGGATGGACCCCGGCGCGAGCGAGCAACGGCTTCTAGCACCGAGGCAAGGATGCCCCGTATTCTTTCGTTCGAGGCGGCACGCGCCGCCCGAGACGCCGCGCGCGAGCGCGCGGCGACGCACTTCTCTAGCTGCGACCACGAACTGCTCGACGAGGCGATCGGCCTGGCCGAGCGCCTCGGCTGTGAAATCCGCGAGGAGTTCCTCGGGGGGTCCGGCGGGGGCTTCGGGCTGCTGCGCGGCCGGAAGGTCGTGCTGCTCGACCTGAACCAGAGCGTCCGTGAGCAGCTCGACTACGTCGCCGACGCGCTGCGCGGCGAGCGACGCCTAGTCGATGCCGACATGTCGGCCCCGCTCGCCGAGTTCTTGGCGCCGCGCCGCGTGGCGTGAACGGCGCCGAGCTCGCTGCTATACTCGGGTAATGCACCTGCCGCTTCCCCGCCGATGAGTCCGACCGTCTTTCGCGAGGAGGGCTTTCGTTTCTTCTTCTTTTCACGAGAAGAGGAGCGGATGCACGTCCACGTGCAGTCACAGGGGGCAGAGGCCAAGTTCTGGATCGAACCCGAGGTGGCTCTGGCCGTGAACCACGGGTTCAGGGCCGACGAACTTCGGCAGGTCCGTCAGATCGTCGAGGAGAACCGTGAGCGAATCGAATCAGCCTGGCGCCTGCACTTCGGCGGTTGAGGTCACGAACGTCTCGACCGTGGGGATGTGGCTGTTTTCCTCCGGCGGCGAGAGGTTCTTGCCGTTCGAGTCCTTCCCGTGGTTTCGGACCGCGACGATCGCCGAAGTGACGACGGTCGAGGAGCCGCGTCCAGGGCACTTTCACTGGCCACTGCTGGACGTCGATCTCACCAGCGAAATGATCGACGACCCCAGTCGGTATCCCCTGGTTGCGCGCTGACAGAGTCTCTAGCCGCGAACGCGAGCGCCGTAGACGCGTTGAGCCAGTTCAACGACCGGCGGCGGTAGCATCCCTTCGACCGCCTCGCCGGCTGCGAGGCGGCGGCGGACTTCGCTGCTACTGAGTTCGGTCGCGGGCATCTCAACGAGGTGCTCCCGAAACGCCGCCAGGCGCGCCGCATCGACGAGCCCGCCGAGCTTCGCGAAGTCGGGCGGCGGTTCGCCGGGGCGGTGCGCCACCAGCGGCGTCGCCAGGGCGAGCACCGCGCGGGGCTCGCGCCAGTCGGGGAGGTCGTGCAGGGTGTCGGCGCCCATCACGAAGAACAGCTCGGCGTCGGGGCGTTCGTGCTGGACAGCCCGCAGGGTGTCGATCGTGTAGCTCACGCCGCCGCGGTCGATCTCGAGCGTCAGGACCTTCAGGCCCGCCAACCCGTCCACGGCCAGACGGAGCATCGCCACCCGGTCGGCGTCCGAAGCGACCGGGCCGCCGGGCTTGTGCGGCTGCACGGCCGCGGGGACCAGCCACACCTCGTGGAGCCGCGACTGGTCGCGGCAGCAGGCGGCCAATCGCAGATGGCCGTTGTGTACCGGGTCGAAACTTCCGCCAAACAGACCGATTCGCATGTCGAAGGAGGCCCAATGAGGGAAGTCCAGCGAGGAACGTTTTTAGCAGCCTGTTGAAAAACGCCGTCGTGGCGTTTCTCAACCTCGCCAAGCTCACGGCCGAGCCGCTCGCGGCTCGCGAAACCGCGGCGAAAGCGCCACGGTTTCGACGTCGCCTCCCTGCGACGACGCAGCCTGTCGAAAAATCAACAGGCTGCTAGTCGAGCCCGGTCGGGATAGAGGGTTGCACGGCCGCCCGTTGGCGTCGATCGGGTATCGTAGCCCAGTCGGTCGCTGTGCGCCATCGCCGCGTGGCCGAATCCTGAGCGCCGCCCCCCTATGTCCCGCCAGCAATCCCTGTTCGACACGGCCCCCGCCGAGTGGGAGCTCGCCGCGGCCGCGCGCGCGCTGCTGGCGACGGTCGTGTTCCCAAAGGGCCCGCCGGGAGAGTTCGACTACACGGTCCCCGACGCGATGGCCGACGAGCGCCACCGCGACGCGCTCGCCGAACCGGGCCGCCGGGTGCGGGCGCCCTTGGGGCGCGGGGGGCGACTCGAGACGGGCTACTGCGTCGCCGTCGGGCAGAAGGACGTCCCCGCCGGGCGCTCGCTCAAGGAGCTCGCCGCGGTGACCGACTCCGCGAGCCTCGTGAGCCCTTCGCTGCTGCGCCTAGCGCGGTGGATGGCGGCCCGCTACCTGACGCCGCTCGGGCAGGTGCTCGAAGCGATCGTGCCGCAGGGGGTTCGCGGTGGCGCCGGGACGCGCGAGGTCACGATGCTGAGGGCGCCGACGCGTGTCGCGGCGCGGTGGGGGACGCTCGAACTCCCCCCGAAGCAGCGGGCGGCGCTCTCGGCGCTGGTGAACGCCCCGGGGCCGCTGTCGGTGCGGCAGGTGATCGAGCGCGCCGGCTGCACGACGGCGCCGGTCGCGGCGCTGCGCAAAGCGGGGCTCGTCGAGTCGTGGGTCGAGCGCCGCGAGCATGACCCGGCCGAAGAGGCGCCCCCGCTGGGGCCCTCGACCCCGCGGGCCGAGGCGAAGCGGCTCAACGAGGACCAGAGCGCCACGCTCGGGGCGATCCTCGAAGCGGTCAACGCCCCGCGCCACGAGACGATCCTTGTCCACGGCGTCACCGGCAGCGGCAAGACCGAGGTCTACTTGCAGGCGATCGAGCGCGTCGTGTCGTTCGGCCGGCAGGCGATCGTCCTGGTCCCCGAGATCAGCCTCACGCCGCAGACGGTCGGGAGGTTCCGCGAGCGCTTCGACCGCGTCGCCGTCCAGCACAGCCACCAAACGCCCGGTGAGCGTCACCGCCAGTGGCGGCAGATCGCGGCCGGCGGCGCGCAGGTGGTCGTCGGGGCCCGCAGCGCGGTGTTCGCCCCGACGCCCCACCTGGGGTTGGTGGTGATCGACGAGGAGCACGAGTCGTCGTTCAAGCAAGAGACCGCGCCGCGGTACCACGCGCGCGACGTGGCGATCGAGCGCACGCGGGCCGAGGGGGTGCCGCTGGTCCTTGCGAGCGCGACCCCCGCGCTCGAGTCGTGGGTCCGCGCGCAACCCGCGGCGGCCCTGGCGGCGAAGGGGCTCGCCGAGCCCCCCCCCGGCGAGCGCTTCCGCCTGGCCGAGATGCCCCGCCGCATCGAGAATCGACCGATGCCGGGGGTGCGGGTCGTCGACCTGCGGACCGAGTCGATACCCGGCTTCCGCGGCGCGATCAGCCGACAGCTCAACCAAGCGATGGACGAGGCCCTGCGCGACGGTGGGCAGGTGATCCTGCTCCTCAACCGCCGCGGGCACTCGCCGCACTTGCAGTGCCCGCGCTGCGGCGAGGTGGTGAAGTGCCGCGACTGCGACGTGTCGCTGACGTTTCACCGCACCGAAGAGGTGGCCGTCTGCCACTGGTGCGACTTCCGCTCGGCCCCGCCGACCGCCTGCCCGAACCCCAAGTGCGGCAGCCCCGCGGTTCGGTACGGCGGGATGGGGACGCAGAAGCTGGAGGCCGAGGTCCGGGCGCGCTTCCCCAACGTCGCCGTCGTGCGCATGGACGCCGACACCATGCGCGGCCCCGGCAGCCACGAGCGGGCACTCGACGCGTTTCGGCGCGGCGAGACGCGCGTGCTGCTGGGGACGCAGATGATCGCTAAGGGGCTCGACTTCCCCGACGTGACGCTCGTCGGTGTGGTCAGCGCCGACGCGGCACTTCACCTCCCCGACTTCCGCGCCGCTGAGCGGACCTTCCAACTCGTCACGCAGGTCGCGGGGCGCACCGGCCGGGGAGAGCGGGGGGGGCGTGTCGTCGTGCAGGCGCTGGACCCCGACCACCCGGCGATCCGCGCCGCCGCGAACCACGACTACGCGGCCTTCGCGCGGCAAGAGCTCGCCCAGCGCGCCGTGATGGGGCGCCCTCCCTACGGCAGCGCCGTGCGCTTGATCGCGCGGGGCAAGAACCCGAAGCTCGTCGAGGCGTTCCTGGCGGCGCTCGCCGACGACCTGCGTAGCCGAGCGGCCGCCGCGGGCGTGGCGGTGCGGCTGCTCGGCCCGGCCGAGGCGCCGATCGCACGGATCCGCGAGGAGCACCGCCAGCACGTGCAGCTCTACGCCCCCGACGCCGCGGGGCTGCACGCCGTCGTCGATGCGGCGTGGAGCGCCGCCAAGCCCCCCGAAGGAGTCCGGGCGATCGTCGATATCGACCCGATCGATATGCTTTGAAGTGAGGCGAGAGGCGAGAGGCGAGGTCGCTACGCCGCGGAGCGTCGGGGTTCGCGAGTCGCGTCGTGCCGACGCGGCGCCCGGGGGGTGGATCCTGCGCTGTTTCGCTTGGGATTTCCCGTTAGTCTGTAGACAGTCACCCAACGTCCCGTCGGTTCCCCTCGGTCCGCCCGTCTCCTTATGTCGTACCGCGGCTTCAAGCGCGTGCTCGGCGAGACGAGCCTCGAGCGGAAGTGCCGCTGGTGGTTCGGGATCACGCTGGGGGTGCTGCTGTTCCTCAGCTTCTACTTCTCGGGGCAGCGGCTGCGGGACATCGTTTACGACAGCGACCGCAGCAAGCTGGGGCCGGAGCTCGTGCGGGCCGCGTGGCTCGAGGCGCACTTCCAACTCGACATGCGGTTCGAGGCCGACGAGCTGCGCCGCCAGCGCGAGTCGGGTTCCACGAGCGGCGACGCGTCGGGCGACCCGGAGATCGACGACGACGCGGTCACGCTCTACGAGGCCCTCGTCGCGAGCAGCAAGCAGCTCGGCCGCGAGTTCGAGTGGTACGCGATCCTCCCGCAAGACCCGGCGCTCAACCCGCAGGGAAAGAACCCCCCTGACGTCGGCTACGAGCAGGCGCTCGTTAGCAAGTTCCCCTCCCGCCGGACCCCAGACGCCGGCGTCGGCGAGGAGGGGTCTCCCACCGAGCTCCGCCCGAAGCTCTTCGACGAGCAAGTCGTCAAGCGCGACGGCAAGCAGCTCTACCGCTACTACCAACCGCTCTACGCGCAGCGGTTTTGCGTCGATTGCCACCGCGACCTCGGGACGATCCGCCGGCCGCTGCTCGCGGAGGGGGACCTGATGTCGGTCCTGCGCGTCGAGGTCGATCGCGACGACACGCTGAACGAGATCGCCAAGTGGGAGGCGCTGATGTACGGCGTCGCCGTAGCGATCTTCGTGCTGTCGATGTTCCTACTGTGGTTCATCGTCCGCTACGTGATCGTGAAGCCGGTGCAGCACCTGCGCGACGTGTCGAACGCGGTCCGTGACGGCGACATCGAGCAGCGGGCCGACATCCGCACGGGGGACGAGTTCGAGGAGCTCGGCGCGGCGTTCAACCGGATGCTGCGCCGCCTGCTGCGGCAGCAGGACGCGCTGCAGGAGATGAACGGCGAACTCGACGGGAAGATCGATCAGCTCGCCCAGGCGAACCTGCGGCTGTTCGAGATGAACCGCCTGAAGAGCGACTTCCTGGCGACGATGAGCCACGAGCTCCGCACGCCGCTCAACAGCATCCTCGGCTTCAGCGACGTGCTGAGCACGATCGACGCGCTCGACGACAAGCAGAAGCGCTACGTCGGCAACATCCAGCGCTCGGGCAAGATGCTGCTGGAGATGATCAACGACATCCTCGATCTGGCGAAGATGGAGTCGGGGCGGATGGGGGTCTCGCCGAGCGAGTTTCCGGTCGAGGCGGTGGTCGTCGCGCAGTGCGACATGGCACGGCCCCTCTCCGAGCGCAAGAACATCGACCTCGAGTCGCACTGCCCGTCGGGCTTGCCATCTTTGCGTCAGGATCAGGCGAAGCTGCAGCAGGTCCTCAACAACCTGCTCTCCAACGCGATCAAGTTCACCCCCGAGGGAGGGAGCATCCAGGTCCGCGCCGCGCGCGAGGAAGACCCCAGTGGCGCGACGCTGCGGCTGGAGGTCGAGGACAATGGGATCGGCATCAGCGACGCCGACCAGCAGGTGATCTTCGAGAAGTTCCGCCAAGGCGCCTCGGCCGCGCCGCGCGGGGACGCGATGACGCGCGAGCAGGGGGGGACCGGCCTAGGGCTGTCGATCGTCCGCGAGCTCTGCCGGTTGCTCGGCGGCGATGTCTCGCTGCGCAGCGTCAGCGGCAAGGGGAGCACCTTCACGGTGCGCCTGCCGTGGGAGCTATCGGTCTCGACCGACCTCGACGCCGAGCTCGAGCGCGGCGTGGCGGACCTAACGAGGCCGCAGCGCGAGGCGCTCTCGGCGGGGAGCTGACGCGCTCTAAGCCGCGACCCCCCGGGGGACTGCCCCGCGTAGCGCGGAGCGCGTACCCTTCCGCATTCCCCCTTTCTCCCCTCCGCCGTCCCGCTTCGAATGTCTGTCCACCTCTACACCGACGGCGGTTGCAGCGGGAACCCGGGCCCCGGCGGCTGGGCCTTTGTGCTCCGCCACCCGGAGACCGGCAAAGAGCTCGAGCGCTCCGGCGCCGAACGGGACACAACCAACAACCGCATGGAGCTCACCGCGGTCGTCGAGGGGCTGACGGCGCTGCAGCGCCCGACCGATGTCGAGCTGTTCACCGACAGCGTCTACGTCGGCAAGGGGCTCAGCGAGTGGATGCCGAAGTGGAAGGCCAACGGCTGGCGCCGGCGCGAGGGGAGTAAGTGGGCCGAGGTCAAGAACGAAGACCTGTGGCGCAAGCTCGACGAGCTCGCGGCGAAGCACCGCGTCAAGTACACACGCGTCGCCGGCCACAGCGGCCACCCTGAGAACGACCGCTGCGACGAGCTCGCCGTGGCGGCTTATCAGCAGTACCTGTGACGGACGATGGGGGGGGAACCACAGATGAACACGGATGAACGCAGATGAGAGTGCAGGGGGGCTCTTCCTTGGCTACTCCGTGGCTGTCAGGACGACGAGTTCACGTAGGAGTTGGCAGCGCAGATATCCGCGTTCATCGGTGTCCATCTGTGGTTCCAGTCATTTCGTCGTAGAATCCAAGGATGGACCCCGCCCTCGCCGCGCCGATCGCCTCGCTTCCCGGCGCGAACCGGCGGGCCGTCGAGGGGGTGGCGAAGCTCGGCCTGCGGACGGTCGCCGACCTGCTGTTTCATTTCCCGCGTGACTACGAGGACTTCTCCGACCGCCGCGGGGTCGCCCAGCTCGAAGAGGACGCGCCGCAGACCGTGGTCGGCGTGGTGACAGAGGTCGACGCGCGGGGGAGCGGCTTCGGCAAGCACCGCTTGGGGATCCTTGTCGAAGACGCCAGCGGCGTCGTGCGGGCGACGTGGTTCAACCAGCCCTTCCTGCGAGACAAGTTCCGCCTCGGGCAGCGTGTGCGCCTGTCGGGCAAGCCGCGGCTCGCGGGGCAGCGCTGGGAGTTCGCCCACCCGCGCGTCGCGTGGCTGGCCGAGGACGAGCCCGACGACGCCTTCGAGGGGCTGCTCCCCGTCTACCCCCTGACCGAAGGGGTGAACCAGCACCAGATGCGGCGCTTGGTGGGGGCGGCCGTCGAGCGGCACGCCGACGCGCCGGACGAGGTCCTCCCCGACGTGCTCCGTGAGGCGAACGACCTGCTGCCGCTGGCCGAGGCGCTCCGCACGCTTCACAAGCCACAGGACGCGAAGGGGGCAGCCGCCGCACGCCGACGGTTCGTGTTCCAGGAGTTGTTCGTGCTGCAACTGGCGCTCGCCGCGCGGCGGCACCAGCAGCGGGTCGGGTTCCGCGCCCCGGAGCTGCCGATCGACGCGCAGCTCGACGCGCGGATCCGCCGGCTGTTCCCCTTCGAGCTGACCGAGGGGCAACGCGCGGCGATCGCCGACGTGGCGGCCGACGTCGCGCTCGACACGCCGATGAACCGCCTGCTGCAAGGGGACGTCGGCAGCGGCAAGACGGTGGTCGCGGTCTACGCGATGCTCGCCTGCGTCGCGCGCGGCTGGCAGGCGGCGCTGCTGGCCCCGACGGAGGTCCTTGCGCGGCAGCACGCCCACACGCTCGAGTCGATGCTGCGCGCGAGCCGCGTCCGCAGCCGGATGATGGTCGGGGGGCAGACCGAAGGGGAGAAGGCGCTCGTGCGAGCCGGCCTAGCGGCAGGGGACGTTGATCTGGTGATCGGCACCCACGCGCTGCTCGAGGACCGCGTCGAGTTCGCCAAGCTGGGCCTGGTGGTCATCGACGAGCAGCACAAGTTCGGTGTCCACCAGCGCGCCGCCCTGCGTAGTGGCACGCAGTCGCCGCACTACCTGGTGATGACCGCCACACCGATCCCACGCACGATGAGCATGACGCAGTTTGGCGACCTCGACGTGTCGAGCATCCGTGGCATGCCGCCCGGTCGCCAGGAAGTGGGGACGCACGTCGTCACCCCCGACTTGCAGGCGCGGTGGTGGGAGTTCGTCCGCCGCCAATTGCGGGAGGGGAGGCAGGCGTTCGTCGTCGCCCCGCTGGTCGAGGAGTCCGAGGCGATGGACGCCGAGAGCGTCCACACGCAGTTCGAGCGCCTCACCAGCGGCGAGCTCGAAGCATTCCGCGTCGGCTTGCTGCACGGCCGGATGCCGGCCAGCGACAAGGACGACGCCATGGAGTCGTTCCGCCGCGGCGACACGCAGGTGCTGGTGAGCACGACGGTCATCGAGGTGGGGGTGGATGTGCCCAACGCCACGGTAATGACGATCGCCTCGCCCGAGCGGTTCGGCCTGAGCCAGTTGCACCAACTCCGCGGTCGGGTTGGTCGCGGGCTGCACGCGGGGTTCTGTGGCCTGGTAGTGGGGGAGGGGCTCTCCGACGCCGCGCGCGAGCGGCTCGAGGCGGTCGCCGCGACGGCCGACGGCTTCGCGCTCTCCGAGATCGACTTCCGCCTGCGCGGCCCGGGGGACCTGTTCGGCGCCCGCCAGAGCGGCCTGCCGCCGCTGCGGATCGCCGACCTCGACCGCGACCGGGGGGTGCTCGAAGAAGCACGCGACTCAGCACGGGGGTTGTTCGCCGCCGACCCGGGCCTGAAGTCCCCCGAGCACGCGTTATTGCGCCGGCAGATGCTGCGGCGCTACGGGGCGTCGCTCGAGCTCGGGGACGTCGGCTGAAGCCCGGCGCGGCGGGGGTCGGGCCGGATGGACCGGTGGGCGTGGTTGGAGTGGATGTCGCGTGTTCGCCGCGCGGGGGACCGAGCCGGCGCACGGCGCGAACGTGAACTACTCTTTGCAAACACGCGCCGATCCTCGCACCGAAACCCTCCTATGCGCTGCGCTCCCGATCGAACCCGTTGCGGCGCCTCGGCCGTTGAGTTCGCGATCGTCGCCCCCGTCTTCTTCTTGGTGGTGCTCGGCATCATCGAGTTCGGGCGGATGGTGATGGTGCAGCAGGTGATCACGAACGCCGCCCGTGAGGGGGCGCGCGTAGCGGTGCTCGACTCGGCGACGACGGCCCGCGTGCGGACCCGCGTCAATAGCTACCTCTCCGCCGCGCGGCTGCGCGGCGCGACGATCACCGTAACCCCCAGCCCCCCGACGACGGCGGGGTTCGACCAGCCGGTGACGGTCCGTGTCGAGATCCCCTTCTCGGCGGTCAGCGCGTTGTCGCGCCCGTTCATGTCGGCGGCGACTCGGCTCAACGCGACCGCAATCATGCGGCGTGAGACCGTCGAGTGACCCGTTGGCGGGATCGACCCCACCGACAAGCGATCAATCCCTTCTTGCACTGCGGCGCCCTGTGGGAGACTCCTCGATGACCAGCAGCCGTCCCGTCCGGCGCACCCGCAGCGCCGCCGCTCCGCAACCCCAACGGCGTGGCGTGATCCTCGTCCTGTCGGCGATCCTGATGGTCGTCATGTTCGCGATGGCCGCGCTCGCGATCGACATGGGCTACATGTTCGTCGTCCGTACGCAGCTCCAGTCGGCGGCCGACGCCGGCGCGCTCGCGGCGGGCAACTCGATGCACCTCACGCCGGCCGACGTCATTGCGGTCGGCGTCGATTACGCGACCCGCCAGCAGGCGGGGGGGCGGAGCATCCGCGGAGACGAGGTGCAGGTCGACCTCGGCATCTGGGACGCCGAGGCCGAGACCTTCACCCCGCTCGCGGCGTCGTCGCTCGGCAACGCGGTCCGCGTGACCACGCGCCGGCACGACGAAGCGTTGTTCTTCGCCAAAGTGATGGGGACCCGCGAGTTCACGACCGAGGCGTCGTCGATCGCCTGCGCGAACCCCAAGGACATCGTGTTTGTTGTTGACCTCTCGGGGTCGATGAACGACGACACCGAGCCGGGCTGGGCGACCTCGACCGTCAACTCGACCTTCGCCGGGGCCGGGTTCCCCACGGTCGGCAGCGACCTCATGCGGGACGTGTTCCAAGACCTGAACCTTGGGTCATTCCCGGGGGCGCTCGAGTACATCGGACAACCGATCGGCGTGCCGCAGGGGGACCTCGCCTACGCCGAGATGACGACCGACACCGGCCCGTTGTCGTCGCCCGCGGTCCCCGGCGCTTACCGGATCGTTGCCGGTGACGACGAGCACACCCGGCGTCGCAAGGCATACAGCTGGATTATCGACAATCAGTTGTCCCGGTTGTTGCCCGGCGCCCAGCCAGCCCCCGATAGCGCTACGAGCTACGGCTACTGGGAGAAGTACCTCGACTACGTGCTGCTGGCGTCCCACGTCGAGTCTCCGGAACCACCGCCGGAGCCGGACCCGACCCCCGATCCGGACCCAACGCCGGACCCTGACCCGACGCCGGACCCCGACCCGACGCCGGACCCTGATCCGACGCCGGACCCCGATCCGGCACCCGGCAACGGCGGCAACGGCAACGGTGGGGGAAACGGTGGGGGAAACGGTGGGGGAAACGGTGGCGGTCGCGGAGGGGGGAACCCGCCGCCGCGACCGCGGATCGGCGACCTGCGTCGGTGGCCCACCGTCGAGCGACTCGCCGTGTCGCCGGCCGGAGCGGCCGCGCTGTGGGGTTCCCACCGCCTCGGACTCGGCGCCGCCCCGTTCGCGATCGCGTCGCAGGTCTACGGACCCGCCGCGAGCGGACCGGGGTTGCCGCGCGTGGGGGGACTGTACGGCGGCTACCGCGCCTGGATCCCGCCCGACCACGACGACGACCGCATCGATCAGTTCAACAACCCGAACCCGGTGAGCTTCCCGGGGGCGAGCCCCGACTTGCCGCGCCAGTTGCGTAACTGGGTCGGGCCGCTCACCTACTGCCAATTCCTGATGGACCACGGGCGCGACCTGCGCCCCGACGACGCGCAGCTGTGCGAGCTGTCGCTCGACAGCGGACTCTGTCGGATGCGAACCGAGTCGGTCGCCGGACGCAGCTTCCGCTTCCCGCCGCGCGAGCAGCCGATGCACGCCGCGCGCCGGGCGATGATCCGATCGCTCGACATCGTCTCGGACCGCAGCAGCATGATCCCCAGCGCCGCCTACCGCGACCGCGTGGCGATCGTGACGTTCGACACGGTCGCAGGCAGTACGGTGCGGCATGCGTTCACCACGAACTATCTGAACGTGATGAACTCGGTGGCGCCGCTGCAGTCCGTCGGCGACAAATCGACGACGACCGCGACCGAGTCGGGCCTAGCCCTCGCGCAAGAGATGCTTCGTCCCCTGAGCGAGGGGGGGCAAGCGCGGGAGGACTCGACGAAGGTCGTCGTACTCCTTACCGACGGCATGCCGAACGCTTACGGCGCTTCCGACGGTTCGATCGACGGCTTCCTGTCGGCGACTCCGGGGGGCGACTTCTATGGGGGGGGCGCCTACTGGCTCGACGCGGCGCTGATGCGCGCCTTTCAGATGGAGGCCGACCGAGTCGATGTCTACCCGGTCGGTGTCGGCCTGGGGACCGATTACGACTTTATGGACCGCATGGCCCGCACCGGCGGGACCGGCGGCCGCAGCGGGCAGAGCCCCCGCGGCTCGGCCAACCCGGCGGAGTACGAGCAGCGGATGGTCGATATCTTCGAGAAGATCATCAAGAAGCCGACCGCGAAGCTCGTCCAGTAGCGCCCGCGATCGCCGAACCCGCCAAGACGCCAGGGGGTCCACCCCTTGGCGTCTCGGCGTTTCTGATTGCTAGACGGCCGCGGTGATCTTCTCGCCGACCGACCACCCGCTCTCCGTGCGATCCACACGGCGGTAGAGCGTGTCGCGCTCGACCGGCTCGCGGCCCGCTTCGCGGATCAGGCGCTCGATGTCGGCGACGCTCATCGCCTCGGGGGTCGTGGCGCCGGCGTCGTGGTAGATCAACTCGTGGCGCACGGTCCCGTCGATGTCGTCGGCGCCGAACGACAGGGCGAGCTGCGCCGTGCCAATCCCGAGCATGATCCAGTACGCCTTGATGTGGTCGATGTTGTCGAGCATCAGCCGCGCGACCGCCATCTGCCGCAGGTCCATCAGGGCCGAAGGCTTCTTGATCTTCCGCTCTTCGCCGAGCTTGTTGTTCTCGGGGTGGAACGCCAGCGGGATGAAGGTTTGGAAGCCCGCCCGTCCTTCCTGGTGAGCGGCGTCTTGCAGGTCGCGTAGGCGGAGCAAGTGGTCGATGCGGTGGTACGCCTCCTCGATGTGCCCGTAGAGCATCGTGCAGTTGCTGCGCAGGCCGAGCTCGTGGGCCGTGCGGTGGGTCTCGAACCAACGGCGGCTGTCGGCCTTGTGCTCGCAGATCTTGCTGCGGACTTCGGGGTGGAAGATCTCGGCGCCCCCGCCGGGGAGGCTCCCGAGCCCCGCCTCAATCATATCCTCTAGGACCCAGCGGATCGGCTTCTGCGTGAGGCGGGCGAACCAGTCGATCTCGACCGGCGTCCACGCCTTGAGGTGCAGTGTGGGGAAGTTGTCGTGCAGCAGGCTCACCACCTTGCGGTACCAGTCGTACTTCGCCTGGTGGTGGAGGCCGCCGACGATGTGCATCTCGGTGCAGCCGTTGTCGATCGCTTCCTGGCCGCGGGCGAGGATCGCGTCGTCCTGCATCCAGTAGCCCTTGGGGCTGCGGAGGTCCGAGCGGAACGCGCAGAACGTGCAGCGGTAGACGCAGATGTTGGTCGCGTTGAGGTGCGTGTTGATGTTGTAGTAACCGGCGTCGCCGTTCTTGCGCTCGCGCACCAGGTTCGCCAGCTCGCCGACCTCGGCCAGCGGCGCGGCGTCGGACTGCAGGACGAGGCCGTCGTCGAACGAAAGGCGTTCGCCCGCTTCAACTTTGGCGCGGATCGGGGCGAGGACTTCGGTGGAGGTGCGGAGCATTCTGGTTTAGTCGCTGGGTTCGTCAGATGTTCTTAGTTCTTCGAGAACGATGCGCACCTGGTCGTCGAGTGGGTCGAGGTCTGACTGGAGTGCGTCCCAGAGGATATTCGCATCGATCTTGTAGTAGCCGTGGACCAGCAGGTTGCGGCAGTCGATGATCGCGCGAAACTGATCAACGCGGTCCGAAAGATTCGGCAGCAGCCGCTGTGCGCGGTTCAAGGCTTCGCCGATCACGATGAGGTCTCGTTCGACCGAGGATCGCAGCATGCGATTCGAGTCGAAGTCGTCGCGCACGAACCGACCGCGGACGTCGCGCAACGCGTCGATCCGTTCGATCACGTCAAGCAGAAACGCCTTGACTTCCCGAGGCATAAACGGGAATCCGAGAGTTCAACACGGACGCACGAATGTAGGGGTTGTTGAGGCCCGTGAGCTCCACCACGTCAACTTTGCGACAAAACAAGTCTTCCATCGCGTGCATGAAGCCAAAGTACTGCCGAAACGCGTTCATCGGTCCTGGCCGCACAAACTCCACCAAGAAATCGAGGTCGCTCGTCGCGTCGTCGAAGTCCCCTCTTGCAGCCGAGCCGAACAGCTCGAGCTTCGCCACGCCGTACTCCCGGCAGGCCGCTTCGAGCGCCTTGCGGTGTTGTTCGATGATCGGGTGCATACGTCCATTATACCAGCAGGTCTGCCGTGCCAACCGCCAGCAGCCCGACGCTGATCACGGCGTTGACGTGGAAGAACGCGAGGTTGACGCGGTCGAGGTCGTCGGGGCGGACCAGGCTGTGCTCGTACACCAGCAGCGCCGCGACTGCCGCGACGCCGGTCCAGTAGATCACGCCGAAGGAAGGGTAGGCGAGCGGCAAGGCCGCGAGTAGCGCCACCGCCACGGCGTGACTGGCGGCGACCAGACGAAGGGCGCCCCGCACCCCTAGCCGGGCCGGCAGGCTGTGGAGCCCCGCCCCGCGGTCGAAGTCGGTGTCCTGGCAGGCGTAGAGGACGTCGAAACCACCGACCCAAGCCACGACCGCGGCGCCCAGGATTGCGCTCGGCAGCAGGTCCCACGGATCGACCAGGACCCCCTCGCCGCGGATCGCGATCCACGCCGCCACGGGAGACAGCCCGAGCGCCACCCCCAACCAGTAGTGCGCCAGCGACGTGAACCGCTTCGCGTAGCTGTATCCCACGAGCCACAGCAGCACGGGCACGCTCAGAGCGGCCGGCAACCAGTTCGGCAGGAACAGCAGCGTGCTGGCGATGAACCCGGTCGCCGAGAGCAGCGTGAAGACGGACACCTGGGTCAGGCTGAGAATCCCCGCCGGGAGATGCCGCCCGGCCGTGCGAGGGTTTGCGGCGTCGAGCTCGCGGTCGGCGACACGGTTGAAGGCCATCGCGGTCGAGCGGGCGAAGACCATGCAGAAGAGGATGCCGATGACCTCTTTCCAGCTCCACCAGAAGAATCCGCCGTCGAATACTTGTTCCCAGCTACGAGCCTTCCAGTCGTAGTCGTACAGTGTCCGACTCGGGTCCCCATTCGAGAAGCCTTGAGCGAAGTGGATTGACTTCGTGCGCCAAGCCATCAACGCCGCCAGCAGCGCGAACGGCAGCGCGAACAGCGTGTGGCTGAAGCGGACGAGCGACAGGAAGTGGCGAAGGGTCTGGAGCATCAACAGCCCCGGAGGGGCGAAAACACGGCGGGTGAATGACCAATGACCAAGCACCAATGACCAAAGGGCGCTTTGGCGTGGCAACGCCTTCTGGTCATTGGTCATTGATGCTTACTCGTCGTCTCCCCAGCGCTTCATCAGCGCGTTCCGCACTCCCAGGTGATCGCAGACCCGCGCGACGACGAAGTCCACCAGGTCCGCGACGCAGGTCACCCCGTGGTACCAGCCGGGGGCGGCCGGCAGGATCAGGGCGCCCGCCTCGCAAGCGCGGCGCATGTTGTCGATGTGCGTTAGCGACACGGGGGTCTCGCGCGGCACGAGGACCAGCGGGCGGCGTTCCTTTAATTGCACCTCGGCGGCGCGTTGGATCAGATTTCCCGCGGCCCCCGCGGCGATCGCGCTCAGCGTTGTCCCGCTGCACGGGCACAGAGCCATCCCCCCCGACAGGAACGACCCGCTCGCCATCGGCGCCATGAAGTCCTGCCAGTGGAAGTAACGCAGCCGACCCGCTTCACCGCTCGCCGCTAGCGGCTTAGCACCCCACAGCAGCGGCACACGCTCGAAGAGCAGCGCCTCCCCCCCGCCAATCCCCAGCGCCGCCGGGTCGAACGCCTTCAGGTCCGCCTTCAGCCCAAGCTCCTGCTCGATCACCGCGGCGCCGCTGGGGCTGATCGACAGGTGGACCTCGCGACCCGAGCGCAGCAGCACGTCGAGAAGTCGCACGGCGTACGCCGCGCCGCTGGCGCCCGTGACGCCGACGATCAGCGGCAAGTCGTCACTGACCACGTGGCTTCTCCCCGACGTACAGCGTGGCGATTCCGAAAGTGAGCGGGTGGAAGCGCACGTCCGTCAGGCCGGCGGCGGTCATCCGCGCGGCGAGGGCTTCGTACTCGTCGAACTGACGGACGCTCTCGGGGAGGTAGTCGTAGGCGGCCGAGTTGTTCCGCATCAACAACTGCCCGAGCCGCGGAAGCACGTTGCGGAAGTACCAGCCGTAGATGCCGCGGAGCGGCTGGCGGCGCGGGGTGGAGAACTCGAGCACCGCGACCTTGCCCCGCGGCGCTGCGACGCGCGTCATCTCACGCAGCGCCTGGTCCGTATCGACGACGTTGCGCAATCCGAACGCCGCGGTCACCAGCTGGTACTTGTCGGTGTCGAACGGCAAGCGCGTTGCGTCGGCCTCGACCCACTCGACGTGGTCGTTCACGCCGGCGCGAGCGCCCTTCTGTGCGCCGAGGGCGAGCATCTCGGGGCAGAAGTCGGCCGCGGTGATCGAGACCCGACCCCGCGCGGCGCGGTCGTACGCAAGCGCCAGGTCGCCGGTCCCCGTGCAGAGGTCGAGCAGCGGCTTGCCGGCGAGCGGCCCGGCGGTCGATAGCGGGACGATCCGCGTTGTTCGCCAACGCCAGTAGCGATCGACGTTCCCGCTCAGCAGGTGGTTCAGCAAGTCGTACCGCGGGGCGATCTCGCCGAACATACGCTTGACGCGCTCGCCCGACTTGTCGATCGGTGCGGCGATGGTGTGCGGTTCGGCGGTTGCGACGGGGGCCATCGGCGTTTCGAGCTGGGGGCAGTCGATAGCGACTCTCGGTTTAACCGTCGCCGGTTTGGCCATCTTAACCCCCGTCGGCGACGCGGGTTAGCCGTCTAGGCGGCGTGCTCCTGCGGGGGTCCAATCCCGCCGGCTCGCCTACGTCCGATTAGGCGGACTCGAACAGACCCTTCACGCGTCTCCCCAATGCCCACGCTCCTCATTCACGACCTGCCGCGGCTCGTCTCGGAGGCCGACCTCGGCGGCGGGACGGTCGTCGTGATCGACCAACTGCGGGCCTCCTCGACCATCTGCCAGGCGCTCGCGTCGGGGGCGACCGAGGTGACGGCGCTGCTCGAAGTCGATGACGCACTCCGCGCCGCCGAAGTAGAGCGGGCTGCCGGACGGGGGGATGACCTCGTGTTGGGGGGCGAGCGCGGCGGCCAGCGCATCGCGGGCTTCGACCTGGGGAACTCGCCGACCGAGTACACCCTCGCGCGAGTCGCCGGCCGCCGGCTGCTGTTCACGACGACCAACGGCACGCGGGCGCTCCGTCACGCGCGCCGTGCGCGGCGGGTGTTAGTTGGCTCGGCGCTGAACCTGTCGCGGGTCGTCTCGGCGCTCGGCGGCGAGACGAACGTCCACCTGCTTTGCGCGGGGACCGACGGCGAACGCAGCCGCGACGACACGCTCGTAGCGGGCGCCATCGCGCACCGACTAGCCGAGCTCGAGGGAGCGCCGCGCGCCGCGAACCGGGCCGTCGAGTCGGCCATCCGCGAATGGCTAACACTGCTCGAGGCTGCCCGCGAGCGCGGCCGCACCCCCGCTGAGCAGCTCGCCGAGGAGCTGCGCGAGACCCCAGGTGGCCGCAACCTGATCGAGATCGGCATGGACCGCGACTTGCGCGTGTGCGCCGAGATCGACGCCCTCGACGTGCTCCCCGAGTACGACCCGGCCACCGGCCGCGTATCGGCCGGGTAGGACGAACCGCACGGCGCCGATAGACTCGTCGGCTTGCCGTGCGTGCTCAGCGAGAGCCGTCCCGACCCGTCGAAGCCTGCCGCGAGCGTGCCGTCATGGAAATGGACAAGCTGGTCGCCCTCTGCCGTCGTCGGGGGTTCCTGTTCCAGTCGAGCGAGATCTACGGCGGACTGAACGGCTTCTGGGACTACGGCCCGCTGGGGGTCGAGCTCAAGCGGAACCTCAAGGAGGCGTGGTGGCGCGACATGGTGTCGGGTCACGACGACCTCACAACGCACCGAGGCGCGCCGCGCCCCTACGAGATGGTCGGCCTCGACTGCACGATCATCATGCACCCGCAGGTCTGGAAGTGCTCGGGGCACTTCGACCTGTTCGTCGACAAGATGGTCGATTGCCGCGAGTGCAAGTCGCGGTTCCGCGAGGACCACGTCGCCACGAGCCAGTGCCCGCTCAAGCCGAGCAAGCACCCGGGGCAGCACGACAAGTGCTCGCTTACCGATCCGCGAGACTTCAACCTGATGTTCCCGACGACTGTCGGCGCGATGGCGGGTGAAGAGGGGCGCGCCTACCTGCGGCCGGAGACCGCGCAGGGGATCTTTGTCAACTTCAAGAACGTCATCGACAGCTCGCGCGTGAACGTCCCCGTCGGCATCGCGCAAATCGGCAAGAGCTTCCGCAACGAGATCACGCCGCGGAACTTCACGTTCCGGTCGCGCGAGTTCGAGCAAATGGAGATCGAGTTCTTCTGCCACCCCAGCGAGTCGCGCGTCTGGTACGAGTACTGGCGAAACCGCCGCATGAAGTGGTGGCAAGAGCTCGGCCTCTCCGGCGAGCGCCTGCAGCTGCGCGACCACCACGAGGACGAGCTGTCGCACTACTCGACCGGCACGGCCGACATTGAGTACGCCTTCCCGTTCCTGCAACCGGGCGAGTTCGGCGAGCTCGAGGGGATCGCCCACCGCGGGGACTTCGACCTCCGCAGCCACATGGAGGGGAAGCTCGACCCCAACAGCAACCCGCTCGTGGTGCAACTCGGCGACGACGGCAAGCCGCTCTACAAGGGCTCGGGGCGTGACCTCACCTACCGCGACGACGTGACAAACGAGCGGTTTACGCCGCACGTGATCGAGCCCTCGGCCGGCGCCGACCGGGGTGCGCTCGCCCTCTTGTGCGAGGCGTACGCCGAGGACTCGGCCCCCGACGACAAGGGGCAAGAGCAGACCCGCGTCGTGCTGCGCCTGCACCCGCGGATCGCCCCGATCAAGGCGGCCGTCTTCCCGCTCGTGAAGAAGGACGGCATGCCCGAGGTCGCGCAGGACCTGTACCGGGCGCTCAAGAAGAAGTTCCCCGCCTACTACGACGAGAAGGGGGCCGTCGGCCGCCGCTACCGCCGCCAGGACGAGGCCGGCACGCCGTTCTGCTTCACGGTCGATGGCCAGACACTGCAGGACCAGACCGTCACGCTGCGCGACCGCGACACACTCGAGCAGGTCCGCATCCGCCTGGACGACGCCGTCGAGGAAGTCGAACGCCGAGTGAACGCGCCGGCGTGCTGAGGACGCTGCGAATCCGGTGCAATGGCTCGATGGCGGAGCGTATACTCAAGCGACGTTGCCCTTGCACCCGCCCCTGAGCTGGGAGCTTCTATGGTCCGAATCCAACTCGAACCCGACGTGCTGTCGAAGCTGCGGTCGGCGGGGGACCGCGTCGAGATCATCGACGAAGCGGGCGCCGTCGTCGGCTGGTACGAGCCGCTGCGCCGCATCCCGCAAGAGGTGCTCGACAGTTGTCCCTACACGGACGAAGAGCTCGCCGAGTTCGCCAAGAAGGCGACGACGGGTAGGCCGCTGCGTGAGATCCTCCGCGACTTGGGCGCCGAATGACGTACCCAGTCTACTGGGCGTCGATCGCGGAGAGCCAGCTCGCGAGGATCTGGTTGGGGTCGCGTCACAGAGGACGCGTGACCGATGCGGCGAACGCGGTCGATACGCAGCTCAGCCAGGACCCTACGTCGGTCGGCGAATCTCGTTCCGACGACTACCGAATTGTGTTTGAGTGGCCTCTCATCGTGACGTTCCGCGTCGATCACCCGAATCAAGCGGTGTTCGTCGTCGCCGTATGGGAGTACTGATCACTCCGCCCGCAAGCGTGTCGCGAGCCGCTCGACCTGCCCGCGGAGGTTGCCCAGCAGCACCTCGTTGCCGGCGCCGCGTGCGAGCTCGGCGTAGAACTGGCCGGCGGTGGCGGCGTGGCGGCCCGCTTGCTCGTCGGCGACGCGCCGCAGGCTGCGGAGCTCGTCGTGCACTTGCGAGAGCTTGACGATCGCCTGCCGGCAGGCGGTCCAGACGTGCCCCAGCAGTTGCACCAGCCCGACGATCACCAGGCCCTGCCCGGCGAGCGTGGCGCCGACGGCCGGGTTCCACAGGTCGGGGCGGTCGCCGAAGGCCGACGTGGCCATCATGCCGATCCCCAGTCCAAGCATCGCGACCCCCAGCGCGGCGACGAACCACGCCAGGCGCTGGCCGGTGCGAGCGACTCGGCGCGGCGGCGGGCGGCGGACGACCTCGCGCCGCGCCGGTTGGGGATTGAGGCTGCCGGCGCGGGGGACGAGTCCCGACTCGGCTAGGTCAAACCGCAGCGTCCGTGCCGCTTCCCCCGCCGAAACGGTCGCGCGGGCGCTACGGAGCGCACTGTCGATCGCCCGCCACGAGACGTCGCCGGCGGGGATCGCCGCGCCCGACGCCGCGCCGAGCGCGACGGCCGGCACCTTGGCGGGGGCCGCTGCGGTCTTCTGACAGCGTGCGCAGCGCCCGCCGTGGGGCGTCGTCGGCCCAATCGACGGGACTTCCTGCTGGCAGTGACGGCACCACATGCTGTTCGCGCCCTTGGGGCTCAGTCGCTGCGAGTCCACACGGGGCGCGCGGAGCGCACACCCTAGCGCCCTCATCGACCTACGGGCGCGCGAGACTTTAGCGATCGCGCCGGTTGCGCTGGCGCGTGGCTGCGGCGCGGGTGCTAGCCCATCCGCGTGCGCAGCGCATCGAGGAGCGTCGCCGTAGCGGTCGCCGCGTCGCCGCGGACACGCACCCCGGCCGCCTTGGTGTGCCCCCCGCCGCCGAACTGCTCGGCCACTTCACGGACATCGACGTCGCTGCGGCTGCGGAGGCTCGCCTTGCAGCGCTCGGCGTCCATCTCGGCGACGAGCACAGCCACCTTCACCCCTTCGACGCTTAGCAGACGGTTCACCACGTCCTCGGTGTCGGCGAGCACGGCGCCGGTCGCGGCGAAGTCGGCGTGCGTGGCTTGGCCCACCGCGACGGCGCCCCCGAGCTCCAGGGCGAGGCTCTCCATGATCCGTCCGTGCAGCCGAACGCGGGCCGCTGTGTTCTGATCGTACAGGCTCGCGTACAAGTCCGACGGCGTCGCCCCCGCGGCAATCAGCCGGGCGGCGGCCTCGAACGTTTGCGCGGTCACGCTCGGGAAGCGGAACCAGCCGGTGTCGGTGGCGATCGCCGCGAGCAGCGGCTGGGCCATCGCGGCAGTCAGCTTGACGCCGAGCGCGTCGATCGCGTCGAGCACCAATCGGCCGGTCGCCTCGGCCGCCGTGTCCTTGAGCAGGGCTGCACCCAGGTCGTCGCCGCTGACGTGGTGGTCGATGACCGCGCGCCGCGCCGGCGACGCGCGGAGCACGTCGGCCATCGCCCCGAGTTGCCCCCAGGCGCCCGTGTCGAGGATCAAGTGGCAGTCCGCCGCGTGGACCTCGGCGATCGCGACGCTCCCTCCCGATTCGCCGGCGATCACCTCAACGCGCCCCTCGGGGTCGAGGAACGCGATGTGGTCGGGGGGGACGTCGCCGTTGACGATCCGCGCCCGCTTGCCGAGCGACTCGAGCGCGAGCGCCATCCCCAGCTCGCTGCCGACGGCGTCGCAGTCGGGCCGCGTGTGGCTCGTGAGCACGAACGTGTCGCACTCGGCCACGAGTCGCTTGAAGGGCGTCCAGTCGATCGGCATCCGGGTCGGCTCGCTCGTAGGGGGGAGGAAGCTTGACAGGATGACAGGATTGGGCGGGGATTTACAGGATGGGCTGCCGGTTGGCGATCGCCGTCGCGTCGGCCACGTCCCGCTTGACCTGCTCCACGAGCTCCCCCGCCGAGGCGAAGGGCCTCACGTCGCGCAAGCGCTCGAGGAAGTCGACTTCCAGGGTCTGGCCGTAGAGCGGTTCGTTGCAGCCCACGAGGTGCGCTTCGACCTTGGTCGAGCCGTCGCCGAACGTCGGGTTGGGGCCGAGGTTCACCGCCGCCGGCCACCAGCGGTCGCCCGACCCGCCGCGGGCCGCGTAGACGCCGTGGGCCGGCAGTAGGGTATCGACCCCCGCGAGGTTCGCCGTGGGGAACCCCAGCTTCGACCCGCGGCCGGCGCCGTGCGTGACGATCCCCCGCACACGGTAGGGCGCCGTCAGCAGGCGTCGCGCGGCCGCGACGTCGCCGGCCTCGCCGATCAGCCGCCGGACTCGCGAGCTGCTGACCAGCTCGCCGCCGTCCTCGGTCGGCGTGACGACGTCGAGCGTGATCCGCGCCTCGCGGGCGAGCTCCCCGAGCAGGGCGACGTTCCCCTCACGGCCGTGGCCGAAGAAAAAATTGGGCCCCTCGACGATTGCCTTCGCCCCGAGCGCCCCGACCAGCACCCGCTGGAAGAACTCCCGCGCCGACAGCCGCAGCAGCGCTTCGTCGGTCGGGTAGGCGACGAGTCGATCGACCCCCAGCCGCGACAGGAGCTCGGCCTTGCGTTCGGTCCAGGTGAGCGGTGGGGGGCACTCAGTCGGACGCAGCAGCCGCACCGGGTGGGGGTCGAACGTGAAGACGGTAGCGGGGCCGTCGAACTCGCGAGCCCGTTCGACGAGCCGCTCGACGAGCCGCGCGTGGCCGCGGTGGACGCCGTCGAAGTTGCCGATCGCGACGGCCCCCCCTTGGCCGAGTTGCTCGAGGTCGGCGATCTGTCGGACGATTCGCAAAGGCGGGCCGAGGGCGAAGGGTAACTGGTTGGGCTACGCGTAGCCGAGCGACCGCCAAGCATCGCCGAGGTGCTCGACGACGTCGATGGCGGTCATCGCGACCTGTCCCAGCTTCGCCGCCGCGAGGTCCCCCGCCAAGCCGTGGGCGTGGGCCGCGAGCCGTGCCGCGTCGAACGGGGCGAGCCCCTGGCAGAGCAGGGCGAGGACCACCCCGGCGAGCACGTCGCCGCAGCCGCCGGTCGCCATCCCGGGGTTCCCCGTCGCGTTGAGCGACCATCGCTCGCCGTCGGTGACCACCGTGCGGCAGCCCTTTAGCAGGACCACGGCGTCGAGGTCGCGTGCGAGGCTGGCCGCGCGTTCGACGCGTTCGGCGTCGTCGGTCGGGTCCACCAACGGCGCCCCCGACAGCGCGGCGAACTCGCCGGCGTGCGGCGTCAGCACGCGCGGACCTGCGGGGTGTGGGGTCGGACGGCTGGCGGCGAGGGCGTGCAGGGCGTCGGCGTCGATCACCAGAGGGGAGGGGGCCGATGAGTAGAGGTCGGCGACGAGCCGCGTGATCGCCGCGGACCGACCGAGCCCCGGCCCGACCGCCGCGGCGGTCGCCGGACCGAGGAGCGCCGCAATTGCGTCGGCGGCGCGCTCGACGAGGCGCTCGCCGTCGTCCGGCAGTGGGGCCGTCATGTACGCCGGGCAGAAGCCGGCGACCGTCGGCAGGAAGCGCCGCGGCGTGGCGACCGTCACAAGGCCCGTCCCCGACCGCAGGCAGGCCATCCCCGCGAGCGCCGGCGCCCCCGCCATGCCGAGCGACCCGCCGACGACCAGTGCGCGACCGAAGTCCCCTTTGTGGGCGTGCTCCGCGCGTGGCGCGAGCTGCGGTAACGGCGAGTAGGTGACGTCGATCATTGGCTCATGCGCGCGTCGCGGCACGCTGCGCGATCAGCCCCGCCATGTACCCCGCCTTAAACCCTGCGTCGATATTCACCACCGCGACGTTCGACGCGCAGCTGTTGAGCATCGACAAGAGTGCGGCGATCCCCCCCAGGTTCGCCCCGTAGCCGACGCTTGTCGGAACGGCGATCACCGGGCAGGCGAGGTGCCCCCCGACGACGCTCGGCAGGGCGCCTTCCATCCCCGCGGCGACGACCACCGCGTCGATCCCGTCGAACTCCGCGAGCCGCGCCGGCAGGCGGTGCGGTCCGGCGACGCCGACGTCGTTCACGCGCCGCACGAGGACCCCCATCCACGCGAGCGTCTCGCACGCCTCCTCGGCGACCGGCAGGTCGGTCGAGCCGGCCGTGACCACCGCCACCAAGCCGCGCAGCGTGGGCTCAGGAGTCGAGGGGCCCGATCGCAGCGTCCGAGCGACCGCGTTGTAGACGACGTTGGGCAATCGCTCGGCGACCGCCGCGGCGACGTCGGGAACGACGCGCGTCGCCAAAGAACGCTCGCCCCGCGCGCGCTGCGCGTCGAAGACCGCGGCGATCATCTCGACGCTCTTCCCTTCGCCGTACACCACCTCGGGGTAGCCGCAGCGGCGGGCGCGGTCGGTGTCGAGCGTGACGGTCTCGCCGGCGAGGCGTTCTTGCCCGGCGTGTGGGGCGTTGGGCTCGTTCATGGGGCCCAGTCTACCGCGCCGCGTGGCGGTCGATCAGGCGCGGCGACGGCCGACAAGGATGACCGCCACGAGCGCGACCGTGGCCGAGACGGGCTCGGGCACGGCGGTCGAGGTCGATGGGGCGGCGAACCCGTAGTTCGCCACCCACACGTCGTAGTCGCCCGCGTCGATCACCCCGTCGCGATCGCCGTCGGCGCCCGTCCCGGCCGCGACCGGCAGGCCGAGCGTGTCGCGCCACGCCGTGTAGTCGGCAGCTTCGACGAAGCCGTCGCCGTTGTAGTCACCTGACGCGCCGCGGGTGACGCTGCCCAACAGGTTGAGCGTCATCGAGTGCGTGGTTGCGCCGAGGATGTCCTCGTCGGAGAAGTTCAGCGTGTAGCTCGCCGCGAATGACCCCTCGTTCGCCGTGCCGAGCCCCGCCTCGAACGTGAGCCCCGAACCGGCCGCGAGCCCGCTGAAAGTCGGAACGCTGGTCGATAGCGCCGCCGTGGCGCCACTCCCCATGATCGAGTCGAGGTCCAGCGCCGATGCGAACCCCGCCGTGGCCGTGAGGTTGAACAGGTTGAAGACGTGCGACAGGCTCGGCACACCAATCCCTACGCTGCCGAAGTCGATCGTCAGCGTGTTGGTGTCGATCCCCGAGACGAACGACGGGTTCGCGGGATCGACGACCGTGTACGCCAGGTTGCTGGTCTGCAGCCCGTTCTGCGTTGCGTTGCTCGTGGCGTCGGCCGTCACCGACCCGCTGAACGACCCGGCGGCGCCGACGGGGATCACGACCGACCCGGAGATCGCGGTGCCGAGCGCCAGGGCCGACCCGCCGAACCCACCGGTCGCAGCGCCGCCGGTGGTCACCCCGAAGTCGAGGTTGTCGGCCCCGATCGCCGCGACGACGCCCGCCGAGTTCGTCACCGCGACGCCAACCGCCGCCGTCGAGCCGGGCACCCCGCGGACCCGCCGCGCGGGGACCGAATCGATCGCCACTGACATCACCGCCGGCACCTGGTAGTCGGCTACCACCGGGAGGTGGTCGGTGGAGGTGAACAGCGCGCTCAGGACCTGCGCCTTCGTGAACGACGTCACGCCCGGGAACGTGATCGTGTTCGAGCCCGAGTTGATCGACTGGTTGAAGGTCGAGCCGTTGTTTCCGAACGGCCTGTAGCTGCCGGGGATGAACGCGAAGCCCTCGCTGTCGAACACCTCGGCGGAGAGCAACTGGAAGTCGAAGCGGTCGTCGACCCCCCCGCCGACGCCGCAGTTGCCCGACGCGCTCGAGCAAGGGCTCTGCGTGTGGAGCGACGCGAACGAGCCGTTGTTGCTCCAGTTCTGCGTCACGTTGCTGACGTTGAGCGGATCGACCGCCTGACCGGGACCTGCCGCGCGGAGCGTCTGGTACATCGGCTCGGTGCTGCGGTAGACGTTGAAGTCGCCGGCGTAGATCAGGTTCGCCCCTTCGCCGAGCGCGTCGGCGTTGGCGCGCACCTGGGTCGCTTCGATGTTACGCCGATCGGCGTCGTCCGCCGTGTCGGCCGCCTTGTAGTGGCTGTTGTAGAGGTAGAAGTCGGCCGACGAGTCGTAACCCACGGGCCGCAGTTGGTGCCGCAGCGTCGCCCGCGCACCCCCTGTGACGGACGTGGTGCTCGCCGCCGACTCGGCGATCAACTGGACGGTGTTCTTGTTGTAGACGATCGATGGGCGACCGGCGCCGGTGGATGTGCCGATCAGCGCCCCGCGCCGGTAGGTGTCGGCGCCGTAGAACGAGTTGAGCAGGTTGACGATGTCCTGCGTGGTCGTCGCGGGGGTCGTCTGCTCCTGCAGCGCGAGGACGTCGATCGGCTTGCTGAAGCCATTGCGAGTTTCTTCCCCGATCGCGCGGAAGACCGTCAGCAGCTCGGGGAGGGCGCCCTCGGCCGTGTTGTACGTGACGACCCGCAGTTGGGCCGTCGCCGGACCCGCGGCGATCACAACGAGCGCAGCGGCCAGCGTGGCGGCTGCGCGTACAACCGGCGCGCCTCGGCGGGCGAATTCGTAGCGCATGGCGAGGGGGGCGACGGGCGCCAAGGGGGGCAGAAGGGAAAGCAAGCGGCACTGTCAGCGTAACGCCGGCCCCCGGCCCCCGCGAGCATTCGCCAACTGCGGCGACCACGGCCGTCCGACGGCGGCGATCCGCGGATTGCGTCGTTGAGATTAAGATTTCGAGAGTTTTCTCGGAAAACCCCTAGCGGCGGTTCCAATCGCTTGACCGTCACAAGCGGACGGCTACCATCGGGGACGCTGAGCGCAGCGGGGCGGACTTTTTTGCCCCGCGTCGCCCAAGGTCGCCCCCACCCGCGGGGCGGTCCCCTCCTGGCCACGCCGGGAGGGTAGTTGCCCCGCCCCTCGACTCCCCCCTCTGCTAATCGCAGTTCTCCCGCCCGACCAGCCCCTCTGCCGCACTCCGTTGTGTGCGTTTTCTTGGGGGGCGTCATTCGTCTCTGGCGGCGAGTATTTCCTAAGCGTCCTTCCGGGCGTACTGCGTTGGCGAAGCACCCCGCCGACGCTGCCACGCCCGATCCTGAACACCCCCTCGACCGAATCTCACGCCCCTAGCCCGGAGTTCCCCATGATGCACCGAAGTCTGCCCGCGACGCTCGCGAGCGCTGCGGCCCTGTTCTTTCTCGCTTCTCCCACGGTCGAGGCGGCCGTTGTCGGCAAGGCGATCACGCCGACCCTCGCCCAAGAAATCGGGGTCACGGCGTTCGCCATCGGCGCTCCGGCGGTCTACTCGGGCGCCGCGCCGAACCAGTACTGGGTTCCGTTCAGCGGGACCGGCAACTTCGTCGATGCGTTCGGCTACGCGGCTCGCGACGGGGGCGACGAGGGGGCGGGTGTCATCGTCAACAACCCGAACTTCGGGTTCCTCGACGACACCCCGACGTTCGCTGCCGACACGGTTGGAGTCATCCGCTCGACGGACTTCGACAACTTCTTTGCCGTGAATGACACAGTGAACCCTAACACGAATGACAACGCGACGCTGGCGATCTTCACCGCGACGTGGACGTTCGACGTGACGGGCGTCGCGAGCGGGCTTAGTTTCAAGGCTGACATCGCCGCGATGGAAGACTTCGAGCCTGCGGATAGCTTTATCATTTCTTACTCGTTCGATGGCACGACTTTCTCTCCGCTAATCAGCAGCGGGATCCTTGACACGAGCCTCACGAGCACGCAGTTGATGGACCCCGCCTCGTTGGTGGCCACCAACCCGGACAACGTCTACACGATGGAAGACGCCACGTTGCGGGCGTACAACGACCCACTGACGATGAACGGCACGGTGATCAAGAACCAGTTCCAGACGCTCGCGAGCTCAATTGGCCTTGCGACGTCGAATTCGCTTCAGATCCGCCTGACGGCGCTCGCCGACGGCGGCAACGAAGTGTTCCTGCTCCGCAACCTGACGATCGAAGACGGCGGCATCACGGTTAACCCGGGCGACTTCAACGACGACGCCCTGGTGAACGCGGCCGACTACACGGTGTGGCGTGACAACCTCAATGGCCCCTCGGCGGCTCTCAACGGCAACGGGTCCGGCGCCGCGACCGTCGTTCAGGCCGACTACGACCTGTGGGTGGCCAACTACAACACGGGACCGGCGTCCGTTACGGCGATCCCCGAGCCGGCCGCCCTGGTGCTCGCCACCCTCGCGGCTTGCGGCCTCGGCCGTCGTCGCAACGGCTGATCGCTGCGGAATAGCCTCGAAGCTACTCTCTGTGAACGACACCTACTGAACGCTGAAGCCGCGGTCCCCGCACGGGGGCCGCGGCTTTCTTTGTGTCGTAAGGCGATCGTTGGAGCGAAACCGCTACGAACCGACCGTCACGAGCTCGCGGTGCACGCCTCAAGCTGCGGCGGACGTTTCCGGGACTCTTACGGACTCACCACCGCTTCACCGCCGTTTCGCGACCCTGCCGCCCTCCAGACGTCAAGCTGTACGTCGTTGGAGATGAACTGGACGTGCCCGTCGGTAAAGCAAACGTTGACTCCGCCACCGTGGTCGCTCCGGGCGGCGAGGATCGCACCCTCCGCGGGGGTGTCTGGGATTGGCGTGCTGAGGCCGCAGTCTACGCGTTCCCAGTTTGGCGGCGCGACGTGGTTGTACTGGGTGCAGGCGTACCCGGCGAACGGCCAGCCGTTCGACCACTGGCTGGAAGTCGCCCACGACCCCCACGAGACGAACGCTCCTTGAACCGTAGCTCCCGGAGCCGGTTGAGCGGCCACGCACGCGTCAAAGTTTTGCTGCACGGACCTGGCCTGCGCCGGGACGAACAGCAAGTCGCGCGTCGTCGGGGCGATGTCCGCTCGGTCCTGGCCGCTCGGTTGTGAGCCCCGTGACCGCTCGGAGAACATCGCGGTCTTCGAGGTGCCGTCCTCGAACTTCGCGGTCGAGATGCCTTTGCTCATGTTGAAGGCGCCGTTGCCGTTCGAGTCAAGGCCGTTGTCATCGACGCGGCTTAGCACTTGCCGTCGCCCCATGTCACCGTTGTTGAGGGTCCCCGCGTACGGCGTCGCTCCGCCGAAGTTGGAGCAGTAATTGTTGGCCGATAGGACGCGGTCTTGATTCGGTTCGGACGGGCACAAAAAGAGCGACCCGGCTTGGCTGAACGCCTGGTAGTTCGGGTTGACGGGGTTTCCCGCACCATCGACCAGCGGACCGCCAACCCCGGCTTTGAAGTCGATCAGGTCGTAGATCGTCCCTTCCTCAAGGTACTGCAGGATCCGCACGTGGACTGACGAGTTGTCGGTCAACGCGCCAGGCGGGTTCGACTGATAGTTCGTGTAGCCCGACAGGATCACCCCGTCCTCTGCCCGAATCCGATCCGGGAACGTCCTGCCCGGCGGAAAAAACCGGCGGCCGCTGAGGTAGTTCGCTGCCGCCAAACCCATCTGCTTGACCTGGTTCGTGCACTGGATCCTCCTCGCCGATTCGCGCGCCGCTTGGACGGCAGGCAGCAGCAGCGCCACAAGAATCCCGATGATGGCAATCACCACGAGCAGCTCGACGAGAGTGAAACCATTTGGGTTCTTTGTCATGGCGGAGCGGGAGAGTGCTGAGTACGGATGGTGGTTGGCCCGGGGCGACAACGTGACTTCGAGCTGGCGAAGGGGAGTCGATGGATGCCCACGTAACCAGGCGGGGCGACGGAGACAAGAGATCCAAGAACTGCTCGGGCGACCGTCGTTCTCGGCGGCTTGGCCCTCTGGCGTCGTCCGCATCGTAGGGCCCCCTGGGCGAGCGAACAACTGTTCTGCAGCACGTCGTCCGTGTTTGCAGACACGCTGGCGGGCTCGGCGTTCTGCGGTGACAGGAGAAACGTCAAGATTCGAAGAATTCGGGTTGGTCGGTGCTCCCCAAGTCTGACCGCTCCGGGTACGATTCTGGAGCGACTCACCCCTGTCCGCCGTCCGCTCACCCCGCGTCCCCGGTGAGCACTTCCCCGCCTAGAGTTGTCTACTGCCAGGCGCCGCTGCGCCGAGTGCTCAAACCTTGTTTGGGCAAGATGTTGCTTTCGAGCGTTGCGGTTCTGACCTGAGGGTGTGGTCGCTCTGACTGCGCTTTGCGTCCGCCAGGTGGTTGGGCGCTCTCGAATACTCTAGCGGGCAACGTTGAATTGTCTGCACCGAGTATCGCACGGTTTCACCACTACTATTTCTGGAGTTCACCATGAAGATGCAATGGGCTGCGGCGGCTTTGTCCGCCTGCGCGTTCTCGGCGGTTTCCCCCGCCGCCGCGCCGACTGGCGGTTTCTTTGTCCACCTGAACCAGCAAAACACCACTGGCAACAGCGACTCGCGCCGTTCGGTCACGTTCTACGACGCCGACGACCTGACGGGCGCAGCGAGCCCGCTGTTCTCGGTGCACATCCCCGGCGAACAGAGGAGCGTTGGCAACTACAACGGTGAAGAGGCCGACGCGATCGCGACCGACCCGACGACCGGCGACGTCTACGTCCTGTCGTTCGACAGCGGGACCGCCGGCGTCGTCGATTCGGCCACCGGTGACGCGCCGACCGACACCGAGGGCGACCTCGACGTCTACAAGATCGACTTCCAGTCGATCTACCAGCACTGGAGTACGAACTTCCAGGGCACGACAGTCGCCCGCAACGCGACGACCGGGGTCGGTGGCGTTGCTCCGTTCGTCCCGGCAGGCGCCCCGGCCGGTGGCTTCAACGACTACATCACCTATGGGTCGCAGACGCGGTACGGCACGGGGCTGCACTTCGACGACGTAAACCGCTCGCACAGCAACACGTTCGACTTGTCGGGCGCGGTGCAGAAGATCGCCGAGGTGAAGCGGAACGCCGGCGCCGGCGACTTCTTCGACTTCTCGCTGGAGTTCGTCGATTCGAGCACCCTGGTGCTTCTGGACGACTCGAGCGTGCCGAACGCGTCGGAGACCGCGGCGACCGACCACGCCTACCGCTTGATCGAGCGGGTTTCGACGAGCCCCGGCGCCGCCAACAGCGGTGGGGCGGGCGCCGGCGACGGCGGATTCAACCTTGGCACCACGCAGTCCTGGAACTCGCGAATCGTAGGACGTGTCAACCTCGACTTCGCCAGCGGCGCCCCGACCGGGCACAGCGAGCCCGAGTCGATGGCCTACCACAGCGAAGGGGGCGTGCGAGGCTTTTGGGTGACCGAAAGCGACTCGAGCGCCTCGACTCGTGGCGACGATGTCGCCTTCTGGGACATCGACCTCGGTCGTTACCGCGAGCACGCGGTCGGCAGCGGCCCGACGTTCCCGACCTCGTTCGCGCTCGACAACGATCCGTCCGTCGATTCGTCGTTGAACGACGGTCAGGCTGACCACATCTTCACCGACGCGGACACCGGCGACATCATCATCGTCGAGTCGGGCTTCGGCGACGCGGGGATCGCTTCGGTCGGCGCCGACCACGAGCCCTCGGTCATCCGTCGCGAAGTCGTCACCTACGACGACGGCGCGGGTCGCATCCAATTCGGCGCCTGGAGCGAGAAGCGGATCACCAACCCGAACCCGAAGGACACCGGGTCCGGCGCGTTGCTGGAGCGTGGCCACTGGGCCGCCTACGACAGCGTCAACGACAAGGTCTACTTCCTGAATCCGGGCGCCGGCACCGAGACCCCGGCGTTCCAGGTGGACCTCATGGTGCTGGACGTCGCCACCGGGGTGACGACCAACGTCAACAACATCGACGAAAGCGTCTCGCTGTTCTTCGGCGACTCGTTCGGCGACGTCGCGGACTTCTTCTTCCTCGCCGCCGCTCCGAGCAACCCGGGCGACTTCAACGACGACGGGCTCGTGAACTCGGCTGACTACACGGTGTGGCGTGACAACCTCAATGGCAGCTCGGCGGCTCTCAACGGCAATGGCACGGGCGCTGCGACCGTCGTTCAGGCCGACTACGACCTGTGGGTGGCCAACTACAACACGGGACCGGGATCCGCCACGGCGATCCCCGAGCCGGCCGCCCTGGTGCTCGCCACCCTCGCGGCTTGCGGCCTCGGCCGTCGTCGCAACGGCTGATCGCTGCGGAATTACCTCGAAGCTACTCTCTGTGAACGACACCTGCTGAACGCTGAAGCCGCGGTCCCCGCACGGGGGCCGCGGCTTTCTTTGTGTCGTAAGGCGATCGTTGGAGCGACGCCGCTACGAACCGACCGTCACGAGCTCGCGGTGCACCGCTTCGAGCTGCGCGGCGCCGATTTCGGCGACCCCTTCGGCCATCCCGACCACCAGCGACAAGTCCGCCAGGCGGTTGATGCGTCGCGCCACGCCGCCGGCCAGTGCGTGCAGACGCTGCATCGCCGCTTGCGAGAACAGCTCACGCGACGCGCCGGCGGCGAACAACCGCTGGGTCACGTACTCGGCCGTCTCGTCGGCGGTGAACCCGCGGACGAGGGTCTTCACGGCCAGGCGCTCGTCGAGGTTCGGCCATCGCGAGACCCCCGACAGCAGCCCCATCTGCCCGACGAGCAACAGCGTCCAAGCGGGCCTGCCGGCCGACTCGAAGTTCATCAGCAGCCGCAGGGTCTCGAACACGCCGGCGTCTTCGAGCAGGTGCGCCTCGTCGATCACGACGAGCGGTTGCTGGCCCGAGGCGGCCCCCGCTTCGGCGAGCCCCTCGAGGCGGCGGACCGACTCCTCGACCGAGCCGGTCCCGTTCGGCAGCGCGGGGGCGCCGAGCTTCTCGGCCAGGTAAACAAGCACGTCGCGGCCCGACATCTGCGGGAACGCGAGGCGCACGACGGGGCGCTGCGGGCCGGCGACTTGCGCCGCGAGCCGCGAAATGATCAGCGACTTGCCGACACCGCTCGGGCCGGCGAGCGCCGCGGCGCCGCGGCCCCCTTCGGCGGCGTAGCGCAGCTTTGAGAGCGCCCCCTCGTGCGACTCGCACGGGTAGTACCAGTCGGCGTCCCCCGTCGGGCCGAGCGAGCCCGGTTCGAACGGCTTCGAGGCGAGTCGCCAGTAGTCGAGGTACATCGCGCGGCCGATCGGGTTCAGGTGGCGCCAAGCAACGGAGAGCCTTGAAACAGGGTGGCCGCGGCGCCGGCCGAGCCGAGCGGAGCGAGCGTCTCGACCACGCCGACGACCCGGGCGCCCGACGAGACGAGGAGCCCTTCGGCGGCGGCACGGCGCCGCGCGCCCCCGTCGCCGCAGGGGCTGACGAGCGCCGCGTCGATCACACCGAGCCCCGCGATCGCGACGGCCCGTTGCGAGTCGTCGCTCACGTGGCCGGCATCGACGAGGACGAGGTCGTGGGTCGCCGCGAGTCGATCGATCGATGCTTCGAGGGTCGCGTCGTCGCACGCGTCGTCGAGCACGACGATCGACAGCTTGTCGCTGCGCGAGCCGACGGTGACCGAATCGACACTGGTTGCCGCCGTGCAGAGCCTCGCGACGCGGTGCAAGCCGAGGCCGAGGGCGACGCCGTGGCGCGGCCCCGCGTCGATGATGGCGGTGCGGAGGCCGGCCCCTGCCGCGACGCGGGCGAGGGCCAGGGCGAGCGTCGTGAGCCCGGCGCCCGCACCGTCGCCGACCAGGGCGACGGAACGGCGCTCGCTACGCGAGAAGCGATCGACGAGGCCGAGCAGCTCGCGCTCGCACGCGGCGGCGAGCGCGCGGGCCGCGTCGGGCCAAGTGAAGGCGTCGAGTTCGATCGCCGGGGTGAACAACGCTGCGCGTTGCGCCGGCGCAGCGGCCGGCGAGTCGGCGTCGCGCGACGCCTGCGCCTCGCGGCGCTCGCCGATCCGCTGCGACAGCGGCGCGCGCGAGACCGGGAAGTGCGGCCCGTGCGCGGCGGAATGCATTGCGGGGGTAACCGGCGCCGGCGTCCCGAGGGCGACGCTGCGCTGGTAGGCGGCAATGAATGCGCGATCGGTCGAGTTCATCGGAGGCTGGTCCCGGAGTCGCTCGGCCCGGCCTCAGCCGAGGGGCTGACGAACGGAGACGAGCTGGTCGTGGGGTACTGGATCGTCGGCGAGACGGTCCCCGATGGCGAGAACGAGCTCGTCGTCGGGTAGGTGGTCGCCACGGGCGCCTGGGCGACGCGCAGCGAGCGGGCGTCGGTCGCAGTCGGGGCCGCTAGGGGCGACTCGGGGGCGAGCACGCGCTGCGCCAGCACCGCCCGAGGGGGCGCCGCGATCGGGCCCAGGGCTGAGGCCGCTGAGCGCGACGATTCGGCGGATGCGGCGGATGCGGCGGGGAGCACCCGCGGCGCGCCGAGGGTCGCGAGGGACCCGGTCTTCGGCAGCGGCTTGGGGGAGGAGGCGGGCCACGGGGCCGCGGCCGCGGCGGAGACGAACCCCCTGTTCGCGATCGATGTCTCGGCCGAGTCGCCGGGCGTCGCGACGGCGGCGCGGGGGCTCACGTTCGGGGCGTCGCCCGCCGGCGCCGAGGGGCCACCCCTCAGCAGCGCCGCGGTAAGGCCCAGCGCCGCAACGACGGCTGCCAACGCGATCCACCGAGAGTACGGCGTGATCGCCCGCTCCCATCCGAGCAAGAGCTCGGTCATGTCGTCACGCCGCCGAGTGGTTGCGACGGCGAGCGGCGCAACGGCCGTCGTCGGGGTGGCAGCGATTGGAGGCGCGGTGGCCGGGCGCGTCGCGGGCCGGAGCGGCTCGGCTGGCCACGCTTGCTCGACAGGAGCGGCCGCGCTGGCGTACGTCGAGATCGTGTGCGTCCCCACCGGCCGTACCGCCGGGGCGTCGATTCGTTCGCGGTGCGCTGGCTGCTGCGTTGCGGAGGCGACCGGCGTGGCGGTCGGCGGCGCCAACGTCGCGAGTCGTGGCAGCCGCGCTAGCAGTGGCGTCGAACGGTGTGCCGCGGGTCGCGCCGCGGCGATCGGCAGCACGGACACGGGGAGGGCCGCGTTCGACAGGCCGGCCCGCGCCAGCTCGGCGTCGATTGTGATCGTGTCAAAGGTTGCGAACGGGTGATTCATGGCCTTCCTTGGCCGTTGGCGCAGGGGGACGCGCGCACCCCGTTGGCGCGCAGCCCTGACTCTTCCATCGGAACGGGATGCGCCGTTCTTTAGGATTGTCGGGGGCGCCGGCGACGCTAGCGTACACCTCGCCGCCATCGACTGCGCCGCGTGCGCAATGCTATCGCCAATCGGCGGCGGGCCAGACGATCGCGGCGCCGTCGCGGCTGCCGGTGAGGGCGGCGCGGCCGTTGGGCGAGAAGCCGACCGACGTGACCTCGGCGGTGTGGCCGGTGAGCGAGAGTACTTCCTTGCCCACGGCCGGATCGCCCCCCTTCGCCGAGGGTTGGAAGTTCACGGCGTCCCAGACTTTCGCGGCGTTGTCGTCGCCACCCGTTAGTAGCCGGCGGCCGTCGGGGCTGAACGCCACCGCGTTGACCGCCGCCGAGTGGCCGCGCAGCTCGGCCAGTAGCCTCCCCGTGCCGGCGTCCCAGACGCGGGCCGTGTTGTCTTCGCTCGCCGTCGCGACGCGCGAGCCGTCCGGCGACAGGTCGCCGTCGAGCAGCCCCTGATCGTGCCCGGTGAAGCGCCGCAGCTCTTTGCCCGACTTCGCGTCCCAAAGCCGCGCCGTGCGGTCGGACGAGACGGTGAGGACGCGCTCCCCGCCCGCCGAGTAGTCGATCGCCAGGACGCGCCCCGTGTGCCCCGCCAGCATTCGATCCGCCAGCGCGCCGTCGGCGACCGACCAGAAGCGGACGGCCCCGTCGTCCCCCGCGGTCGCGACCTCGGCGCCGTCCGGGGAAAAGGCGACGGCGTTGACGAACCCCTTGTGACCCCCGTCCAGCTTGCGAACGGGGCGGCCCGTCGCAGCGTCCCAAAGCTTCGCCGAGCTGTCCCAACTGCCGGTCGCCACTAGAGCGCCGTCGGGGGAGATCGCGGCGTCGGCGACCGAGCCATGGGGGCTCAAGCGAACAACCGGCCGGGCGGCCGGCGAGCGCCCCTCGACAGCCTGATCGAGTCGCCAGACGCGCGCGTCGTTCCCGCCGACCGTGATCAGGGTCAAGGGGTCGTTCGCGAATCGCGCCGACCAAAGCGAACCGGCGCCCGAGAGTTTGACCACCGGCTGGGGCGATTGGTCGGTTTGGCTCGGGTCGATCACCCACCGATCAACGGCGCCCGTCGAAGCGGTCGCGAGGAGCGCGACGGTCGGGCCGCTCGAGTCCTCGGAGGGGGCCAGGTCGACCGACGTGTAAACCGTCGGCAGGCCGCCGTCCGGGGTTGCCGGCGCCCAGCGGGCGACTTCGCTGGCGTCGCTCAACCGCCACAGCCGTGCGACGCCGTCGTCGCAGGCGGTGAGCGAGAGCTCGCCGTTGTCCGACACGTCCATCGCGGCTACCCACTCCGGGTGCTTCAACACGAGCCCCCGCAGTTCAGTGGCCGCCGCGACGTCCCATTGGCCGACGGTCCGGTCGCCGCTGGAGGAGACGAGTCGCTCGCCCCCTTTGGTAAAGCGAAGCGCCGTGATCTGCCGGCTGTGCCCGGCGAGCTTGGCGGCGACGGTCCACTCCCCGTCAGCGCCTCTTCGCCAGAGCAGGATGACGCCGCGCTCGTCCCCCGACGCGACGAGTCGCGTGTCGTCAGCGATCGCCACCGCGGTCACGTCGACCGTGTGCTGTTCGAGGTCGATGACGTGTGACCCCGTCTGCGGGTCCCACAACCGGACCGTGTTGTTCGCGCCGCCGGTAGCGAGCAACCGGCCGTCGGGATCGACCGCGAGGGCCGCGCTGCGCCCCGTCCCCGCGAGTGAGTGGCGTTCGACGCCGTTGCCGATGTCCCACAGGCGGACCGTGTTGTCTCCCGCGGCGGAGGCGAGCGAGCGACCGTTGTTGTAGGGGACCGCGCTCGAGGCGAGGAACGCATGCCCCTCTTCGAGGGTCGCGAGGCGTTTCCCCGTCGTGGCGTCCCAGACGCGCGCCGTGCGGTCGCGGCTGGCGGTGACTACGCGCGCGCCGTCGGGCGAAAACCGGGCCGCGAGCACGGCGTCGTCGTGGCCGTCGAGCGGCCGCGCCCGCAGGACGCGCGACTCGAGGTATCGGCCGATGTCCCACAGGCGGGCCTGGCCGTCCTGTGCCGCCGACGCGACGTGGTCGCCGTCGGGGGCGAACGCCACCCCCCGCACGCGCCCGCCGTGGCCGCGCAGCGCGAGCGAATCGCCGCGGGCGAGGTCCCAGACACGCAGTGTGTTGTCCTGCGACCCGCTCACCAGCCGCATGCCATCGGCGGAGAACGCGAGCGCGCGCACGGGCTCCGAGTGGCCGGCGTACTCGCGGTGCGCGGCGGCCGGGTCGGGGAGCCCCTCGAGGCGGCGCGCGAGGTCGGCGGGCTTTGCCTCGCTGGCGGACCAGCGTCGGACGACGCGGTCGTCACCCGCCGAGGCGACCGTCTCTCCGTTGGGATGGAACGCCACAGCGAAGACCGGGCCTTTGTGACCCGTGAACGCTGTGCTGCGCTCGAACCCCTTGGCCCCTCGACGCCAAACGACCACCGTTCCGTCTTGGCTCGCCGAGGCGATCGCCTCGCCGTCGGGCGCGAAGGCGACCGACCAGACCCACCAGTTGTGCCCGCGCAGCCGCTCGGTCGGCGCGCCGGTCGCCAGGTCCCAGACGATCACCGCGTCGTCGTATCCGCCGCTCGCGAGGCGCTTGCCGTCGGGCGAGAAGGCGACGGAGAGCACCGCCTCGGTGTGCCCGTCGAGCGTCGCCTCGACCTCGCCCGTGCGGGTGTCGAGGATCCGCACGCGATGGTCGCTCCAGGCCGACGCGATGCGCGCGCCGTCGGGTGAGTAGGCAACCGCGTGTGCATAAAGCGCCGCGGAGGCGTCGGGGTCGCGCGGGCCGGCGGCCCATACACGCTCGCCCGTCGTGGCGTCGAACGCGACGACGCGTCCGTTCCAATCGGCGGTCGCCACCCGCGAGCCGTCGGGGGAGTAAGCGACCGCATCGACCGGCGGTCCGAGCTCGAGCACGCGCTCACTGAGGTCGCACAGGTAACGCAGGCGCCCCCACTCCCAGTTCCGATCGGGCGTTGGGCAAGCCTGGAGCAGGGCGAGCCCGTCGCGGAAGGCGTTGGTCCCGACCTTCGAAGCCGCGAGGCCGATCTGGGCGACGTACTCCTCGTACTCGGCCGAGCGCTGCGCGGCGACGGCCTTCACCTCGTTGGCCTGGGCGAGGGCTTCGTTCTTCACGGCCAGCGCGCGTTGCTGGTCCGCCTCAATACGCTTTGCGTCTGCGATGTCGCGCTGCTTCGCGGCCTCGGTCCGCTGCTCTTCGGCTTCCGCGCGCTTCGCTTCGGCGATCCCGTTCTGCCGCCACACGGCGAGCGCCGAGACGCTCGAGACCCCGACGATCCCTAGCAACAGCGCGAGGGCGAGGCGCTTGGCGTTCTTGAGACGCGCCTGACGCGCGTCGCGTTCGATGCGGGCGGCGTCGATCTGCGAGCGGAGCTCGGCGAGGTCCGTGACGAACGTCTCGGGGCATGACTCGCTCACCGCGCGCGCGAGGAGCGAGTCGGCGAGGTCGAAGTCCCCATTGGCGAGCGCCGCGCGGGCGTAGTCGATGCGGGCCGCGTGCCGGCCGTGCCGCGCGCGGTCGTTGCCCCCCCACAGGAGCAGCGATTCCTCGAAGCCGTGGAGCGCACGCGAGTACATCTCGTAGTCGCCGCTGCCGAGCGCCTCGTCGAGCGACCGCTGGGCGCCGCCGCTGAGCATCAGGCTCTCGGTGTGCGACTGGAACTCGGCGATCGCCGCTTGGAGCTCTTTCACGGACTGGTGACGATCGGCCTGTTCGGTCGCCATCGCGCGGAGGGCGATCCGGGCAAGCTCGTTTTCGGCGGCGTTCTCGACCGGCTGAATCTGGTTCATGGCGGCCGCCATCAGACAGGCCATCACGTCGCGGCCCGTGTGCGGCGGCTTCCCGGCGACGATCTCGTAGAGGATTGCCCCCAGCAGGTAGACGTCGCTCCGCGCGTCGATCGACTCGACGGGCCCGCGCGCCATCTCGGGGGCCATGTAGGCGGGGGTCCCGCCGAGGTTGTCGAGCTGGTAGACCGAGTCCTTGCAGGGGAAGTCGGCCGTCACCCGCGCCAGGCCCCAGTCCATCACCAGCACTTCGCCGTAGTCGCCGAGCATCACGTTCTCGGGCTTCAGGTCGCGGTGCACGACGCCGTTGGCGTGCGCGAACGCGACGGCGTCGGCGACGCGCATCAGGATCGCGAGGTTCTCGCTCAGCGGCTTGGTGCGGATGACGTCGTCCCACGGCGTCCCCTTCACCCGCTTCATCGAGTAGAAGAGGGCTCCCTCATCGTTCGCCCCCAGGTCGTAGATCGGGACGATGTTCGGGTGCTCGAGCTCGCCGGTGATGACCGCTTCGGCGATGAACTTGTCGCGCTGGTCGGCGTCGCCGATCGACGAGCCGGTGTTGGTCCCTTTCTTGCCCCCCTTCTTTAGCATCTTGACGGCGACGGTCCGCGCGATCGACGACTGCTTCGCCGCGTAGACGACCCCCATCCCCCCCTGGCCGAGGATCTCGAGCAGTTCGTAGTCGGGCGTTTCGCGGACGGGGATCAGCGCGCGAGGGGCGCCGTCGGCGCGGACCTGGAGGGTCCTGAAGTTGGCCGAGTCGCTCAGCGAGCGTGCCTTGATCGGCAGCGTCGAGCGGAAGCCGCTCACGGTTTGCCCGATGCGGATCGTGCTCTGGCGGATCGACGCGGGGGACTCGCCCCCCCCGCCGTCGTCGTCGATCGAAGTCGAGTCGAGCTGGATCGTCTGGTCCTGACGCAGCGTGCGCGTCGCTTTGGGGCCCCAGGTCGCGCCGAGGTTCTCGGCGTCGTCGGGAGCGATCGTCGAGCCGAGGTCGATCGTCCGCTCGTTGCCGAGCGTGACCGTCGGTCGCTTCGTCGGTAGCTCGACCGTGGCGCCCACGTCCGAGGACACGGGGGCGCCGAACTCGATCGTCGCCCCTCCGGTGACGGTCGCCGTGCCAACAGGGCGCACCGGCCCGTCGTCCACCAGCTCGATAGAGACCCCTTCGTCGGCGGCGCCGCGAAGGTGGACTGTCTTGCTCAGCACGTCCGCCGCCAGCGGATCGACTGGATTGCGGATCCGCAGCGTGTCGTCGTCGCTCCCCGGGAGCGAGCCGAGGTCGATCGTCTTGTTGAGCGCATCGCCTGCAACGGAATCAGCCGGCGCGCGTCGCCGTGGGTTGCCGCCGTCACCCGCCAACGGGGAACGAACGTCGATCGTCTTATTCGACGCGTCGGCGCCCTTGGGATCGAGCAACACCGCCGCGCAGCGCGGGCAAGCGCCGCTGTGCGGGAGCGTCGAGAGTTCGCTCTGGCAGTGAGGGCAGCGCATCCGGGGGGTCACGGGCGGGCGCGGAGGAGGACCGGGCCAGTATAGTTGGCCGCGCCGGTGGCCGGCCGGTTTGCCACGCCTGCGGGGCGCGAACTAGCGGGGCTTTCGGCGGCGGATCCGGCGCAACCGATCGCTCGGCCCGCGTTCCAGAGCACGGGCGAGCGCCTCGCGCCAGCCGGGCTCACCCGGCCGAGGGCCTCGCCCAGCCGGCGCCGAGGCCGCCAGCAGAAGGGCCGCCGCGGCCACTTGCGCCCCCGACTCGTCGGCGGGTTCATCGCCCCGCAATGGGGTAGTCGCCGCTTGGGTCGGGGTCGCCGGCGTCGGTGTGGGTTGCTCGATCGCCGGGGCGGGGGCTTCGTCGGCGGTGGGGGGGCGGTCGCGGCCGCCATCGCTGTCGTCCGAAGGGTCGATCAGCCTCCCCCCGCGCACGGTCACGTCGATCACCAAACGCCGCGTGTCGGTCTCGGTCTGCACGACGTACACGCGGTAGCGACCGTCCGGGAGCCTCGCGAAGAGCCCCGGCAAGTCGTCGAGCGCCGTTTCCTTCAGGCGGTAGCCGTCTCCCTCGACGCCGTCGGGGCCGACGACGCGGAGTTCGAGGAATCGCTCGGACGCCGCCGAAAGGTCGCCACCCGCCGAGCCAAGGTCCGTCGGCCGGAGGTCGCTCGACGAGTCCGCGGAGCGTTCGACGCCTCGCAGGACGACGGGCGGGGCAGGGAACTCGACCGGGGGCGCCTGCGGCGTCGTGTCGATCGCGACCTTGTTCTCGTCGATCCCCGGGTTGTCGATCTCGACCGACTCGGGGTTGCTCTCGCCGATCACCGTCGCGGCCGACCCGAAGTCGTCGTCGCGGACCTTCACCGTGATGCGGATGTCGGCCGAGGGGTTGAGCGGGTCGGGGGGGCCGGTGTACCGGTGCTGAAGCACGAACGTCTGCGGCGTCGGCCCGGCGTGCAACCGTTCGACGACGAACCGCTGTTCCGCGGGCAGGTTGCGCTTGTCCCCCCAATCGACGAGCACCTCGAACGAGTCGGCGCCCGGGTCGCTGAAGGCGAGCGTCAGCGTCGTGACGCCGTCCCCCGCCAGGTCGGTGGCCGAGATCGGCTCGAGCGTCGGGGCGACGTTCTGCACGGTCACCTCGAACGACCGCTCGACGGAGCCGCCGTCGTCGTCGGAGAGGGTGACCGTGACCGTGTAGCGGTTGTCGGCGTCGTTGTCGGCGTAGCGGTGCGAGGCGGCGAGCGTCCCGCTGGTCAGCACGCCGGCCGAACCATTCGACAGCGACGACGGCGACCGCAGCGTCTCGACCGTGCCGTCGCCCCAGTTAATCGTGTAAGTGAACCGCTCGACCGACGCGCCGGCCTGATTCGCCGGGTTGTCGAACCCGGGGTCCGTGAACGTCCCCAGCATGGGGAGCGCGAGCGTTTGGCCCTCGTCGATCGTGGCCCGCGGGTCATTGAGCGTAAGCGTCGGCGCGACGTTGTTCACGGTGACGAGGAACTCGCGCGTGACCGCGGCCCCGTCGTCGTCGGCCAGCGTGACACGAACCGTGTAGACGCCGTTGTCGGCGTAGTGGTGTGGCGCGTGAACGGGGGTCGCGGTCGTCGGCGAGGACGTTGACTGCGCGCCGGGGCGGACGAACGAAACGGGCGAAACGGCCGAGCCGTCCCCCCAGTCGATCACGCCGTCGAGGAACACCTCATCGACTTCGCCGCCGTTGGCCGGGTCGCCCGTGTTGAGCGGGTTGTCGAAGCCGGGGTCGGACACACCCACGCCGAGGCCCGCGAGCGTGATCGGCGCCCCCTCGTTGACCGACGGTCCCTTCGTCCCCGTTAGAACCGGATCGACGTTCAGCACGCGGAACAGGACGGTCCCGACGGCGACCCCCGCGTCGTCGTCCGTCAGCGTGATCCTCGCCGTGTACAACCCGTTGTCGGCGTAGGTGTGGCCACCGCTCAGGGATCCAACGCCACCCGAGAACGAGACGACGAGCGACTCGACCGGCGAGCCGTCCCCCCAGTCGATCGTCGCCGTGTGCGTGTCGTCGAGGCCGACGTCCCCGAACGGCAAGGCGCCGGGCCCGAGCAAACCGGCGAGGGTGAACGCCTGCCCCTCGACGAGCCGCTGCGTCGGAACGCTTCCGAGTGTTGGCGAAACGTTGCGGACCGTTGCCAGAGCGGTTCCGGACGTGGCGCCGCCGTCGTCGTCCGCCACGGCGACGCCGACCGTGTAGTCGTCCAGCGGGGTCCCCGTGGGGTTGTCGTCGGCGTAGTGGTGGGTCGCGGAGAACGTGGTTGTGCCGGCCGGCAGGTTCAAGACTTGAGCGGGCGAACCGTCCCCCCAGTCGATCGTGAGCGTGAACGTGTCGCGAGGGTTGCGGTCCGCGATCACGCCGGTGAGCGTCGCGACGCCGTTCTCGTCGATGCTCGTGACGGCGAGGTCGCTGAGGACCGGCGGGTAGTTCCGCAGTATGGCGACGAGCGAAACCGGTTCGGTGCGACCCCCGTCGTCATCGACCATGAACACGGTCACATTGAACTCGGCGTCGCCGTCGGTCGGGTAGGTGTGCGTCAACTGGAACGAGGTGCGCCCCTCTTCCAAGCGGATCACGGTCGCGGGCGAGCCGTCCCCCCAGTCGACCACCAGCGCGAACGTGTCGAGGGGGCTGGGGTCGGTGAACGCCCCCGTGAGCGTGGTCAGGCCGTCGTCATCGACCTCCGAGATGGCGATCTCCCCGAGCGTGGGGGTGACGTTGCGGACGGTCAGCGAGGATCGCTCGACCTCGAGGCCCCCGTCGTCGTCGGCCACGGCGACGCTCACCGTGACGATGTCCGAAACCGTCCCCGTCGGGTTGTCGTCCAGGTAGCGGTGCGTGAGCGAGAATGTCTCTGTCCCCGCCGGCAGCGATACGATCTGCGGCGCCGAGCCGTCCCCCCAGTCGATCGTCAGCGAAAGCGTGTCCTCGACCCCCGAGTCGGCGATGCTGCCGGTGAGCGTCGCGAGGCCCGTTTCGTCAATCACGGGTGTGATCGTGACGTCGCCGAGCGCCGGGGGGGCGTTCGTCACACGGACCGACGCCGACTGCGAGTCGTACTCGCCGCCGCTTCCGCGAAGCGTAAGGTTGATCGAAACCGTGTCGCTGGTGGTTCCCGTTGGGTTGTCGTCGGCGTAGACGTGCGCGTAGGCGAATGGTCCGTCCTCAATGGCGAACGACTCGACCGTGCCGTCCCCCCAATCAATGGTGAGTGTGAGGGGGTCGCCTATGCTTGAGCCGACGACCTCGCCCCCGAGTTGTACGGCGCTCCCCTCGAAGGCGCCGAGGGTCGAGAGGCTGCCGATCGTCGGCGTTGACGCGGCTCCAAGCGCTGCGGCGTCGAGCGCCGCCGGCGATTCCTCGGCGTGGACGACCGACCAGTCGAGTGCGACGGGGCCCGCATCGGCGACGGCTGCCGCCGCCCGGGGCGCCTCGATCGACTCGGGCGCCGCGTAAAGCGTTTCGCTGTCGAGCACCCCCCCTGGCGCCAGCCCGGTCGCGTCGAGCACTTGACGGGACTCGAGTCGTGCGACGGTCGCGCGCGGCGCGGCGAGCGCCGCACGCCAAGAGATGGTCGTCGGTGGTTTTGCGAGGGGCGCGGCCATCGACGCCGATTCTACACAAGAAAAGCGGAGCCCCCTCGGCGCCGCACGGGAGAGGCAGTCCATCATCAGGAGCAGAGGCAGCACGACGGCCGAGGGGGCGAGTCGCGGGGGCGAGCGCGGCGGTGTGTGGTTCCCCGCTCGGGCCACTGCCAGTATTCGCACCCCTCGCGAAGCGTGTCAAAGGATTTGTGCGTCGATCGACGCACGCTTGCGGTGCGGCGTATCGCGGCGATTGTGCCGGTCGCGCTCAAGGAACCGGCGCGACAAGGCCGATGACGGAGCGACAGGGTGGGGTGCGCCTCGCCCGAGCGGGCTCAGCAATCGAACTCGGGGGACGCGGCGATCATGGCGCGATGGTTGCTATCGCTGTTGCTCGCGGTCGGCGCCTTCGGTCCGTCCCGCGGTGAGTCCGTCGAGCACGTGCCCGCCGGAGCGACAGGTGACGCGACGCAGCCCGTGATCGCGCGGCCGATCGGCGAGATCGACGTCGATATCTCGATCGGGGCGGGGCAAACGCCGCAGAACCACGCGGCCGAGCACGGCGTCGGCGCGGCCCCCACGGGGGCCGCCGCACTGCGCGTTTGGCCGGTCCAAGCCAAGGCGTGGTCGGCCGCCAACTCCCGTCACCACCCGCTCTACTTCGAGCAAGTGAACGCCGAGCGCTACGGCTATGGATGCCGACCGTGCTTGCAGCCGGTCGCCTCGACGGCGCACTTCTGCGCCTCGGCCGTCGCGCTGCCGTACCAGTTGGCGGCCGACTGCCCGCGGGCGTGCGTCTACACGCTCGGCCACTACCGACCGGGGGACTGCGCGCCGCGCCAAGCGCACTACTGGCCGTGCAGCGTGAAGGGGGGCGCCGCGCAGGCGCTAACCGTCGTCGGGCTCGTCGCGCTGATCCCGTAGCGAAGCGCTAGGGAAGAGCGAGCGTAGACCGAAGCCCGCGCGTGACGACACGCCAGCCGCTGTCCCAGCCGACGTCGATCGCGCCCCGCGCGCTACCGCCGCCGAGGTATCCGAGCGCCGGCGGTTCGTCGAGCAGCACACGCAATCGCCGCTGCGCTTGCCGCTCGATCGCCGCCGCGACTTGCGCGCGGAGGTCGGCGGAGGCGCTCGGGGGGGCCGCCGCGCGCTCGGCCGACGGCGCGACCGCGGTCACGCGTCCGGCGACCACCGACCCCGGTGTGTGGGCGAGGTGGACCCGCGCGGTTTGACCAACGGCGACGCGTTCGGCGACGCGTTCATCGACGAACAGCTCGACCTCGCACTCCCGGTCGGAAGCGACCAAGCAGACGACGTCCCCCGTCGCGAGCCAGGCGCCCCGGTTCGCCGGGTCGAGCGCCGAGCCTCGCCAGCCGGCGAGCGCGTCGTCGTTTGGCCGGTCGCCCTGCGCGCGATCGGGCGCGGGCCACACGATGCCGTCGCGCTCGGCGCGCAGCGTCAGCCGTTCCGCTTCGCGGCCTAGCGCTCCGACGCGCCGCTGCGCTCCGAGCGCCACCGCTCGCGCAGCGGGGAGCTGGGTCGAGGCCGTGTGCTCGAGCCCACGGCGCCGCTCGAGGAGCTCCACAGCGAGCGTCGCGCGTTGCGCCTCGGAGCGGGCCTCGGCGAGTTGCCGGGCGACCTCGGGGTTCTCTAGGCGCGCCAGAACGTCGCCGCGATCGACACGCGTCCCGGGCTCGACGGCCCGCACGAGTCGCCCCTCGGTCGCGACCACCGCCACCTGCGGCGAAGCGAGGGACACGCTCCCCGAAGCCCCGACATCGACTGGCCAAGGGGCTAGCAGCGCAATCGCCGCCACGATCGAGAGGCCGCCGAGGCTCGCGCCAACACGGCCCCACCGCGGCGTAGCGCGGTGCGTGTTCGCTCTTGCAAACTGGGTGACCGAGCGTGCCGTGTCGATGAGCGTCGGTCCGACCATCGCCAGAGCCGCCATCCAGCCGAGCGCTTCGAGCCTCGCCACGCGCCCGGCGGCAACCGCGAACCAAGCGACCATCGCCAACAGTGCGGCAACGTAGACCGTCGAAGCCGCCCCGTAGATAGCGATCCAGTCGCTCGCCGGCCTAGCGCAACCCACTCCTCCCGACCACACGGCGCGAAGCCACTCGTCGAGCGCCCCGCGCGAACGCGACCACAGGTTCGGCGTGTCGGCGACGTCGCTGAGGATGTAGTACCCGTCGTACCGCACCAGTGGGTTGAGGTTTACTAGCAGGGTGGTCAGGCCGGCGACGAACACCACGTTGAGCGCGACGGTGTGCGTGACCCCCGGCCCGGTCGCGCGCCACACGAGCGCCGCGATCGAAGCGACCACCAGCTCACCAATCACGCCGCCGAGCGACACCACGACGCGGTCGCGCCGCGAGGCGAAGCCCCACGCGTCGGAGACGTCGATGTAAGGGCAGGGGACCCCCAGCAGGAGCATCAAGCCGAGCTCGCGCGGCTGCCCCCCGAGCCGGCGGCAGGCGACGGCGTGCCCGAGCTCGTGAACCGTCTTCAGCGCCACGAAGACGAGCAGCGAGAGCGTCGCGTACGCGGGGCTGGCGAGTGCGCTCAGCGTCGGCAGCTCGGCGACGAGCCGGTCCGAGCGGCTAAGCAGCACGGCGCCGGCGACGAACGCAAGCACGGCGATCGCTACGAGGCCCGGACCCGTGTAGACGAAGCCAGTGAGCCGCGCGAGGGGGCGCACCAGGGGCTCGGGGTCGATGGCGCCGATGCGCAGCGACGCGAGCCCCTTCCACCGCGCGCGGCTCGAATGCCGCCGGGCTTCGTCGCGTTTCAGCCAGAACGAGTCGGCGGTCTGACCCGCCGAGTGGACGAGCCCCGCCCCTTGCAGAGCGGCGAGCTTGCGGGCGATCTCCGACTCGTCGATCCGCTGCGGCGCGAAGGCCCGCTCCCAGCGGCGACGCAGCTCGCGCAGCGTTGCGCCCGGGTGAAGCCATTCGAGGAGCCGCGCCTCGTCGGGGGGGAGCTCGTGGTGCGCGAGCGACACGGGGTCGGAGGCGATCGCCCCCCCTGCGCCGCGCGGCGTGAAACGCAGGTCGGGCCGCACGCGCAGGCGCAGCGGGCGGTCGAGCGTGCCGGCCGACGAACGGTTCATGGCGCCCCCCCGAACGTGGTTGTCGCGCCAAGCGTGCCCATGACCCGTAGCGTCGCCCGATCGCCGGGGCGCAGCGCGCCGTCGGCGTTGTCGATCTCCGCCCAAACGCGGACTTGGCCCGTAACGGGGTCGATTTCCGGCGAAACGAAGACCAGCGTTCCGACCGCCAAGCGCATGTCGTCGTCAGCGCCGTCGGTCGCGCCCGCCGAGGAGAGCTCAACCGTCATCTCGGGGGCCATCCCGCGGGCGTCGGTCGCCGCGGCGAAGCCTTCGGCCTTCAGACGGCGCGGCTCGACGATGCGGAACGCGCGCTGGCCGGGCTCGAGCCATTCACCGGGCCTCACGAGCGCTTCGACCACGACGCCGCTGAGGGGCGCCACGATCCGGCGGCGCTCTACTTCGCCCCGCGCGACGTCGAGCTTCGCCGTCGCCAGTCGCAGCCCGAGCTCCGCTTGCCGCCTCGTCTGCTGGGCCTTCTCGTGTTCGAGGCGCGCCTTGTCGAGGCCCAGCCGCTCGACGTCGAGCTGCGACCGCGACACGCTCCCGGCGAAGCGGGCGACCGAGTCCTGCGAGCGGCGGAGCTCGGCCTCGGCCACCTCGGCCGCCTTCGCGGCGTAGCGCTCGGGGACGTCGTCGCCGGCAACCAGCTCGGCGATCGACCGCTCGACCTCCGCGCCGACGACCTCGAGGCGCACGTCGGCGTCGTCGAGCAGGGCGAGCGTGGCGCCGCGCTCAACGCGGTCCCCTTCGCGGACCCTCACGTCGGCGATCCACCCGGCGACGCGCGCCGGCGCGTCCGCCTCGTCGATCAAGCGGAGCACGACTCCGGGGACCACGGCTACGTCCGCCGCGCTCGCCGCGCCGCCGAGCGTGGCGATCAGCCCTAGCGCGAGGCAAGCCATGCGGTGGTTTCGTGAGATCGTCACAGTCGCCAGCCTACGGAAAGGGCGTCCCACAGGTCGTGGAACCAGACGTACGCAATCGACCGCTTGCCACAAAGTACGCGTGCCCGGACCGAAGTCCCCGGCGTGAGCGAGTGGTCGCCATCGGCCACGCTCGTAGCATCGACGAAGTCGATGGAAACATCCACACGCACCGTAGCGGGGGCCGTCGGCGGCGCTTGGTGCTCGCGCTCGGCGAGCATCGCGATCCGCTCGACCGTCCCGCCGCGCTCGACCCCCGCTTCGCCGGCCAGCTCGAAGACGACCCGCAGAGGGGCGTCGGCACGCGTCATCGCTTCGCGCACCAGCCCGGCGCGGCTGTCTTCGGCCCGCAGCTCGAGGCGCCACGCGCCCCGGTCGTCGGCGACGGTGACGAGCCGCTGCCCGCGCTCGACAGGCCGCGCCGCGAGCAGCTCGTCGGGTCGCCAGGTGGTGACGATCCCGTCGATCGGGCTCACGACCACGAGCGCCGAGCGCTCCGCCTCGACGAGCTTCCGTTGCTCTTCGAGGCCGCGGACCCGCGATTCAGCCAGCATCCCATCGGCCCCCAGCGACGCGTCGTCCGCGGCGCGGGCGTCGCGACGGTCGCCTGCAAGCCGCTCGGCGGCGATCGCGTCGCGCTCGCGTCGAGCGGCGTCGAGCTCGCTGGCGAGGCGTTGCTCATCGAGGAGCAGCCGCGGGCTGTGCAGCTCGACGATCGTCTCGCCCGCGCGGACCCGCTCCCCGTGCGCCGGCGGGGCCGAGACAACGACCCCGTCGGCCGGGGCGAAAACCTCGCGACGCGTGACCGGCTCGATCGACCCGCGGAGCGTCACGACGTGCTCGACGGGGACGAGGCAGAGGGCAGCCGTGGCGACCAGCACGCCCGTGGCGATCGCAGCGAGACGCTGCGTGAATCGCGCGTCGGCGAATCGACGCCGGGCCCAGCGTTCGCCGCGCGCGACGACCGAGTCGGACGCGTCGATCGCCGCCGCGAGCGCCGGCCCGCACACGGCGCCGGCGGCGACGAGCAGCGACTCGTCGAGGGGCGCCTCGGCGTCGAACCGCTCGGCGAACAGAACGCCGACCGTGCGTTGCGGCGCGTCGTCGGTTTGCGGGTTCGCGCTGACGGGGGGCGACACAACGAGTCGCGCCGCGGCGAGCTGCCGCGCATGAGTTGTATCGATCAGTCGGTCGCGTGCGCTCGCTTCGAGGTCCCCTTGGCGGACGAGCTCGACGGCGGCGCGCTCGAAGGCGTCGGCGGTCGCCGACCGACGCGCCACCTCGGCCGCGCCGCTGACCGCGACGAGCCGCGCGTGGCGTCCGGTGGCGAGCACCAGCGCGACACGATCAGCGCCGACGAGGCGCGCCGCCTCGGCGACGATCCGGTACGCGGTCGGCTCCACGCGCGGGTCCCCCGCGACGCGTGAAGCGACGTCGAGCAGGCGTGCGGCGTGCTCGCCGCGCTGGGTCGCTGCGGTGGCCGCGCGCATCCGTCGCCACGTCGCCGCGGCGTCGGCGATCGCTTCGAGAACGCCGGCGACGGCTTCGTCTCCCGCGGGGCCTGTTGGTTCGCGATGGACCTCGATCACATCGGTCGCCACGTCGGCGGCGTCGCGGACGGCGACGGCGGTCGCCGCTAACCCCGCGACGTGGGATGTCACGGCCCCGGTCGTTCGTGCTGCGCTGGCGACGAGCCGCGTGCGGCCATCGGCGTCGGCCGGCGCGGCATCGATGAGCGTGCCCACGGATTGGGTGACGCGCAGAATCCCGTCGGTGGCCATCGACCACACGGCCCCGCCGGAAGCGGCCAGGCCTTCGACCGCGCGGTGCAGCACGACCTCGTAGAAGCCCGCGTCGCCGTCGAGCGCGCGGCGCCCGAGCCCCTCGACGAGCTCGTCGAGGGCCCGCCAGACGGCGTCGTCTTCGTTCCCGCAGTGGCCCGCAGCTAGCGGCGCGCGGTCCGGCGAGGCGCAGTCCGGGGGCGCAGCAGGGTCGCGGCCAGAGGGTGGTGCGTTGGCGGCCATCGACCTTGATGATAGCGACGCGGC
>JBOFFC010000069.1:0-5711 GCA_051648405.1 Lacipirellulaceae bacterium
TCGACCCGCTTGACCACGTCCGGCGTGCCCCGTTTGGCGCCCTCGTGCCACAGGCGGTTGCTCGACACGCCCCCCGGGGCGCGCTGCCGTTCGTCCTGCTCGTGGCTGCTCTTGGGGAGGTTGAGCTTGTAGCTCCAGGCCTCGTCCTCAAAGTTGTCCGAGCAATCCCCAAGGAACTCGCCGGTCCCCGGGACAAACGGCGGCATCACGGCCGGGGCGACCGGCGCGGGGCCGACCGCCAGGAACAGGCCGAGCGCAAACGGGCGAGCGAAGCGGAGCATGTTGTGGCGCTCCCCTGGGGAGTGGCTGAGCAACGGGCGCGCACCGGTGCGCCGTCCCCTCTGTCTATCGACACGACCCGCGTAGGCCCTCCAGTCGGAACGCCCCACGGCGACCTGTCGGCGCCGCTAGCAACGCCGTCACTCGTTGAGCCGGCAGCCCCCCATCGGGCGGCACAGGTCGCACGGCGCCGAGTCGTTCAGCGCCCGGCCGAGGCACTGCGTGATCCGCTCCTCGATCACACGGCCGAGCAGCTCGTGCAGCCCAAGCGGCGACGTGACTTGGTAGCGGACCCCCGGGTGCTGGGCGGCGGCCGCGCCGGCGAGAGCTGGGATGTCCTTCGACCAGTGTCGGCCGGGCGAAAGGAAGTAGGGGAACACCACGACCGTGGTCGCCCCGCGCGCGACGCACCGCGCGAACGCCGTGGCGATCGACGGCTCGGCGAGCTCCATGTGCGCCGCCTCGACGATCGGCGCGCCGGACCCGCGCACGAACATCGTCACCACTTCGTCGAGCAGCGCGTTGCTCTCGGCGCGGCGCGATCCGTGATCGACGACAACGATGCCGACCGCTGCTGGGTCGAGGCCGAGTTCGTCGCGAAGCCGATCGACGAGCATGGGAAAGAATCAGCCGCAGATGCACGCGGATGGACGCCGATGACGGGGGATGGAGAGCGGCTTGTTCCCCCTCCTCCTTCCGGGGGAGGGGGTGCCTCGCCAATCCAGCTAGAGTGTTCCTACCATTCTTCCCATTCTTTATCTGCGTCCATCTGCGCTTATCTGCGGCCAATTCTTCCCGCGGCTAGTTCGTCCCGAAGTCCACCGACTCGCGTGGCCCCACGGTGACGATCGCCGGGTTGTCGAGCGGGAAGGCCTCGGCGACGCGGGCGACGTCGTCGGCCGTCACCGCGTCGAGTCGGGCCAGCTCGTCGCGGACCGTGCGGTAGTCGCGGCGCATCAGCCATCCCCCGCCGACGCTGAACAGCCGGCTGCGCGGCTTCTCGCTCGACAGCACGACGCGCGACTTGATTTTGCTCTTCGCCTGGGCGAGCTCGCGCTCGGTGATCGGCGCCTTGCGCGCGCCGCCGAGCTCGTCGAGCACCGCGGCGAGGTTGTCGTCGATGTCGTCCGGCTCGCAGGCGAGCCAGGCGTAGAACATCCCGGCCCCCTGGTAGTCGTAGTGGCCGAGGCTCGCCGACTCGGCGATCCCTGGGTCTACCAGGCGCCAGTAAAGCCGGCTCCCCGTGTCGTCGCCGAGGATCGTCGCGAGCAGCTTGGCGGCGTAGCGCTCTTCGGCGGCGCCGCCGGGCCCGGGGCAAAGGATCAGCGCGTACTGCTGCGTCGCCGCTTCGCGGGTGACCGTCTCGCGCTGCGCTTTGCCGACCAGCGGCGGCAGTGCGCGCGGCGCCTCGCGCGGCGTCCAGTGGCCGCAGGCGGCGCTGACTTGTTCGACCAGCGCGTCGAAGTCCACGGCGCCGCTGGCCGCCAGCAGCACGTTGCTCGGCGTGTAGCGGCGCTCGAAGTAGTCGCGCATCGACTCGGGGGTGAGCCCCCCGACCGACTCGGCGGTCCCCAGCACGCTGCGGGCGATCGGGTGCGCGCCGAACGCGACGTGCTTCACGCGGTCGTCCATCCCGTAGGGGGGCTGGTCGAGGTACATCTCGATCTCTTCGAGGATCACCTTCTGCTCGGTGGCGAAGTCGTCGGCGCGGAGGCTCGGCCGCAGGATGTCGCCGAGCAAGTCCACCGCTTCTCCCTGGTGCTCGGGGAGCAGCGACGCGTAGTAGACGGTGTTCTCTTCGCTGGTGAACGCGTTGTAGTGGGCGCCCAGCTCGTCGAACTCGCGGTTGACGTCCTCGGCCGAGCGCCGCGCGGTCCCCTTGAACGCCATGTGCTCGAGGAAGTGACTCACGCCGGCCACGTCGTCCGACTCGTCACGCGAGCCGGTCTCGACGAAAAACCCAACCGCCAGCGACAACGCCGCGGGGTTCACCTCGGCGATCACCTGGAGGCCGTTGTCGAGCGTCGCGGAGCGGAACTGCATGGGAAATGGAACCACAGATGAACACGGATGAACGCAGATGAAACGACGAGGATTCAGACGATTGTCGAAGGTGTGACGTTGGGCGTGAATCGTCCCGCGGTGCAGCACAAACGCAGCTACATCTGCGTTAATCCGTGTTCATCTGTGGTTCCTTCACTTGGTCCGCGTCAGCGGATCGCGCCCTAGGGTCACGGTCGTGAAGTCGCGCGGCGGGTTGCGTGTCAGGTAGTCGTTGATCGTCTCGGCGGTGACGGCGTCGATCAGGCGGCGCAGTTCGTCGAGCGGGCGGACGCGCCCCAGGTGCCGCCAGTCGCGGGCCAGCGAGCCGGCGCGGCTGCTGGTCGATTCTTGCTGCAGGATCAGCGCGCTCTTGATCCGCGCCTTGAGCCGCGAGAGCTCCTGCGGCGTGACCCCCTCGGCGAGGCGCTCGAGCTCGCCGCAGAGCACATCGAGCGTCTCTTGGGCGCGCTCGGCGGTGGTCCCGGCGTAGCAGAACACGGCCGCCCGCTCGATCTGCGTCTGCAGCGACGCGTAGACCGTGTAGCACAGGCCGCGCTTCTCGCGCACTTCGGTGAACAGCCGCGAGCTCATCCCCCCCGACAGGACCCCCACCGCCGACCAGGCTTGGAAGTAATCGGGGTGCTTGTAAGGGGTCGAGGCGAAGGCCACGCCGAGGTGCGACTGCGACGAGTCGTACGGCACGTGCGTGTCACCCAGGGGAGCGCGCTCAACGGGCGTGGCGGGAGTCCCGGCGCCACGCCAGTCGCCGAACAGCCGCTCGACGCGGTCGCAGAGCGCGTCCCAGTCGAACGAACCGGCCGCGGCGAGGATCGCCCCCTCGGGGCGGTAGTGCAGGGCGTGGAACCGGCGGACGTCGTCGATCGTCGCGCCGCGCAGGCCGGCGTCGTCGCCGCAGCTCGGGCGGCCCCACGGCGCGGGGTAGTGCCGCGCACGCAGCTCGTTGGTCAGCTTCTGGCTCGGCTCGTCCTCGACGCCGCGCAACTCTTGCAGCAACACCTGGCGGCCCTGCTCCATCTGGTCGGCCGGCAGGTGCGGGCGGCGGACCATGTCGGCGTAGATGTCGAGCGACGGCCCGAGGTTCTCGGCCAGCGTGCTCACGCCGAACGTCGCCTGCGAGACGCCGACCGACTCGCCGCGCTCGGCGCCGAGCGAGTCCAGGTCATCGACCAACTGCCGGCTGTCGCGGTCCCCCGCGCCGCGGAGGATCATCTCGCAGGTCAGCGACGCCAGGCCGAGCCGCTCGTCGCTCTCGTACCGGCACCCGGCCGGCAACAGCATCGAGAAGGCGGCCGACTCGAAGGCCTCCGAGGGCTCTCCCAGCAGCACCATGCCGTTGGGCAGGTGGTGGACCAGCGCGCCGTCAGCGGTCGCGGGCTTCGGCGCGGCGCTGGTGCTCATCGGCGGGAGGGCTCGGTGCGTGCTGCGGGGGCTGCGGGGGGGTTCGAATCGCCGACCCTACCCGCCCCCCCCGGGGCAACGCAAGCTCCTTACCGCGACGCGAGCTCCACCGGACGGTAGCTGGTCCGCACCCGCCGGAAGCCGAGCGTCTCGTAGAGCCGCACGGCGGCGACGTTCTCGGCGGTGACTTCGAGGAACGCCCGGTCGAGCCCCGCGGCGCGGAAGCCGAGCATCGCCGCAACCACCAACGCCGAGCCGATCCCGCGGTGGCGGTGCCACGGCGTTACGCCGACGTTCTGGATCCCCCCGTACCGCGGCGAGTACTGGACGCCTTGGACGGTGCCGCACGCTTCCGGCGCTCCCGCTCCGGTGTACTCGACGAGCCAGCTAGCGGCCGCGAGGAACCCCGGTTTGTTCGCGATCTCGCGCAGCAGGGCGTGGCACCCTTCGACGTCGGCCAAGCACTCGAAGACTTCAGAGTCGATCTCGTCGCGGAAGCTGTGGTGCTTCGCCTCGGCGTGAGCCGCCAGTCGCGACGCGTCCCACGCCACGAACCGGTAGCCGGGCGGCAACTCCGGCGCCGCGAGGGGCTCGCGGAGGTCGGCCTCCATCCGGAAGCGTTTGAAGTAGGTGACTCGCACCGCGTTCCTCGCGCGCGACAGGGCGCTTTGGGGGAAGGTCGTCAAGCAGCCCTCGAATCTACCCCTCGCGGTACACCGAAGCAAACAATTGTGTTCGCGCCTCGCCGTGCGACGGAGGCGATCTGTTGGCGAATCCTCGCGAGCGCGCGGTCTGCGACGGTCGTGACGCCCGCCGCGCACCCGTCGCCGCTCGCCTTGACAGCACCGAGTCGCCGGGGGACGATGCGGGAATGAGAAAGTTAGCCAACGCTAAGTTTTCGCCTCTGCGGTCGATCGGGCTGCTGGTCATCGCCTCGGCGTGTCTGGGGTCACTCGGTTGCGGGGGCTCGTCCCCCGCCGGCGCCGTCGAGGGGAGCGCGCCCGGGGGGCTGCGCGTCGTCGCGACGACGGGCCCGGTCGGCGACGCCGTGCGCCGCGTCGGGGGGGACCGCATCGACCTCGCGGTGCTCATGGGACCGGGGATCGACCCGCACCTGTACAAGGAGCTGCCGTCGGACCTCAAGCGGCTCGAAGCGGCCGAGGTCGTCTTCTACAACGGCTTGCACCTCGAAGGGCGGATGGGGGACGTGCTCGAGCGCCTCGCCGAGCGCAAGACGGTCGTCGCGCTGGCCGACTGGCTGGCCGAAAGCAAAGACGCGCGGCTGATCACGCACGAGGGCTCCGGGGGGCTCCCCGACCCCCACGTCTGGCACGACGTGGCGCTCTGGAGCGAGTGCGTGGCGCGCGTCGCCGAGGGGCTCACCGAGCGCGACCCGGAGGGCGCCGCGACGTACCGGGCGAACGCCGAGACGCTCCGCGCCGAGCTCGCCACGCTCGACGCGGAAGCCCGCGCCGCGTTGGCGCAGGTCCCCAAGGACCGCCGCGTGCTGGTCACTGCCCACGACGCGTTCGCCTACTTCAGCCGCGCCTACGGCCTCGACTCGCTCGGCCTCAAGGGGGTCAGCACCGAAGACGAAGTCGATCTGGGCCGGCTCGAGGAAGTCGTCGCGACGCTGGTCGAGCGAAAGGTCCCCGCGGTCTTCGTCGAGACTGCCGTGGCGCCGCGGGTCGTTCGGGCGCTCGTCGAGCCGTGCGCCGCGCGCGGGCACACGGTGCGGATCGGCGGCGAGCTCTACGCCGACGCGCTCGGCCCCCAGGGTTCGGGCGCCGAGGACTACGCCGGGATGATCCGCGCGAACGTCGAGACGATCACGACCGCGCTTTCGGCAGGGACCGAGCAAGAAGGAAGCACGAATGACGCTCTGAATCCCCCTCCCTCCGCTCGCGGGGGAGGGGCTAGGGGAGGGGGTTTTGAAGCGGGTACCCGGGACGGGGGGGGGGGGGGGGGGG
>JBOFFC010000070.1:0-3090 GCA_051648405.1 Lacipirellulaceae bacterium
GTCAAGGGAGCGACCAACGGACGTGGAGCAACCGATCGACGGGGCAACCCTGTCCGGTCGCTCCCTTGACGGTCGCGGCTCGGGGTCTCGACCCCCCCGCGCGTCTCCGCGGCGGTTTGCGGCCCCTCGATCACGGACCGGCGCCTTGGCCGCCGGCGCGGTAACATGAAGCCGTCTGGTGACCGCCAGCAGTTGCTCAGCTCTTGGACCGTCCGACATCGGTTCGCGCTCCCTTCCCCTAACGCGGGGGTCCTCCCTTGTTCTCTGATGCCGAACTGTTTGCTTACCTCGACGAGTCCGCGCCGGCCGAGCGGATGGCGGCGATCGAGCGTGCGCTGCGCGACGACGATCGGCTCGGCGAGCGCGTCGCGAAGCTCGTCGCCGGGCGCGACGCGGGGCTCCACTCGCTCGGCGAGGTGTGGCGTCGCCGGCGCCTGACCTGCGCGACGCGCGAGCAACTCGGCGCCCTGTTGCTGGGGGTCGTCGAGCCGCAGCTCGAAGCGTACCTGCGGTTCCACATCGAGACGGTCGGCTGCGCGCAGTGCGCGGCGAGCCTCGCCGACCTCGAGCAGCTCCACGCCGCGAGCGGCCCCGCGGCGGCCGAGGCGCGCCAGCGGCGCTACTTCCAGTCGAGCGTCGGGCGCCTGGCGGCGAAAGACCGATGACCAAGCACCCGAAGGTCGAATGACCAAGCACCAATGACCAAAGAAAACTTGGGCGTGGCAACGCCTGTTGGTCATTGGGATTTGGTCATTGGTGATTTGCGCAGCACCCCGGTGCTAGCCAGCCGGTCGACGTCGTCCTACAACCGAAGGTGACAGACAGTTCTGTGCCCCCGGGAGACGGACGATGAAGCGGCTAGGTGCGTTGTTGTTGGTGGTTGTCGTGGCGAGCGTCGCCGGCGCCGAGGACTGGCCGCAGTGGCGCGGGCCCCGCGGCGACAACCAGGCCGCCGAGGGGGCCACGGCGCCGGTCGAGTTCAGTCCCGAGAAGGGAGTCGCCTGGAAGGTGGCGCTCCCCGGTCGCGGCCACTCGTCCCCCGTGCTGGTCGGGGACCGCGTCTACCTGACGACCGCCGACGAGCAAGCGCAGACCCAGTCGCTGCTGGTGCTCGACCGGGCGACCGGCGCGCTAGTGAAGGAAACCGTCGCCCACCGTGGCGGCTTCCCCGCCGAGATCCACCCGAACAACACCCACGCCAGCCCCACGGTCGCTTGCGACGGCGAGCGCGTGTTCGCTTTGTTCTGCAACGACGAGGGGGCGTGGGTCACGGCCTTCTCGCTCGAAGGAGAGCAGTTGTGGCAAGAGCGCGCTACGACGTTCGCCCCCGTGATGTTCCAATTCGGGTTCGGATCGTCGCCGCGTTTGGTGGGGGGGCTGGTCGTGGTGTCGAGCGAGTTCGACGGCGACGACAGCGGCATCGTCGCCCTCGACCCGGCAACCGGCGAGCGCCGCTGGTTCGCCGAGCGCCCCGAGAGCCTCAGCTACTCGACCCCCTCGACGGTCCCCGTAAACGGGAAGACGGCGCTCCTGCTCACCGGCAACGAGAAGATCGCCGCGTACGACCCGGCCACGGGGGACGAGCTGTGGAGCGTCGCCGGCACGACGCGCGCCACCTGTGGCACGATGGTTTGGGACGAGAAGCTCGGCCTAGCGTTCGGCAGCGGCGGCTACCCGGGTTCGTTCACCTGCGCCGTCCGCACAACGGGCAAGCCCGAGATCGTGTGGCAGAAGCCCGCCAAGAGCTACGAGCAGTCGATGATCGTCACGGGGGGTTACTTGTACGCGACCGCCGACGGCGGGATCGCGTACTGTTGGCGCGCGAGCGACGGTGAAGAGATGTGGCGCGAGCGCCTGGGGGGCAAGTTCAGCAGCTCTCCCACCCTGGTCGGCGACAAGCTCTACGCCGCCAACGAGCGCGGGACGGTCACCGTCTTCCGCGCCTCGCCCGACGGCTTCGAGCTGCTGGCCGAGAACCAACTCGGCGACGAGGTCTTCGCCACCCCGGCGCCGGTCGATGGGCGGCTCTACTACCGCTACGCCGACTCGTCGTCCGGCAAGCGGCAGGAGTACCTGGCCGCGTTCGGCGAGTGAGATGAATCCAGTTCGACACCTCGAGTTGCCAAGCTGAATAATCCCCCTCCCTCCGCTTGCGGGGGAGGGGGATACGAGAGCTCGGTCCCGCGTTACCGCATCGACGCCCCGTACGGTCGGTCATCGGTGTTGATCCGTGTTCATCTGTAGTTCCCCCCTAAACCCCGTCAGCGACGATGGCGTCCCTTGAGCGACCCGTAGCCCTGGTGACCGGCGGCGCGAAGCGCGTCGGGCGGGCGATCGTCGAGGAGCTCGCGCGGCGTGGCTTCTCGGTAGCGATCCACGCCCGCGAGTCGATCGACGACGCCCATTGGCTGGCCGACGAGCTCGCCGCCGAGCACGGCGCCGAGTGCCTCGCGCTCCACGCCGACCTTGCCGACTGCGCCGCGCGCGAGGGGCTCGTCCCCGCGGTTCTGGCGCGCTTCGGGCGGATCGACGTCACGGTGCTGTGCGCCGCGGCCTGGCCAAAGGCCCCGCTCGAAGGGGTCACGAGCGACGACGTCCGGCGCGTGCTCGAGGTGAACACGGTGGCGCCGCTGATGCTCGCCCGCTCGGCCGGACTCGCGATGTGCGACCAGCAGCAGGGGGGGGTCGTGGTGCTCCTCGGCGACGCGGCGACCGCCCACGACGGGACTCCCCCCGTGGGGGCAGCGGCGTACCACGCCTCGAAGGCCGCGATTCCCGGCCTGGTGCGAGCGCTCGCGGTCGAACTCGCGCAGCGGAACCGGTTGGTTCGCGCCGTCGGCGTGCTGCCGGGGCCGGTGTTGTGCGGCGACGACGAATCCCCCGAGCGCGAGGCGTTTGTCCGCGGTCAGTCGCTGGTCGGCACGGTCGGCCGCGCCGAGCACGTCGCCCACGCGGTGGCGATGCTGGTCGAGAACCCGTTCGTCAACGGCGTGTCGCTGCCGGTCGATGGGGGCGGGCGCCTGGTTTAGGCGAGCCGGCGGCGTAAGCCGTCGGAGGGATCGAAGCGGGTACGCGGCGCAACCAACTCCG
>JBOFFC010000071.1:0-2297 GCA_051648405.1 Lacipirellulaceae bacterium
CTGTTGTTACGTGCTGAATAATCGGCAGGCCGTTCTGGCCGTAGAGCTGCCCGACCGAGCGCCAGGTCTCTCCGGCCTCCAGCCCATTGAGGTGGTGGCACGCGCTGACGCAGGCCTTGCAGCCGCTGCACGCGTCGAGGTCAACGTCGAAGGCGTACTGCTGTCCGGCGCCGGGGGGGCCCGCCGGGATGAGGTCACGGTAGTACCGCGCCTGCGCCGGGGTGTGCCCCTCGTGCGCCTTGGCGAACCGCTCGACGGCCGTCAGCTCGCGCGACTCTTCGAGCAGCGCGCGCACGAGCCCCGCGACATCTTCGTGGGAGGACGCAGCCCCCGTGCAGACCCCCGGCGTTCTTTCGCGGACCGCGGTCATACGCCGACCGACTCCCCGCTGAGGAGCGCCGTCCCACGATGCGAGTGCTCGATCGGAGTGGCTTGCATCGCGGGAAGCGCGTGCTGCGTGCCGCTCATCGCTTCGATCCTCGGCTGCGTGTCGTCCCAGTCTTGTCGAGTCGATGGCGTGCTTCGAGCGGCGCCGCGGTGGTCCTGGCCCTCGAGGAACGAGACCATCGAAGCCCGCAGGTCGTAGTAGCTCGGGTGCTCGAGCACCGCCGCACGGTCACGCGGGCGATCGAACGGGATGTCGAGCAACTGGCCGACGCGAGCGCACGGACCGCTGGTCATCATGCAGATGCGGTCCGACATGAAGATCGCTTCATCGACGTCGTGCGTCACCAGCATCGTGGTGATCCGCTGGCGGTCGAGGATCCCGAGGATCACTTCCTGGAGCTCCATCCGCGTGAGCGAGTCGAGGCGGCCGAACGGCTCGTCGAGCAGCAGCATCTGCGGCTTGAGGGCGATCGCGCGGGCGATGCCGACCCGTTGCTGCATGCCGCCGGACATCTCGCGGGGTCGCTTGTGGAACGAGTCGGCGAGGCCAACCGACGCGAGGTAGTACTCGGCGATCTGCCGCCGTTCGAGATTCGTGGCGTGCGGGTAGACGCGGTTCACGCCGAGCATCACGTTCTCGAGCGCCGACAGCCAAGGCAGCAGGCAGGGCGCCTGGAAGACGACGGCGCGATCGGGACCCGGACCGTCGATCTCGCGCCCCGCCACTGCGATGCTCCCGGCCGAGACTTCGTGAAGCCCGGCGACCATCGTCAGCACCGTGCTCTTGCCGCACCCCGAGTGGCCGATGACGCTGACGACCTCCCCCTTGCGCATCACAAGGTTGAAGCCATCGACGACCCGCACCCCCTCTCCGTACGGGTTGGGGTACGCCTTGACGAGGTTGAACACCTCGACGAAGCGGGCGTCGGCGGGGCTGGTGGTCGCTGTTTCCATCGGAGCTCGATCCTTGCTATGCGTCTACGCCACCGACACCGCGGCGTGCGGCATCTTCGGCCGCAGGTCGGGGAGCGGCCGCTCGAAATCCGGCGCCGCTTCCTTCGCCGCGGCGTTCAAGCCGAGCAGGTGCTTCGTCACGTCGTTCCGCAACCGCTTGAACCCCTCGTTAAAGTTGAGCGTCGCGCGGTCGCGCGGCCGCGGGAGCGCCACCGGGAACTCACGCCCGAAGCTCGCGGCGGGGCCGAGGGTAAGCGGCACGATCCGGTCGGCCATGATGACCGCCTCATCGACGTCGTTGGTGATCATCACCACCGTGCGGCGGTCTTCCTCCCAGATGCGGAGGATCTCGTCCTGCAGAACGGCACGCGTCAGCGCGTCGAGGGCCGAGAGCGGCTCGTCGAGGAGCAGCACCTCGGGTTTCATCGAAAGCGTCCGGGCCAGGCTCAACCGCTGACGCATGCCGCCGGACAGCTCGCTCGGCAGCTTCGTCTCCGAGCCCGTGAGGCTCACTAGGTCAACGTACTTCTGGCAATGCTCGCGACGCTCGGCCTTCGTCACCTGCGGGAAGACGCGCTTCACCGCGAGGTCGATGTTCCCCAGAACCGTGAGCCACGGCAGAAGCGAATAGTTTTGGAACATGATCCCTTTGTCGGGGCCGGGCCCGGCCACCGACTGACCTCGGAGCCGGACTTCGCCTGCGTTGGGACGCGCGAGCCCCGCGAGCAGCGAGATCAACGTGCTCTTTCCGCTGCCGCTGAAGCCGATCACCGCGACGAACTCGTTCTCCTCGACCCGCAGCGAAGCCCCGCGGAGAACTTCGTGCCGGTTCGAGACCGGCCCGTAGCCGAAACTCACGTCGTCGATTTCGAGAAACGCCATCGCCGCCTCAGCCGAAAGGGGAATCGTCGTTGGTCCGCCACTGTCACCCGCGAATCAGATCGCCGTTGGGGCGC
>JBOFFC010000072.1:0-13108 GCA_051648405.1 Lacipirellulaceae bacterium
GAGCACAGAGAGAGCTTCCCAAGCGTTCTCCGTGCTCTCTGTGTCCTCTGTGGTGCATTCCCGTTTCGTGGCGTCCCTTGGCGCTCGTGGCGTCTTGGCGGTTCCCGTCAAACCCCCGCGGACAGGGCAACCCCGAGGGAAGCGCTATCGATTGGCAAAGGATTCGAGCGCGACGGCGAGGGCCGCGTTTCTCCAATCCACCCCGCCTCGCCAACCCCCCCGGCGGGCTTTCAAAAAACCGTCGCCGGCCCGGCATCGGACCGATCGGGCGCTGTCGTCGCCGTAAATCGTTGTGGGTAAACGTGTTGCGCCTTCACGTTTCCTTCATGAAGGGCTCGCGAATTCTTCTTCGTCGGCCACAACCTGTTGTGTGCTAGCAACTTACGGAATACCAGGAATCGGATTGACGCCTCGCGGCCGGCGCGTAAGATTCGACTCACGAGAGCCTAAATGTTGTGGCCCGTAGGGCATCGGCTACAATAGGTTGTGGGCAGGCGACGCGATTCACTCTCGATCCTCGGGAGTTCGGGCCGATAGGGCCCACATATGGTGGTCGCCGTTCTCCCTCGGCCGTATGGCGGGCGAGAAAGCGATCGTCCGCGGAGCTGGTCCGGGAGGACCGAGCAAGGTTGCAGCCGGGTGGCAGGAGACGCCGACCCAAAGGCTGTGGAGTTAGTGTACTAGAGTACATATACTCCGAAGCGGTACGGATGCCCGTTCTCGACCCCCCCCTCACAGGAAGCTGCCATGGCGACTGTTGACGCAGGCGTTGCCAAGCCCCCCCGCCGCTCGAAGGACAAGGTGTTCCACGGCCGGATCAAGATCGACGCCCGGTTCTGCCCGGCGGCCTCGGGCCCCGGCGCGGTCGCCGACCCGTTCGACACGGTCAACTGGGACGTCCGCACGTCGCAGATCAAGGGGGAGAACGGCGAGGTCCTCTTCGAGCAAACCAACTGTGAAGTGCCGACGTTCTGGAGCCAACTGGCGACCAACGTCATCTGCAGCAAGTATTTTTACGGCGAAGTCGGGTCGAACGAGCGCGAGTACAGCGTCAAGCAGCTCATCCACCGCGTCAGCCGCACGATCGCCGACTGGGGCCTGGAGGACGGCTACTTCGCCACGCCGGCCGACGGCGAGCGGTTCTACCGCGACCTGACTTGGCTCTGCCTGCACCAGCACGGGGCGTTCAACTCGCCGGTGTGGTTCAACGTCGGGTTGTTCCACCAGTACGGCGTGAAGGGGGACAAGTGCAACTGGCGCTGGGACCAGGTGACGCAGGACGTCGCCCAGCCGGAGAACCCGTACGAGTACCCGCAGGGCTCGGCGTGCTTCATCCAGAGCGTGAACGACAACATGGAGGACATCATGCGTCTCGCGACGAGCGAGGCGATGCTGTTCAAGTTCGGCTCGGGCACGGGGACCGACCTTTCGACGCTCCGCAGCAAGCGCGAGAAGCTCTCGGGGGGGGGCACGCCGTCGGGTCCGCTGTCGTTCATGCGCGTTTACGACCAGATCGCGGCGGTGGTGAAGTCCGGGGGCAAGACCCGCCGCGCGGCGAAGATGCAGTCGATCAAGGTCTGGCACCCGGACGTGATGGAGTTCATCGAGTGCAAGTGGCGTGAAGAGCAGAAGGCCCAGACGCTGATCGCCAGCGGCAAGTACGAGTCGAATTTCAACGGCGAAGCGTACAGCTCGGTGATGTTCCAGAACGCCAACCTGTCGGTCCGCCTGACGGACGACTTCATGGCGGCCTACGAGAAGGACGAGGACTGGAAGACCCGCTGGGTGACCGACAACACGATCGCCGGGCCGACCCACAAGGCCCGCGACGTGATGAAGCGGATGGCCGAGTGCGCCTGGCACTGTGGCGACCCGGGCGTGCAGTACGACACGACGATCAACCGCTGGCACACGTGCCCCACGAGCGGGCGGATCAACGCGTCGAACCCGTGCAGCGAGTACATGTTCCTCGACGACACGGCGTGCAACCTGGCGAGCATCAACCTGATGAAGTTCTCGCGGAAGCGCGACGAGCAGGGGGGCAAGGCCGGCACGTTCGATCACGAGCGTTTCACCGCCGCGTGCCGCGTCTACTTGATCGCCCAGGAGATCCTGGTCGATCACGCGAGCTACCCGACGGCCGACATCGCGCGCAACAGCCACCGCTACCGCCCGCTCGGACTGGGTTACTCGAACCTCGGCAGCCTGCTGATGGCGAGCGGCCTGCCTTACGACTCGGACGAGGGGCGTGGCGTGTGCGGGGCGCTCACCGCGCTGCTGCACGGCGCGGCGAACCTCACCAGCGCCGAGCTGGCCGAGGCGGTCGGCACGTTCGACGGCTTCGAGCCGAACCGCGAGCCGATGCTCCGCGTGATGCAGATGCACCGCGACGCGGTGGCGGGGATCGACACGAAGTGCCCCGCCGAGCTGCGGGACGCGGCCCACGAGGTCTGGGACCGGGTCGTCGAGGCGGGGGACGCCCACGGCTTCCGCAACGCCCAGGCGACGGTCCTGGCGCCGACCGGCACGATCAGCTTCATGATGGACTGCGACACCACCGGCATCGAGCCCGACATCGCCCTCGTGAAGTACAAGCAGCTCGCCGGGGGCGGGATGCTGAAGATCGTCAACCAGACGGTGCCGGCGGCCCTGACGAAGCTCGGGTACGACCAGCCGGAGGTCGAGTCGATCCTCGCCTACATCGACCGCGAGGACACGATCGAGGGCGCCTCGGACCTGAAGCCCGAGCACCTGGCGGTGTTCGACTGCGCGTTCACGCCGGCCGGCGGCACGCGCAGCATCCCGTGGCGGGCGCACGTGACGATGATGGCCGCCGCGCAGCCGTTCCTCTCGGGGGCGATCTCGAAGACGGTCAACATGCCGCGTGAGACCACCCCCGACGAGATCGCGCAGGCCTACTACGACGGGTGGCGCCTGGGCCTCAAAGCGATCGCCATCTACCGCGACGGCTCGAAGGACAGCCAGCCGCTCAACACCAAGAAGAGTGGCGACAAGGGGAAGGACGAGTCCACCGAGGCCGCCCGCCCGCGGCGCGAGCGCCTGCCGGACACGCGTCAGAGCATGACGCACAAGTTCAGCATCTCGGGCCACGAGGGGTACATCACGGTGGGCCTCTACCCCGACGGCCGCCCGGGCGAGCTGTTCATCACGATGGCCAAGGAGGGGAGCACCGTCGGCGGCCTGATGGACGCCTTCGGCACGAGCGTGTCGATGAGCTTGCAGTACGGCGTGCCGCTCGAGGCGTACGTCCGCAAGTTCAGCCACATGCGGTTCGAGCCGCAGGGGCACACGAAGAACCCCGACATCCGGGTGGCGAAGAGCCTGATCGACTACATCTTCCGCTGGCTGGGGATCACGTTCCTCCCCGGCTACCGCGAGGCGTCGCTGGGCCTGCCGCAGGACGGAGGGGGGCCGACCCACGGTAGTCCGTCGGGAGACGAAGATGGCGAGCGCGGGCCCGTCGCCAAGATGGTCGGCGGGCCTAACGCGGGGCAAGACGCCAAGCCGGTCGTGAAGTCGATGGCGAAGGGCAACAGCCCGACGAACGGCCACGCGACCGGATCCACCAACGGCCACACGAACGGCTCGGGGGGCGCCAACGGCCACTCGGTCGCGACGCAGGCCCGGGTGTCGGCAGCGGTGGCGCCCGACTACGTCACGCAGTTGAGCGCAAAGCTGCTCGAGCGCTCGGCGTCGCCGCTGGTCGAGGTCGCCGGCGGCGGCTCGCGCAACGACCAGTTCGCGGGCTTCCAAGTCGATGCCCCGAGCTGCGACCACTGCGGCGCAATCACCGTCCGCAACGGCAACTGCTACCTGTGCCACAACTGCGGCAACAGCATGGGGTGCAGTTGAGGAAGCCGGTTCATCGGTTCAACAGCGTGCTGTAACCATTCGTTTCGTTCAATGGAGGAACAGAAGATGGCTTCAAAGAACAGTGACGGGAAGACGACCGGGAAAGCTGCTGCGTCTGCTGCGTCGAAAGTGCTCCGAGACGGTCGCACCGGAAAGGACTCGAAGGCGGCAGCGGGATCGGCCCTGTCGCAGACCCCAAAGAAGAAATAGAGCGCGTGCCTAGCTCGCTAGAGGCCAACGGCCAAAAGCCACGTCAGCACACGGTTGCCGGTCGCAGGAAGCTTAGGGCATCGACGCCCGCCGGCAGCCTTTTTTTTGAACCCCGCGGCGACCTCCCAAGTCGCCGCGGGGTTTTTTGTAGAGCGGCGCCGAAGTGGTAGGATGCGATCGACGGCGAGAGCCCGTCGCCACGTTCCGGAGAGCGCCATGACCGACCCAGAGCAGACCCGGCAGCGCGCCGAGCTCGTCGAGCGAGTCGCCGGCATCGTCGCGATGGAACGCGAGGGAGCGCCCGCGACGATGGAGCTGAGGATGGCCGAGCTGTCGCTTGCCTGCCGCGACGCGGCCGCCATGGAGCGGGCTCTGGACCGGCCGTTCCGAGAGAGCGCCGACGACGCGATGCGCCGCTGGCCCGAGTCGACGCGGGAGTTCCTCGCCCGACAGATGCGGGGTGCGTATGGCGGCTGACGAGCACGGGAGGCACGCCGAGCTCGACGCCGCCGGGGCGGCGGTCGAGCTGGCGACGCGGCTCGCCGGGCTCGGCGTCGAGTACGCGATCGGCGGGGCGCTCGCGCTGGGCGCCTGGGTCGCGCGGCCGCGGGGCACCGTTGACGCAGACATCAACCTCTTTGTCGCGCCGGACGACGTCGATGCGGCCCTCGATCTGGTGATCGAGCTTGGCTGCGAGTTCGACTGGATCGACGCCGCGCTCAAGTTGAAGTCGCACGGCTTCTGCCGCGTTTCGTACCGCGGCCGGACGGTGGACTTCTTCGTGCCGGTCGGGCCGATGTACGAGGTCGCCCGGTCGAGGCGGAAGCGTGTGGCGCTAAACGGGATCGACGTCGATCTGCTCGACGCCGAGACGCTGTGCGTCTTCAAGCTAATGTTCTTCCGGCTCCGCGACCTGGGCGACATCGAAGAGGTCTTAATCGCTCAGGGGGCCGAGCTCGAACGAGCGTGGATCGAGCAGCGGGTCGTCGAGATGTTCGGCGAGCGCGACCCCCGGGTCGCCCGATGGCGCGAATTGTGCGCCGCGAACCCGGCCTAGGGCCAAACGCGACGAGCCGCCGCCGGGGGTTCCGGCGGCGGCTCGCGGTGTCGTTGGGACCGAGCGCTGCGATCTCGGCGCGGTTACTTGCGGCGGGTGTAATCGATCGCCATCGACTTGCGCCAATCGTCCAAGCCGTCGGCTTGCTCGTGGATCTCGAACTGCTTGTGGTCGTTGTCTTGGTAGGTGGTGACCATCTTCATCCGCTTGTTCTCGCCCGTCATGCAGCACTTGAAGACGTCGGTGACCATCGTCAACTGGTGCTTCGCGACGTCGTACTTGCCGCGCATCGTGGTGAGCGTCGGCGCCATCGTGTCGATCCAGGTGCCGACGTACTCGCCGGACTCTTCGTCGAAGCCGGTTTGCGAGACGCCGACGAACGGCTGACCAGCGAACTCGCCCTCGAAGCGGGCGGTCATCCAGAACCCACCGAGCATCTCGCAAGTCTCGCTGGCGGTGGACTCTTCGGCGGGGGCCCCGGGGGCCGGCCACACCGTGACCTTGGCGTCCCACGCGCCCGCCTCGCGGGTCATCATCTGGTGTGCTTTGGTCGGTTGCGGGAGTTGCTGTGCGAAGCACACGGGTGCGGCGAACAGCAGCAGGGCGACAGCGGCGTGGAGTGCAGTACGCATCGGAGTGCTCCGGGGGGTAAAGACTGGGCGATCGAGGCGCCCGACCGCCAGCGATTCTCGCCGAAGTGGGGTTCGTTTGTCCAGTATCTACCGCCGTCAGCCAGCGGCGAGCGTTTCGGGATGGCGCGATTGGCGCGATTTTCCGCGGAAAAGCCTTGCGATCGGGGGCCCAACGGCTAGCCTGACACCGTGCGCAGGCCGTCGGGCCGAACGCGCAGCCCCCCCTCCGCGGCCCCCCGTTGGTGGCCGCTCCCACCGTTACCCTCGGGTTTTCGAGCGGCGTCCCGTCGCCCGCGGACCACGCAACACGGAGCACGACTAATGAACCGGACCGCAACCTGCTTTCTCAGCGCCTGCCTGGCGCTCTGCGCCGCGTCCTCGAACGCGGCCCTCATCGCGTACTGGGACGAGAACACGTCCGACCTTGACCCGGGGGCGGGGACCGAATTCGGGTACTTCCCCGGCGCTTTCCCGAAGGCCGCGGCCCAAGGGGCCGGCTCGCTGAACCTCGCGAACTTCGACGCGACGCTCGACACGACCGGCGCCGACGTGGGGACCTTCGACTTCGTCGATAACTTCGGTGGCACGACCCTCAGCGCCCAGCCGTCGATCCTCAGTGGCGGCGCGCTGGCGCCGGAAGGGGGCCCCGCCGTCGTCGGCGGCACGTTCGCCAACAACGGGATGAGCATCCTGATCTCCGTCAACACGCTCACCTACGAGGACATCTTCGTCTCGTGGGACCAGCGCGGCACGACCAGCGGCTTCGCGGGTCGGCAGTTCTCGTACTCGACCGACGGCGTGAACTTCACGAACGTCGGCTCGGACACCGGTACGTTGCCGACGACTTTCGCCACCAAGGTCTACGACCTTTCGGCGATCGCCGCGGTGGACAACGCTCCGTCGGTCACGTTCCGCATCCTGTTGACCGGCGCCACGGGCGCCACGGGCAATAACCGGTTCGACAACATCACGGTCCAGGGGACCGTGATCCCCGAGCCGGGTTCGGCGCTCATCGCGCTGCTCGGCCTGGCCGGCGCCGGCGCCGTGACGATGCGGGCCCGCTTGGGCTGAGCGTCGTCGCTTCGCCACGACGGCTCCAACGGCTTCGGCCGCGTCGCGTCTCCCGTTGGCAACGGCGGGACGCGACGCGGCTTTTTTCGTGCGCCCCGGTCGAAGCCCCCTCCGCGCCGCTGGCGCCGCTGGCGCGGCAATCGGTCGCCTTCACGTTCGTCGCTGGCCTCGGGGGGCTGCGGCGGACGATGTAGGCGTTGGGGCGGGGGCGTTCGCGTCCAGCGGGTCGCCGTTGACGGCGGCCGCCGCGTGTCCGTAACTTCCCCCCCTGCGACCGGCCCCAGGCCGCTCGCTCCCCACGGGCCCGAAGAAGACCGCACCACGGTCGCGCCGCGGACAGGATGCCGCAGCGCTCACGGCCCGTGGACGCCCATCACGGCGAACACCACGTTCCAAAACCGGGAGACCCCATGAGCCCCTTCGGCAAGGATGCCGAGGCGCCGGCGACCGTCCGCGCCCCGCACACGACCCCCTTCACCACGACCCCCATCACGGCGGCGGCCGGCGGCCCCACGCCCGCCGAAATCCCGGTCGCGACCCCCGTCCCGATGCTCGACGTGAACCGCGGCAACGCGGTGCTGCGCGAGCGGATCCTGGCGGCGGTCACCGAGGTCTGCGACTCGGGGGCGTTCGTGAAGGGCCCGGCCGTCGGCCGGCTCGAAGGGCGCCTGGCCGAGTACTGCGGCGCGAAGCACGCCGTGGCGTGCGCGTCGGGGACCGACGCGATCCTGCTGCCGCTCTTGGCGCTGGGGATCGGCCCGGGGGACGAAGTGATCGTCCCCAGCTTCACGTTCTTCGCGACCGCGGGCTGCGTGTGGCGCGTCGGCGCGACCCCGGTGTTCGCCGACATCGACCCGGCGACCTTCAACATCGACCCCGCCGACGTCGAGCGCAAGATCACACGCCGCACGCGGGCGATCATCCCGGTGCACCTGTTCGGTCAGGCCGCCGACATGACGGCGATCACGGCCGTGGCCCAGTCGCGCGGAGTGCCGATCATCGAGGACGCGGCGCAGGCGATCGGCGCTTCGCACCGCGGCCGACGCGTCGGCTCGATGGGCGTCGCCAGCGCGTTCAGCTTCTACCCGACGAAGAACCTCGGCGGCTTCGGCGACGGCGGCGTGATCACGACCGACGACGACAAGCTCACCGAGCGGATGCGCGTGCTCTGTGACCACGGTCAGAGCCCGCGGTACCACCACGCGCTGGTGGGGCTCAACAGCCGGCTCGACACGATCCAGGCGGCGGTGCTCGACGTGAAGCTCGACGCGCTCGACGGTTACGCCGCGGCGCGCACGCGCCACGCACAGCGCTACGAGCGCGAGCTCTCGGTCGGCGCCGCTTCGGACCTCGTCGAGACGCCGCAAGAAGCCGACGGCTGCCCCAGCGTATGGAACCAGTACACGGTCCGCGTGTCCGGCGGGGACCGCGACGAGCTGCAGCGGGCGCTCGCCGAGCGGAAGGTCGGGTCGGCGGTCTACTACCCGATCCCGCTGCACTTGCAGAAGTGCTTCGCCGACCTGGGCTACCGGCGCGGCGACCTGCCGCACAGCGAGCGGGCCGCCGAAGAGGTCCTGTCGCTGCCGGTCTACCCCGAGCTCACCGCCGACGAACAAGGCGCGGTGATCGACGCCGTGCAGCGCTTCGCCGCCGCGACGGTCGCGACGCGGCGTCCGCTCGCGGCGTAGTGCGTCCGTGACTCAGTCCTTGGCGCGTTTGACGGTGATCTCGCGCTTCACCGGCCGGAGGGCGACGACCAGCCCCAGGATCGTGGCGAGCAACACGAGCGCCCACGAGATGGTGTAGGCGTTCCGCGGGCCCGTGGCCTCGGCCTGGGCCAGCAGCGGGAGGGCAAACAGGGCGAGGGTGTTCATCGCGGGGGGCCCTTTCGGGGGCCCTGTCCGAGGATCGTCGGGGGGCTAGGTCAGCCCGCTACATCGTGAGCCCCTATCGTAGTCGGCGACGCGGTGGCGGGAAGTAGGCGGGGAACGCGCCTACCAGCCTGTTGAAAACCGCCGTCGTGGCGTTTTTCGACCTCGCCAAGCTCACGGGCCGAGCCGCTCGCGGCTTGCGAAACCGCGGCGAAAGCGCCACGGTTTCGACGTCCCCTCCCTGCGACGACGCAGCCTGTCGAGAAATCAACAGGCTGCTACGCGCCGCGGTCGGCGGCTGGGCTTGCGGCCACGCGATCGTCGCAGCCCCGCACGACTTCCAGCAGCGGGCGGGCGATGCGGCGGAACTCGGCGACCGGCGCCGAGACGGTCCCCCACTTGGGGGAGAGGGGCCTGACCACTCTCCGGTAGTCCCCAAGCCGCACGGCGACGAAGGCGTACGGCTCGTCGCGGAAGTAATGGACCTGCTCGGCCGGGACCGGGGACCGCTCGCCGACCAGGTGGTATGCGAAGACCAGCAAGGCGTCGAACCCCGCGCCGAAGCGCCGCGACCAGCGCACGAGCGAGTCGAGCTCGTCCCCCGTGGTCCAGTTGCGCCAGTACTGGGGGTGGGCTTCCCCCGAGGGGAACCGCCGCCCCTTCACGTCGATCAGCCAGCGCGTCGCGTGCGCGGGCGGGGCGTCCGATTCGAGCGACCAGGGGGAGGGGTCGCTCGTCGCAAGGCCGATGACCGGTCCCGAGACGACGAAGTCAACGCTCTTCAGCGAGCCGTCGTCGTCCAGCGCGCGGCGCCGCTCATCGACCGCGACGTAGGGCAAGCGCTCGGCCCGGAGGTAGTCCTCGAGGGCCGCCTCGTAGTGGTTGTGTCGCTTGGCCATCGCAGAAAACTGGACAGGATTGACAGGATGGAAGCGGAGTAGTCGATCAGCTTGTCGCGTGACTCCTGTCGATCGTTCCTTCAATCCCGTAAATCCTGTCAGGCTTCCCGTCCCAGGACACGGCGGACTTCGGCGGCGACCTCGCTGAGCGGGACCGTGACGCCGGTCTTGGCGCTTAGGTCCTTCACCTGGCACTCGCCGCGCGCCAGCTCGTCGGGGCCGGCCAGCAGCGCGACGCGGAACCCTTGCTTGTCGGCGTACTGCAGTTGCTTTGCGAGCTTCTTCGCTTCGGGGTAGAGCTCGACGCGTAGGCCCCCGGCGCGGAGCGACGCGGCGAGCGCCAAGTAGTCGCTCAACTGGTCGTCGGCGAAGTTCACCAGCAGCGCGTCGGCGGTCGTCCGCGTGGTCGGCAGGCGGCCGAGCTCCTCGAGCGCCGCGAGCAGGCGGTCGAGGCCGAGCGACGCGCCAATCCCCGGCAGCGGCTGGTTGGTGTACAAGTCGGCCAGGTTGTCGTAGCGGCCGCCGCTGGCGACGCTGCCGATCTCCGGGAGCTCGTCGAGCGTCGTCTCGAGCACGAGTCCCGTGTAGTAGTCGAGGCCCCGCGCGATCGACGGATCGACGCGGACCCGCCCCTCGGGGGCGCCCCCCGCGGCGACCCCCGCCAGGACTTGCCGCAACCGCGCGATCGCCCCCTCGCCCGTCGCGCTGCCGGCCACCAGCGGCTCGAGCGCCCCCAGCACCTCGTCGGGCGAGCCCTCGACCGAGGCCAGCGCGAGCAGCGCGTCGGCCTGCGCGTCGGTCGCGCCGGCCGACTCGGCGAGCTCGGCGCGGACCTTGTCGGCGCCCATCTTGGCGAGCTTGTCGAGCGCCCGCAGGACCTTGGTCGAGCGCTCGGCGAGGCCGTGCTTCTCGAGCAGCCCGTTGAGCACCCCGCGGTGGTTGACGCGGATCGTGAATCGCTCGACTCCGATCGCCCGCAGCAGGTCGTGGACCACCAGCAGCGTCTCGACGTCGGACGCCACGCCGGTCGTGCCGACCGTGTCGAAGTCGCACTGCACGAACTCGCGGTAACGGCCGCGCTGCGTGTTTTCGCCGCGCCACACGGGGGCGACGTGGTAGCGCTTGAACGGCAGGTTCAGCTCGGAGAGGTGCTGGGCCGCGAACCGCGCGAGGGGGACCGTCAGATCGAACCGCAGGCCGACGTCGCGCCCCCCGTGGTCCTGAAAACGGTACAGCTGCTTGTCGGTCTCGTCGGAGCCCTTGCCGGTGAGGACCTCCAGGTACTCGAGCGCCGGCGTGTCGATCGGGGCGTAGCCGTACGAGCGGTAGACGCGCCGCGCGGTGTCGATCAGCGCTTCGCGCGGGATCATCGCCTGGGGCAGGTAGTCCCGAAAGCCCTTGAGCGTTCGCGGTTCGACTCGGACGGGCACGGGTCACTCGGTCGGGAACAAGGGGCACGCCGCGCAGGGGCGGGGTGCAAAAGGGTGGGGCGCTCGGAGGGATCGAGCGGCGACGGCCACCCCCGCGCCGACGACCGCCCCCCGCGGTCGTCAATCGACGCCGCTCAGGCAAGCACGGCCAGCGGGTTCGGCTTACGCGAGCGGATCGACTCCCCCTTCTTGGGGAACATCGCCTCGGTGTACTCCCAGACTTGGTCGTGCGTCTCGAGGTAGAAGTCGTAGCACCAGCTCTCGTCGTACTCGCAGTTGTCGAACGTGTAGTCGCGGCAGATCTGCGGGCGGGTCTCGTAGATCCCGCAGCGGTAGTCGTCTTGCAGCTTCTCGCAGACGGTGTAGACGAGCAGGTACCAGTCCTCGTCGTCCTTGAAGAACGTCGCGTTGTGGTGCAGGACGATCCAGCGGATCATCTCCATGTCGTCGAAGGCGGTCGGCGTCTCGTAGGGGACCGCGATGTAGTGGCAGCACTTGGCGGTGCAGTACTCGCACAGGTTCCCCCCCGGGGGGAGGTCCTCACGCTTGATTTTCTTGACGCCGAACGCCGGCGGCTTGGCGCCGGCCGGCGGGGTGGGGGGGGTCAGCGTGGCGGGCATCGCGGGGGCCTCCGTGCAGTGGCGATCGAGTCGAGGCGAGTAGACTACCACGTCCCCCCGACCGGCGCGAACCAGCCCCGGGGGACGCCCAGGACGACTCAGGTCTTCAACTCGGGGCTTACGCGACGGAGAAGGAGATAGGGGATGACTGGGGACTAGGGGGATAGTGCTCGAGCGGGGCACGTCCCCTGCAAACGGGCGGAGCGAGCTCTACGGATTCACTCAGGTCGCTCCGACCCGGTTCCTCGCCCTAACAGCCGGTTGAGAAACGCCGTCGCGGCGTTTTTCAACGTCGCCAAGCTCACGGCCGAGCCGCTCGCGGCTCGCGAAACCGCGGCGAAAGCGCCACGGCTTCGACGTCGCCTCCGTGCGACGACGCAGCCTGTTGAAAAATCAACAGGCTGCTAAAGGCTCGGCGAGCCCTCGCGGCACGTAGCTCCGTGGCGACGTACCCCTCTTCTCCCCGTCATCCCCCTATCTCCTACTCCGTCCGTTCGCCCAAGTGCGAAAAACGCGTTCGTCGCGTCTCCGCCGCGCGTCCCTTGGCGAGCAATCGCAACACGCTCCACTCCTGGGTGAGGCCGCGGACTTCGTCGGGGGTGAACCAGCGGACGGCGTGCGACTCGTCGTTGACGGCGAGCGGCTCGGCGGGGTCGGCCTCGACGAGGAACCGCACGTCGTGGTGCTCGTGCTGGTCGTCGAGGGGCGCGCCGTCCGGGGCGCGGCGCGCGGGGATGACGTGCACGTCGAGGTCGATCGGCGTGGCGCTCAGCAGGCGCAGCGACGCGAGGCCCGTCTCTTCGGTCGCTTCTTTGAGCGCGACGCGGGCCACGTCGGGGTCCCCGTCGGCGTGCCCCCCCGGTTGCAACCAGCGGCCGAGCTTGCGGTGGTGCAACAGCAGCACTCGGTCGCGCGGGGGGCTAACGATCCAGGCCGAACCGGTGACGTGCCCCGGTCGGCACGCGCGGTCGAAGCAGTCCGCGTGCCCCGCGACGAGGGCGGCGATCCGCTCGGCGACGTCGGCTTCCTCGGGTGTTCGCAGCGCGTACTCGGCGAGCATCGCCAGCAGCGGCGCGCGGTGATCGTTCGTCGTCACAGGACCTTCCACGGTGGGGCGGAGAACTTTTCCAGCGCCAGTCGCGTCGCGCTGTCGGCGAACCATTCGAGCGTCTCACGGGGCGCGCGGTCAGCGGGGAACGCCGCGCGCACGGCGCCAACAACCTGTTCGCGCGTGAGAGGCAGGTTGACGAGGAACTCGCCGTGGGGGCGGCGCCCGCGATAGTCGGGCTCGCGCGGCGGGTGGCGGAGCAGGCGACCGACGATCGTCAGGTCCATCCCATAGAGCAGTGTCCCGTGGTACACGAGCCGCTCGCGCGCGATTCGCAGGCTGTTGCCGGAGACCTTGCGGAGTCCGCCGGCGTTTCGCACGGCGAGGTCGCTCGTCC
>JBOFFC010000073.1:0-9229 GCA_051648405.1 Lacipirellulaceae bacterium
CGGCGAGCGACGAACGGCCCGCGTCGTCGCGTCGGACCCCGTGGCCGAGGTCGCGCTGCTCGAGACGGTCGGCTGGCCGACCGACGAGCCGCTCGACGCGTTCGACCTCGCGGCCTCGACCGCAGCCCCCCCGCCAGCCGTGGGGGACCGCGTGTGGGCCCTCTCGAACGCCTTCGCGATCGCCACCGGCAACGAGTCGATGACCGTCCAGCGCGGCGTGCTGGCCGCCGTGGCGTCGCTCGACGCGTGGCGCCCCGCGGGCCCTCTGCCGCTCCGCGAGCCGGTCCTTGTCATCGACGCCGTCACGAGCAACCCTGGCGCTGCCGGAGGCGCCGTAGTCGATGCCGACGGACAGCTGCTGGGGATGATCGGCAAAGAGGCCCGCAGCGGCGCGTCGGGGGCTTGGCACAACTTCGCACTGCCGGCGCCGCTGGTGGCCGAGATCGTAGCGCGGCTTCGCGACGGGGGGGCCGACTCGCCGGGGCCGGACGAGGCCCCCGCGACGCTCGACCCGAGCGCCGAGCTCGTCGCGCTCGGCGTGCGGCTGTTGCCCGACGTGGCGCTGCGAACGCCTCCCTTCATTGAGCTGGTCGAAGACGCTTCTCCCGCCGCGGCCGCCGGCCTGCGGGCCGACGACCTGTTCGTCGCCGTCGATGGTCGCTCGGTATCGACGATCAAGGCGCTGCTGCAGGCCTTCGCGGCCCGAACGGGGGACGCCACGCGCGTAACGGTCCTGCGGGGCGCCGAGCTGATCGAAGTCGAGCTCCCGCCAGCCGAACGGCGCGCCACCCCCGCGGAGCCGAGCCGATGAGATCGCCTAGGGATCAAGTCTGCGGCCGGCGTGCGTTCCTTGGCGCGGTCGGGGGCGCGGCCCTTGGGGTGCTCGATCGACCGGCGGTCGGCGCAGAGGGACCCTCAGAGCTGCGCAGCGCAGTGGACGCGATCGCGCCGCGTGTGGTCCGTATCGAGATCGCTGGGGGGACCAACCCAACCGACAGCCTGAGCCAATCGACGGTCGTGGTCACGGGGCTGGTGATCGACGACGCGGGATTGGTGATCACCAGCCTGTTCGGGCTCGAGACGAACCCGGCCGCGATCGTCGTCGTCACACCCGACGGCGCGCGACGCGCCGCGGAGCTCGTGGCTCGCGACCGCGTGCGGCTGTTGGCGCTCGTCCGAGCGGCGCCCTTTGCGGGGCTCACGCCGCTGCGGATCGCGTCGGAGCCGCGCGTCGGCGAGACGGTGATCGCCGTGGGACGCGTCCACAGCCTCGGGGCGGCGAGCCTGCACACGGGGGTCGTGAGCGCCGTCGGCCGCTTGAGCGGCCGCGCGGTCCAAACCGACGCCGACACCTCCCCGGCCAACTACGGAGGGCCCTTAGTGAACACGCGCGGCGAACTGCACGGGGTCATCGCCCCACTCGCCCCCGAGGGGCAGCCGGCCGTGGAGTGGTACGACTCGGGGATCGGGTTCGCCGTGCCGTGGCCCGAGATCGCGACGCGGCTCGACGCGCTCGAAGGGGGGAACGACATCGAGCCGGGGGTCGCCGGACTCGGGTTTCCCGGTCACGACCCGCTCCGCGCCGCGGCGGAGGTGATCGAGGTAGCACCGACGAGCGCGGCGGCCGCGGCCGGCTTGGCGGTCGGCGACCGTGTCGTCGGCGTGGCGGGGGCGCCCGTCGCAACGGTGCACGACGCGCGACGACGCCTTGGGGGGCGTGACGCCGGTTCGACCGTCGTCCTGCGGATCGAGCGGGCCGGCGCCCCCCGCGACGTCACGCTGACGCTCGCCGCGCGTCCGACGTCGGTCGAGCGCGCGGCGGACGCGGACCAGCCCGACCAGCGCACGAAAAAACCCGGCGGCCGCTAGGGGGGTAGCGACCACCGGGTTTGGGGGGGAGCTTCGTTAAGGCCGCGACAGGCTCAGCGGCGGCGGCGCGAGGCGCCGGCGACGGCCAGCAAGCCGAGGACCGCGGCGGTCGGCTCGGGGATCAGGACCTGCGAGAACGACTGGTCGATGACGGTCGCCCGGGCCGGCTGGTTCGAGCCCTGCCCGGCGATCGCCAGGATGTCTTTCGTGACGACGAGGCTGCGGACCGGTTGCAGGAAATCGACCCAGTCCTGGAGCTGCGTCTCCGAGCTGCCGTTGAGCGTCGTCTTGAACGCGTTGAGCGAGACGTTGGGCTGCCCGAGGAAGGTCTCATCGACCGCGAAGAACGAGTTCGGCCCGATGCCGGCGCCGTTCACGAACAGGTGGGCGTCGTTGATCAGGTAGCCCTGGCGAAGGCCTACGTCATCGACCGACACCGTGAAGCGAACCTTGGCGTCCGACAGCGGCGCGCCGCCGGGGAGGTCGAGGAACCCGCCGTGAAGCGAGATGCCCCAGTTGCCGTCCGGATCGCGGAAACCGAGGACGTTCACGTCGGGGGCGGCGGGCATGTCGCCGATCGTCGAGTAGCTGAAGCCGGTGAAGTCCTTGTCGCCGACCTTGATCCCCATGACCTCGCCGCTAAGCAAGTCGCTCAACTTGACGGACACGTTCGAGTTCGACGCCACCCCTTGCGGCGTCAAGTTGATCAGCGCGGCTTGGGCCGAAAGGGCGACGAAAGAAAGCGCCAGGGCAAGGCCGGCGATTCGCGTTAGCGGGTGACGCATGATGGAGTCTCGTGTCGAGGTGGCGGTCGTGGGGCTGGCGACGTTTAGGTCGGTCGTTGGATCGATTGAGTCCGCGCCCGCGAGTTGCGGCGGGCGCAAAACAAAAGCGGCGAGCAGAAACCCCACGCACGCCGCCGCCCCTGCCAGATCGCAGGACGCCGGGTGAAAGGGACTTCTTCTCGCCGCTTGTTGAATTAGCGCTGCTGGGTTGGGGTCGCTGGTTGGCCGATCGCTCGGCGTAGTTTGCGTAGGAACAAAAAAAGAAGCGGCAATCTTGATCCCTCGCCCGACACACCACGAAACGTGGGGGTCGAAGAAAGGATCAGGATTGCCGCTTCTGGATTAGGACTGCTCGTTTGATTGATGGTGAGGAACCTGAAAGTAGTTCCTCGGGCTCTGCTAGCACCCGCCGCTCTTTGGCGACCGATGCACACCCTACGAGTAGAACCAACCAGGCGCCGCGCGTCAACGTTCCGCCAGGAAAAATCGGAAAGAATCTCGGCTCCAACCCCTCGCCGGGGGGGTGCGGTGGGCTATTTCAGCCGCGCAACACGGGTCTCGGTCGGGGCGACCCGCGAAAACCAGCGGTCTACGTAGCCCCGCGCCGCGGCGGAAACCCAGTCGCCGGGCTCGACCCCCGCCGGCCACGGTCCCGATTTCACCAGCACGAGCCCGGCCCGCAGCCGGACGGCGATCCGGGCCGCGATCGAGTCGCTGGTGACGTCCCACGAGGCCGGCAGTGGCTCACCGGGCCAGTCGGGTTCGTCCTCCCGCAGCAGCCGCCCCGGGGCGAGGACCAGGTCGCCGCTCTGACCGTCCTGCGGCAACGCGTCGGTGAACCCAAGCGAGCGGGCCGCCGACGCCACGAGACGCGCGTTGACGTCCATCGCGTCGATCGCCCCCCAATGCGAAGCCTCGTCGGCGAGCCCGTTCGCGACGTGGATCGCGCGAAGGGCGTCCACGACGGGGCCGCCGCCGACGACTACCAGGCGCGACGCGGCGCCGCACGCGGCTTGCGGCGAGTCGAGCCACTCGACGAACCGCGCGATCCCACGCGGCTGCGCGAGTAGGCTGCCGCCGAGCTTCACGACGAGCCACGGGCGTTCGCTCATTGCGGAGCCTCCTCCGAAGCGAGGATCGCAGCGGCCAGGGCCGGCGCGCGGGCCGATCCGTCGCGGACCCCGACCAGCTCGTTGAAGCGCAGGTCTCCGGCGCGCGAACTAGCGATCCTCAGCGCCGCGTCGAGAAGGCACTCCCCCTCACCACAGGTCACTATGAATCGGGAGCCGCCCGGCTGTCGCGCGATCGCAGCGCCGACCAAGCGCGCCTGAGCCGAGGCGATTGCGTGCGCCGCCGTCAACGCGTCCGCCTCGTCGAACGAGTCGCGGTCCGCGCCGACGCATCTCGCCAGGCGATTCCGGGCGCGCTCGTGGGTGAACGGTCGCCCGTCGGCCGTGTCGGTGTCGTCGAGGCTTTCCGGCAGTCCCCCGAGCAGCAGCCAGGCGTCGCCCGAGGTCGCGAACAACTCGGCTGCGACGGGGTAGTCGTTGCCGCGGAAGGGTAGAGAGCTCACGATCGCGCAGACGGGGGTCCGCCGCACGCCGGTGTAGACCAGTTCGCCGGCAAGCAGGCGCTCGGTGTCGTTTGCGCCCTTTGCGGTCACTCGCCCCCTCTCGATTGGGACCACATCGACCGTCGTCGATCCCGCATCGAGCACTAGCGCTCGCTTGACGTCGCCGCGCTCGAACAGGCGTCGCGCCACCAGTCGGGCGGTCAGCCGCCAGTTGGCTGCGGCTACGCGCTGTGTCGAAGCGACAGCCTCCTCGGGCGTGAGCCAGGCGTCGTCGATCGTCGCGACGCGCACTCTCGAGTCGGGCGCCGCTTCAGCGACCGCGGAGACGATTGCGCGGACCCCGTCGGACTTCGTCTCGTAGCAGTCGGCGAGCTCGCCCGTCATCGTCAGTGCGACGTGATCGATGGGCTCGAAACCACTCAACAAGCGCGCCAATTCTGCGGCTAGTCGCCCCGGCTCGCGCCAGAGGGGGAATCGAACCGTCACGCCGTGCCCCGCCGCGTCGCTCGCCTTAAGGTTCGCGCCCCCCACGTCGAGGCCGATCCAGCGGGACGTTGGCGAGGCGGGCATCACGCGTAGTACACCGCCCCATCGGCGTCCCACGCCAGGGGACGGGGGTCGAACGCCACCCGCACTTGCTGCCCCGCGGCCGCCATCAGCATCGCGTCCGCCAGGTTCGACCGCGCCGCGGCGCGGAGCCCGACGTAAGACGTCGTCAGCCGCGGGTTGACTTCGATCACCACGTCGTCGTCGCCGTGAGGGCTCGGACCGAGCACCACGTCGATCCCCACGTAGCCGGTCGCCGGTGGCATCGCCGCGAGAGCCTTTAGGGCTAGTTCCTCGGCGCGGTCCGCGAGCCCCGCCGCGAGGGGCGTCGCTCCGCCGAGGTAGCGCAGCGAGCCGTCCAGCGACAGCCGCTGGCGGCACGGGGCGAGCAGCGTGGGGCCGTCTGCGGCGCCGCACAGGGCCGCCACGCTCGCCGCTGTGCCGGGGGCGTAGCGCTCGATCCGCCGCGGCCAGGCGTAGGCGGGGGGGCGGTCCTCGGCCCGCGCGACGACGTGCGTGTCCTGCGAACCCGCGCCGTCGATCGGCTTCACCACCGCCGGGTAGGGGAAGTCGTCGGGCGTTCGCTCGTCGGGCTCGAGCGTCCGGCCGAAGGGGACGGGGACCCCGGCCGCCGCGAACCGCTCGGCGGTTGCGGACTTGCTGCCGGCGAGAGCGACAAACTCGCTGGAGGGGCTCGCGAGCCGCGCGCCCGCCGCTTCGAGCGACTCGACGACGGCGAGGAGCGCGCCGTCGGTCTCGGGGGCGATCACGATCGCCGCGTCGGCCGAAGTGGCTTCGCTGAGCAGAGCGTCGTCGTGTTCACCGCGCGAGGCGACGTCGAGGACCGTCGCGCCGTGCGCCACAAGCGACCGCACCCGCAGGTCACGCAGCATCGTCACCCGGTGACCCGCCGCCACGAGGTCGGCGGCCAGCGCTTGGGCCATCGCCTGCCCCTCGGCGAGCAGCGACGCGGGGAGCGCCCCGTGGTGCGCGACGAGCCCCCCGCCTGTCACCCATTCGTAGAGCAGCACACGCATGGGGAACGACGGAAGGAACGGGAACGGAACCACAGATGAACGCGGATGAACGCAGATACAACAGGTCGTGAGAGCATTCACCTAAAGCGTAGCGTTCAAGGCACACGACGATCGCCCGTTGTCCCTCTCCCGCTTCAGGGGGAGGCCGTTTTTTCTACAGGAACACGGGGGGAGGGGGTTTCGACCCGGGTACCAGCGACGCCCACTCCCCCAACCCCCCTACCCCTGAAGGGGACCCATGGCGTTTGCACACCGCGCTACGTCCCCTTGCGACGCGTTTCAAGGCGCCGCAAGGTACGCCTCGAACGTCGCGATCGTGGGACTCTCCTTCGCGTCGAGGACGCGCAGCCGCAGCGCGTCGGTCGTGACGGCGTCGAACCGCAGGACGCTCCGCGCGCCGATCGCTTCGCCGTGCGCTAGCGGAACCCACGCTTCCGACGACGGTGAAACGCCCGCAACGTTACGGGCCTCGACGACGAAGCCCTTGACGCGCTGGCCGAGCGGCAGGTGCTCCTGGACGCGGACCCGGTTGACGCGCTGCGGGGCGCCCAGCCGCAGCGTGAGCGCGGCGCTCCGCACCCCCCCCTCGGCGGCCCAGTACGTCGATCGGTCGCCATCGACCACGTTCCCCGGCGCGAGGTCCGGCGCCGCTTCGCGCGAGCTGGTCGCTTCGACGGCCGCGCCGCGCGCGAGATCGACGGCGAACTCGCGGCGGAGCGCCTCGCCCAGCTCGGCCATCCGCGCCACGTCGGCATCGCACAAGCGTCCCTCGCGATCGGGGGACAGGTTGAGCAGCAAGCAGCACCCGCGGCCGACGCTCGCGTAGTAGATGTCCATTAGCTGCGCGAGGGACTTGGGTTCTTCCTCAGGGTGGAAGAACCAACCCTTGCGGAGCGACACGTCGGCCTCGGCCGGTCGCCACACCGTGCCGTCGAAGTCGCCGCGCTCGAGCCGCGATGCGTCGGCAACCCCGGGGTGCATCCCCTTCGGGTGGATCGCCCCCCAGCACGGGTCGGGGGCGATGCCGCGCTCGTTCCCGAGCCAGCGGATGTCGGGCCCGGCGTCGCTGAAGATCACGGCCTGCGGCTGGAGCTCGCGCGTGAGCGCCCAAATGCCGGGGAAGTCGTAGTACGTCGTGGCGTCGATCTTCCGCTCTTCGTTGGCGCCGCCGTAGTAGCCCGTGCCGCCGTTGGCGCCGTCGTGCCAGACCTCAAAGAGGTCGCCGTAGCCCGTGAGCAGCTCGCGCAGCTGGTTCTTGTAGTACGCGACGTACGCCGGCCGGCCGTACTCGGCGTGGTTGCGGTCCCACGGCGAGAGGTACACGCCGAACTTCAGCCCGTGGCGGCGGCAGGCGTCGGCCAGCTCGCGGACCACGTCCCCGCGGCCTTCGCGCCAAGGAGAGCTCTTCACCGAGTGCTCGGTGAAGGCGCTCGGCCAGAGGCAGAACCCGTCGTGGTGCTTGGCGGTGAAGATCAGCCCCTTCATGCCCGCCTGTTGAGCGACTTGCGCCCACTGGTCGGCGTCGAGCGCGGTCGGCTGGAAGACCGCCGGGTCCTCGTCGCCGTTGCCCCACTCGCGGTCGGTGAACGTGTTCACCGTGAAGTGCACGAAGCCGTAAAACTCGAGCCCGTGCCACGCGAGCTGCCGCGGGCTCGGCGTCGGGTCGATCGGCGCGGGGGGAGCGCCTCGCGATGCCGCGGTAATCCCGACGACCACGACCGCGACCCGAGCGATGAGCGCGCTTCCGGCTAGACGGTCGATGCGTGGAGCGTGCATACGGAGGATCCGCGACGGAGAGATGGAACCACAGATGAACACGGATAAACGCAGATACGAACGTATCGAGCCGTCGCGGAGACCTCAGCAAGCGCCGTGGCCGGAACTCTTAACCTGAGCAAGATCGGGGACCGACGCGTCGCCCAACGGCCCATCCGCGTTCATCCGCGTTCATCTGTGGTTCCAATAGTAACGACCTGCGGCTCGTCCTCAGCCAGCAGTTCATCGACCGAGCGGCCGGTGCGCGTCGCTTCGTAGAGGACCCCCGCGCGGAACGAGCTGCGGACTAGCGGGCCCGCGGCGACGCCGGCGAAGCCCATCTCGCGCGCCGCTTGGGCGTAGTCGTCGAACTGCTGCGGCGCGACGTAGCGATCGACCGGCAGGAACCGCTCGTCCGGTCGGCCGGGGGTAAGGTACTGCCCGAGTGTGACGATGTCGACCGACGCCTCGTCGCGGACGCGGCGCAGGGCGTCGAGCACCTCGTGGTCGGTCTCGCCGAGGCCGACCATCAGGCTGGTCTTGGTGGCCATCGTCTCGTTCCCCACGCCGCCGGGGCGCAGCCGCTTCGCCTCGCGCAGGATCGCCAGGCTTTGGTCGAATGACGCCCGCGGGTCACGCACCAGCTTGTCGAGCCGCGGCACGCACTCGACGTTGTGGGCGAAGACGCGCAACGGAAGTGGGCAGAGGGCAGCGGGCAGTGGGCAGGGAGCGGTTGGCGGAGTGCGAGTCGCGTCGTGTCGATTCGGATTGTCGTTGGCGGTTCGCTCCTCCGGGTCCGTGCTGCCCAAGAGGAGTCGCAGGGCATTGAGGTCGCCGGCTAGGTCGCTGCCGAGCAGTTCGATGCCGCACTCAGGGAGCCGGCGGTGGACCGCTTCGACGCACGCTCGGTAGTGCGAGGCCCCCCCGTCGGCGAGGTCGTCGCGGTTCACCACCGTGACGACCACGTACTTGAGCCCCATCCGCTCGACCGCGTCGGCCAGGCGCTCGGGCTCGTCGGCCTCGAGCGCCGGCGGCAGGCGGAGCGTATCGACGCTGCAGAACCGGCAGCCGCGGGTGCAGCTCTTGCCGGCGACCATGAAGGTGGCCGTGCCGCGCCCCCAGCAGTCGTGGATGTTCGGGCAGCGGGCTTCTTCGCACACTGTGTGAAGGTCGTTCCCCTCGACTGCCCGGTCGGTCCGGTTAAAGAGCCGCAGCGCCTCGCCCGAGGGCAACTCGGTGCGGAGCCACTCCGGCAAGCGCGGGCGGGTCGTCTTCTGGTCGCGAGCGGCGGTCGTCATGGCCGGATTGTAACCGCCGCAGGGGGCGTCTCGTCACGGGGTGCAACGGACGCGAAGCTGAACCGCCACGACGCCAAGAGCGCCAAGGATACCGAGACAGGAGCGGGCGATTCACCGAGCCGCGACCGTCAAGGGAGCGACCAGCGAGTCGGGCCCGCGCATCGGACCGTAGTCGCCCGCGCCCCGTCAGCCCCGGAGGGGCGAAAGCGCATGGCCAGGGGCGGAGCCCTGTCAGTTATACACAAGTCACGTCTCCGGTCCGAACTGGACCCAGGCGACGGCGAAGTCCGTCATGCGGCGGAGGGCGTTCCAGAAGGTTTGTGGGCCGGGCGGTGGTTCGCTGGGACGGTTGTTGTAGCCGGCGAG
>JBOFFC010000074.1:0-19588 GCA_051648405.1 Lacipirellulaceae bacterium
GATCCGCCCCGTCCCCCACTCCCGACCTCGACGATCGACTGCCCGTGGCGCCCCTGGATCGATTCCGACTCCGTACGCTGCGGTGCGCCACAGTCGGCTGGCTCGCGGCCTTCGCCCTCGACGCGTTGGCGTTCGTCCCGTCGGCCGCCACCCCCGAGGCCTCGCGCTGGGCCACCACGTCGCTCGGCTCGACAGGCACGCCAGGGAGGCCCGTGCGCCTTACCTGGAGCATCGCCCCCGACGGGACCCAAACGGTGAACCCGTCGGCGGGGAACACGTTCACCGGAAGCAACCTGGTGGCGAGCCTCGACGCGACCTTCGGCGCTGGGCCGGGGGGGAGCAACTACACCCTGCGGCCGTGGTTCACGCACCTGAACCAATCGTTCGAGCGCTGGGAGGCCCTCGCCGGCGTGACCTACACCTACGAGCCGGCCGACGACGGCGCCCGACACTCCACGCAACCCGGCGTGGCGGGCCTGCGCGGCGACGTCCGCGTGGCGGGCATCGCGATCGACGGCGCCGCGGGGACGCTCGCCTACAACTACTTCCCCCCCGACGGGGGGGACATGGCGTTCGACACGGGGGACCTGGGGACCTTCGCCGACCCGTCGAACAACTACCGCGCGTTCCGCAACGTCACGATGCACGAGGCGGGGCACGGGCTGGGGATCGAACACACGTCGTCGTCCGACGCCGCGTTCCTGATGGAGCCGGCGATCGACCTGACGTTCGACGGCCCGCAGCACGACGACCTACGCGGCGTCCACTGGCTATGCGGCGACGTGCTGGAGAAGTCGAACGGCGGGCTGGGGAACGAGAGTGCGTCGCTCGCCACGGCGCTCGGCCCCCTCAGCCTTGGCGCGACGTTGTCGATCGGCGCCGGGGGCGCGGGGACGGTCGTCGGCCCCGCCGAGACGGACTTCGTCAGCATCGCGAACGCGTCGGACGCGGACTTCTTCTCGTTCACGGTGGACGGCCCGCGGCGTATCAGCGCCACCATGACGCCGCGCGGGGCCACGTTCCAACAGACGACCACCACGTTCAACACCACGACGACCAGCAACCTGGGCCTGGCGCTGCTGGGGCCCGGCGGCTCGACGCTGCTCGCCGACGCGTCGGCGGCGCCCGCCGGGCAGGCCGAGTCGATTGCAAACGTCGATCTCCCTTCGGCCGGCACCTACTTCCTACGCGTGAGCGGCGTCGGGACGGTCACGCAGTTCTACTCGCTCGCCCTGTCGGCCGTCGGCATGGCCCTCCCCGGCGACTACAACGGCGACGGCCTGGTGAACGCGGCCGACTACAGCCGCTGGCGCGACACGCTCGGGGCGACGGTCTCGCCGTTCACCGCCGCCGACGGCGACGGCGACGGGTCGGTCGGTCAGTCGGACTACGCCGTGTGGGTCGCGAACTACGGCCGCTCGAGCGCGACGGCGATCCCCGAACCGCTGTCGATGGCGCTCGCGGCCTTGAGTATGATCTTCGTGGCGCCCTTGGGCCGGCGCCGCCGAATCGTACCGCGCCACCTCCCTTCGCCATGGCAACCCTTCACGAGCTAGGTAACCGCCTGTTGATCCGCGGAGTTGGCGGCGACAGCCGACCGGTCGTCTACGACGTCGATCGCGTCTGCCCCGCGCTGCGAACGATCGAGTCGGGGTTCGCGACCATCCGCGAAGAGTTGACGGGGATCCTGCCGAGTCGCGCGGCGATCCCGCGGTACCACGAGGTCGATCGGGGGCGCTCGCACCTGTCGAGCGACGCCGACGGCGACGCCAGTTGGCGCGTCTTCATGCTCTACGCGATGGGGGCCAAGCCCGCCGAGAACCGCGCTCGGTGCCCGCAGACCGCTGCGCTCGTGGACTCGGTCCCCGGGTTGTTCCAGGCGTTCTTCTCGATCCTCGAACCACGCAAGTCGATCCCCGCGCACCACAGCCCCTACGCCGGCTACCTGCGTTACCACCTGCCGCTGATCGTGCCGACCGACAACCCGCCGCGGATGCGGGTGAAGGACCATTGGCACACGTGGCGCGAGGGCGAGGGGCTGTTGTTCTGCGACTACTGGGAGCACGAGGTCGAGAACCACAGCGACCACCTCCGCGTGGTGCTGATCATCGACATCTTCCGGCCGATGCCGCCGCTGCGGCACTGGATCAACCGGCTCGTGACGCGCACCTACCTGCGCCGCGCGTACGGCAAGCGCGTGGCCACGGGTCAGCAGCCGGACCTCTGAACGTCGCCCAGAGCGGCGTGTCGCTACTACCCCCCTCCCCCTTCAGAGGGAGGGGGATGTTCTGCAAGGGCGCGAAGATAGGTGGGTTTGCTGCCAAACCGCGTGAGCGAGGGGACTTAGGTCGAGCCACGCCGTCGATCCGCTTTGTCTCTGTGCGCCGTTCTCATTGCGTCTTCGCGCCTTTGCGAGCGCCCCGCCGATGGTCGGGGGTCGGACCGCGCCGCACGCCGGGCTACGATGGCGGGCGAGGGAACGCCGCACGCCCGCTCAACCGAGCGACCGTGCGGCTGTCTTCCCGATCCACTAACCCCGAGGGTTGTCGTGATGCAGGTTCAGCAACATTCGTTCTCTCGCTCGCGAGGTTTCACCCTCGTCGAGCTCCTGGTGGTCATCGCCATCGTTGGGATCTTGGTCGCGCTGCTGTTGCCGGCCGTGCAGGCCGCTCGCGAAGCGTCGCGGCGGACGCAGTGCACCAGTCAGCTCAAGCAGGTCGGGCTCGCAGTGCAGATGCACCACGACCAGAAGGGCGCCTTCCCCCCCGGCCGCACCGGCACGCAGCAGTTCGACGTGTCGTGGGCGTTCAATCTGTTGCCTTACGTCGAAGAGACGGCGATCCACACGTCGCACGTCCCCACGCAGCGCGTCGATGACGCCGTCAACGCCCAGGCGATGCGCACGCCGGTGTCAACGTTCGTCTGCCCGAGCCGACGCGCGCCGGCCGCCGACCGCAACTTCGACGACGACGACGCCACGCCCCTCCCCGCAGCCCGCGCCGTTGCCGCCGGGGGCGACTACGCCGCCAACGCGGGACGCGGCGTGGGCGTCGGTTTCGCGGGCCCCGATCGCCGCATGTTGCGGCAGGTGAACCCGGCCGAGGTCGGCCCGATGTTCACCTACTCGAAGGTCTCCGCGCGGCGCGTGGTCGATGGCCTATCGAAGACCCTCGCGGCCGGCGAGAAGAACCTCAGCGACCCGCCGATCGAGACCCCCGAAGAGATGCGGCACTACCAGCAAGGGGACACCGCCTACTTCGCCGGCGATAACCCGACGAGCGTCCTGCGGGCGAGCACGCCGGGACTGCGTCCTGACAGCGACCCGGCCGGCAATGCGAGCGCCACGCCCGACGGCGAGGGGGCCGCTCCGACCGGGGACCCGCGCGAGGCGTTCGGCGGCCCCCACCCGGGGGTGACGCTGTTCGCGGTGCTCGACGGCCACGTCGAGGCGCTACCGAACGACACCCCGGTCGAGACGCTCCACCGGCTCTCCGCGATCGGCGACGGCGAGACCGTCGAGAGGTGAGAGAATAGAGGCGAGAGGCGAGGGTTCCCCCCTCCCCCTTCAGGGGGAGCCCATTTCCCCGGAAACCGGGGGGGAGGGGGCGAAGTGGGTACAAGGCTCCTCGTCCGCAATTCGCCAGTCGACTCGCTACAACCCCCTCCGTCCTCCGCGTCTCTGCGTCTGTGCGAGCAACCGCCGTGACCCGCTACGCCGTCCGCTTCGACTCCCCCGTTGGCGAGCTGGTCGCCCAGGCGACCGACGAGGGGCTTGAGCTGATCGAGTTCGCCGACTCGAAGCTCGCGGCGCAGCGCGTCACCGGCGTCGAACCCCCACCAGGCGCCGAGCCCGCCGCAATCACCCAGGTCCGCGACGAGTTGCGCCGCTACTTCGGCGGCGAACTGCGCGAGTTCCGCACGCCGCTGGCCGCCCCCGGGACCGCGTTCCAGCACGCCGTGTGGGCCGAGCTGCGGCGGATCCCGTACGGCGAGACTCGCAGCTACGCCGAGGTCGCGCGGCGCATCGGCCGGCCGACCGCTGTGCGGGCCGTCGCGCGAGCGAACGCCACGAACCCGATATCGATCCTGGTCCCCTGCCACCGCGTGATCGGCAAGGACGGCACGCTCACCGGCTACGGCGGCGGGCTCGAGCGCAAGCGCTGGTTGTTGGAGCTGGAGGGGGCGACGGCGGGGCTGTTCAAGCTCGCGACGTGAGCTCCGGCGATCCTTGCGAACCACGTTCCTCCCGTCGTCAGGCGAGCCGGCGGAGGGCTTCCGTTGAGACCGACTCGTCCTCTTCGGTCACGACTCCGACGGCTGGCGCCGCCGGCTCGCCTCGTCCGCTTGGACAAATATACTTGACACCCACAGAGGATGGTTTATCATACATTACGTTACGACGACACCACCTCCTTAACGGAGCCTTCTCGACGATGAACGCCATGCAAAGACTAGCTTGGACGGAACTGCTGATCTCGGTCGGCACCTTAGGACTTGCCGCCGGCCTCTACCCGTGGCTCGGCTTTGGGGCGCGCGGCGCCTTTGCCCTTCTCGGCTTGATGGCTCTTCCCGCGGTGTACACTTCGTTGCGCGGACATCGTTGGCTCGTCGATGAACGTGATTAAGCGATTGAACGGAACGCCCAACACCAAGGAGTGTCCGCGGCTTGGATGCTTACGTTCGTGGCGCTGATCGCCGCAGTGATGTGGAACAGCTCTCGTGGCGTCCACTCTGTGTCGCTGGTGTTCCTCAACTGGCTGATCTGGGTCCAGTTCGCCGTTTGCTACGGCGTCAAAGGCTTTGTCGGGATCCTGGGATACGGAAGGGTCGCCGATGCCGCGAAAGACTGAACCGAGCATGGCGAACCGCGTTCGAGAACTCCGCTCCAAGGCCGGCGCGATGACCCAGCAGGACTTGGCAGACGCGGTCCAAGTGACGCGCCAGACAATCGTCGCCCTCGAAGCGGGCGCCTACACACCGTCGCTCGCCCTGGCGCTTCGAGTCGCCAGTGTTTTCAAGAAGCGAGTCGAAGACGTGTTCTGGCTGGAGACATGACCGCCATGCTCACGCTGACTCGCGTGAGCATGGCGCCCAGATCTACTGGTTCCCGACCGTTCGCGTCGCCACGCCGTGCAGGCCCCCCGCGATCGCACCGTCGTGCGCCTGGAACCTGACGACGACGCGCTACTTTCCCTTCGTCCAGTCTAGCGGGATCGCGGAGACGGCCTCGTAGAACTCGGGGCCGCGCGAGTTATCGAGCGAACGCGTCTCCAGCCGCTGATCGTCGATCAGCACGTCGAACACCCGGTTGCCGCTCTCGTCCCCCCAGTAGACGCGCGCCAGCTCGTTCGGGCCGTTGGATCGACCCGCAGCTCGTAGGAGAACCAGCCCCCGTCGCGGGCGTGACGCCAGCGGCGGCCGGCGCCGTAGCCCGACTCGATCCGCTCGCCCCGCAGGACGTGATCGACCTCCGATTGCTGCTCGCCGCGGTAGACGTTGTCGATCGTCCGTGCGGCGAGCTTCGGCGCCACGCGACGCTCCTCGGCGACCGACGACTCCTTCGCCCGCCAGTCGGCTTTGTCGAGCACGTCGAAGTAGACCGTGTAGCGGCGGTTGTGCAGCGCGAAAAACGGGGGGGGCTCGAAGTCCGCCGGCCGGCCGACCCCCTGCCTGCGGAACCGCCAGGCGGAGCGGTCCACCGGCGTCAGCCACTCCGCGACCGGCCGGCCTCCCGGCACGAGCAGCGGCACGGAGAGCGGGTCTTTCCGGCGAGGGTCCCCCACCGGACCCAGGTCGGCCGCCAACACCGTCGGGCCGTTCATCAGCGCGACTCGCTTCGGGTTGTCGGGCATCGACTCGCCGCGGAGCGTGAACGGGAACCGCCACGCTTCCGACGTCGCCCCCGAGCGACAAAGCAGCCTGTCGAAAAATCTACGAGCTGCTAGTCCTGCACCTCGCGCAGCGCCGTCAGCAGCGCCGCGTACTCGTCGCGGCAGCACGCGCACTGCTCGAGGTGCGCCTGGACCGCCGCCAGCGCCGCGGGGACCCCCGTGCCGTCGAGCTCGGCTTGCGCGAACTGGTCCAGCAGCGCGAAGCAATCGTCGCACCCCAAGGTGTCCTGATTGACACCCGCGGTGTTGGCCAGCAGATCGACGAGCTGGTCGATTGTCAGTTGCATCGTCGCGGACCTTAGGCGAGCGCCATCGAAACGTCTTCGGCCGAAACGCCGGCCTTGGCGAAGCCCTCTTTAAGCCGGGCCCGGGCGTCGTGGATCAACTTGTACACCGCGTTGCGGTTCGTCCCGGTCTGCTCGGCGATCCCATCACTAGAGTAACCCGAGAGCATCGCCCGCGTAGCGATCCGCTGCTTTTCGGTGAGCTCCGTGTCGATCAGCCGCTGGAGCAGTTCGAGCAACTCGCGCCGTTCCTCGGCGACCGACGCGCCGGCGCCGCTGTCGATCGCCATCTCGATCCGGCCCCCGTCGGCGTCGCTGAACGCCTCCAGCGACAGGTCACGGTGGTGCTTGCGGCGCACCGAGCTGATCCCGATTCGCGTGGCGATGGTCATCGCCCAGGTCAGGAACCGACTCCGCCCCTCGAACTTGTCGAGCGACGCGAGGATCTTGAGCAGCGCCTCTTGGACGACGTCCTCGACGGCGATCGGTTGGCCGTAGCGGTGGTCGAGCGAACGTGTCAGGCCGCGGAGCAGCGTGGCGCGGAGCTCGGCGATCGCCCCCTCGCGATCGGGGCCGTCGCCTCGGAGCCGCGCTAGCAATGGTTCGTCTTCGTGCATCGCGACGATCTGGCTACAAGCGGGCTACAAACTGACTACAAGCGGGCCGCTGGCGGGAGGCGCCAGGTCGCGGCGGCGAGCGTCGCTGCCGGGCCGTAGTGCTCTAGCCTATCGAATGCGGCCGCGGGCCGGAAGCGCGCCGGTCGCGACGACGCTCGGGTAGGACGCCGCGAACCGAGCCGTTCTTACCCCAGCGGCTTGATGTTTGTACAGCAGGCTGCGTCGTCGCACGGAGGCGACCCCGAAACCGCGAGCTAGGCGAGGTTGACAAGCGCCACGACGGCGCTCTTCAACCGGCTGCTCGTCCCGCCAACGCGGGTCCCTGCTCTCCACGTCTCCGCCGGGCCGGCGGGGCGGCCCGCCCCGACCGGGCGGCTTCCTCATAAGTAAACAGGCGTGGCCGGGTAAGGCGCTTTGACCCCGCCGCGTCAGTACAGCGTCATCGACACCCCCCGGCCACCACGGCTCGGCGGCCCCCGTCAATCAGTACCCCCCAACGAATCAGAGCCTGCGATGTCCACCGCCACTGCAACCACCTTCACCGTCCCGACCCGCGACGAGGTCTCCCCCGCAAACCAAGGGCTCTTCGACAAGCTCCAAGGGGGGCTGGGGATGGTCCCGAACCTGTACGCCACGTTCGCCCACAGCGGCACGGCGCTCGGGGACTACCTGGCCCTTCAGAACCGCAAGTCGTCGCTCCGCGCCAAGGAACGTGAGGTGATTAACCTGGTCGTCAGCCAGGTCAACGAGTGCGAGTACTGCCTCGCCGCCCACACGGTGATCGGCACGATGCAGGGCTTTACGGCCGAGCAAGTGCTCGAGCTGCGCAGCGGCCGCGCGACGTTCGACCCCAAGTTCGACGCCCTCGCTCGCTTCGTCCACGACACGGCCGAGAACCGCGGAAAGCCGAGCGACGAATCGACGGCGCGGCTACTTGCCGCCGGCTACACGCAGGAGAACGTCGTCGACATTGTGATCACGATCGGCGACAAGGTGATCACCAACTACCTGCACGGCGTGACGCGTGTCGCCGTCGATTTCCCCGCGGCGCCCTCACTCGACGGGGCCACCCCCCCCTGCGAGACTTCGTGCGGGTGCAGCCACTGACTCGGCGATGCTCGGCGTCGTGTCCCCTCGTACGGAGCCCCAACGATGCCCCAACCGACCGACCTCCGCCCCCCCTTCACGGCCGAGACTGCCGCGGGCAAGGTGCGCGCTGCGGAGAACGCCTGGAACTCGCGCAACCCGGAGCGCGTTTCGCTCGCCTACAGCGAAGACTCCGTGTGGCGCAATCGGAGCGAGTTCCTCAGCGGTCGCGAGGCGATCCGCGCGTTCCTCGACCGCAAATGGTCGAACGAGCTCGACTACCGCCTGATGAAGGACCTTTGGTCGTTCGGCGGCGATCGGATCGCAGTCCGTTTCCAGTACGAGCACCACGACGCCACCGGCCAGTGGTGGCGCTCCTACGGCAACGAGCTGTGGGAGTTCGACGACAGCGGCCTGATGCGTCGCCGCGAGGCGAGCATCAACGACCTGGCGATCGCCGAGGGAGAGCGGAAGTTTCACTGGCCGGGTGGCGAGCCGCGGCCCGCCGACGCTGCCGTCGTCCTCGGCGTTGCCTGACTCACGCACCGCGTTAACCATTTACCGCGGCGCCCCTCCCCGACGGGGCGGGCGTCCCGCAGAAAGCATCCCATGTCCACGACACGCACAAGTTCCCGGTGGTTGATCGCCGCCACGTTCGCCCTGGCGGTAGCGAACGCGTCTGCGGCGCCGCCATCGATCCAGTACCGGACGGTCGAGATCGACGGCCTCGACGTCTTCTACCGCGAGGCCGGGCCGAAAGACGCGCCGACGGTGCTGCTCCTGCACGGCTTCCCGACCTCGTCGCACATGTTCCGCGACTTGATCCCGCGGCTCGCCACGAAGTACCACGTCGTCGCCCCCGACTACCCCGGCTACGGCCACAGTTCGGCGCCGTCGGTCGATGAGTTCGACTACACCTTCGACAACCTCGCCCGGGTAGTCACCAAGTTCATCGACCGCGTCGGGATCGATCGCTACTCCCTCTACCTGATGGATTATGGCGCGCCGGTCGGCTTCCGCATCGCCGCCGCTGAGCCAGACCGCGTCGACGCGCTCGTAATCCAAAACGGGAACGCTTACGACGAAGGGATCGACAACCCGTTCTGGGCGCCGATCAAGAAGTACTGGGCCGACCGCACCGACGCCAACGGCGACGCCCTGCGTGGGCTGCTGACGATCGACGCGACGAAGTGGCAATACACCCACGGCGTGCGGGACGTCGAAGCGATCAGCCCCGACACCTGGGACCACGTTCAGCCGCTGCTAGACCGGCCGGGCAACCAAGCGATTCAGCTCGCCCTGTTCCACAGCTACGGCAGCAACCCGCCGCTGTACCCGGCTTGGCAAGAGTACCTGCGGAAGAACCAGCCCCCGACGCTCGTTGTCTGGGGAAAGAACGACGCGATCTTCCCCGCTGCGGGGGCTCACCCGTACCGCCGCGACCTGAAGAACGTCGAGCTGCACCTGCTCGACACGGGCCACTTCGCGCTGGAAGAGGACGGCGCCGAGATCGCCCGCCTGATGCGCGACTTCTTGGGTCGGCACGTGGACCACTGACCGCCGTCGCCCGCCGCCCCGAACACGGGGCGGCGGGCCTCGTTTCAACCGCTCCGAGGTGAAGTGATGGCCGCGTACGCAAGCGACGTCGCGTTTACGCCGACGGTCAAGGCGATCCAAGAAGCGAAAGGCTCGAGACAGGGCTACCGGGCGATGGAGGAGCGTGGAGGTTGGCAAACGACGGTCACGCCTGACTTGAGTCGGTTCCTGTCGGAGCTCGACATGTTCTACCTCGGGACCGCTAACGCCGAGGGTCAACCCTACATCCAGTACCGCGGTGGGCCCCCCGGATTCCTACGAGTGATCGACGAGCGGACGTTGGGTTTCGCCGACTTCGCCGGCAATCGTCAGTACATCTCCGTTGGCAATCTTTCAGAGAATCCCCGCGCGTTCTTGTTCCTGATGGACTACCAGAATCAACGACGCGTGAAGGTCTGGGGCTCCGCCCGCGTGGTCGAGGGTGACTCACGCCTGAACGCACGGCTATCGGATCCGGGCTACAAGGGGACGGTAGAGCGCGCAATCGTCATCGACGTCCAGGCCTGGGACGTCAATTGCCCGCAGCACATCGGCAGAAGGATTCCCGAGCCGATCGTCGCGGCTACGGTCCAAGGTCTACGCGACGAGATCGCCGATCTCAAACAGCGCCTTCAGCGCGCCGAGTTGGGACTCCGCGGCGGACACAGCGAAGCGTGATGACCCACGCCAAGCGCCACGGGGCCGGCGTAGGCCCCTCCGCTCACCCCATCGCCGCGGCCACGCGGTCGAGCCACGCCGCCGTCGGCGGCGCGTAGGGGCGGAACTTCTCGGTGCGGCCGGTCTCGTCGCTGTACAGCAGCGCGCGGTGCTGGTTCAGGTCGCTCGCCGCGGGGGTGTCGATCAGGTTGCTCGAGTCGGCGGCCGACATCTGCAGCGCCACCCGCAGCGCGAACTCGCGCAGCGCCGCGCGGTCGAACAGCCGCATCGCCGAGTTGAACGAGTCGCACCACACCAGGCAGTGCAGACCGACCGCGGGCCCGTTCTTCAGCAGGTCGGCGAGCTGCTGGTCGGGGCGCTTCGTACGTGGCGCGTCGCTGTCGCCGAACGATGCGAACGAGTAGTCGTCGTCGCGCTTCCGCAGCTCGCGAAAACGCCCCGCGTTGTGCAGCACTAGGAACACGGGCCACGCCGGGGGGGACCCCGCGGCGAGCTGCGCTTCGCGCTCGGCGAGCTCGGCGGCGAGCTCTCCGAGCGTGGCGGTCACGCCGGAAGCGTCGCGGACGACGGCCGGCGCGCCGATCGCTTCGACGACGCGCTTCCAAACGCCGTCGGCCGCCTCCCCCGGGTGCGAGCCGTCGAGCACGATGAGGCGCGGCCCCTGCCCCTCCGTGCGCTCCTTCGCAGGCCGGTTCGCCGCCAGCGACACGGCCGCTGCCGTCAGCAGGCCGAGGGCTGCGGGCTCTTCGGAGCCGACGACCAGCAGGTTCGACCCCGGCGCGCGGTGGAACTCGGCGTACGCTGGGGGCTTGATCGCCACCGCCGCACCGAGCCACGCCCGCGGCGCCACGGCGCGCGGCGACGGGTCGCCGGCGAGCAACCGTACGAGCGGTTCGTTCGTCGCGGGGTCGGCCGGCGCGTTCCCCTCGAACACCACCGCCTCGGGGCGGGGCATGTCGCGCTCGTGGCGGTAGTCGTCGAGCCTGTCGAGCCACGCGGCGCGCTCGCGGTCGGGGAGCCACACGACTTGGAACGGCTCGTTGGCGGTCACCAGGCCGTTCTGCGCGTTGTAGATCGCCTCGCCGGGGCGGCTGAGGAACCGGGCGGCCGTGTTGCGCTCGTCGTTGAGGATCAGGTGGGCGTCCGCCTCGCTGCACTCGAGCGCCACGCGGATCGCGATCTGCCCCAACGTGCTCCGTGCGAGCGAGTAGGCGCCGGCGAGGGTCTGGGTCCCGAGCACGACGTGCACGCCGAACGCCCGGCCTTGGCGCACGAGGCGGTCGAGCAGCAGCGACGACTCCTGCGCTAGACGGTCGTCCTCGACAAACAGCTCTTGGAACTCGTCGATGATCAGCAGGATGCGCGGCGTCTTCTCGCGCGGCCGCGCCTCGCGGTAATCGGCCAGGTTCTGCACGCCGGCGGTGCGGAACTTCTCGCCGCGGCTCTTGAGCTCGTCGTCGAGCCGCTCGAGCACGCTGAGGCCGAACTCACGCTCGCTCTCGATGGCGATCACGCGGGCGTGCGGCAGGCGGTGCGTGGCGTAGGACTTGAACTCGACCCCCTTCTTGAAGTCGATCAGGTAGAACTCGACCTCGTCGGGCGAATGGCTAAGGGCCGCGCTGGTAACGAGCGCGTGCAGGAACGTCGACTTGCCGGAGCCCGTCTTGCCGGCCACCAGCAGGTGCTGCGACGTCCCCTTCCCCAGCCGCACGTACTGCAGCCGGTTCGCGCCGGCCCTCCCCAGCGGGACGCGCAGCTCGCTGGCGCACGTCTCGGCCCACAGAGCGCCGGGCTTGGGGGCGACGATCGAGAACGGCACCTCGACGCGGACCGCCGCCTTCGCCGCCTCGCCCGCCTTGCGGATCGTGTCGATCGCCCGGTCCGAGGGGAGCGGCGCGGGGAGCTCGAGCGGCAAACGCTCGTACGCGGGGTAGCGCCACACGAAGCGGCCGCCGGCCTCGGGGTCCCAGTCGAGCCACACGGCGTTCTGCTTGAGGTCGTCGAGCTGCAAGCCGGTGGGGAGTCGCTGCTGCGCATCGACTCCCAGCAGCGTGTACACGCCGCAGCGCGGGCCCCCCGTCACGAGGCTCAGCAGGCGCCGACCGGCCGTCTCCGAGAAGTTCGTCGGGAAGCCGGCCACGACCAGCACCTGGAACGGCTCGGCAACTTCCCCCGCCTGGGCGTTGTACTCGTGGATCGTCTCGTACTCGCTCCGCAGGTACTTCTGCAGCACCGTCTCCATGTGGTTGGTGAGCCGGCCGAGCTGCTCTTCGATGTCGCGCGGCTCGCTCCAGATGCGCCCGGCGATCAGCAGTTCGTCGGAGTCCGCCAGGTGCATGAACGCCTGGAAGTTGTCCCCCAGCCCAACCGGATCGAGGATCGTGAACCGCACCTTGCCGGGGGGCATTGCGGTCAAGAACCGCAGCATCGCGTCGCGGAGCACCTCGACGCCGGCCCGCCGCCCTTCGCCGCTCGCCGTCACGAGCATCGTCGGGTGCTGCGACAGCGTCATCAGCGCCGGGGTCGCGAGCAGCGTCTCGGGGGGGGCGAGTCGCTCGTCGGTCGAGAGCCCGTGCTTGACGCGCCCCAGGTCGATCGAAGTCCAGCCAAACTGGATCGCGTCGGGGCACTCGGTCGGCGCCGGCCAGTCGCCGTAGTCGGTCTCGGCGAAGTCGGGGAACAGGCGTTGGCACTCGGTGCGCATGTCGCGCAGCGCCGCGCGGCAGTCGTCGTAGGCGACGAACCAGCGCTCGAACATCCGCTGCCACGCCGCGTCGCGCTCGGCATCGACCTCGCGCACCCGCTCGTCGCGGCGCCGCGACGCCTCGGCGAGCCGCTTGTCGCGCTTGCGGGTCTCGAGCGCCACGAGCGCTTCGTGGGCCGAGTCGAGCTCGGCGACGCGTCGCGTGTGCTGCGCGCGGGTCTCGGCGAGCATCGCGGGGAACAGCTTGCCGGCCTCGCCGAGCTCGTCGGCGGCCCGAGCGGCCACCTCGCCCACGAGCTGCTCGAGCCGGAAGCCGAGGTCCGCGAGCTCGCGGTCGCGCCGCTCGCGGAGCTCGGCCGCTTCGCGCTTTGCGCGATCGACACCCAGGCGCCGCACGGCGTCGAGCCGCGACTGCGCGACGGCGGCCGCGGCGCCGACCTCGTCGAGCCCGCGCTGGGTTTGTCGCTGCGCGGGGCCGCGCGTCGCGAGCAACGTCGCCACGCCCCCCGCGGTCGCGACGCCGAGCGCCGCCGTGTACGCGAGCCACTGATCCCAACCCGCGACGAACCCCGCGAGCGGCAACGCGATCGTCGCGAGCCCGGCGAACGCCCCTAGCGGCAACGGTCCTCCCGCCGCCGAAGGGAGCCATTGCGAGTACAGGGCTTCCCCCACCCCTCGGGCCGCGTCGATCCCTTGCTGCGCGAGCTGCTGGAGGGACGCGACGTCGTCGTCCGCCGAGGCCGTCGAGCCATCGACTCCTTGGGCGTTGTCGGGGACGACTGCGTAGTTGGCCGTTTCCGGGACGCCGCGCGACGCGGCGATCGCCAGCGAGTCGCCGACGATCGCCGAGAGCTCGGCGCGACGCTGCTGGACCCACGCCGCGAGCTCGTCGAGCTTCGCCTTGGGGCGCCCCTTCACGGCGTCGAACTGCGTCAGCACGAGCCACGCCTCGTCGCTCCGCTGCTCCTTCGCCTGCCGCGCGGTCGTCGCCGCCATCGACGTGGCGCGCGTGCGGAGGCTGTGGTACTCCCCCTGGGCGACCGAGCGCTCGCGTTCATAGTCGGCGACCAGGGCGCCGCGCTCGACGGTGTGCTCGCCGTCGATCATGGCCCGCGCCTGCTGGTAGGCGAGCTCGGCGTCGTCCCGCTCGGCGGCGAGCGTCGAGTCGGCCTGCGTCACGCCACGCCGGTGCGCGGCGGCAATCGCCAGCTCGGCGTCGTGCCGCTCGGTGGCGGCGCGCTGCAGCGAGCGCATCAGCTCGAGCTGACGACGCGTCGATAGCGGCACGGGGGAGGGGGCGGGGTCAGCCAATCGGGAACGCTTCAGGGTACAAGGGCCTTCGCGCCCCGCGGAACAGCGAGCCCGCCGGGACAAGCCTCATTCTAGCGATGCTCCCCGCTAGCCTTCGAGTTCCCGCTGCGCTTCGTGCAGCAACAGCCGCAGGCGGCCGATAGCGTCCAGCGCATTCTTCACAACCGGCGCCATCGGCTCGAGGCAGTCGGCCCGGAAAGCCTCGGCCGTCGAGTCGGACCACTCCTGCGAGGCGTCTTCCCAGGCGAGAGAGAGGCTTTCGAGGGCGTGTCGGATGCGGGTCGCCCCGGTTTCGAGGTCGGCGGGCTTCACGGGGCGCCCTCCGGAGTGGGGGCGGGTTCGGGCGACGGGTCGGACGGGGGCGCGCCCGATTGAACCGCTGCGGGGCCGACCGCCTGGCCCGGCGCGGCCGTGTTGACGTACGCCTCGAGCGCCACAACAAGCCTCTCGAGGTGCGCGGCCCCGCGCGGCGCGTCGACCTCGATCAGGTGGCGCAGCTTCGCGACGCGGCCCTTGTACTCCTCGAGCTCGTGGTTCAAGGTCCGCACCCATTCGTGGACGCGTTCTTGCTTCGCGAGGCACCACTGGTAGTGGGCCTCGGCCTTCTTCAGCGCGGCGCGCTCTTCGGTGCACGACGGCTGCTCGTCGTTGATCGGGTACATCAGGCAGCGGTGCAAGGCGTTCTTCGCCTCGCTCACGGCGTCGAACGCGCGCCGCGTCCGGTCCTTCCAGTAACCTGGCCGATCGTGCGCGATCCAGTCGAGCGTCCGCCGCACCTGGCCGTTGATCTCGGTCAGGCCGTCCCCCGCGCGGGCCGAGAACTTGAGCACCTCCTCGCGGACACGCCCGATCGCTTCGAACGACTTGACCGAGGCGGTGGACATCGCGGCGCGATGAGGGGGAAAGGCGGACGCCGGCCAAAAAAAACGCTACGCGCGCGATCCCCCTCCTCCTTTAGGAGGAGGGGTTTTGGGGAAGTGGTGAACTCGGTACCCGGGACGTCCCCCTCCCCTGGAGGGGCGTGGGGGAGTTCCCTCGCGGCGCCGCTTCGGTGAAGCCACGCCGGTCTGCACGGCAGCGAGCGCTCGCCGCCGCGACTCAGCGCTGCTGCAAGTACTCCTCGATCCGCTCGGCCTTGCGCAGCAGGAACGGGGCGTGCTCGTTCGTGGCTTCGACGTAGCGGGCGATGGCCTTCATCTGCTGCTCGAAGTCCTCGACGAACTTCTTGTGCTCTTGGTCGCGCCACGTGGCGCTCAGGCCGTGGAGCTGGGCGGCGAGGGCCGACATCCGCTCCTCGAGCTCGGCGTTGAACCGACGCAAGTTGGTGGCGAACTTCCGCAGCTCGTTGGGATCGACAATCGCCTGCGACATGTCGGACTCTCGGCGGCGGGGCGGCCACGCGGCGTGTGGGGCGGACTTTAGACGAGCGTCGTCGCGCTCTCGCTCGACCGGTCCCGGTTTGGTTCGCCGATCGCCGCCGCGGCTATTGCGTGGATCACGCGGGGGGCTGGGGGCGCCTCGGACGCGGCCGGCGTGACCCGCCGCGTGACGCGCTCCCATGACTCCGAGAGGGTCGTCACGGCCCGGCGTATCTGGGCCTCGGTGTGGCTGCTGGTGATGAAGAACCGCAGCCGGGCGGCCGACTCGTCCACCGCCGGGTGCAGGATCGGCTGCACGTTGATCCCGCGCTCGAACATCTCGTTCGACAGGGCGAGCGCCAACAGCGAGTTGCCGGTGATGATCGGGACGATCGCCGTCCCCCCCGAGGGGCCCGTGTTGAAGCCGGCCCGCTTCGCCCGGTCGAGGAACAGCCGTGCGTTGTCGTGCAGCCGGGCGACTCGGCCGGGGTCCGACTCGAGCAGCCGCAGGGCGGCGAGGCCGGCGGCCGTGTTCGCCGGGGTGATGCCGCCCGAGAACACGAACCCGGGGGTGGTGTACTTCAGGTACTCGACCAGTTCGCGCGTCGAGGCGATGTAGCCGCCGCCGCTGCCGAGCGCCTTGCTGATCGTCCCCATCAGGATGTCAACGCGCTTCGGATCGACCCCCTGCAGCTCGCACATGCCGCGGCCGGTCGCCCCCATCGTCCCGACGGAGTGGGCCTCGTCGATCATCAAGGTCACCTTGTGGCGCTCCTTGATCTCGACGAAGCGGGGCAAGTCGCAGAAGTCGCCGTCCATGCTGTAGACCCCCTCGATCACCACCAGCACGCGCCGGTGGTCGCGGCGGCAGCGGGCGAGCAACTCGTCGCACGCGCGCCAGTCGTTGTGGGGGAAGGGGCGACGCTGGGCCCCCGACAGCTTGCAGCCCTGGATGATGCTGTTGTGCGCCAAGGCGTCGTGCAGGATCAGGTCGCCGGGGCCGAACAAGTGCCCGATGACCGACTCGTTCGTGGCGTGCCCGCTGGGGAGTACGATCGCGTCTTCGGCCCCGACGAACTCGGCGATCGCTTGCTCGAGTTCGCGGTGGATCGTCTTCTCTCCCGAGACGACCCGACTCGCCGACGTGCTGGTGCCGAACCGGTCGATCGCGTCGCGGGCCGCCTTATGGACGGCCTCTTCGCCGCTCATCCCCAGGTAGCTGTAGCTGCAGAAGTTGATGTAGGTCCGGCCGCCGATCACCGTGGTGTCGTTGGTCATCCCTTCGTGTCGGGTGAAGTAGGGGTTCTTCAGCCCGGCTTCGGCGGTCCGCCGAAACGTGTCCGCCAGGCGGCGGTACTCCGGCGACTTCGCGAACACGTAGTCTGCTTCGGGGATGTCCTGTACGTCCCGCGGGCCGGCGTCGTCTCCTTCGCCCAGCAGCGACACGCGCACCTGGCGCACGACGTCGCCGACCGTTTCCATGGCGAGGATCGCCGCCTCGCTGAAGCGCCCGCCGAACTCCTTCTCGAGCAGCGCGACGATCTCCATCCGCTCGAGCGAGTCGAGCCCAAGGCCGGCGATGTCGGTCTCGAGCGTCACGCTGGCGGCGCGGTCCTGGCCGACCGCCTTCACGATCCGCGTGACGCGGTCGAGTACCTCGCCGGCAGAGAACGACGCGGGAACGCCGCGCGCCGCGTGCGGTTCGCTCGACGACGACGTGGCGACGCCTTCGCCGTCGGCGAGGGCGAGGGCCTCGTCCGATGTGCTCCGCCGCCGGGCCGCAACGCTCACCGTTCCGTCTTGTCGCCCTTCCGCCAGCACGGCGAGCTCGCCTGCCACGTACGCTTCGCGGCACGCGTGCCGCTGGATCTTGCCGCTGGACGTTTTGGGGATCGAGTTTGGCTTGATCAGGACGACCGCCTGCGGGCTCACGTCGTGCTCGATCGCGAGCGAGCGCCGCACCGCGGCGCAGACTTCGGCGAAGTCGATGTCGCGTTTGCGGACCACCTCGTGGACCACGACCAACTTCTCGGCGCCCTCGCCTCCCACGGCGAACGCGGCGCCGGCTGCGGGACGCAGGTCGTCGTGCGCCTTCTCCGAGGTCAGTTCGATGTCCTGCGGGTAGTGGTTCACCCCGCGGAGGATGATCAGGTCCTTCAGGCGCCCGTTGAGGAACAGTTCGCCATCGACAATCGATCCCAGGTCGCCGGTGCGGAGGAACGGCCCGCGGCCGTCGGTTAGCCGGGCCTGGAACGTCTCGGCGCTCGCCTCGGGGCGGCGCCAGTAGCCCTGGGCCACGCTCGGGCCGCTGACCCACACCTCGCCGACGTGGCCCGGGAGGCACTCGGCGAACGTCTCGGGGTCGGCGATCACGATTTCTTGTTCGAGCAGGCTCGCCCCCGAACCGACCATGCGGACGGCCCCCGACGCGTTGTCCTCGACCGCGATCGCGCGACCGTCGTTCAGCCGCGTGGCGTCGAACGAGCGGATCGTCGGCGCAACCAGCTTATTGCCCCCCGCGACCATCAGCGTCGCCTCGGCGAGGCCGTAGCAGGGGTAGAACGCCTCGCGGCGGAACCCGCACCGCGCGAAGGCGGCCGAGAAGCGGTCGATTGTCTCGGCGCGCACCGGCTCGGCGCCGTTGAAAGCGAGCTCCCACTGGCTGAGGTCGAGCGAGTCCTTCTCTTCCTCCGTGACGCGCTCGACGCACAGCTCGTACGCGAAATTCGGGCCGCCGCTGATTAGCGCGCCGGTTTCGCTCATCGTCCTCAGCCAGCGCACCGGCTGCTGCAAGAAGTGCGTCGGCGTCATGACCGTCGTCGGACGGCCGAAGTAAATCGGTTGGATGATGCCGCCGATCAGCCCCATGTCGTGGTACAGCGGCAACCAGGTCACGGCGCTCGACAGGTACGACGGGCGGAACGCCGTCGAGATGATCGCCGTGTTGTGCAGCAGGTTGCCGTGGCTAAGCATCACCCCCTTGGGGGTCCCGGTGCTCCCCGACGTGTACTGCAGGAAGGCCAGGGTCTCGGGCGACACCTGGGGGTCGCGCCAAGCGTCCGCCGCCCCGTTCTGGATGTCTCGGGTGCACTTCCAGTCGATCGAGGCCAAGTCGGGGAGCTCGCCAAGGAGCGGCTCGATCCTTCGGAACACGTCTTCCGTCGTCAGCGCGATCTTCGGCTGGGCGTCGCCGACGATCGACTGAATCCGCTGCATGTTGCGGTTGCGGCGCGGCGGGTAGGCCGGCACAGCGACCACCCCCGCGTAGAGGCAGCCGAAGAAGGCGGCGATGAACTCCAGCCCCGACGGGAAAAGCAGCAGGGCCCTGGAGCCCGCGAGCCCCTGGCTCTGCAGGTACGCCGCGATCGCCCGGGCCCGGGTGTCGAGCTGCTCGTAGTTGATGTGCTGCCGCTGCGACTCGCCGTCCACCAGGAAGGTGAACGCCCGCTGCCGCGGGAGGGCCGTCGCACGGAGTCGCAACAGGCCCACCAGATCAACCGTCTGGTGGGTAAGGCCGTACCGCTGCGCTAGGTCGGCGGCGGTCGATCCGTCGTTTCGCACAGGGGGGCCTCGGGCTTCGGACGCGGGACATCCCGGCCGTGCGGGGGGACTGGGGCCCGGGTGCGGCCCCTACGGCGTGAGCCGACGGGGGGGCTTTCGGGTTCAGCCGTATTAAAATGGACCGCTTGGGCAAAAGCTAGCGAACGCCCGCGGCGATTGGCTTCGGACCCGCGGGGCGCAGGGACGCACGCCCCAAGCTATCGACCCCGCAGCCGCAGCCGCAGCGTAACGGCGGCCGATCTGCCGGTTGGCGCGAATGCGGTGTGCTGGCGGGCGCCCCTAACAGCCTGCTGAGAAACGCCGTCGTGGCGTTTTTCAGACTCGCCAAGCTCACGGCCGAGCCGCTCGCGGCTCGCGAAACCGCGGCGAAAGCGCCACCGTTTCGACGTCGCCTCCCTGCGACGACGCAGCCTGTCGAGAAAACTACAGGCTGATAACGGAATGCGGCGAACCGCACTCTCGCGATTAGGCAGCCCGAGCCGGCTGAAGAAATGAGGTCGTGAAACGGAGCGGGGCGGGTCGT
>JBOFFC010000075.1:0-9757 GCA_051648405.1 Lacipirellulaceae bacterium
TCGATCGCGACGACCGCCCCCATCGTGTTGCCGATCGGGTTCTCTTCGCTGTGGGCCGCGTAGACGCGACCCGTCGAGTCGACGACCGGTGACACGTTGACACCCATCCGCGCGACGACGCACTTCCAGAGCGGCTTGCCGGTCCCCGCTTGCAGGGCCCAAATGCCTCCGTCCCCCGAGCCGAACACCAGCGCGGGCTGGCCCGCTAGCTTGGCGATCGTCGGGGTGCTGTACGTCGTGTCGTAAGGCGCAAGCGACGTGCCGTTCAGCCAGCGGAGCTCGCCGGTCCCCTTGTCGAAGCCCATGAACCGGTGGGCCGGCTTCGCCAGCAGGCCCCACTTCGGCTCGTCGCCCCAGCCGACGACGACGGCGCTCACGATCACCGAGTCACCGTACACGAGCGGGAAGTTAGTTCGCCCCCCGTAGGTCGAGATCAGCCCGAGCTCCTCGTGCAGGCTCCGCGACCAGATCACCTTGCCGTCGGCGCCGTCGAGGCAGCAGAGGTAACCGCAGACCCCTTGGGCGTAGACGCGCCCCGTTCCAGGGTCGGCCGCGACGCTCGACCATCCGACACGCGTGTCGGGGACGTCGGAGAGGTAGACGTTGAAGCGGTGCTCCCACAGGACCTTGCCGGTCGCGGCGTCGGCACAGACGACCTTCTCTCCCTCGGTCTCGGTCGCCGGCTGGTCGCGGACGATCGTGTAGAGCTTGTTGCCGAGCACGACCGGAGTCGAACGGCCCCCGAGCGCTCCGCTGCGCCACACGAGGTTGCTGCCCTCCCCCCCCTTGGGGTTCCACTTGTCGATTAGGCCGCGCTCGTCGGAGACGCCGTTGTACGAAGGGCCGCGCCACGTCGGCCAATCCGCCGCGCGACCGTTGGGCGCAATGCCCAGGACGACAACCGCCAAGAGTGACCCCAGCGACAACCCGCGGCCACTGCGTGCGGGGACCACCTTGAGGGTGGGCGCCGACACTGCGGGCGCGCCACCACCGCGGCGCCCCGCGAACAAACGTTGCATGGAGGGACCTAGCGTTGAGAGCAGCCTTTTTCGGCGACGCCGATGCGGACAACCTGCGCTCGTGGCGAACCGCCTCTTCCCTGGTCCAATTCCCCGCGAGCGAAGGCTTAAGGATATCAGACCCTACGCAACCGGGCCATTCGGCGCCGGCACGGGGGGTGTCGCCACGACAGGACCGCTACAACCGGCCCCCCTTCGTTGGTGGGAAAAGTCTACGCAGAAATCGTCCTAAGACATTTGCTGGGAATCGGTTGCGACTCTCAAGGGACCCTCGAGGGTCGCCGATACCTTTGCTGCTGTCCTCGACCTCCCGTGGTCCAGGACGGCGCCGCGACGACTCGCCGGCCCAACCGTTTTCGAGCCAAGGAGTGGCTCGACCGGGGTCGTCGCTCCCCCCAGCTGGATGTCAGACCCTCAGCCGGCCGGCACTCGGCCCCGACGGACTCCCGGCACTTAAAAGTGCCTGTCCCGTCGGCCGACCGCGCCCCCGCGTGCGTCGCCCCCAAGCCGGGCGAACGCCACGCGAGGGACGCTCCTACGCGATCGTCGTGGAGCGGCATCGCGCGATGCCGGAAGTCAGCCGGGCGAACGAGTCACGCCGGTTTGAGACTGACCCCAGCCGCAGCTAGGAGAGAGTTACCCATGACGAAGAAGATGCTGGGAGCGCTGCTGCTGAGCGTGTCCTTGGCGAGCAACGGCTTTGCCGGCTTGCTGGACAAGCTCGGTTGCGGATGCGCTCCGTCGTGCTGTGAGGCGAGCTGTTGTGCCTCAGACCCGGGCTGTGGTTGCGAAGACCCCAGCTGCTGCGCCGCCGACCCGAGCTGCTGCGCGTCGGACGATTGCTGCGCCGATGACTGCTGCTCGTCGTGCTGCAAGAAGCCCTGCTTGCTCGAGCGCCTGTTCGGCAAGTGCGGCTGCGACTGCTGCGACGCGTGCTGCGAACCGAGCTGCTGTGCGGACCCCAGCTGCTGCGCCGCTGACCCGAGCTGCTGCGCGTCGGACGATTGCTGCGCCGACGACTGCTGCTCGCCTTGCTGCAAGCGTCCTTGCCTACTGGGCAAGCTCTTCAACCGCGGTTGCGGTTGCTGCGAAGCCAGCTGCGGCTGCGAGCCCAGCTGCTGCGCTGTCGACCCGAGCTGCTGTGCGTCGGACGATTGCTGCGCCGACGACTGTGGCGCCGCCTGCTGCAAGCGTCCTTGCCTGCTCGGCAAGCTCTTCAACCGCGGTTGCGGTTGCTGCGAAGCCAGCTGCGGCTGCGAGCCCAGCTGCTGCGCTGCCGACCCGAGCTGCTGTGCCGCTGACCCGAGCTGCTGTGCGTCGGACGATTGCTGCGCCGACGACTGCTGCTCGCCCTGCTGCAAGCGTCCTTGCTTGCTCGACCGCCTCTTCGGCCGCTGCGGCGGTTGCGGTTGCGGATCGTGCTGCGAGCCGAGCTGCTGTGCTGATCCCAGCTGCTGTGCCGGCGAGCCGGCCTGCGGTTGCGAAGCTTCCGGCTGCTGCGGTGGCGACGTGAGCGCCCCCGCCGCCGCCCCGGCTGCCTCGCCGGCCCCGGTGGAAGTCTCGGAAGAGGCTGCCCCGATGCCCCCGGCGCCGGCCGCTGACCCGAACGCCGCCATCGGCCGCTCTCGGGACGTCGTCCGCACCAGCTTCTCGCGCTGAGATTGAGAAGCCGACGCGGCGACAGGATCGCTGAAGCGAAGAGACCTTGAGACCGACCGCGTCGCCAGCCACCTGGGCCCGACGCGGACAACCCCGCGACCCTAAGCCGCCCCGCCCCGGAGTTCCTCCGAGGCGGGGCGGTCTTTCTGTTGGGAGAGCCAGCACGCGCGAGCCTATCGCGCCGAGAGCAGCGGCCGGAACTGCTCGTCCGGCAGGATCATCTGGCGGACCCGCACGCCGAACTTCTCGCCGACCTTGACCGCCTCGGCCAGCGCGATCCGGCGGTCGCCGACGCACAGCTCGAGGTCGTCGTCGCACGACTTGTCGAAGGTGATGATCGAGCCGGGCCCGAGCTCGATGATCTCGCCGATGGAGGCCTTCTTAGCCGCTAGCCGGGCCGAAACGGCGACCATCACCCGCAAGACGTTGCGTGTGTTGGGGGGGAGCTGCTGGTAGTCGCGCGGCAACTGCTCCTTGCGGATCACGTGCGCGACGGGCACGTCGGGTTTGGCGATCTCCTCGCGTGGCGCCGCAACCGCCGCCGCGTCGAGCGACTCCGGCTCGACGAACAGCTCGTCGGGGCTTGGAACGGGCCAGACAAGGCGCAGCTCGGCGAGCTCTTCGCCCCGTGCGACCTCGACGGCGACCATCGTCGCCCCTTCGCCCACCCCGGCCCGCGCGAGCGCCTTGCCGAGGTCCCCCTGCCAGCGCGCCTCCGACGCGTCGGCAAGCAGCGTCTCGGGGACGAGCAGCATGCTGAGCTCTTGCGCGAGCGCGCCGAGCTTGCTCTCGCCGGTCGCGTCGGGGCTGGCGCACCAGGCGGGGACGAGCCCGCTCGAGGCCGGCAGGACGGCCGCCATCGACTCGTCGCCGAAGCGGAACAGCATCACCAGGCCGGGCCCGCTAACGCCCGCCTCGGCCCCCGCGCCGACCAGCGTCGTCGAGCGCCCCGGGCGCAGCACGAACTCGCCGTCGAAGGCGCGGCCCAGCGCGCCGGCCGCCTCTTCGGCGCCGGCGATGCACGCGGCGACCACCGCCGCCGCCAGTTGGTCCGTTAGCTCCGCCACGCCGGCGCCCTCCGAATCCCGATTGCAACCCCACGAGGCGACGCGTTCGCGCGGCGGCCCGAGGTCGGTATCGGCCGGCGACCCCCGCCAACTTTGCCTAACCGGCGCCGTCGGATGCAAGCGGCACGGCGAATCGACGAACGGCCCTGCGCCGTTCGCCTATAATGCCGCGCCGCACGCCCGTCGTCGTGGCGTGGCCCCAGCAATCGCTCCACCGCTAGCAGCCGACGAACAGCATGCGCGCCGCCGTCGCCCCGTCGCTCCCCACCCCCCCGCTCGGCGGCGTCAAGCCGTACAAGTCGCTCGGCAACGACGAGCTCCGCGCCCGGATCGAGGCGGTCCGCGCGGCGATGGGCCCGCGGCTGTTGATCCTCGGTCACCACTACCAGCAGGACGAGGTGATCGAGCTCGCCGACCTGAGTGGCGACAGCTACCAGCTCAGCCAGATGGCCGCCGACAGCAGCGACTGCCGCGCGATCGCCTTCTGCGGTGTCCACTTCATGGCCGAGACGGCCGACATCCTCGCCAACCGCCCCGACAAGCTGGTCGAGCGCAGTGGCGAGCGCGTGCGCGTGATGCTCCCCGACATGGCCGCCGGATGCTCGATGGCCGACATGGCCGGCATCGATCAGATCGAAGACGCCTGGGACCAACTCTCGCAGGTGATCGACACCCAGCGCCTGATCCCCGTGACTTACATCAACTCGGCGGCGAGCCTCAAGGCGTTCGTCGGGCGCCACGGGGGCCTCGTCTGCACCAGCAGCAACGCCCGCGCGGCGATCGAGTGGGCCTTCCACAAGTCGAACGACGGCCGCGGCGCCGACCGCGTGATGTTCTTCCCCGACCAGCACCTGGGGCGCAACACGGCGCGGCAGATGACGCTCGGGGGCCGGCGCCTCGACAACGACGTGATGCCCCTTTGGAACCCGCACGGGGGGGACCTCGGCGGCAACACCGAAGCGGCGATCCGCGCGAGCAAGGTGATCCTGTGGCGCGGCCACTGCAGCGTGCACCAGGTGTTCAAGCCCGAGCACGTCGTCATGTTTCGTGAACGCCACCCGGGGATCCGCATCCTGGTGCACCCCGAATGCCCGCAGGACGTCTTCGACCTGGCCGACCAGTCGGGGAGCACCGGGGCGATCATCAAGGCGGTGAAGAGCGCGCCGCCGGGGACCAAGTGGGCGATCGGCACCGAGCTGCACCTGGTGAACCGCCTCAAGCAGGAACACCCCGAGCAGGAGGTTCACTTCCTGTCGCCGGTGATGTGCATGTGCGCGACGATGTACCGCATCGACCTAGCGCACCTCTGCTGGACGCTCGAGAACCTCTACGCGGGGACGCCGATCAACACGATCGAGGTCGATGCCGAGACGGCTCGCTGGAGCCTCGTGGCCCTCGAGCGGATGCTCGAGGTGCGCTAGACGCAACCAGCGCCCTTCCGGCTCCCGCGCGCGGAGTGGAGCGTCGTCACTAGCACGAGCGCCAGCGCTGCGCTCGGCTCGGGGACGCTCGTCGCGTGGGACGAACCGCCATTGAATCCCACGGCGCCGTAGTTCAGCGACCACTGCGTGTACTGCGCCGGGCCGATCACGCCGCCGGCCGGGTCGTTGGGGAGCGTCCCCGCCGCGGCGCCGACGTTGTCACGCCAACGCGTGTAGTCCGCCGCGTTGACCACGCCGTCGTTGTTGTAGTCCCCCGCCACCACGACGGGGACGGAGAAGCCGACCACGAGCGAGAGGCTCGTCGGGCTGAAGTCGACTAGCCAACCAAGACCGCTGGGCAAAGGCGCCGCCGCGAAGTCGAAGTTCGGCGTACCGGTGATCGCGCCCGCCGTGAAGATTGGAAACGTCATCCCCGCGGTTGGCGTGAAGTTGCTGTCGAGCGTTACGACAAAGTCGCCGGCGAGGCTTGCCGCGCCGGTCACCGTAAGGTTGTCGATGTCGGACGCGCTGCGGAGCACGAAACGGACATCGGCGGTCGCTTGCTGTGTAAGCGAACCAAACGTGGCGTTGTCAATTGAAGTTTGCGAGTTGGCCTCCAGCGTCACGCCGCGGGTGATGCTGGCGTCGAAGACGTCCAGAAGTCCGGTGCTGACAACGTCGGCGCGGATTTGGCTGTTGGAAAAGGCGCTAATCTGGCCGTGATTGGTGATCGACTGCCCGACGCTTGTTTCGAGAATGCCACCGCCCGTCTGAAAGAGCGTGCCAAAACTGCCGACCGTGACGTCCCCGGTGACCGATGCAAATCCCCCCGCGTCGATGCTGAGCTGGGCCGCACCGGCGCCCCCGACGGTCAGTCCCCCGCCAACGGTGAGCTTCGACCCAGCCCCCGTGACGGTCACGCTGGAGCTCGCATTGGCAAACTCGCCCAGGATCGCCGCGCCGTCCGACCGCGCCTCACCGCCGGCGGAAACGGTCAGCAGGCTGGTCCCCTCGCTACCGGCCTTGAGAGCGCTCGTGGCTTTGAGCAAGGAGCCAACCCCCGTCACGGTGGTGACGGTCGTCCCCTCCGACGAACCGAGGACGATGTTCTGCCCTTCGATCCGTCCCGCGTTGGAGATGGTGGTGGTGGTGCCGCGGAAAAGTCCCACCTGCCCCGGGGAGACAATCCGGCCCCCGTTCAGGTTGAGCGTCACCGTCGAAAGGGCGCCGCCGCCGGTGCTGAAAAAACTGGGCTGGATCTGCGCGCCGGTGGTGAGTGTTGCGGACGTGGAGCTCGTGCTGGTTGCATTGAAGCTCAACCGAAGGCCGGAACTGTAGGTCGCTCGCGCGTTGTTGCTGAGCGTCGCGACGGTCGCCGCGTTCGCGCCCCAGTCGCTGGGCGATCCTCCCGTTGTGCCCGCGCTGAGGAACCCGCCGCTCATGTCGAGCGTGGCGTTGCCCAGGTCGAAGTACGAGGGAGTCTGGAAGTTCCCCCCGTTGCGGATCCGCGTGGTGGTGTTGTTCGTGAAGATGAAGCCCGCGCCGCTCGACTTGACGAAGTCCGTGCCGTCGACGAGCAGCGTCGAGTTCGCGCCGAGGTTCATCGTCCCACCGCCCCAGATCGGCAGGCTTCCCGCGTTGAACGTGGCGCCGCCGTTGAAGTTGACCGTGCCGCTAACGAGGCTCAGCGAGGCCTTGTTGTCGAACGTGGCGAGCCCGTCGGTTTGCAGCGTGCCGCCGTTGACGGTGAGCGAGACCGTCCGGTTCGTCGTGCCACCCCCCATGCGCAAGGTCGAAGTCGTGCGGAGCGTGCCGCCGCTGGTGACGTTCCCCTCGAACACCGCGCCCCCCGTGCCGGCGCGTAGAGCGCTGACGGTGGCGACGCCCGAGTTCGAAACGGTGACGGTCGCGTTGCCGGTTGAGCCCGCCCCCCAGTCGCTGACGCTGCTCTGCGAAATGAGGGTCGAGCCGGCGCCGGTCACCGTCAGCGAGCCGATTGCCGCGTTACCGACGTCGATGTACGAACCGGCCGTGATGTCGCCGCCCCCCGTCGCCTTCAGGTGGACGAAGTTATCGAGCGTGTACGAGTCGGCGAACTCCAGCCGCGCGGCGCCGTTGTACTCGAGGTCGACCCCCTCGGCCGCGTTCAGCTCCCCGCCGGAGTTGACGCGGGTCAACCCACGGACGAGCGTCGTGTCGCCGTCGATGCGGAGCTCGCCGCCGCTGTTGACGCGCAGCTCGCCCGTTGGCTGATCGAAGAGATAGCTCAGCGTCTGCACGCTGGAACCGCTGTTGACGTCGATCCGTCCGTCGGCCGTAGTTCGGATCGAGTCGGTCGTGACGGTCGCGTTGTTGAGTGACAGAACGGCGTTGTCGAAGACAATCACCCGCGGCGTGTTGAGCCGCATGCTGGAGACGGAGGTGACGTTCGACGCTCGACGGTCAGTATTCCGGAAGTTGATCTGATCGGTCGCGGTCAGGACGGCGCCGTTGGCGCCCGTGAAGATGTACGGGGTGCTGCTCGGGATGTCGACAAGCATGCCCAGAATCGTCGTATTTCCGGGCAGGCTCACGACGGTGCTTGCTGGCGTTACGCCGAAAACGGTTCGTGCGAAAATCGCGTTCTCCGACACCGTCGGCGGGCCGAGCAAGTCGGACCAAGCGACCGGGGAAAACCAATCGGTGACGGCGCCCCCGAGCCAAGTGTCGGCAGAGACCTCGCCGGCGACGAGGCTCAGGGCGAGAACGAGGGCGAGGGGGCGCGCGGCGGTCATCGGCGTGGGCTCCAAGTGGGCGGGGCGGCGTCGCTCCGGGTCGCCACACGATACTCGGGGCCGCCGAGGCTGTGGGCGTAAATCCGCTCGATTCTCGGCATCCTAGCCGCGCGCCGGGAGCCCTAAGCGCCAGCGCCGGGAGTGCGCCGTGTACCCGCTTCACTCCCGGCGCTGACGCTTCCGGCTCCCACCCACGGAGTGGAGCGCCGCCACTAGTGCGAGCGCCACGGCGCTCGGCTCGGGGACGCTCGTTGTGTTCGTTAGCTCCGTCGAGTTCGCCAGCGCCGTTGAGTTGCGCGAGGCGCCGTAGTTGTCGCTCCACACATCGTAGTCGGCCGCGGTGAAGGCCGATCCCAGGCCGTCGCGCCACACGGTGTAGTCCGCCGCGTTGACGAAGCCGTCGCTGTTGTAGTCCCCGGGGAGAGGGGCGAAGAGGTACGCTACGTCGAGCGTGTCCCATTCCAGCCCGCGAAGCGTGCCGCCGCCGGCGCTCGCGTTCACCAGGACGCCCCCGAGTTGGCTCGAATCCGGAAACAGCGTCGCGTAGGCGGCTTTTGGCGCCAAGCTGTAGGGGACGGGGCCCGAGCCGCCGAAGGCCGGGTTGCGGGCGAAACCCTGCACACGCAGCGGCGCTTGGACGAAAGGGTCGCCGGCCACGGTGGCGCCGAGCTGCGCGCCCGACAGGAACGTGTTGGTGAGGTTGACGAAGATCAACGCGTCGGTCGAGTCGAAGACTTCGCCGGTCGGCAGCGTCCTGTTGCGCACGAGAGCGGCGATCGCGCCGGCGGGGGCGAAACTGCGCACCCCGGCGAAGTAGGCGGAGTCGGCATTCGTGGACTCGAGCACGCCGTACACGTCGGCCCCCCCCGTCAGGTCGGGCAGGTTCGGGGTCACCCAGGTCCCCCCTAGGACGAAGGGGTTGGCGTCCGCGCTCCCGAGTCCCTGGAAACGCTGGTGGACCGACCCCGTGACGGCGCCGACGTTTGGCGGGAAGGCGCCGTTGTCGGCGACGAGGTAACGGCCGGCGCCGCCGACGCCAATGGCGGACTGGCTGCTCCCCCCGGAGGTATCGACCGACGTCGACGCGGCGCCACGGAAGTAGCTCCCCTTGAGGAGGATCGTCCCGCCGGCCCCGCCGCCGCCGGAGCCCCCTGTGCCGCCAAGGCCGCCGGCGGCTCCGGCGCCGCCACGCCCCCCCGCCCCCCCCGCGCCGCCGGCCCCGCCGAGGCCCAGTGCGGTTGTGCCGCCAGGGGAGCCGAAGCCGCCCCCCTGGCCGGCGCTGCCTTGCTGCGGGGCGAACACGATGTTGATCGCCTGGGATGCGGCGCCACCACGGGCGGTGATGGCGCCGAACTGGTTCATGCGGCCCTGGGCGATGATCTCGATGGCGCCCCCGCCGGCGCCACCGGCGGTCGAACTGCTCCCCGCCGAGCCGGCGCCGCCATCGCCACCCGCGCCGCCGAAGCCGCCACTCCCGCCGGCGGCGCCCGATTCCGTGATGAAGATTGCCCCCGTTCCGCCTCCACCGCCTCCACCGCCGCCGCCGCCGGCAGACCCAGCCGAGCCGCCCCCCCCTCCGCCACCGCCGCTGCCGCTCGATCCCCCGGCGCCGCCGGTAAGCAGGAACTGGTTGCTCTCGTTGCGTCCCCCGAGGCCATCGCCACCGCGTCCGCCGACTCCGCCGACCCTACCGGCAGGCCCCAACCCCCCCGCATCCCCACCGGAGCCGTTGCCACCCGTCGCGAAACTCGATTCTCCGGCTCCACCGGCGCCACCTACACCAGCGAAGCCCCCCACCGCCGGCGGCGTACCAGCGA